>CAIQIQ010000001.1 GCA_903871935.1 uncultured Phycisphaerales bacterium
ATCACGGCGGCCGCATCGCTCTCGGCATCCGACCGGATCGGCCGCAGGGGGAAGCGCCGGACCATATCGAGATAGCTGTCGCGGACGGGGTAATTCATTGTGCCGGTCTTTGACTTCTTCATAATCCACCCTTCCATTGATCTTTGTCATATCAGGCGTGATAACAAAATGTCAACACACGCAAGAACGAATCGCCGCAGCCGAGACGACGGGCGCACCGAAACCGGCGTTAAGGAAGACCTTGAAGCACTGCCCTGCGAACCAATTCCGCCCGCCGATACCGCGCCCCCGCGCCCAAGGCCGTCCAATCCCTCCGTTTTCGGCGAAAACGGAGTACAAGTGAGCCGACCTCGAGAAGCCGCCCAAAGTGTCCCGCACCCGGATCACCGGCGCACCTTCCTCAGTCAAGTTGAAGCGCAAGACAGTGTTATATAATCTAACACATGGCGTTTGATTATCTAATGCGCGGAAGTACAATGCCTCCATGATTCCACGCCACCTCACCCATTCGCTTCTCCAGGCATTGACGGACAGCCCCGTGGTGCTCCTCCAAGGACCTCGGCAGAGTGGCAAGAGCACTCTCGCCCAGGCTCTTGCCAGCGCCGGCCACAAGGCTCGCTACATTACACTGGATGACGCTGCCGTGCTCTCAGCCGCCGCCCGCGACCCCGGCGGATTCCTGGCCGGCCTTTCCTCGCCGGTGATCATCGATGAGGTCCAGTTGGCCCCCGAGCTCTTTCGGGCCCTCAAACTTGAAGTGGATCGCCAGAGAACGCCGGGGCGTTTCCTGTTGACCGGGTCGGCCAATGTCCTGCTGCTGCCCAAACTCTCCGAATCCCTGGCCGGACGTATGGAGATCCTGACGCTCTGGCCGTTCTCGCAAGGTGAACTGGAGGGCACCCGCGAGGGCTTCATTGACGCCCTGTTCCGCCCTAGTCCCCTGCCTGCGGTTTCTCCCCTGGCAATGACGCGTGCGAACCTCGCTCAGCGGATCGTTGCCGGCGGGTACCCCGAGATGTCCCACCGCGCAGATGCCGCCCGCCGCCAAGCCTGGTTCGGGTCCTACATCACCACGATCCTGCAGCGTGACGTGCGGGACATGGCGGATATCGACGGCCTCACACAGATGCCCCGCCTCCTGTCCCTGCTGGCCGCTCAGACTGGGGGCCTGCTGAACATCGCCTCGCTCTCGCGCGACATCGGTCTGGCCCAACCGACGCTCAAACGCTACCTCACACTGCTCCAGGCTACGCATCTGTACCAGCCGTTGCAGGCGTGGTCGGGAAGCCCCAGGAGACGGTTTATCAAGCGCGAGAAGGTCTATCTGGATGATTCGGGACTGGCGGCGTACCTCTGCGGCCTGGAGACCGCGCGGCTGACGGAGCCCAGTACCGACCTTGGCGCGATGCTCGAATCATTCGTCGGACAAGAGTTGCACAAGCAGATCGGCTGGAGCCAGACCAAGCCGGCGCTGTATTACTACCGCACAGCCGACGGCCGCGAGGTGGACTATGTGCTGGAGGACCGGCGGGGAATGATCGTCGGAGTGGAGGTAAAGGCGGCGACGAATCCCGGCAACGACGACCTGCGCGGCCTGAGCGACCTGGCCGACGCCACCGGCAAGCGGTTTGTCCGCGGCGTGGTTCTGTATCTGGGGCGGGAAGTCGTGCCCTTTGGGCCGAACCTGCATGCCCTGCCGATCGATGCGCTATGGCGCATTCCGGCGGGCTGACCACAGTAGTGCGGCACACCGTGCAGCGCGGCACACCGTGCCACACATCAACACTCAACCCGCTTCCGAAGACCCGTGGGGCTGGCGATATGTCGCGTACTGGCAGGCTATTCGGGCGCCCCTCAATCCAGATTCGTATCGTGGAGTATGATATGACGACACTACACAGGTCCTGTCTGGAATCCCGGCACACCTTCGGCAGTCAACTGGCAATGAAGGGCGAAAGTCTGTACAAGATATCCACGCTAATGGGCAATTCGCGGGAGATCTGGAGGTGGCACTATGCCGCACTGATCCCTGAAGCATTGGGCGATTCCGTTGAGTTCAGCGCCGCATCCGGCAACCGAATTGCCCTAAATAGCTGTGCGTGATCACGCGCCATGGCTGCTGCTGCCGTCACCAGTTTCCATGCCAGCAATTGTCTCGGTGCAGTCAGGTTGGTGCAGTGGGTCCGGGCCGTGGGCGAGACCGTCAAGATATGCACGGGCCTTTCGCAGATGTACCAGAAGTTGGGCTAAGGCGGCGAGCCACACGAGTGTAATGAGTGTCCCGATGATGTTGGGCTTCTGAGTGAGACACATTGCCAGCGAGGCTACGCTAACGAGGCCAGCGAAGGCCAACTCGCCCCAAGTCAGCATAATCCCCCAGGTTGCAGCCCAGCGCTGCCGGCGATTCAGTTGAACACCGCAGACCACATAGAGTGTTGCGGGCAGCAACATCCCCAAGCCAACAAGCACGGCCACAACTACGTTGATCGTTTTCCCGAAGCCTGACGGTGCGGCTCTGAAGTCGCCCAACGTCACTGCCAAAACGCATAAGCCAAAGAATCCGATGATAATACCCAACCACACCATGTTGATGGCTGCCAGACGGAGAGAGCGGGACGGGGCGTGTTTTTGAAGAAATGCCATACATTGTCCTTACCGCATTGTAATGAGTCTACGCGCGGGAGCAAGAAACGATCCTCCACCGTGCACCGTGGGCATGCCGGTACTCCCTGAAGAGCGAAGGTAATAGCAAGCTGGCGAGCCCCTCGCCTCGATCCCCGTTGATGGCCAAGATAAGGGGGTCACTGCTGATCAGTATTGTGTAGTGGCCCCTGCTGGTCCACCTTTGGCAGCCAACTGGCAATGAAGGGTGAAAGTCTGTACAAGATATCCAAGCTTATGGGTAATTCGCCGGAGATCTGCAGGTGGTACGTGGCACTCGTGCCCGAGACGCTTGGGGATTCGGTGGAATTTGCCAGCACTGCAGCACCATCATCCTGTCTCGCCGCAGGATAGGGAAGTCTTGGGAGGTAAGTCATGAAGCCCGGCAGACTGTGTACGCCCTTCTTTGTGTTACTGCTGACGATTTCCGCCACCGTCTTCGCCCAGTCGCAGCTTACGCTCGACCCCATCCAACATGCGACTTCACCGAGCACCGACATTGCCAGGCTTCGCACTGAGGCAGATCAAGGAAACGCCGCCGCCCAGAACAACCTCGGCGTGGTGTATGCGAACGGCACTGGCGTCGCGAAGGACCCGGCTCAAGCGGTCTTTTGGTATCGCAAGGCTGCAGATCAAGGAGACGCCGCCGCCCAGAACAACCTCGGCGTGGCGTATGCGAACGGCACCGGCATCGGGAAGGACGTGGTCCAAGCGGTCGTCTGGTATCGCAAGGCTGCAGACCAAGGACATGCTATCGCCCAGAACAACCTCGGCGTGGCGTATGCGAACGGCACCGGCATCGGAAAGGACGTGGTCCAAGCAGTCGTCTGGTACCGCAAGGCTGCAGACCAGGGACACGCTATTGCCCAGAGCAATCTCGGCGACATGTTTCGAGACGGCACCGGCATCGGAAAGGACATGGTCCAAGCAGTCGTCTGGTATCGCAAGGCTGCAGATCAAGGATGCGATGCCGCCCAGAACAACCTTGGCGTTATGTATGCCATGGGCGCAGGCGTACCACAAGATATGGTAGCAGCGTATATGTGGGCGGATCTTGCCGCTGAAGCATCCGATCGTTCCCACGAGTTCCGAAAGGCCCTTGAGTCGCATATGACCAAAGACCAGGTCGATGAGGGCAAGCGACTCAGCCGTGAGTGGCTCGCCAAGCATGCGCAGCCAACGGATGGTTCAGAAACGAGAACTGCCCCGGCGGACTTGCATCTCCGGGGCAGTAGCTCGATTTCGAATTGATCACGGGCCAAGATAAGGGGGCGCTGCTGATTATTATTGTACAGCAACCTCTTTGCTGGCACTCGACACAAGAGCAGACCGAATGACCACCGCCACTGAAGCGCGGGTGATGCCGCGAGTTCTGCAGTACGTTGACTCAAGCCAGTCGACGAGATTCTTGGTGCCCTTGCTTGCGTTGCATCCGATGCAGCATCTGACGATGTTCTGGAGTGTAATGATACGTTCGTCGTTGATGATGTGTTCCCATGACGGGCGGTCGCGCCGACTCTTGCTCTGCCCTGTGAACTTGACTCCGCAATAGACACAACAGCCATCACGCTCAATGACCTCGCGCTCCAGCCATTCCGGGATGTTCCATCGGTTCATGTCAGTACCACATGATAAGTCCGGGTCCGAGGACCACTGCCGATTCCTATTCTTCAGTGGCCCTCTGCCGCTCCAATCCCTACCGCAGCACGCCCAGTTTCTCGTAGATACCGCGAGCGTTCAGGTAGAACACCTTCTCCAGTTGCGGACCAAATCCCGCCCCCACAACGCCCTTGCGCACCCGTTTCAACCCGTCGGCCGTGTAATGCGAATCCGCCCCCCACAGCAGTTTCCCGGCCGGGATGGTGCCGGCGACCCTCGGCATCGTCTCCAGCACCCACCAACCTTGTCCGGGCGAGGTATCGACGTAAACATTGGGCGTCCGCGTCGCCAGCATCACCGCCTCCAGGAATCCGTTGATGCCCCCCATGTGCGCCAGGATGAACGTTGTCTCCGGATGCATCCGTGCAACTTTCTCAAACCGCCCGGGAGCCGAGAAGTAGGTGGCCCAGTCCTCCTTGGCCATCTGGCCTCCCCACAACCACAGCCACCCGCAGTGACTGAGCACGGCCATCTTCAGCTTTTCGACCTCGTCGAAGAACGGCCGCATCTTCGCATCGTCGGGGTAGTACCCCAGGTTTGGGAAGAGCTTGACGAGCCTGACCCCGGCCGCATGGGCGTCGCGGATGGTCTTTAGCGCGCGTCGGGCATCTCGGGGATCGACATAAACACCCGCGATGATCTTTCCCGGAAACTTCTTCTGTGCCCGCACAACCCGCTGGTTGTAACGGTCGGTTCGGGCTCGCGTCTCGCACGGCAGACCCATCACGACGGTCGTCTCGATGCCCATCGCCTTCTGACCCTCGACCGTAAGCGAGCCGTCGTCATCCTCGCGAAAAAGGTGATTGTGGGCGTCAAAAAGCCGTTTCGGCAACTTGAACTCTCTGGCCATGTCTGGTGCCTCGGGAAGAAGCGCGTGGTGCATTTGTCCGCTGACGCAACACCTACCATACCACTCCAATTCCCCGCCACAAACAACCGTCAACGCAAATCCGCTTCTCCATTCCGCTCGCAGTTTGGCGGCCGTGGCAGGCCCTCCGCGCTTCTCTCCTCGATCCTGCCTCTCCTGTCCATCGAGCTAGCGGTGGGAGAGGATTTCGCAATCGGCGATGCGGCCGGGGAGGCGTTGCTCGATTTGGTAATCGGATTGGATGTGTTGCCAGAGATCATGGTCGTACTGGGCGAGGCGGTCGGGGTCGAAGGCGATGAGCCTTATCTTGCGATTGGATACGTTTTCGGCCTCTTGCAGTTGGCTGAGGTTGTAGGCTACACCGTCGAGTTGGCCGAACTGGAGGGCGGCCTCGATGGAGGCGATGCCGACGCCGACAAGCAGGCGATGATCCTGCCGGGTGCGGGTGTAGCCAGCGCGGACGGCATCTTCGATGGGCTGCATGGGGATGCGGAGGACCTGGAGAGAGAGGGCGGACCAGATGAGCAGGATGGGGATGGCCAGGGCGTAGGCCCATCGCGGGGCGTGGGAGGGGACGAGCCAGCGGGCGAGGGCGGCCATGGAGAGGATGACGATGGGGACCAGCCAAATGAGGTAGCGGATTTGTCCGCCGCCGGGAATGGCCAGGGCGCCGATAAGGGCCAGGATGACGGCGATGGCGCAAGAGATGATGATGTCGCGACCCATGTTCAGGCGCCAGGCCAATGGGAGGGGCGCCAAGGCCAAGAGAAGCATGAGCCAGCCCCATGCGGCGGTGCCGGGCTGGCAGCCGACGATGAGGTGCCAGCCGGTGTAGGGGAGAAGTTGCAGGAGGGGGAAGCCTTCGCCGGTATCGTGCAGGCCGCCCCAGTACTGGGAGATGCCGGTGAATTGGGGGAGGTAGAGCAGTGCGCTGACAAACATGGCGGAGGAGGCGCAGAGGAGCCATTTGAGGGTGGCGGGGCGACCTTTGGTGAGGGTGAGGATGCCATGGCCGATCACGGGGGCGACGGCGATGGGTAGGGTCATCATTGCGGCGACGACGGCGAGCATGTATCGCCAACTGAAGCGCGACTGGGCCTGCGGGAGGTAGAGGGTGGCGAGGATGACCAGAGCGAGCATCAGCGAATAGCCGCGGGCATCGCAACTGAAGGCGAGCAGCCAGGGATAGGAGACGCCGGTGGCGAGGATGAGGAGGGCGGTTCCGCGATTGGATGGCCAGAATGGCTTGGCAAGAAGCCAGGCAACCCAGATACCGGCAAGTTCGGCGGGGAGGCGGGCTAACTGGGGAGCGGCCGACCCGGTCATCTCGTAGAGCAGCTTGGCGATGACGGCGTAGAGAATGTGGTTGTTGGGGCTGTAATTGCCCCAGAGCAGATCGCTCCAGGGGCCGATAATAGAGTGCTGGATGAAGTAGAGTTCATCATATTTGGGGCTCTGCCAGCTTACGATGGAGCGCAGGATGAAGCCGCAGAGGAAGATGATGGTCAGGAGCAATCGGTCCTGAGGCCGAGATGCATTGGCCGGGCGAAGTGGCACGGTTACGGGCATGGGGGCATTCTACCGCGAGACGAAACGGTTTGCTTGCGGGTGACGACTCTGTGCATCAACATCTGGAGCGAAGTGCGGTAAGCTCTGATGTTGTTGCAGGAGTTGCGCTGTGAGTCGATCCATCATTATTGCGCTATTGGTGTGTTGCCTGTCGGCCTGTGTGTTGGCGGCCGAGACGGGCAAGGCTGAGGCAATCAGCGTGCGCCTGCCGGGGGCAACGCGGCTGCCGGCGTCGCCTGGGTTCCACAGCGTCGATGCGACGGTGCAGATCGGGCAGGAGCATTTCACGATGACGTTTGGGTTGTTCCTTCCGCCGGGCTATTTTGCCAGCCGGGAGCCGTTTCCGGTCGTGATGGCGATTCACAACCGCGGGATTGAGGGTGTCGGTGGAGGTGAGGTACTGGGATGCGAAGGCATGGCGCACCTGTGGATTCAGGATGCGTGGGATGAGCGCGATCCTGCCACGCGGCCGCAGGCTAACTCGCTGACGCTGCGCAAGAGCGCGAAGTTCATTGGAGTTGCCCCGCAGTGTCCGAAGGAACATCCGCTGGAAGTGGCACCGATGCCGCAGGTGCTGGCGGAACTGGTGAACCAACTCGGGCGGGCATACCGCGTGGATCAGAACCGAGTTTACCTGACGGGATTCAGTTGGGGGGGAACACATACCTGGTTGATTGCGGAGCAGACGCCTGGGCGGTGGGCTGCCATTGTTCCCGTGTCGGGCAAGGGCACCGAGGACCCAGCGGAGACGGAGGCCCGTCTGGCGAACGTGCCGGTGTATCTGGCCAGTGGCAGCGCTGATCCCTACTTCTCTGGGTTCTGCCAGGAGATGAGTAAGGCGTTCATCGCGGCGGGGCATCGGGACTTTGTCTATCGGGTGCTGCCTGAAGGCAATCACTTTTGTTATTGTGGCGTGTATACTGATCCCGCCTTCTGGGACTGGCTGCTTTCCAAGCGACGCAAGGCGCATCCGGCAAGCCGGCCGGCATCGGCGAGCACTACCAGAAAATCGTGATGCATCATCTATCCATCGTGTTGACGTTTTTGTTGCTGCTGATGCCTGTTGTACCGGCAAGAGCGGCGGGGCCAGCTACAGCGCCGGCAAAGACCCAGGGCATTCTCTGCGCTTATTGGCGGGAGATTCCGGGCAGCCGGGTGGAGGATCTGACGTCGCTGGCTGTGTATCCGGGCTATCCGAATGAGCAGGTGCTGCTCGATCGTTTTGAGATCCCGGAGAATCAGGAAGGGAATTTTGGCACGGTGATCCGCGGCTATATTCATCCGCTGCAGGATGGCAGTTACAGCTTTTATATCGCGGGCAATAACCAGTGCGAACTGTGGCTCAGTTCCGATGGCACGCCTGAGGGCAAGCGACTGATTGCTTCAGTGCCGCAGTGGTCGATGCCACAGGAGTGGACAGCATCTCCCGAACAGCAGTCGAAACCGGTGCAGTTGAAGCAGGGGGGCAGCTATTACATCGAGGCCCGGCACAAGAATGGCGGGGGAGACAACCACCTTGCCGTCGCCTGGAAGCTTCCTGATGGAACGATGCAAGGGCCAATCCCGGGCAAGTTCCTTTCGCCGGTAGCGCCGGTGGTCGTGCCGGATCCGGTGGTGACGCTGCACGACTTGCCTGTGAGCGCCGGCCGGCATCGACTGCAGGTGAATGTGGATTATCTGTTGCAGCACGTTTCGATCCCGGTGCAGGTCACCTTGCCGCAGGGTTACCGGGCTGAGGGGAAGCAACCCGCGATTGTGTTTTTGCCTGATACGGATCAGAAGCCGGATGCGGAGGGATTCTTTGTGCAGGGGCCCGACAGGCTTGTGCTGGCCGATCCGTTACTGAAGTTTATCTGTATATCGCCACAGCCGCCGGCGGGACGAAACTACTCTCAGCGGGTGGCGCTCAAGGCGATGGCCGCGGTGGTCAGGGAGATCTCCAACCGTTGCGCGATCGATGGCCGGCATGTCGGTCTGACGGGTGTGGCCGTGGGTGGTACGGCCGTGTGGAGCCTGGCGATGGAGATGCCGGGCGTTTACGTTGCTTTGGCGCCAGTGAACGGCCGGGAGTTGCTCGATCCGGAGCTTGCGCAGGTGCTGCGCGGCACAAGCGTTCGCATCTATACCGACATCGCTGAGGGATTTGCTACAGGGTGCGCGAATCGGATGAACGAGGCACTGGCCAACCTGGATCCCAAGCCTCAGGTGATCTATCTCGGCGAGAAGGAATTGGGGAAAGGCCCCGCGGCCGACTACTGCTACATTCAGCCCGCCTTTTATGACCAGCTCATGGGCGTCGCCAAGCCGACTGCGCCCGCACCGGCGCAACCAGCACACGTGAGCGGGCGGGTTCCATGGATCGGTGGGGGTCTGGCTGTCATAGGTGTTGTTGCCCTGGTGTTCTATGTGCGGTCGCGGAGATCGGCACGACAACACGCTGCATGAATGCCCGGCACCATTGATGGGCTTGCGGCATATATGGCGCTGCCGAAGTGGGGACGAATCGGTAGAGTACTGGATAAGCTGACTGAACCATGCCTACCGTCATCTGGTGGCAGTCGGACACATCGCGCTGCAGAATTAAGGGGTTGCAGATGGAATGCACTGAGGACAGGGGTGTTATGCCTACGATGGGAGACAATAAGCACCCGCTCGCCACGGATTTCGTGCAGCGTGACCAGTATCACGCGCTGCTGCGGCGAATCTGCGAGTTCTGGCAAAGCCTGCCGGATAAGCCCGATGAGACGCCGGAGGCGGTCCTGCGAGCGCTGTGGCTGACGGCCGCGGGGACGCCCGTATCGTGTACTCTGGCATTTGCGTTTCCGTTGCCGGAGATCACTGCTGGACAGAGCCGGCATCTGGATTCGCTGATTGAGGAACGCAAGCGCGGCACACCGCTGGCGCATCTGACTGGCCGGCAGCACTTCATGGGCCTGGAACTGCTGGCAAGCCATGATGCCCTGATCCCGCGTAAGGAAACCGAGATACTCGCGGCTGCGGCGATTGAGGGAATTCGGAGATGTGTCACGAGCAATGGTACTGCGATGGTCCTGGATATCTGCACCGGCAGCGGCAACCTGCCGTTGGCGTATGCCGCGCGCATCACCGGCGATATGCGGATCTATGGCGCGGATATCAGTGAAGAGGCCGTGAGCCTGGCGAGGAGCAATGCCGATCGATTGCAGCTTGGTGATCGTGTTGAATTTCGCTGCGGCGACCTGTTCGCCCCGTTCAATTGTGACGAATTCATCAACAAGGTCGACGTCATTTCATGCAATCCACCATACATCTCGACGGGTCAGATGGCGAGGATGCCGCACGAGATCGCTGATTTCGAGCCGGACGTGGCGTTCAACGGCGGGCCGTTCGGCGTATCGATCATGTTCCGGGTGATTACCGAATCCCCCCGTTACCTGCAGCCGGGTGGATGGTTATTCCTTGAAGTGGGCGCGGGGCAGGCACCGGCGATCGTGCGCCGTTTCGAAGCCAGAGCGGATATCGCGCAGGTATTGACGTATCCGGACGCGGCCGGAGAGATCCGGGCTGTTGCCGCGCAATGGTGCCCGTGAACCGGTCATGCCGGGCGACGGCTTCTACTGCTCGCCCTGTTCCTTGATCAGTTCGTTATCGTATTGCTCCTCGAGTTTCTTTACCGTGGCGGACAGGTCTTCATCTTTCTGCACGGCTTCGCTGACCTCGATCTCCCATTTGTTGCTGGCGGAGCGCATCGCCGCGAGGTCAACGGGCACGTTGAGGATTTTGGCCAGACGACGTGAAACCGTTTCGATGCTCAGCGGGTTTACGCCTTCAAGGTAGCCGGGGATCTCGGCGACAAGGCTGAACATCTCGATGTCGTGGCTGCTGGCTTGTGCAAGCAGCAGTGTGGAGAAACCGGCCGGACCTTTGTAGTCGCTGGGCTTAACGGCATAGGTCTGCAACTGTGGCCGGAGGGTGCGGTGGGAGATGGAGCCGAACATGCGCGGCTCGCGCGTATGCGGCACCGTTCCGCCGAACGAACCCATGAAGATAATCCGGCGCACGCCCGCCTGCCTGGCGACCTCGAAGATACATGAGGCAAACTCCTGCCAACGGAGGTTGGGCTCTTTCCCGATGAAGAAGACCAGATTGGCGGCTTCGTCGCAGTAGAACGAATTGGAGGGCATATCGAGATCGCGGATCACACCGCCTTTAACCTTCACGGTCGGCCGGAAGAGCGAGGCAACTTCCATCGACCCGGGGAAGTTGTAGATATAGAAGGGGTCGGCGGTGATCCGTGCGATCTGCTTCACATCCCGGCCGTTCATCAGCATCTTGACGGTGCCTGTTGAGACAGCACCGCCATCCATCCACCCGGTCAGAGCCAGGAGCATCGTCGCGTTATCGAGCTTGGGGATTCCAAGTATTTCGAGGCTGTCCATCGCCCCTCCTTCGTATCTACCAGATCATAGCGATGCTCAGGGCAGCATAAAGCCTGGGATCGGTAGAGGATGGCGCCATGCACGGCGCCAACCAATGAAGAGCCCCGCGATCAGCAAATCGCGGGGCTGCGTGTGTGATCAGGATGCGTGATTCACGCGGAGGGCTGTGAACCGGGCGAATCCACGGCATCTGCGTGCCCATGCAAGGGCACATGGGCCAGTGTCGCCTCAAGCAGATCGCTGGATGGACCGTCAGCTGGCATGGAATCAAGAAGGCCAAGCAATCGACGAACCGCATGTACTCGGTCCATAAAGGCGTTTCTGGCCATGGGCGAACTGACTTCCATGGACGGCTCCTCAGCATTCAAGAAGAAGTCGACTGCCCGACGATCACTATCTGTAAGCTTAGCGTTCATAGGTACTTGTGTTGGTTGCGTCTCAGCTACATCCGGCTCACTCAAGGGGCCAAACTGCGTCTGAGCACAGTGAAGGTCTTCTTTAGACATAGAAATACGTTGCCTCGTAAAGAACGCCTTGATGCCCTCGCGGCCTGTTCAAACGTGGCTTTCGCCGGTTATTACGCTGAACTGTGCCGCGGGTTCACTGCTTCCCAGCGCTCGGCGAAGTTTGCAACCGCCGCATGTAATCTCGATTTCACCGTACCGAGCGGTATACCCAGCATATCACTGATCTGTCGATACGGGAATTGATGAAAGTAGGAGAGCAGGAGGATTTCGCGGAAGTGGTGGGGCATCGACATTACGATTCCCTGCACCCGGTCACGCGTCTCCTGTTTCTGCATGGACTCGTCGGGCATGGCGGTCGAAGCCTGCATCAGATCGATGAAACGACCGCCGCCCTCATCCGCCGATCCGCCAATAGAGGCCTCCAGGGGGTTTGTCGGCCGACGAGCTCGTTGCCGCATCACATCGCGAGCCTTGTTTGCCGCAATGGTGAAGAGCCACGGCCGCAGACGCCGATCGAGGTCAAACTGCTCGGCAGACTGATGCACCTGCAGGAAGGTTTCCTGGAAAACGTCCTCAGCGGCCGCCCGATCGCCCAGAAAACGGACCAGAAAGTGGAATAGCTCACGTTCGTATCGGCGCACGAGCTCGGCAAATGCGCCACGGTCATCGTTGCGATATCTGTGGAGCAGTTCCTCGTCCGACGGCTCTCCTGGGGCCCGTTGCACGGCCGCACGGGCATGTCCCGGATGCGTGGGTGTGATATCGGGGTTCAGTTCCTTCGCCTCGGGCGTCTGAGGTTGCTCGCGAGCGTCTCGATTTGTTGATGAAAGGTTCATCTTCCCATTTCCGCCAGCCATCAAACCCTCTAGTATTGTGCTGGCATCCAGGAACATCCCTATGGTTGCATTCCTTGCCCATTCGGTCAATGCTCCGTGCCTTCCGAGGAATGATATGTCGTGTCCAGTGTCAGTTTCACAACAAAAGCCATTTTTGGGTCTGCTTCCGGCGGAGGCCGACGAATATCTGCAGCAATGCGGTCTGGACCGGTGGCGCGGCGGGCAATTGCGCCAATGGGTTTATGGCAAACTGGTGAATAATCCCGAGGCAATGACCAGCTTTTCCAAGAAACACCGCCAGCACCTGCGGGAAGCCTTTGTATTCACCCCTGCGCAGATGATTCGGCGTCAAGACAGCTCAGACGGCACTGTTAAGCTCCTGCTTGAATGGGAGCCCGGACAAGTTGCGGAAACGGTCATGATTCCAGAGGGCGTGCGCCGGACCGCTTGTGTCAGCTCTCAGGTCGGTTGTCCGGTCGGGTGCCGGTTCTGCGCCAGCGGCCTCGGCGGTTCCAAAGGCAATCTGTCGGCCGCCCAGATTGTTGAGCAGGTCATACAGCTTAACATAATTATGGGCTCAGAGCAGCGCATCACTAATGTTGTTTTTATGGGAATGGGCGAGCCGCTGGCGAACTATGCCCAGGTGATTCAGGCTGTTCGCATCCTGCACGATCCTGAATGTCTGAACCTTGGAGCAAGGCGGATCACAGTCTCGACCGTGGGCATTCCCGCGAGGATACGCCAACTTGCCGGCGAAGATCTGCCGCTGAATCTGGCGATATCACTCCATGCCCCGAATGAAGAACTGCGCAAGCAGCTCATCCCATGGGCCGAGCATTTTGCGCTTGAGGAAATCCTGGATGCTTCCCGCGACTATTTTGAGAAGACCGGAAGAGAGATCACCCTGGAGTACATTCTGCTCTCGGGGGTGAATGATCGGCCGGAGCATGCGCGAGAGCTTGTGAAGGTCTGCAGGACCATGCGGGCGAACGTGAATCTGATCATGTACAACGAAGTGCCGGAACTTGAGTTTGGCAGGCCCAAGGCTGATGATGTGTCGGAGTTCCGGAGAATTCTGCGAGAGGGCGGCGTCAACGTCCACGTCAGAAAGAGCCGTGGACGCGACATCGACGCAGCCTGCGGCCAGCTCCGCCGGAAGTACCAGGATCTATGAAACGAGATTGCGCTGCAATGCATCGTCTGTTGTCGAGATCTCACGCGTTTACTCTGCTGGAGCTCATGGTTGCCCTGGGCATCCTGGTGATCCTGGTTGGCATCATTGTGCCCAAGGTCTCGCGCCTGCGCGAGGTCGAACAGCGCGTGTGTTGTCGAGACAACTTGCGCAGGATTGGCCTGGCACTGAGCGCCTATGGCGAGGAGAACCGCGGGGAACTGCCCCGTGTCATCTATGATCAGGCGCACGCGCCGCGATCCTTCACCGCGTTCACCGGCGCCGATGCGCTCTCTCCATTCACCAAGGACAGTGCCGTCGCAGCAAATGATGTGACTGCATCGCTCTGGCTGCTGATCCGCGGCGGATACATCAAGGAGCCCGTCTCGGCTGTTTTCATCTGCCCGAGTTCGGGCGGCACGCCCGACCCAATGCTCGATGCCCACGGCAGCCCGACGGCGATCAGGTGGCGCAGCAACTTCCGGTCCCCGAACCATCTGAGCTATTCCTACGCCTCACCCTTCAGCGATGCCCAGGGTTATGGCTTGAAGTCTGACTTCCTTGAGCCGAAGTTCGTGCTACTGGCCGATCGCAATCCCGGAAAGGGCCCATCGCAGGATGTCACGGCCCCGACGCCCGAGGCGCCGCCGATGACGATGCGGATTGCCAATTCGCGAAACCACGGTCAGGCCGGCCAAAACGTGCTCTATGGAGACATCCATGCTGACTTCTGCGAGACCGTCTACTGTGGCGTCGACGGCGACAACATCTACACAGCCCAGACCGATCAGCCGGTCATGACCGGGCAGGCTCCGACGGCCAATGTGCGTGGTTTCCTGGGCCGTAACATCGGTCCTGCATGGCCAACCGACAGCTACCTTGTCCCCGCTGAAGGTTACTAATTGCTGTAGATCGTCCGGTATTTCTCCAACGCGGCGAAGATTGCCTCGATATTCTCCAGCGGGTAGTCCATCCCGATCTCGGCTGATACCCACAATCCACCTTCACGTGAACCCAGCTTGGTGATGCACTCGCGCACGTGCTGGTCGATCTCTTTGGGCGTCGCAAACGGGAAGAGTTGCCGATCCAGATCCAGGCAGCAACACAGCTTCCCTTTGCATACCTTCACCAGGTTATCGAGTCCGTTGGCGCGATACTGCGGGTTAATGATCTGCACCCCGCATTCCTGCAGATCAGGAATGACCTCCCAGCAGCAGCCATCAGTGTGGAAGTAAACCATCCGCCCATCCGCCCGCCAGCGTTGGAAGATCTTCATGAAGCAAGGCTTGAGGTATTTTCGCCACTTTTGAGCCCCCATTGCGAGCGAGGTCTGCATCCCAAGATCATCGCCAAACCCGTGCAGCTCTCCCTTGGGCAGCTTCTGGCACATTAGTTCCAACCGCTGCATGTTGTGCTCGAGCACGATGTCGATGAGCATCTGGAGTTCGGGCGCATCTTCGGCGAAGTCGAGCATCAACTCCTCAAACCCGCGCAGATCGCCAAGCCGGAGGTACATGAATCCATGCTTCAGTTCCGGCTTGATCAGATCGGGCGCTTTGAGCTTCCGCACATCCGCTCGCGTCGGCACGGGATGGTGGGTGACGATCGCCTCCATTCCATCCTGCACGTTGCTCCATACGCAACCCCACTCATCGACATGGTTTCCCGCGTGGTACGTCGGGCTCCAGATCGCGTCATAGTTGCTGTTGCCGGCGTATTTCGGGAACAGGATGGGGTGTCGGCGCACGATGCGATCCAGTTCATCGCGATATTTCATCCAGACGGCCGGTAGAATGCCTGCACTCACGGGTACGGCCGACGGTCGCCCAAACGTCGCGGCCTTCATTTGATCCTGTGTCAACGGCATCAGAGGTCTCCTGTTCTCACTGGCTATACAACTGTCACCACATGTCCAATCTCATGGGACAGCGAATATATCAGCTCCGTACACAACTAAACATGCGCGGCCGTTTCACAAGTGGATAATCCCTTCATTTCGGCTAATCTATCCGCCCCTATGGCCAAGAACATCAAGCCTCGCAGCGAGGATTATGCGCAGTGGTATCTCGACGTTATCAAGGCGGCCCAGCTTGCCGATTACGCGCCGGTTAAGGGCTGCATGGTCATTCGCCCCGAGGGGTACGCCATCTGGGAAGCTATCCAGCGTGAGCTGGATCAGCGATTCAAAGACACCGGCCATGTGAACGCCTACTTTCCGCTGCTGATCCCGCAGAGCTTCCTCACTAAAGAGGCCGAGCACGTCGAAGGCTTCGCGATGGAATGCGCCATAGTCACCCATACGCGCCTGGAAAAGCAGCCGGATGGGTCGCTTAAGCCCGCCAGCCCGCTTGATGAGCCGCTCATCATTCGCCCGACTTCCGAGACGGTCATCGGCCACATGTATAGCCAGTGGATACAGAGTTACCGCGACTTGCCTGTCCTGGTGAATCAGTGGTGCAACGTCATGCGCTGGGAGATGCGTACCCGCCTGTTCCTCCGCACCACCGAGTTCCTCTGGCAGGAGGGTCATACCGCCCACGAAACCGAGGCTGAAGCCCAGGAAGAGACGCTCAAGATGCTGGATGTTTACGCTGACTTTGCCGAGAACGTCCTGGCTCTGCCGGTGATCAAGGGCGCCAAGACCGACTCTGAGAAGTTTCCCGGCGCGGTCACCACCTACTGCATCGAAGCCCTCATGCAGGATGGCAAGGCGCTGCAGGCTGGCACCAGCCACAACCTTGGCCAGAATTTTGCCAAGGCCTTCGATATCAAGTTCCTCGGCCGCGACCAGAAACAGCAGCACGCCTTCACCACAAGCTGGGGCGTTTCCACCCGCCTGATTGGCGCCACCATCATGGCCCACTCCGATGATGAAGGTCTGGTGCTTCCGCCGCACGTTGCCCCCACCGTCGTCGCCATCGTGCCGATCTTCCGCGGCGAGCAGGAAATGGCCAAGGTCCGCGAATACGTCAACAAGATTCTCATTGCCCTGGTTGGCGAGGAAGAGGTGGCGGCCGCCGCTAAGCGATCAAAGCGCGGCGACATCGAGACCTTCTTCTTCGACAAACTGACCCACCAGGCCGTCGTCGTTGACTGGCGCGACGCCCGTCCCGGCGACAAGCAGTATCACTGGGAACAGCGCGGCGTGCCGTTCCGCTTTGAAGTCGGCCCGCGCGATGTCGATGCCAACGCGATGGTGCTCAAGAAGCGCCTCGACCGCAGCAAGGAGATCATCAATCTCCCTCAGGTTTCGGGCGGCTGGATGCGCCAGAAGCTCGAGGCTGTGCAGCACGAGATGTATAACAAGGCCCTGGCCTATCGCGAGGCCAATACCCGCTCCGCCACGACATACGATGAACTGAAGTCGCTGGTGAAGGATGGCGGCTTCGTCCGCTGCTTCTTCAAGCCCGACCGGGTTGCCGAGGCAAAAATCAAGGAAGAAACCAAGGCCACCGTACGCTGCATCCCCTTCACCCAGTCCGACAAGGCCGGCAAGTGTGTCTTCAGCGGCGAAGAGATCACCACTGAAGTGCTTTTTGCGCAGGCGTATTGACCGCCTGAGCTACGGAGCAGTGGCCGGGCTGGGCGATTTCTGTTTCCACTGGCCGTCGCGATAGCGGAGATATTCTCCGGTCGTGGCGGCTTCGAAGCGCTTCATGCCACTGAGTTCGCTGACATAGGCGAGGCTGGACTGGGCGGAGCGGGCGACGGCCTGGTAATAGGTCAGACGGTCGGCGTTCTCAGCCTTGATGAGAGGAGCCAGTTTCGCGTCGGCCACATCGGCCGGGTTGACGATGTCCACATAGCCATCGAACGTCTCGCCGATCTTGCCGGCTTTCTTGGCGGCAAGGACATCGGGCAGTCGTTGCTCAAGCCGTTCGCGCAGGGGCGCGGGCATTGCCTCAGCGCTGTTGAGCTGGCTTTCAACGGTCAGCTTCACATCAAGTTTGACGTCAATGGGATCGAGCTGGATACGAATGCAGCCGGCAGCGCTGGCGATCGCGGCCATCGCTACCAGCGTTCGTGAGGTTCTGCAGATCAGTCTCATTGCGATCCTGCCTTTCCTGTCGCCGGTTGCGTTGTTGCGCCCTGCGTCGCCGCAGCCTGCGCGGCCGCCACTCCGGCGACAGCGGCCTGGTCTGCCCCTTCGTTCTTCACCTTGAGGAAATGGCTGACCAGGATGTCCAGATCGGTTGCGGTGATGCTCAGATCCAGCTTATGGGTATCGACGGACTGCTTCGTCTGCGCGTTGGTCTCGCGTCCGCCGCCGTGGAGGCGAATCGTGGTGAGCTGTTTGCCGCGAGAGTCTCTGGCGAAATCAGCCCGGAAGTCATCAACGTGGAAATCGGCGATCGTGCCGACCACCTGCTCGCGGATGGGCGCGAGGATGGCATTGTCCTGGAAACGCGGGTCGCGCAGGCGGAACCAGTTGTCGAGCTGCTGTGCAGAATCGGGGAGATGCAGCATTACCGTCTGACCCTTGGTCGGGTCGGTCACACTGATGCGCCAATCGGGACGGGAACTGGCCCAGCCGTTGCCAAAGCGAATTTCCGGCCAGGAGTAGTCTGCCCACAACTTCATATCGACGATGCCTTCGGCCCATGCCTTGTTGCCGGATACGACCCAGAGGATCTTGCTCAAGTCCAGATCCTTGGCACCCAGTTCGGTCCGTATGCGTGGTTGGGCAAGATTGACATCAAAGGGGGAGCACCAGACATCGCCGCCGGCCCAGCCGAAGCGCGCGGCGGCGACCTTGATGATCTGGCCCTCGCCGGGGAGGCCACTGAGAAGGATGGTGGGGCGCATCTCGCCGGGAATGGCGAACTTTGCTTCGGCGTCGACGACCTCCCACTTGCCCATCTGGACGTACTTGGCACTGATGGTCTGATCGATTTCGCTCCGAAGCGGCGAAAATCCGATCAGGGCAAAGGAGGCGTTGATGCCTTGGACTTTAAGTTCATAGTCGGTGTTCTGCATGTTGGCGTCTTCAAGGCGCACGCTTAACCGAGGCCGGAACGCAGCGCCCTCAATCTGCAGGCTGGCGCTGGCCGACAGTTTTCCAGAAAGATTCCACTGCTTGATCTCGGGCACCAGTTTCTCCACGACCGGATTGCGTCCCAGTTCGATGTTGCGCAGCCGTGCGGTGATCGATCCAACCAATCCACTGGGGGATGTTGCGACCGTAAACGGACGAAGATCAAGGCCAAAGCGGCTCTTGTCGATGTCGAGGGCAGCACCTTCGCAACTGATGCCCCAGGAGTCGGGCCCGAAACGGGCATGAGTGGGGGCGAATGAGATCGCTACAGGAACCGGACGAAATGGCGCGGGCGGGTTGATTGAGTCGATCGTCAGATTGGGTCCGCGAGTGAGGGCCGCGTACCACTCGGAGCCATATTTGTGCACGCTGCCGGCCATGGAGAAGACCATTTGATGGACATCGATTCGGTTCTGGGCGCCGAAATCGAGACTCGCATTGGGAACGCGGATCGTGACGTCGCTCAGGTCGTAACGGGGCCCAATTACGCGGTCAACATGAATTTGGGCGTCGATCTCGGCGGGTTCAGTGAGCTTGGCGGGAATGCCGCCGGGGATGAGCGGCCGAAGTGCATCGAGCGTGATGCCCCGGACGGCGATGTCAGCGTCGATGACCTCGAAGCCCGGATCGGCCGTGCCGGAGACCATGGCCTTGGCCGCTCCAAATCCCGCGGAGACAGAAAAGTCGATCTTGCGGTTAGCTCCGGCTTTGGCTTGGGCATCTATCAGGACGCTGGTAGGCAGCCCGGTCTCTGGATCGACCAATTCGACGCGAGCGTTAGTGAGACGGGCAGTACGAAAGAAGGGGTCGCGGGGCGTAGCGGCCGGAGAGGTGGCGGGGGATTCAGGGGAGACGAAGCTTGAAGGTTGGGTGGCAGCTGCGGCAGGAGAGACGCCAAATGAATTCGATGACGGGGTAGGTGGTTGGCTGACGGGCTCAACCCGCATGAGCAGGCCGCTGAGGAGGATATCGTCCACCTGCCCGGCCAAGAGTTGGCTCGGCGTATAGGTGACCGTGGCCGATGCCAGCTCGATTCGCGGGCGATCTGGATTACCAATGGACAGATTGGCGAGGGTGGTGCGGTAGAGCCCGATATCGGGTCGCAAGAGACGGACCGGGCCATAGCCTTGCGCCTCGATGGCGCTTCTGATCTTCGATTGTGCAACGCGGGGAGCGACAACGATCAAGGCTATATAGACGAGCAGGGCGACGATGAAGATGATCGCCAGAATGAGCTTGCTCCGTCGCTTCAGCTTTGACTCGGCCATTAGACAAGCCTCCGTTGCCCTGCCATAATCACTCATAATGAGTGCAAAGGCGTATTTCCGCAACATCTACGATACCGTGAAAAGCATCTCCATTGGGATGTCCATCACGCTGAAATACTGTTTCCAGAACACTGTGACGGTGCAGTACCCGGAGCAGCGGCTGGCTCTGGCTCCGCGCTATCGGGGTATCCACGAGTTCCAGGCGGATCTGTGTATCGCCTGTGACCAGTGCGCCAAGGCATGTCCGGTGGACTGTATCTACATCGAAAAGAGCGCGCCGCGGAAAATCGACAAAGCCACCGGCAAGGCGGCCGGCGGGGAACTGCAGCGGTTTGCCATCGACTATTCCAAGTGCATGTTCTGTGCGCTGTGCACCGAGCCATGTCCGACATCATGCATCCATATGGGCAAGCTGCATGATCATTCCGGATACAGCCGACGGGAGGCGGTGGTGGAATTCACCGAACTGGACAAACTCGGACAGAGGACACCGCTGCCCCTGTGGATGGACCGCAACGCCGACAAGATTCCGTGGGTTGAAGATGAGCGCAAGCGCATCAAAGCCGGGCAATTGGCTACCAATGCCGCTGATATCCCAGGTCGCTGAGCGGGCATTCGCCGGCAGGCAAACCTCAAACGGCAAGGGCTACTTCTGCTTCTTAAGCAGGTAGACCGACGCGCCTTCCTGGTAGTGCACCTGCGAGATCTCCCAGCCCTGTTCGGCGAAGGCGTTCAGGAAGGCGAATTCCAGCAGGCCGCCTTTGGCTTCCCGCTCGGTAGTCCACTCCTTACCGCTAATGGTCCGGTACATCTCCGCCACATCGCCCGAACGTACATCGTCGGTCGCGGTAACGGTCTTGTCGGCCGACTGGAAGGTGGCGGCACGGTTGCCATACAGGAATCGGGCGTATTGGGTTGGGCCCTCGGCCAGAGCAGACTGGCCGAGAGCGAGTGCAAAGAGCAGGGCGGTCGCGATGGCGATCTTGCGCAGCATGTTGTGGTTCTCCTTTGTGAGTGCCAGACCTTCTGGATGATACGCGCTGCAATGGAGGTATCCCCGTTTACAGCGGGAACCTGCAGCTTGCGAATCTACTTCGCGATATCGTAGCACATCAGGGCATCACCATGGCGGATATAGAGCCGGCCGTCGGCGACGGTCGGGTGAGCCCAGTGTTGGTCAGCGCCCAGGGGAACCTTGAATGTGCTGAGCACCTGGCAAGCCTCGGGGTTGGGACGCATCAGACCAACCACGCCGTCCTCGGAATAGCAGTAGAGCAAGCCATCGGCGTAGATGATGGAACCGCCTTTGCCGACGCCAGGGGCTTGCCAGGCGAGCCGGCCGGTCGCCAGTTCGACGCAAGTCCATTTA
Source organism: uncultured Phycisphaerales bacterium (assembly GCA_903871935.1). GTDB lineage: Bacteria > Planctomycetota > Phycisphaerae > Tepidisphaerales > Tepidisphaeraceae > CAIQIQ01. Next base: position 21,322 of record CAIQIQ010000001.1, read on the forward strand.
CCCGCGGCCGACTGATGGCTGGAGGCGTAGACGTAGCCATCGACAAGAACCGCTTGCCCATGAGCGGGGTCTTGCCTGCGCTGCTCCCAGATCTGCTTCACGCTCAAGCCGTCGTCGGCCAGTGCCAGACCAATTGCGCCCTTGCCATATCCGCTGGTGATGTAGAGCAAACCGTTATCGTAGATCGGCGTGATGGGGTGATTGTTCCGGGGGTTTGCATAGGCGTGTTGCCAGAGCGGTTTGCCGTCGGTCGCCGAGAACGCGACGACGGCGTCTTCGGTCATCGACACAATGATGCGCTTGCCGCCGCGTTCGACGAGCAGCGGAGAACAAAAGCTGGATCCCTGGCCAAGGGGCTCGCTGGCCCAGACCTGCTGGCTCGTTTTGCGGTTGAGGGCGACCATAGTTGCCTTCTTGCCGCAGGGAGTGCAGATGACGTTTTCGCCATCGATCAACAGGCTCTCGGCAAATCCCCAGTCTACCTGCGGTGCATCGTAGAGTTGAAACACATTCGACGACCACACCGATTTGCCGGTCAGTGCATCGAAGCAGGCAAAGTTGCCTACGCCGCTGGCCACATAGACCAGGCCATCATGAACCGTTGGTATGCTGCGGGCACCGGGGTAGCTCTTCTCCCATTCGGGGCCATATGAAGCCTCCCACTTAAGCTTCCCATCGCGCGAGTAGGCGTGCAGCATGCCTTGTTTGTCGACAAGGCCGCTGACATAGATCAGGTCACCGGCGGCCGAGACTTGGGAGAAGCCCTTGCCGATTCCTTGCATGCTCCAGAGAAGCTTGGGGCCGCCTTCGGGCCACTGCTGCAGGAGCCCCCTGGCGGCGGATCGACCATCGCGGTTGGGGCCGCGAAACTGCGGCCAGTCCTGACGAGCAGTGAGCAACGTAGACTGCGCCGATGCAGTTCCAATTGAGAGTGCCAGGGCAATCGAAATCAGAGTCAGAGCGATGTGCCAGGCTGGCGGCTTCATGACATGATCTCCAGATAGGTGAGATACGAGGCGGGTTCTAGGCCGACGGTTCCTGCCACTGTTTGCCGGTGAGTTGGAAGAACCCGCCGCCATCGTTCTTAAGGTAGCCCTTGTCAACGAGCTCATCCCAGATCGCCCGGCCGAACCCGGGCGGCGGTTGCATCGAGACGATCTTGTCTTTGGCCGATCCAATAGGCCCGCGGCCAAGCTTGGAGTCTTCCTCAAGCTGGCTGGCGTTGAGCCGCTTGCGGAAGGTATTGAGCGCTTTACGAAGTTCTAGGGCGGTGCTGGGCATGGGCATGTTGTACCCGGTTCGGTTCGGTCTGGCCACCGATAGACAATCGACCTTAGGGGGTCGGCAACCCAATGAATAGGCGCGAGTCGGGATCGGTGAGAGGATCGGTTTCATTGGCGAGAGCTGCACGTGCGAAGATCGAGCCGGGGCTGAGGCTGCGCATGGCGCGGGCGAGTACACCGAAGCCTTGGGGGGCGGAAGGTTCGGGGACGCCGTAGGCTTGCCGCATCTGGCCGGTAGGGTTCACACTGCATTGCGCGATTCCCAGACGTGCGCCGATGTAGCTCATGAAACAGGCCTCGGGCGTCAGGCCGCCCAAGGTATTCGACGCGAAGTAGTGGAGCTTGCGGTCGTAGTCGATGATGGTCCGGCAGATCAGGCCGAATGCGAGCTGCGTGGTATTGCCGCGGGCGCCGCTCTTGATGGCGAAGAGCTGCGGGCCGAACGGGTGTGTGTCATAGTCGGCGCTGCTGATGACCTGATCGATGGCGGCTTCTGTAGTGGGTTGGGGATGGGCGGGAGCGATGGTATCGGTAGGGGGAACGGCGGGCATGGCCCGATGGGCGAATGGGTTTAGCGAACAGCCGCTTGATGCGATCGTTGCCAAGCCCAGAAGCATCAGGTGGTGGCATACGTCCAAGGTGCGATCCGGGCCGTGTTGGGCCAGATGAGTAGTCATGGCATCGCGGAGGCTGGCGAGGGTAATGAAGTTGTGGCCGGTGGTACAGTCGGTGCCGGCAATGGCGGAGATCTGCTGGCGACCGGCGGCGGTGCGGCTGAGCCATGCCAGACCGAAGAGTGGATCCAGCCGTGGAATCATCCAGCGGATGTTTGAGGGGTCGCGGCGCAGATGGGCAGCGCAGGTGAGCTTTTCGCCAGCTTCGGCTTGGCCTGCGGCCGTGACCGGCAGGTAGAGCGTGACCTGGTCGCCGTCGTGATCGGCGTTGAGCATGGCGCAGCAGAGCGGGTGGAGGCGGATGACGTTTTCTATCCTGCGGACGGGGTGGAAGGCGATGATCGACGTGGGCATGACGGCGGGTTCGCGGACCAGAAGAACCCAGTGGCTTGCCATTGTCTGATCGAGGGCAGCGGCCGCTTCAGGCGAGCGGTTGCGGACGGCATCGGCACCGACCTCGCCTTCGACCATTGGGCCAAAGAGCTTCCATGCGATGGCATCGGGGATACCGCACTGGTATTGCGTCAGCGTATCACTCGGTGCGATGACGGCACGGGCGGCGAAGAGGGGTCTGCCTTCCATCCGCAAGGCATCGTGGGCAAGGAGTCGGGCAAAGTGGTCGTTAACCTTTGCCTGAAGCGTGGCGGTGGCCCGCTGCAGCAGGCGAACAGGGGGGCTGGCGCCGAGCATCTGCTGCACAGCAGTGTTTGCCTCTACAATATCGGCAGGGGCATGGCCAATGAACTTCAGGGAATGTTCCGGGAGCCAGGGGTGAGGGACGGGAACGGCGAGGGGTAGGTCATCAGAGGTCGGCTGGCGGATGGCGAAGATGGCGCGGCCGATGTCGATCTGAAGGGATATGCCGGCAGCGTTCAGGGACTGCTGCAGGCGGGCGCACAGCGGAGTTGTTGGCGACGCCTGGTCCACGAGGCCGCGTGTGAGACGGCCGAAGAGTGTGACTGCGGCGGAATTATCGGCGGACTGGGTATGGTAGAGATCAAGGATGGTGGCGCAAGCATGCAGTTCGCGCAGGACGAGATACTGCACGTGGCTTGCGGTTTGGGGCTTGAGGTTCAGGCCGGCCTTGGCGCGGTGTACGGTAAGACCCCAATAGACGGAACCGACGAAAGTGGTTCGGTCAAACGGGCGGCCGCCGCGGCCGTTGCGGAGCTGCTGCATGCCATCTTCAGGCAGGCCTGCGGAGCGCAAGCGTTCTTGGATCTCCTCGTCGGTAGGTCCGGCAAAGGGAGGAACGACGACGGGCTGGCCCTGGGCGCGGGCAAGAAGGCCCAGAAGACCCTCGCGGAGTTGGCCGAAACTCATGCGGCTTTGCAGACCGAGGAAGCTGAAGATGATATCGACAGGTCTACCATCGGGAGTATGCGGCATCTGCTGATCGGGGAGGATGAGACTGATGACGCCTTTCTGCCCGTGGCGGTTGGCGAGCTTATCGCCGACCTCGACAGGCTGTTCGGGAGAAAGACGTGCTGCGGCAGAGGTGCTCAGAACGATGCCATCCTCAAACGTCGCTGCGCCGACGGACATGTAGGCGGTGAGGAGATTCCGTCCGCACCAGAATCCGGGGGCGACCGGTTCGAGGCCAGTCTGAACCAGGGCGGGCTCGGGATCAGGCAGGGGAACCCATTGGCGTTGCATGTTCACGCCCATGAGCAGGCGATTGGCATCGGTGTGGTTGAAGCAGGGGATGGTGGCGGCGTTCACGCCCAATTTTCCCGCGTACGAGCTGTCCACGATGATGAGCTTGCGGTCGCGGATGACAGCGCCGCGGGCGATCGAGAGCACCTTGGCGCAGGCGTGGCTCTCGGGCGTCTCGAAAGGGCAGGTGCGGTTGAGTTCGGAACTGTCCACCAGGGAAGAGGGATTCGTGTCGGCGGTGCGACGACGCTGTGGAACCACGATCCGACGCAGGTGGGTAATGCGCGCGAGGCAGTTCTGCTGATCGAGCGATTGTACGGTGCCCCAGCCAAAGAGGGCTTCGACGTCACGATTGGATTGGCCGGAGAGGAACGACTCAATCCGTTGATCCAGGGAAAGCCAATGTGCCAACAGTTCTGCATCCCACGCCAGGCCGGAAGGTGCGGGGGCGATCCGAGGATCGAGGATACGGGCAAGCTGCTCGCCGACACAGAGAATCTCGCCTTCATCCAATCGGCTGGCGGTCGCTACAGGCACGACGACCCGGGCACGCCGGTGGATATAGAACACGCCATGCTCATCGCAGTCGGGGATGGTAAAGACGACCTGGACAGCGCCGGATGCCTTGTTCAGACCAATGGTGAGCTGCCAGTTCTCAGGATTGAGCCGAGTTGCCTCATACCGGCCCAGTGGGAGGCGTTCGTCCAACAACGCAGGCAGGTATTCGTTGATGAAGCGGAGGTAAGATTGGCGATGCCACGGGGCTGTTATTGTCGTGGGAATTGTGTTCATGGCGTTCCTTCGGGTTTGTCCGGCCACTGACGCTGGAGGTGAGCTCGAGCGTAGTGCAGCCGGCTCTTGACTGTTCCGCGGGCGATACCGAGCTGCTGTGCTACCTGTGCGATGTCCATGCCTTGCTCGATCATAAGCTGCAGGACTTCGCGCTGGGTGTCGGGCAGCGCATCGATCAGGACACGCAGAAGGGCACGGTTCTCCGATTGTTCGCAGAGCAGATCCGGTCCGGCGGACGCGTTGTCGACAATCCCGCGAGAAGTACGGGTGCCATCCTCGTCGGGGCTGCCATCCAGCGGCTGGGCCGGACGGCGACGGAGCGTGCGGAGATGGTTGAGCGCAAGGTTCGTCGCTGTACGGATCAGCCAGGCTCCAGCAGGGCCCGTGCCGGAATACTGTTCCGATCGCGTCCAGACGCGGAGGAAGGTGTCCTGCAGGACATCCTCGGCCGCGGCCTCATCGCGCAACATCCGCTGGAGGCGACTCTTGATCGCTGTGGCGTGACGGTTGAACAGCTCGTCGAACGCTGTCGCATCGCCCGCACTGATCGCCGAGATAAGCTGCTCGTCGGATCGCATCTGCTGCGTACTACCGTGGATGACACCGCCGGAGCGGTGGCGGTTCACGGATTGTCGCGCAAGAGCAGGAAGAGGTCCATCGTGGCAATCCTGTTGGGCACAGGATTTATGCTGCGCACGACGGCGATCGCCTTGCGGCCGTGGTTGACAGGTGCAGCAATGCCAAGTAGTAATAACAAATTGCGTCCGTGCGGATGGCTTGGTTTCCCGTGGCTACTGCCGGATCGAAGTCGAGGCGGGATGATTACCGGATTGTCCCTGGTTGGAGACGGAAGACACGACCATGAGTGAAATGACAGCAGTTGCAGTAAACGAGAAGGCGGCGGAAGAGCAATATCGCAAGGGCATTGATGCCGAGAAGCACGGCCAGGATGAGCAGGCTATTGAAGCCTATGAGATGGCCCTGGAAGCGAATCCCGACCATGAACAGGCAGTATTCCGTCTGGCGCTGCTTTATGACCGCCGCGCCGAGGATGCCAAGGCGATCGAGTTGTATGAGCGGCTTTGCTCCAGCCAGCCGGTGCATGTCAATGCATTGATGAATCTGGCGATTCTGTATGAGGATAACAACCACTACGATGAGGCGTTCCGCTGCCTCGCGGCCGTGCTGGATACCTATCCCAACCATCAGCGCGCACGTCTTTACATGAAGGATGTTGAGTCGGCCCGCGGAATGTTCTATGACGAAGATGGGATGATGGGCGGCTCGCGCGGCATTGTGCTGGAGATACCCATCACGGACTTTGAGCTCTCGGTTCGCAGCCGCAACTGCCTGAAGAAGATGAACATGCGCACGTTGGGCGATTTGCTGAAGACGACCGAGCAGGAACTGCTCTCGTATAAGAACTTCGGTGAGACCAGCCTGAGCGAGATCAAGGCGCTGTTGGCTCAGAAGGGCTTGCGACTTGGGCAATCGCTGGAACCTGGTGAGGTCCCGGTGAGCCGGCGAATGCCAGTTGAACTGCCGGAAAACGTTGCGCCGGAGATTCTAAGCAAACTCGTGGTTGACATGGAACTGTCCGTGCGCAGCCGCAAGGCGCTGCAGCGGCTGAATATCGGCACTGTGGGGGAACTGGCTCAGCGCACGGAGCAGGAACTGCTTGCGTGCAAGAACTTCGGGCAGACAAGCTTGAACGAGATCAAGCACCAGCTCACGCAGTATGGGTTGTCGCTGCGGAAACTGGACTAGTTGGGGCTTGGCTGCGACCGCATGGAAAGGAAGCCATGGGTGAGCTGCGGGCTGCTATTGCTCTGCTGGTGATGGGGCTGATGCTCCTGTGCGGTGGTTGCGCGCCGCAGGGAGGCGGGGCGGTTCTTCCCAAGGGTATTCCCGTGGTTCGCGTGCGCATCCTGCAGGCGTGCAGCGAGGCGCGCATCGTCGCGACAAGTCCGTTGTGGGCCAAGAGTCAAGCCGACCTCACGCCGCAACCCGTGAGCTTTCCGGCCGCCCCGGGATCCATACTCAAGCTGGTCAATGGCGGTTGGATCGCCGGTGGCGTGCCGCTGGGATCTGGCGAACTGACGCTGACACCCGGCCGGGCCGGCACGGTATCGGTTGAAGGGCGTTGCTGCCGTGGGCGCTATCGTCTTGTACCAGTGGGACAAGGCCTCTTCGATGTCGTGAACGACGTCGACGTGGACAGCTATCTCAAAGGTGTGCTGCCGGTTGAACTGTATTCAACCTGGGAGGAAGAGGCCTACAAGGCCCTGGCGATTGCGGGGCGGACGTATGCGATCTTCGAGTCGAAGGTGACGGGAGTGCGCCGGGCTTATGACTTGAACAGCGATGAACGTAGCCAGATGTATAAGGGGATTGCTTCCGAGACGAGCAAGAGCATTCGGGCGGTGGAGGCGACGGCGGGAGTGGTGGTGGCGTACGGGCCGCCGGGGCAGGAGAGGATCTTCCGGGCGTATTACTCAAGCTGTTGCGGCGGGAAGACACAGTCATCCCATGATGCGTTTGGCGATGACTACTTGCCGCCGCTTGGGGAGTTTGACCGGGGAGCCACGTGCAGCATTTCCAATAAGTTCAACTGGGGCCCGGTCGTAATCAGCAAGGCGGAATTGTCGAAGCGGTTTGCAGCGTGGGCCAAGCGCAAGAGCGAGCAGGAAGGCCAACCGCGGCCGGAACTGAGGATGCAGGGCGTCGCCCGGATCGAACAGGCCTATGTGAACAAGCTTGGCCGGCCGGTGCTGTTCTACGTGACGGACAATGCGAACCTGCGGTTCATGATGCGGGCGGAGGATGTACGGTTGGCGATCGCAAGCGAAGCCAACGGCGGGCCGACGGTTTACAGCGGTTACTTCAACACGATCAACGAGGCCGAGCGCATTCGGTTCATCGATGGGCATGGATATGGCCATGGCGTGGGGATGTGCCAGTGGTGTGCGCAGCGGCAGGCGCTATTGGGCTGGCGGCACGAAGATATCGTGATTGCGAACTTTCCTGGGACGAAGCTGATCAGGGCGTATTGACTGGCACTGGGTTGCGTTTGTCCAGCAGGATTTTAGCCGCAGAGCCCCAGAGCACGATCAGCGTGCAGATCAGCATCAGGGCAATCAGTGACATCTGGACAGCGCTGTTTGCGATGGTGGTCCAGTTGCGAAGGGCAGCTTCCAGACTGAGCTGAGTTGAGACGCCGCGCCACTGGCTGATCAGCATCTGGATTGCGGCGGTTGAGGTGGTCGTCAGCACCACCGCGAGCGGCGCTACGGTCACCCACAGGTATTTGGCCCGCCCTTCGCTGAAGAGCCAGACAGAGATCACGGCCAGGGCGATCACTGCCAGCATCTGATTGGCGATGCCGAACATGGGCCAGATGGCGGCCATCGAGTTGGAACTGATGAAATATCCCCAGCCGGCGACCATCATGGCAGTAGAGAGAATGGCGGAGGGCCACCAATCGGTCTGACCCAATTTGGGGACGACTCGGCCCATCAACTCCTGCAGGACGAAGCGACCGACGCGGGTGCCGGTGTCGATGGTGGTCAAGATGAACAGCGCCTCGAACATGATGGCGAAGTGGTACCAGTATTTCCACATCGCATTCAGAGCTGCCTGGGAGTTGGTGGCAACGCGGGAGATGGCTTTGTCGAAGATCTCGGCCATGCCGACGGCGAGGGTGACGGCACCGCCGGTCCGGCCGCGGAGCGATTCCTGGGTGAGCTGCTCGTAGCGCGGCAGGTTGTCCTGCTGCACATTCAGGTGCTCGATGCCACCTCCGCCGCCGACTTGGAGGATACGTTCCTGGAATACCGGCACCTTTGCCAGGTCGGTGTTCATGGCGTAGTAATCCTGCACCGGCAGGGCGGCGGCGGCGATCATGGCGGTTACGCCTACCAGGGCCTCGATCAACATTGCGCCGTAGCCGATTGTCCGAGCATCCGACTCCCGCTTGATCATTTTGGGCGTGGTGCCGGACGAGACCAGCGAATGGAAGCCCGAGATGGCACCGCACATGATGGTGATGAAGAGGAAGGGGAAGATCTGGCCTGGGACGGTGGGCCCGCCGTTGAGGAATACGTGGTTGACGGCGGGGGCGTGCAGGGCGGGATTGGCGACTATGACGCCGCCAACGAGGGCGGCAATGGTCCCGATCTTGAGGAAGCTGGAGAGGTAGTCGCGCGGGCAGAGCAGCACCCACACCGGCAGCACCGATGCGATAAAGCCATAGGCCATCATGCACCAGATGACGGCAGAATCTCTGAGGTTGAAGAACTGACTGAACGGCTGCTGGGAGACCCATCCGCCGGCGAAGGTCGCGCCAAGTGTGAGAACGGCGCCGATCAGGGAAGCTTCGACGACATGGCCTTTGCGGATGCGGTACATGTAGAGGCCGACGAAGAGGGCGATGGGGATGGTGCAGGCAATCGTGAAGGCGCCCCAGGGCGAGCCGGGGACAACGCGGACGGCTGAGGACGGCAACTGGGCGATCCCATTCACAACCGGCATGAGGTTGGAAAACGTCCCATAGTCGCGTGATGGTTCGCGCGTGCAGAGTTGAAATGACTCCTGGATCAGCATCTCGCCTTGTGGCCAGCGAAGTGTGCTCCCCGCGGGGACCTGGTAGATCAGTTCGTGCGGTGCGCCAACGCGAGCTCGCTCGCTGTGTTCAGTGATGGACATCCATGTGGGGCGGTCTTTGGGCAATATCAGCACGCTTCCGGCCGGGTACTTGACCTCTTCCCCGCCCAGTGCCTTTACCACCACCTTGCCCAAGCCCGCGAGGGCGATGATGAGGATGAAGACGATGGCGAGCATGGAGGCGGTGCCGGTGACTTTGCCGATGCGGGCGTAGGCAATCTGGGCGATGGACTTGCCATCGTGGCGGATGCTCGCGGCCAGGGCGAGGAAATCCTGGACAGCGCCGGCGAGGCAGACGCCGATCACGATCCACAGCAGGCCGGGCATGTAGCCGAACTGGGCGGCCAGCACCGGGCCGATCAGTGGGCCTGCGCCGGAGATGGCCGCGAAGTGGTGGCCGAAGAGCACCCACTTGCTGGTCGGGTGGTAGTTGTGCCCATCGTTCAGACGGTACGCGGGCGTCTGGCGTGTGTCGTCTAGCACGGCGACTTTGGCGGCCAGGAACGCGCTGTAGTAGCGGTAGGCCAGCGCCAAGACGCACAAAACGACGATCATGACAGGCATTGCCGACAAGGTTGTACCTCTGGTTCTGAATCAGTTTCCGGGCCGATGTCACGGCAGTGTGTTGCCCGCAGCGCAATAGAGCTCGTACCACTGCGGACGAGTCAGCGCTACATCGCAGGCCTTGGCGACCTGGCGGACGCGGTCTGGATGGGTGGTACCGACGATCGGCTGAATCCTGGCCGGGTGGCGAAGGATCCACGCGATGGCGATTGTCGTGTTGGTGACGCCATAGGCTTTGGCCATGGCGTCGATGGCGCGGTTCAGGTCGGGGAATTTTGGGTTATCCAGGAAGACGCCCTCGAAGAAGCCGAACTGGAAGGGCGACCAGGCCTGGATGGTGATCTTTTTGAGCCGGCAGTAGTCCAGGATGCTGCCATCGCGATCGATCGAGCGCGGGATCTGCATGTTCACGTTCAGGCCGTGGTCGATCATGCCGGTATTGGTCATGCTGAACTGCAACTGGTTGGCTTGCAGCTTCTGCTGCAAGCTTGCCTGCAGCAGTTCGATCTGGGCGGGGTTGTGGTTGCTCACGCCGAAGTGCCGCACCTTGCCGGATCGATTCAGGGCGCTGAACGCGTCGGCCACCTCTTCAGGCTCAATCAGCGTATCCGGCCGATGCAGCAGCAGGATGTCGAGGTAATCCGTCTGCAGCCGCTTGAGGATGCCATCTGCGGAGGTCAGGATGTGCTCCTTCGAGAAATCGAAAGAGCCTTTGCGGATGCCGCACTTGCTCTGCAGGATGAGTTGCTCGCGCTTGAGACCCAGGCGGGCAACCGAGCGGGCAAAGACTTCTTCGGACTTTCCGCCGCCGTAGATATCGGCGTGATCATAGAAGTTAATCCCCGCCTCCCAGGCGGTGCGGATCAGGGTATCGGCGGCCTGGTCGCTCATTTTGCTGATGCGCATGCAGCCAAGAGAGACTTCCGACGCCTGCAGGTTCGAGGTTCCGATGTTCATCATCTTCATAGCAGACTCCTTCAAGGCGCAGTGTATCGCGCGGTGTAACGGCGACAACAGCCGGGCGGGGGGCCGGAGAGGAAGGAAGATTGCAGGGGGCGCGCGAATATCTTTAGGCCTTGTAAGGGGTCGTGGGGCAAGGGGCGAGAGTGGTTGTGGATAAGTAGCAGGTGCGCAGGTTCTCGGTGAGGGTACCCCCTATACGCTAACCCCCATGGAGCCAAGGAGTTAGGCAGAGATTGAGGGAGGAGGTGCGCAGGTTCGGGGCGATTGTGGATAAGTCCGGGGAAAAGCGGAAAGCGAAAAGCGAAAAGCGGAAACGAAGAGTTCGGAAGTCAGAAGTCAGAAGGGCGTTCCGTTTTGTTCCACTTTGGTTCAACCTCGGAGGCGGCTCGGAAATAAAGTGGGCAAATTCGGGACATTCTGGGACATTGGCCTGGGAATCGCGCTGGCAAACCTGATGCCAGGGCACGACTCACCGACAGCAGTCGGTGGGCTTTGAGTGGTGCGGGTATTCGGGTGCCAAAGAGCCGCCGCCGGAATGGTCGCCACGGCGACTAAACTGCATGCCAAATGGCAAATGCAAAATGGCGGAGGAAGACCAGCGAAAAGCAGGTCCTCTTATATCGACCTGCTGTTCTACCACCTGCACCTGCGGGCGTTTGTGGTCATTGAACTCAAGGCTCGCAAGTTTGTGCCCGAGTACGCGGGGAAACTGAACTTCTATCTCTCGGCCGTGGATGACCTGATGCGCAAACCTGGGGGTGCCCCCAGCATTGGGCTGATCCTGTGCAAGACACGGAACAAGGTGATCGCCGAGTACGCCTTGCGGCACATCAGCCGGCTGGTGGGCGTGGCGCAGTACATCACCAGGTTGACGGAGGAACTTCCCAAGGAACTGGTGGGGCAACTGCCGACGGTGCAGGAGATTGAGGCGGAACTGTCATCGAAGAGGTGGCAGCGGCGTCCGGCCGCTGAGACAAAGAAGAAGAGCCGAGACGGCTCTGCCATCATCCTTCCGAGGCGAGTTGGTGCCCACGGATCAGGCGGAACTTCAAGCCGCGGTGTACGCGGCATGGAATGACATGCTTATTGACGGCCGGCCGGTAGCGGATGACACGCTGATTGCGGAAGTCTATGGCTGGCATGAGCGGAAGAAGCGGTTTGCACGCGAGCGCATCTTGAAATGCGTGCGGTGGATGAAAGAGAATGGATGGGTGCCGCGCGGGACGGGGCAGCGGACGGTGACGCGGAATAGCCGCAATCTCCCTTGACACAATGATTTGCGCACGTCTAGGCTAGCTGCGGGTAAGAGAGGTCTGTATGTCTATTCAGGTCGAGTTGCACCAGATCATCATCCGCGAGATGGAGCACGAGCAGTTTATCGTGCTCAAAGAGGTGGACGGTGAGCGCCGGCTGCCTATTCTGATCGGCAGTGCGGAGGCCTTTGCTATCGACCGCCGGCTTAAGGGGATTCCCGCTGCCCGGCCGCTTACGCATGACCTGCTGGCCAATGTCATCGAGGCGATGGGCGGCGTTTTGGAGAAGATCGAGATTACGCGGTTGGAATACATCGCGGCGGCCGACAACACCACGTTTTTTGCCAACCTCTCTATCAGGCACGATGGGAAAGTGCTGACGATCGACTGTCGGCCGAGCGATGCCATCGCACTCGGGGCGGCGGGCAGTGTTCCCATCTATGTGGCCGAGAAGGTTATGGAACAGGCTGCCGGGTAGTATTCCCATTGGGGGCTTGGGGCGCCACTACGAACGGCCGCCTAGAAACTGTGCAGCATTCACGCATTCACAACGTATCGCCTGTGTTGCGCGCACGGTCTGCCTGAGCGTCTGGCGGATCGGCAGAGCGTGACTTTGCGCATCTTCTGGATGCAACGCCTGTATCTGCAGCAGGTTACGCACACTATGGGGCTCGCCGCCGGCTCTGTGGCACGCTTGTTGTTCTTTGGATTCCCGGCCATCAGCACGCGCAGCGCACGTTGCGGGCGTGGGCAGGAACCGACAGAAGCGAGAGGAGCTTGGAGCATGCAGATGATTGAGGCCGTCATCAAGCCATACAAGCTTGATGCCGTGAAAGGCGCTCTGGCAGCGCTGGGCATCTTGGGGGTCACGGCTATTGAGTGTAAAGGTTTCGGCCGGCAGATGGGGCATACCGAACGATATCGCGGAGCCAAGCTCGATGTCGGCTTCGTGCCCAAGATCATGCTCAAGGTGTGCGTGAAAGAGCAGGATGCACAGAAGGCCTTGCAGGCCATTGTAGAAGCCGCCCGTACCGGCGAGGTGGGCGATGGAAAGATCTTCGTGTATCCCGTCACTTCGGTTGTGCGGATTCGGACCGGGGATATGGATGAGGCAGCGCTGTAAGAGCTGAAATGCAGAATAGGAACTCACCACCCGGCACGGAAGAAGACCGGGGTGAGGAGGATGCTATGTGCGTGATGCGTGTTTTGCACTTGCGGGCAATGGTGTTCGCGGTTCTTGCGTTGGTGCTGCTGGGCGGTTCTGCCATGGCGCAGGGTCCGGCAACCGGCGCTGATTTGGTGAAGATCGGTGAGGTAAAAGACATCAGCGCCGGCGACACCGCCTGGATGCTGACCAGCTCAGCGCTGGTCCTGATGATGACCGGCCCGGCTTTGGCGCTTTTCTACAGTGGCCTGGTCCGGCGGAAGAACGTGCTGGGGACGATGATGCAGAGTTTCGTCCTGATGGCGGTGGTTTCAGTTGTCTGGGCGATTGTCGGCTACAGCCTGGCGTTCGACACGGGTACACCGTTTGTAGGTGGATTCGGATTCGCCTTTTTGAAAGGTGTTGGCGCCGCCCCATGCGAATACGCCCCAACGATTCCGCACACCACATGGATGATCTATCAACTCATGTTTGCCATCATCACGCCGGCCCTGATCTGTGGAGCTTACGCTGAACGCATGAAATTCAGTGCCATGCTCATGTTCTCGGTGGCGTGGCTGCTGGTGGTGTATTGCCCGCTGGCCCATATGGTCTGGGGCAAGGGTGGATTGTTTAACGCCTTCATGGGCGGCAGCATGAACATTCCCACGCTCGACTTTGCCGGTGGCACCGTCGTGCATGTCAGTTCGGGAGTCTCAGCGCTGGTGGCAGCCTTGATGCTCGGCAAGCGCATGGGCTACGGGAGAACACCGATGGCCCCGCACAGCGTTGTGCTGAGCGTGATTGGCGCGGCGATGCTGTGGGTCGGCTGGTTCGGCTTCAATGGCGGCAGCGCACTGGCGGCTAACGGCCTGGCTTCGCAGGCCTTCATCAATACTCATTTTGCCGCGGCTGCCGCCGCATTGGGCTGGATGTTTGTTGAGTGGTTCCGTAGCGGCAAACCTACGGTTCTGGGCGCGATCTCCGGCGCTGTGGCAGGATTGGTTGTGATCACTCCGGCCGCCGGTTTCACCACGCCGATGTATGCGCTGCTCATGGGCTTCCTCGGTGGCGGGGGCTGTTTCTTTTCGGCCACGTGGCTCAAGGGCCGGCTCGGCTATGACGACTCGCTGGACGCATTTGGCGTGCACGGTGTTGGTGGCACGCTTGGCGCGATTCTCACCGGCGTGTTCGCTGTCGCCGCTGTCAATGGCAAGAGCGGCCTGGTTGAAGGCAACGGCACCCAGCTTCTGAATCAGGTCATCGCGACCGCTATGACCTGGGGCATCGCGGCCATTGCGAGCGTTGTGCTGCTGAAGATCGTCGATGCGGTCGTGGGCCTGCGCGTGAGTGAAGAGGATGAGTACACCGGTCTGGATCTCTCGCAGCACGGCGAGTCGGGCTACAACCTGGATGAGTCGTACTCCGGCAGCTATAGCACCGGGTTGGGCTCGATCATGGAGTCCGCGCACCTGGAAAAAGAGGCTGCTCCAGCCGGCCATTGAGGTCAGGGCGATGATCTGTGATCACATGGGTTGCATGGCACCGCCGCGTCTGAGGGTCAGTGTTGCCGGGCGGCCAGCGTTATAACCACCTGTCCTGAGGCCAACCCATCAATCACCTGCGCCGATGGCGGAGCCACCATGGTGCGTTGCTTTAGCTGGGGCGATTGGGCGATGATCTGCTGCACTGCATCGAGCCGGGCTTGGGCGATCTCCAGTGCCATTGCCCGAGCACGACGGCCGGCCTGACGATCGGCGCCGGGACGCTGCAGGTCCAGGAGTTGGTCCAGCGAGGATTCCACTGCAGCAAGCTGTCGCCAACTGGCCTGCAGATCCTGCAGGTCACCCTGCGCCGCCGCCTCCGACAGCGAAGCCAGCCTCGTTCTGACGGTTACCGACTGCACATCCTCCTGCGCCAAGAGATCCTGCTTGCGAGATCGCAAGGTGCGGATCATATCCATCGCATCCTCGGGCGATGGATTGGCTCTCGCCTCGGCCAGTAATCGGTCCGCTTCGGAAAGCTCATGCCGCAGCACCAGTTGAACTGACGAATCGCGGCGAGCCCGCTCGGTCATCTCTTGCAGCAGCAACATTTCGGATGGGTCCACCGATGCGCTTCCCGGTGCGAAACTGATCACTGCGGTGGGGGCTTCCTTGTGGCCCTTCGGAGCTTCGGCACCGAACAATCCGCCCACGCCCTTGACGAGCTTGACCGGGGAGGATGCGATCGCGGTGGCAACCGCCTGTGCCACCGCCTCTAGCGCCGAGTTCACCATCGCCCCATAGGACAACTGGCCGTTTGTGATCGAGAACTTCGCGGGTAGTGTGATCGAGCCATCGGGGTCTTCCAGGAACCGCAATGTCGTGTCCAGTGGCGTGGAGAGCTTCATCACTCGGGCAATCGGGCCATCCGGCGGCTCGGAGATGGAAAGATCGGTCACGACGACCCTCGTACGCACATCAGCATCCTTCTGGCTGTGGACTCGCACGTCCAAATTACAATCGAGGATTCCATCATAGAGGTCCATCTGGAACTGCCTGGCCGCTCCGCCGAACGCCATGAGTTCCAATCCGTTGAGCGATGCTTTCGCCCATCCGTTTGCCTGCGGGTACAGCGAGATTGCTCCGTTAGCCGTCGCCAGGGAGAAGAGGTCGCGTTGCTCTATTCCGGTCTGCGCACCGGCGCCAAGCCGGCCGCGTCCACGCTTGACCATCTCAACCCCGGCTGAACCGAGGATCACGGAAAAGCGGATCGGCCTATTCTGTTTCAGCGATGTCGTGCCCACATCCCGCACTTCAACATCGAGTTGATTCAGTGGAACGATTACGGCCGGGCTGAATGCCTTGTCCTCATACAGCACATCGATGCCGCTGACTGTCAGCCTGCTGATCGCGATGTCCATGGGCGCATTTCCGGCGGCCTTTGCAGGTTCGCCGGTTTCGTCGTTGTGAATCCGAGCAGCTTCGACAGTGGAAGGGGGCTGGTTTGCGCCGGGCGCCGACAATGGTATCAGCAAGCCCAAGGCGTGCAGACCCGCCACATCTCGAGACACATACGCGGTCGGTTTGGTGATCTCGACACTGGGCGCCTGCACGAGATGACCGGTCGGATCGACTTTCACTCCTGTTGCCCGGACCTCCTGGACGCCGGCCAGAACGCGAGGATCACTTCCATTCCGCAGTGCCACATCGTGAATCGCCAGATCGACCTGGAATTCGTGCTGCAGATCGAACTGCATCGGGCCGTGGCGACCAATGCGAGCTGACGCCTCCAGGTCTGCCTCAAGACGGCCATCGTTCAGCGTGGAACCGTCGAGTTTCCCCGCCAACTCGGGCACCAGGGCATTGACGCCAGCGCCGTGGATACCGCTTGCATTCACGTGCAGGTGGGCCGTAGTCAACGCTGCCAGCGGAGCGATCTCGGCGCTGAGGTGAAGCAGGTCCACCACAGGATCCACCCGCACCGTCAGTTCAAAGCGGTTTGGTGGCTGAGACATGGGATCCTTGCCCAGCCATACAAGACGGTCCAGGTTCCATAGCTGCAGATTCTGTATCGCCAGGGGAGCGGACGCCGGGCGCATAAGGTCGCGGAAGCGGATTTCCGGCACATCGACGAGTAGCTTGGCGATAGACACTTCGGGCATCGCCTGGCGCGCGGCCGCGAGGATGGCCGAGACTTCCTGTTCGCCTTGTGGTTGTTGCCGCTCCTTCAGCGCCACGGGGATGGGCCGGCCGACGGCCGAATACGCCAGCGACCGCATTCCGGCAACGAGGATGTCCCCTGCGGCCGACCGTTCGCCCGACGCGAGGAGCCCATGGACCGATAGTTCATCCAGTGCGATCACCATTCCGGCGGGGTCAATGCGCGAGGCGGATGCCTTGAACGACTCCAACGCAAGCAGGGGAGTCGTGCCCGCTGTCTCGCGCAGGTCGAGATTGCGCACCTCGAGAGTTACGGAAATCCCGCCAGAGGGATTGTTTGCCGCGTTGAGCAATAGCCTCAGGTTCGCCTGGCCGTCGCGTGTTCCGACCGCCAGCGCCGGCGGCAGATAAGCCTCGATCGAGCCGCCTTTGATCCCCTTGGCCGCCAGCGTTCCATCTAGTCCGAACTCGCCCGGCGATGTCGCGAGCTGACCTTCAATGTTGATATCCTCAACGTTGCCGGGCATGCTCGCGTGCAGCTTGAGCTTTGCGGCTTCCGCCTTGGTTCCGAGTTTCAGTCCAGTTAACGTCACGTCAGCGCTCGCTCTCATCTGCACCGCGGGCGTGAACATGCGGTCCGTCCACTCGACCTGGGCGTTCTCCATCACGAGTTGTTGGGCCGCGATCAGCGGCAGGTTGGGGATCTTTGGGGAGGTTTGGGCAGATCTCGCTGGCGCCGCTGTGCCGCCAAGTTTCAGCCCAAGCACGATCAGCGAACCATCCGCGTCGCGCGCGACCGCTATGTGCGGCTTGCTCACTTTCGTCGAGTGCACCGCCAGGAGCCGCGACTCCATGCGCAGGCCTTCCACCTGCAGGCCATCTACGCCCGCCAGCAGCTTGCCGGCATCTTCCAGTCGGAGGTCATTCAGCAGTAGTTCGGCCGCCAGCCCTCCGGACGTCAATTCCGCAGACGCTTCGGCATGAGCGCGGAAGCTTCCCTTCTGAAGCATGGACGTAATTCCCGCAGCCGACAGATATGGCGCGAGCAATCCGCCAGTGATGCCTTCGAGCCGAATGTCCGTAGCGAGCTTCGTTGAGTGGAGGGTAGGTGTGATCGTTCCCTTGACCTGCAGGTCGTCTACTACACCCGGGAACTGCATCCACGCCCGCAGTTTGCCTTGCTGTGCCGGCTGCGTGGTCGAAGCAAGTTCGAGGGCCATGTCCGTCAGTTCTATTCCCGCGTCAGTCATAACGAGTTTTGTCGCTGGCTTGACGAAGTCATCCTGCATATCAAGATGGATGCCCTTCCAGGTGAATCGGTCAATGCGTATGCGCGGGATCGGCAGGACAACGGCCGTTGCTGGCGTGGAGGCTGGTGCCGCCTGGGCGGGGGCGACGAGCGTTTGCCTCGTAGCCGGTCTTGTCCTGAGCCCAAGAACCGTCACCTGGCCCTTGGCATCGCGCCAGCCGGAAACCGACGGGCCGGCGATGTCGATCGCACCGATCCGCACCGCCAGCGTCTTGGGATCCACCTCGCATCCCGTAATCCGCGCATCGGAGAGCTTCAGCAACGGCCCGCGGTCGCTGAGGCTGAGGTCGCTAGCCTTGATGTCGCCTTCGAGTTTGCCGTCGGCCCTCGCCGAGAAGGCAGCGGATACCTCGCAGTTCAATGCGGCATTCTCCAGCGTTGACTCGAGCCCGGCTGCTTCGAGGTACGGGCGCACGGCATCGAGGCGAATGCCGCCAACATGCAGGAGGAATGTGCCGTTTTTCGCCGTCGCAAATGGATCGGCCTTTCCGGTGATCGTGATCGTCTGGGCAATGCCTTCGGCCGATAGTTCCGCGCTAAGTTGGACGGGCTGGCGTTCGGCCGCCGCATAGGTAGCCAGATTTGCCAGACGCAAAGTTTTAAGTGTCAGGCCCAGCTTTGCAGCCGGGGCAATCGCCTGGTCTGTGAAGGAGAAGCGCACGTTGCGAATGACCAGTTCGTCCAGCGACACCTTCGGCAGTGCCACCGGTTGTGTCGATGCCACGACAGGAGCGGCCGGCGCTGTCGCCGGCGGCACGGGGGTCGTCCCTTTCGCCATGCCGGTATATATCAGTCCACCAAAGGCGAATCCCTCGGGCGTATGCGCAGCGCTGGCCGTGATGTCAGCGATCGTCATCGTCCCTGCGTCGATCCGATCCGGCCCGATATAGCGTGACTTGAGTTCTATACTTCCGATCTTCAGTGCATCAGCGCCGTCACAGTGGATCCGAATATCGCGGAGTGTCGCCGTCCCTCTGAGTGCCTGCATGGTGCCTTCCACGGCGGATGTCTCCACGGTCAGGTTTGCCGTCATGTTGATATCATTGCTCGATGGCCGGATGCCAAATGCCTGCAGGTAACCAGGCGCACCGGTCGGGTTGATGCCGTGTGCTTGCACGCGGAACTTCGCCTTGACGTTTCTTCCCACGCTGCTCGCTTCGCCATCCAGACGCAGCTCATCGAGCACCTGTTCTGACCAGACGTCGACTTCAATGCGCGCCGGCCGGGCGCCCTGGCCCAGATCCGAGACGCGCACGTCCGCATTGACCGTCGCCTCAAAGACCGGTGTCACGGACCGATCCTGGATATGGGCGCGCAGGTGCGTGAGCCGGAAGGCTTCCACCTGGAAGGGCGCGGCCAGATCCAGTTCCCGCGGCGACGCAGCCGAAGTTTGCACGGCCGCTTTCGCAGGGGGTGATGCAAAGCGCTGCAGCAGAGGGAACGTGCCATCCGCGGGCCGCTGCACATCGACCCATACGCCATCCGCGCCGACGCGCCATACTACCAGCCGTCCACGCAGGAGATTCAGCGTAGAAATGGTTGCCTCACAGAACTCGGCTTTGAGGATGGGTTCGCCGCCTTCCCTGGGAGATACGGAGATGTCCCACAGTGTGGCATATCCGCCCGCCAGACCCAGACGCGCCCGGCTGTAGTCGCAGCTCAGTCCATAGAAACGCGCGGCTCTGTCGATCGCGATCGGCAGCAGGATTGCCAGCGCAATGCGGAGAATGGTCGCCACGGCCAGCAGAATGATTCCGATGCGAAACAGACGCATCGTCCATGGTCTGCGCCGGCGAATTGGCTTTCGTCCGCCATCCTCGGATACCTGTTTGGATGATGAGTCGTTCATTTGCCATCCCCTGACGAGGCGCTTCGCGTCATCTGTTCAATGGCTGCTTCGAGCGTCTTGCGCCGTTGATCGACCGGACCCAGCGGGTCATAGCCCGGGGGCGCTTTGCCCTGGGCGTTGAGCCAGTCATAGGCGCCTACCCGCGCTGCCGGCGAGATGTCCTCAAGGAAGATGTAGTTCTCGGCGATCAGCCGGTTCTGGAGGTCCTTCCGGCTGACGGTGCGCCCGATCAACTGGTCTAGCGATGCCGGATCACGTCCAGCCTCGCCAGCGTGCTTGCTCAAGACCGCGCGCAATTCGGGCGCAAGCTTATTCGCGATCAATGATCTTCCCATCATCTCAAACGCGATCCGGTCCAGCATCCACCCCAGCGGCCCATGGATCGCTGTCCGCGCTGCGCTGAGTGAAGCCTTCTCGACTTCGGCGGCAAGTTGCTGCAGCATCGCGTCATCAGCGGCCAGCGCCGCGTCCAGGAAGATTGGGGCTTGGTCCTGCGTTGCCAGATAGACCAGTGCCGCCCGGCGGTTTTCGCTGCGTTCCGCCACGCGCAGGGCACTGCGCAGCACGAGTTCCTCGTACGAAGCCGATGGCGTTGGGCCGGCGCCGCCCGCCAGTTCGCTCCTGGCAACCGCCACGGCCGCAACATGCGCCGGGTCCTTGTTGGCGGGGGTAATGCGAGCCACGATCAAAACACTTTGCCTCGCTCCGGGCGTAAAGCTCACCGGCACAAGCACCGCGACGTTAAGATCCTCGCTCTTCGCGTAGGCGACCGCTGCAATGGCGGTTTCGCGCCGCAACTGCGGCAGCCGCGGAGCCGCTGGCTGGCTCTCGTCGGCTGGAGGCATATAGAGCGATTCTCGCGTCAGAGCCACGCGGATTACCTCGCTGTGCGCTGGTTGTGAGAAGACCAGTTCCACATCCTGAAAGTCACTCGTCCGGTCGCCGGCGCCCGCCGGCGATACGCGCACTTGGGCACTGATTCCCGGCGCCAGCACTGTCGTATGTGAATCGAGGTCAACGACGGGTCCCAGCTCGCCACCTGCCGCACTTGCTCCAGTCTGGATGGCCAGAGGCCCGATCCCGATTCTGGCATCGGCCAATGACGAGGCCACCGCCAGCAGAGGCGTATCGCCGCCGCTCGTGGTTATGAGCTTTGCCTCCGAGACAAACGGCTGCATGACCTGCCCGGGGACAGCCGCGATCAGGTAGCCCCGGATATCCAGACCCGATGAATTCGCGGCGGTCACATCCGGAGGTGGCGTCTGTGCCCGCCCCAGAGGCGTGCCGGCATAGTGGGTCAGTTTCACCTCAGGGATGACCATTGGCGCCGGCGGTTGCGAGCGGCAACCCACAACGACCATGATGGCCGCTCCGCAGAAGGCGCCGAGCCAGTGCGTTTTGCAGTTCATGTCGGTAACCTTGCCAATCGTAGGGTGGGATCAGGGCGATTTGACAGCCGCTGAGTTCCCTCCGATTTGCACCTCCATCCGGCGAGATCGTTCTGGGGGGCGCTTCCCGCGAGGAGTGCGCAAGGCGCATTGGAAATTCAGGAATGCGTCGGGGCATTGTGATGGGGTGCGGTTCGGTGTAGATTAAGGGCCTGATGCGATTTCAAGCCCTTGGGCTCGATGAAGCCCTGACCAAAGCCGTTCGTGAAGAAGGATATACAACGCCGACCCCGATCCAGGAGCAGGCGATTCCTAAGGTACTCTCCGGAGTTGATATTCTCGGCTGCGCGCAGACGGGAACCGGCAAGACGGCGGCTTTTGCGCTGCCATTGCTGCAGATGATGATGCGACAACCCCCTGCGCCGGGGCATCGCCCGGTGCGTTGTCTGGTGCTGGCGCCGACGCGCGAGCTGGCGGATCAGATCGGCAAGAGTTTTGAGGTGTATGGCCGGCATACGGGCTTACGCTGCACCACGGTCTATGGCGGCGTCCGGCAGCGAAGTCAGGTTGCGGATTTGCGGGCGGGCGTGGATGTGGTGGTGGCGACGCCCGGCCGGCTGATGGACTTGATGGGGCAGGGACATGTAAACCTGCGGCATGCGCAGTACCTGGTGTTGGATGAGGCCGACCGCATGCTGGACATGGGGTTTATCGACGATATCCGCGAGATTATCCGCCATGTGCCCAAACAACGGCAGACGATGCTGTTCTCGGCGACGTTGCCGTATGAGATCCAGCATTTGGCTGATGGCATTTTGCGTGATCCAGTACACGTTCAGGTAGCGCCGGTGGCGACAACGGCCGAAGGGATTGACCAGTTTGCATATTTCGTGGAGCGGATTCAGAAGCCGCACATGCTGATTGAGTTCCTGAAGACGTGCGGCTGGGAAAGGACGCTGGTTTTCACGCGGACGAAGCACTCGGCCGATCGCGTGGCGTCGGTTTTGAACAAGGCGGGCATCCGGGCGGAGGCGATGCACGGGGACCTGATACAGAGAGACCGCGACCGGGCGATGGAGAAGTTCAAGTCTGATGCGCCGCCGGTGATGGTGGCAACGGATATCGCATCGCGCGGGCTGGATATCGACGAGATCACGCATGTGGTGAACTATGAGTTGCCGCAGGAGCCGGATGTGTATGTACACCGGATCGGCCGGACCGGCAGGGCGGGAGCGACGGGGACGGCGGTGTCGTTCGTGGACCTTGAGGAACGTTCGACGCTGCGCGAGATCGAGAAACTGACGCGCCAGAAGATACGCGTTGAGGATGTTCCTGGCACCGTGCCGACGTTGGGACAACTGCTGCGCGGCGAGGTTGCGGATGCGGAAGGGCGCAAGGCGGCTCCGGTGAAAGAGGAGGAGGTCGTGCATAAGTATGGGGGGTTCGCTTCGCACAAGCATGCACCGGTGCGACGCCGGCGGAAGAAGTGACGGTCAGATGGTTGGTTGATCCGCTACAGAAGACGGGCGCTGAGCATGTGCCAGCAGTATTTCCAGAGGCAGCGCGGCGAGGGATTCAATGCGCAGATCAGCCGCCGACAGGTCGAGGTTGCGGGTGAGCGGGTTGGGCACGGCGACGCAGAAGATGCCGGCTGCGGTGGCCGCCGCGATGCCGGTGGGGGAGTCCTCGAAGGCGATGGCCAACCCGGGTGCTGCGCCAAGGCATTCGAGTGTCGCGAGATAGGGCGCTGGATCGGGCTTGTGCGCGGTTGTGTGTTCCGCACAGGTAATGCAGGAGAAGCGGCCGATGATTCCCATGCGCTCCAAGTGGCCGCAGACCCACGCCGACGCGGAACTTGACGCGATGCCGACCCGCAGACCCAGCCGGAGGGCATCGCGAAGATACGTTTGCACGCCTGGTCGCAGTTCCAGATTGACGTTTAACTCGCGTACACGGCGTCGCTTCTCTTCGCGTAGCGACTCGCGATGTATCCTCCGACCGCTGAGCTTCTCCAGATGCAGGTAGGGATCGAAAAAGTCGTTAGTCCGCCCGATGTGCTGTGACCAGACACTGAGTTCAAGATGACAGCCGTGCTCGGCATAGATGGCCTGCCAGATCTGCCACTCGGTAGTTTCGGTGTCGAGGATCATGCCGTCAAAATCGAAGATCAGTGCCTGGATGGGCATGGCGAAGGAGATCCCAAACAGAAGGACCGGCATAAGCCGGTCCTTGGACAGAAGTGGGCGGTACAGGGCTCGAACCTGTGACCCCCAGCGTGTCATGCTGGTGCGCTAGCCAACTGCGCCAACCGCCCATCTCATTCGATACAATGGGAGTATAACGATAGGCGCCGGTCTGGCAAGGTCGGTTTGACAAACGTGCGATCGCAACCTTTGATGGGTCAACATCATGCAGCTTGCGTTCTCAACCAATGCGTACACGCGATTTGACCTTGCACGCGCACTGCAGGGGATTCGCGATGCCGGATTTGGCGCCGCGGAGATCCTGGCCGATGTGCCGCATGCCTATCCGGGCACGCTCAATAGCGCCCTGACCTACCAGATCGCGAGGCTGGTGGAGCGTAGCGGGCTCAAGATCAGCAATATCAACGCGAATTGCAGTTTCGGCTATTTTCGCGATCCGCCGCCCGAGGCGTTCTTTGAGCCCAGCCTGATCAGCCCAAACTCGGTGCGCCGTGAGGATCGGATTCGGATGATCGGGCACTGCCTGGAGTTGGCGCGCGCGGTGGGGGCGTTGAATATCTCGATCACCAGCGGGCGGATGACCGGTGGGGTTCCGCCGGCACGAGCGGCGGAACTCCTGAAAGAGGGGCTGCTGCGGGTATTGGAGATGGCGGAGCGTGCGCGAGTGGATGTCGGGATCGAGTGCGAGCCGGGATTGTACATCGAATACGCCAGCGAGCTGCGCGAGTGGATCGACCGGCTTGGGCATCCGCGGCTGGGGGCGAATCTTGATGTCGGGCACAGCCAGGTGCTGGGGGAGAGCATCCCGGAGGCGATTGCACTGCTCAAGGGGCGGATCTGGAACCTGCATGTGGAAGACATTCCTGGCCGGAAGCATTACCACATGATTCCCGGCGAGGGGACGATGGATTGGGTGGCCCTGCGCAATGCGTTGCAGGAGACCGGGTATGCGCGAAGCGTAACGGTTGAGTTGTATACCCAGACAGAAGATCCGGACGGGGCAGCACGTAAGAGCCATGCGTATCTCGGCCGGCTGTTTGAGTAGGTGATTGGGTTAATGCGCTGCTTGAGGTGCGATATGGGCCGAAATGCGGCATAATGTCGGTATGGAACAGAATCGTTGCACCCCAATTCGAGTTTTATTGGCGGCGGTTGCTGTGATGTTAATCACAGCAGGCTGTTCATCATCGTCGCATTGGAAGAATCATCCTGGCAACAGTGCAATGGCCGGGCAGATTGATGCGGTCAGGCTGTCGTCAGATATGGGAGGGCTGCTGGCACGGTTGTCCAGCGATGCTATAGCTACCGGGGCTGCGATCGCGGCCAATACCAAGAGCCGTGAAGTGCGGGAAGCCAGTTTGAGCTTTCGCATAGACGTATCTCGCGCGATGGATTCGCTTGAGGCCATTGAGGATCCGCGGCAGCAGTTCCTCGCCACATGGCTTGCTATCGTGCAGTTCCGCCAGCGATTGCAGGGTCGCGGCGAAACGTCGCTGTTTGGTGACCAGCAGGCAACGGCAATGCAGTTGGCGGGGCGCATGGAGGCAGCGGTGCTGGAGGTTGGCCGGCGCTGTGTCTCGGCTGAGAGGATCGAGGCGGCGGCTGACGATATTGAGTCTTTGGCATCGAGCCGGCCGTCGTTGCTGGCAAATCCGGCCGCGGCAGCACAGCCCATTAATCCACAGACTCGAAGTGATCTTACAGCGATCGTCTCCATCCCGTTTGCACCCGTTGAGGGACTGCGCGGCGTTGGCGATACACCGGCGGCCATTGATCGGTTCACCAGGCAAACCGGGTCGTTGGGCATCATTGTTCGCGATTTGCCCCAGGAAGCTCGCTGGAATGCCGAACTTCTCATGCTTGAGGCGGAGAAGTCTGGCGTGCTTGCCCAAGGGCTGGAGGCGCTGAAGCGGGTGGAGAAGCTGGCCGAGGAGATGCGCCAGGTGGCAGCCACCATGCCGGCGAGCGTGGGCGACCAGGTGGATCGATCGCTGAAGTCGGTGGCTCAGATGCAGCCGAATGTCGATGCGACGTTGCGCCTGGCGACGGGGGTGGTGCAGAAGACTGATGCGGCATTGGGCCGGGCAGAGCAGGCAGCGGCAGCAACTTCAGAACTGGCCCGGCAGATACCGGGAATAATCGCGGAGTACGAGAGGGCCGCTAAAGAGACGCGTGCACTGCTGTCGGAGATTACGGCGATGCAGCAGAGAGCCGAGGGCAAGCCGGCCCAACCGCCGGACTGGACTGCGCCGTCGATTGAGGCCGCTTCGAAACGGGTGGAGGCGGCGGTCATCCAGATTCGCGGCGTGCTCTCGGATATCGGGCGTCAGCCGACTGGACCAACCCAGTTCGACGCTGCCGCGGACCGCATGGAGCGTCTGCTGAACCGGGCCGCGTTGTACGGGGCTGAACTGGCCGTGCTGGTTTTTGCGCTGGCGGTGCTCTATCGCCGCATGGGAAGGGGCAAAGCGGTGGGCGGGCCGAAGTGAAGCCGCGGCACAGGCGCATCAGGGCTGTGTCCTGGTGTTACCACGCAGGTATACTTCTCCGATGATCATTGATGTGCACACGCATATCTGTGCACTGGGACGCGGTGGGATGACCTCGGAAAGGCTCATCAGGTCTCCGGCGTTCCGGTTTATGCGCTGGTGGCTGGGTATCCACGGCGAGCGCAGCACGTGGCCCGCTCAGCTTGAGACGGCAATGCTTCGGACTATCGATGAGTCGGGGCTCGACAAGGCGGCGATTCTCGCCTTCGATGCTGTGCATCGCGAGGATGGCACGCGCGATGATGCCAATACACATCTGTATGTCGAAAACGATTATGTCGCCGAACTGGCCGCACGGAATGCGAAAGTGCTTTTCGGAGCGTCAATCCATCCGTATCGGCGCGATGCCGTGGGAGAGCTGGAGCGCTGTGTGAAAATGGGGGCGGTGTTGGTCAAATGGCTGCCGCTGACGCAGGTTATGAACCCGGCCAATCCCCGTTGCTTCCCGTTCTATGAAGCCATGGCCCACCACCGCATCCCGCTGCTGTGCCACACCGGTGGCGAACAGACGCTTACCGCGCCGGACAGGACGGTTCGCGATCCGGCCAGACTGCTGCCGGCGTTGCAGCGAGGCGTGACGGTCATCGCCGCTCACTGCGGAACTCGCTCGTTGTGGTGGGAAGAGAGTTATCTCGAGACCTTCTGCGAGATGGCGAAGCAGCATGAGCGCTTTTATGGCGACACGGCCGCCATCACGCTGCCAACACGGAACTACTGTCTCAAGCGATTGCTGTCCGATGCGCAGGTACGCGGCAAACTCGTCCATGGAAGTGATTGGCCGGTCGTATCTTGGCCGCCGGTTCGCCATCTGGGACTACTGCAGAGCTGGCGTTCGCTCCGCGAAAGGAACTGGATGAAACGTGATATCTTGATCAAGAAGCAACTCGGCCTCGACGATGCCTACTGGCACCGGGTGGCGAGCATTCTTCGCTTGCCGTAGTCTGGCGCAGCTTTCGCAACGGAGCGCTGCGCACTATGCTTCGCCTATGGAATTGATCACGATACCGGCAACGACGCTACGTGTGTCCCGGATATGCATGGGAACCGCGGACTGGGATTCATCGATTCAAGGCGATGACGTTCGCCGTCTGCTGGAGAGCTATCTGGATCAGGGCGGGAATTTCCTTGATACGGCCCACTGCTACGCCGTGTGGCTTGATGGCGGCAAGGGCGATGGTCGCAGCGAGCGAGCAGTCGGGCGGGCGGTGCGCCAGCTCAAGGTCCGCGACCGCGTCATCATCGCCTCCAAGGGTGGGCATCCGACCATTAACGATGCTTACCAACGGCCGCCGCAGACGCTTGAGCGAAAGATCGTTGAGCGCGACCTTGCCGATAGTCTCGAACGCCTGCAAATGGACACGATCGATCTCTATTACCTCCACCGCGATGATGGCATCACGCCAGTTGCCGAGGTCATCGAGATGCTCAATGAGTTTGTCCGCCAGAAGCGCATTCGCTTCTTCGCCGCCAGTAACTGGAGCACGACGAAATTGCAGCAGGCGAACGCCTATGCGGCGACGAAGAGACTGCAGGGCTTCTGCTGTTCGCAGGTCTGCTGGGCGCTGGCGACACCGACCTGGAAGATTGCCGACGGCGAGCCGACGGTTCGCTATCCGCTCGATGTCGACCGCCGCTGGCACGCTCAGCACCACTTGCCCATCATGGCCTACAGTGCGACCGCTCGGGGCTACTTCGCTACGGAAGGCAAGGCCAAGGAAGGCTACGATACGCAGGAGAATGCTGGCCGCCTGGCGCGCGCCCAGCAGCTTGCGAAGCAACTGGGCAAAACCACGAACCAGATCGCTATTGCCTGGCTGATGAATCAGCCGTTCCGGGTAGTGCCGATAACCGGTACGGTCAAAGCGGACCATCTCAGCGACACAATGGCGGCGGAGGGCATTCGTCTCACCGATCAGCAGGTGCGCTGGCTGGAGAAGGGGCAGTGATCGCACGACGCCAGGTACTTGCGGAACTTGCCAGTGCCGGTGTTCTCCGCGGCCGGCGCTGGATCTTGCGCAATGTGAGCTTGACGCTGCCGGCGCACACCATCTCCGCTGTCATCGGCCCCAACGGCAGCGGTAAGAGCACACTGGCGAAGCTGTTGACCGGCCAGATCTGGCCCAGCGAAGGCAGCGCCCGGGTCCACGATGGCAAGCGCCTTGTGGCGGCCGGTACAGGTCGCTCGGCGGTGCGCGTCGTTCAGCCCTCTGCGCCACTGGACTTTGAATCCGCCCTGACAGTTCGTCAGATCATCTGGACCGGCTTCTTTGGCACGCTGGGGCTCTATCAGCGGCCCACCCGTACGATGCAGCGGCGCACGGATGCCCTGATTGCATCCATTGGGCTGCAGCAGGTTGGCGACAACCCATACGGGCAGCTTTCCACCGGCGAACGCGTGCGCACTCTGATTGCCCGTGCCATGGCGATCCGGCCGCGCCTGCTGGTGCTGGATGAGCCGACCACGGGACTGGACCTGCTTGCCCGCGAACAGGTGATGATGACCATCGGCCGAGTGGTGCGCCGGAGCCGCAATACCGCCATCCTGCTGATCACCCACCACGTGGAGGAACTGCCTCCGCAGACCAAGCAAGTGATGATCCTTGCCCGCGGAAAGGTGATCGCCAGCGGCGAACCATCGGCCATCCTGACCGGCCAGACCCTCAGCCGAGCCTACGGCGTCAAGGTGGAAGTTCACCACCGGCACGGTCGGTATTACACCACCGTGCACCCACACGCGTGGCGAGAGCTATAGCGAGAGCTATAGAAAGCATAATTGACCTTCCGGCTCTGTGCCGGGCAGGTAAACTGTCGCTATGGCAACAACTCCGGCGTGCGCGTTGGTGATCTTCGGTGCCTCTGGCGACCTGGCACAGCGAAAGCTGGTGCCGGGGATCTATGGTCTGGCGAAGGAGAAGCTTCTGTCGGAACAGTTCATGCTCGTCGGGTTCGCCCGACATGAAATGACCGACGAGCAGTACCGCGATGAATGCAAGGCGGCCATCGAGAAGCACGCTCGTCTCAAGCCGATTGACGCCGAGGTGCTCAACTGGCTTCTGCAGCGGACGTATTATGTCACGGCGGCCGACTATGGTGATGACCAATCTCACAAGCGTCTGCAGGATCGCCTGACCGAACTGGATGCGGTTCACGGCACCGGAGGCAACCGCCTGTTCTATCTCTCCACGCCGCCAGCACAGTTCGAGCCGATCATCGATTGTCTTGGCCAGCACGGCGCCTGCTCCTACGAAAAGGCGGTGCGGCGACTGCTGGTAGAGAAGCCGTTCGGGACGGATCTGACCTCGGCAAGAGAACTCAATGCCATCGCGCACCGGTATTTCGATGAGAGCCAGATCTTCCGCATTGATCATTTTCTGGGAAAAGAAACAGTCCAGAACCTGATGGTGATGCGCTTTGCCAATGCGATCTTCGAACCGATCTGGAACTACAAGTACATCGACCACGTGCAGATCACGGTTGCCGAGTCGCTGGGAGTGGGCACCCGCGGCGGCTATTACGACAAGAGTGGTGCCCTGCGCGACATGGTGCAGAACCACATCTTCCAGCTTATGGCCCTTGTGGCGATGGAGCCGCCGGTGGCGCTGGATGCGCAGAGCATCCGCGATGAGAAGGTGAAGGTGTATCGTTCGATTCGAGCCATGCGGCCCGTGCATGTCGATCAGCAGACTGTCCGCGGGCAGTACACTGGCGGTGTGATCGGTACGGTTACGACGGCCGGTTACCTCAAAGAGAAGGATGTCGCCGCCAATTCCAGGACCGAGACATTCACCGCCATCAAGCTGTTCATCGACAACTGGCGCTGGAGCGGCATGCCGTTCTTTCTTCGCACCGGCAAATGTCTGTCCGAGAAGGTTTCGGAGGTCGTGGTTCGTTTCCGTTCCCCGCCCTTAACGCTTTTCCAGAAGCAGTGCGAATCGCCGGTGTATCCCAACGATCTGATCATTCGCGTCCAGCCGGATGAAGGGATCTCCTGGCGGCTCAACGGCAAGATGCCCGGTGGCTCGATGAACATTCGCAGCGTTGCCTTGGATTTCTCGTACAAGAGCACGTTTCACGCGGAAGCTCCGGAGGCCTATGAGCGGCTGATCGCTGATGCGATGACAGGGGATCAGACACTGTTCATTCGTGCCGATGAGGTGGAGGCGGCCTGGGCGGTGATTGATCCGATCGAGATCGCCTGGGCTGCAAGCAAGCGCGGCCCCGAGCCGTATGCTCCGGGGACATGGGGACCGGAGAGTGCTCAAAAGTTGATCGAACTCGACGGTCGACGCTGGCACGGCAATGGCGAGGAACCTGAGCCGATCATTGCCTGTTCGCTTTAGCAGCGCTCGTTCATTTCTCCGGCCGCGTCGTCGCGGGCGTGTTCGGCAGCCGATCGTAGTCCAATTCGTACAGTTGCATCTCCGGCGGCGTGCCTGGCACGCGACGCAGGCCCGCGTGCGGCGGATATAGCCCGATGATCGTTCGGGCGTTCGGGTCGTGCAGGTAGTGCGTTGCTCGGTAGTAGCGCGCGATGGCAAATACCTCCCCCAAGTCGGTTGAGTATGGCAGTCCCACTGCTTTGTTGGTCGCGGCCGCGCCAAACAGCAGTTCCCACGGGTTGCGGCACAGGATCACGGCGGTGGGCAGGTGTTCTTTGATCCACTCACCGGCCTGCGGGTAGAACGGCTGATCCGCATACGGATAAGACCACATCCCTGTGTGTGCCCGGTGATACGCCTTCAGGTCGTTCTCGTGAAGGCATGCCCATCCCACCGCGCCAGTGACCAGCACCGCCGTCACTGTCCAGTGCCACCGATCGACCCATTCTTGCCAGCGTCGAAGCCCTGGCCGTCGCAGCAGTTCGGCGAGGATCGCGATTGCCCAGTTCACCGGCATTTCCACGGCGAGCGCCGCCGCCGTGCAGCCCATTACCGCGATGGCCGGCAGGCACCCATAGGCGAGTCGTGACATGGGCTGCCATAGATACGAGATGAACAGCCACTGGCTTGTCAGCACGACAAAGATTGCCAGCGTCGGGAAGATCAGGGGTAGGGGGGGAGGGGCAGCGACCGCCGTCGGCGCGAGTTCTTCGCCCCGAATCTTCCACCATCGCCGCCACAGACTGCCGATGACAACTGCCGGCACGGTCCCACATGCCAGTGCACACAGCAGCACAAATGCTCCCACGGTGCATGCCTCCGACACCGGTTCTTGCCACTGATCGATCGGCCGGATCGCCGCCGTGCTCGTGCCGAACTGCGGCGGCTCTCCATATAGCCAATCACGCACCTTCACCGCGATCGGTCCCAGGTCGTTCCACGCGTTTGCGTTCGTCTCCGTCCCCAGCAGCGCAAACCGCGCCATATCCGCCCGGTTCAGGTGCGAGATCCACTGGTATCGCTCCGGATCCACCCAGCGGTCACTGGTCCGCGGCAAGTCTCGTCCCCAGTATGGATGGTAGGTGTACTCATCCCACTCATCATCCCGCACCGACATGCCGTAATAGCCGCTGACATAGTTCTGCGTACTGTGGAACGAGTTTCCGTATCGCAGCCAATTGGACGCCATCCAGGGCGCCAGGCACAGCGCTGCCGTCAGCATGCCAAGCCACATCCAGCGCCGGGTGATCACCACATACCCGCCGGCCATGACCGCCAAGAGCGGATACAGTCCCACCAGCAGTATCAACGACCCCTTGGCGTAATACGCCAGTGCCGCCATCATCCCGGCCAGCAGATGCGCCCGCGGGTGCCGGCGCGTCGCCAGTAGCGCCGCCAGAAACCCCGTCACCAGCATCGCCACCGCCACATCCGATAGCGTCATCAGCGAAGCCGTGAACATCCCCAGATGTCCCATCATCAGCAGGCCGGCGACGAACCCTACGTACGTCCGCCGGCTGTAGACGTACCCCAGCAGTGCCGTCGCCAGCGGCAGCCCGATCGACCCGATCAGGATCGGCGCCAGCTTCGCCGCCCAAGCTTCCTGCCCGAACATCCACAGGAACGGCGCGATTGCAAACCCCATGAACGGCGGCCAATGATCTTCGCGTCGAGTGATATCCTGCGAGTAGGGGATGAAGAAGAAGCTGACATAGTTGACGTCCAGCCCGCGGCCTTGGGCCAGGCTTTGCCCCATTAATGCATACGCCGCCGAGTCGGCGTGTCCGATGGTTTTTAGCGAACGGATTAGGTCGATCTTGTACGCCGCCACCCGCCACCCCAGCACGACAATGCCCACGACAACGATCAGGATTCCGATCCGTGCGCGAACGTGGCGCAGTGCCGTGGTCCCCGGCCGCGCTTCGGCGCGGCCGGGGGCGACGGCTGGGGCAGACGCGGACTCGGTCATGCGTGTCAGGATAACATCGGGCGCAGGCGGTCGGATAGTTCGTGCTGCGAGATTTTGTCCCAGGAGCGCTGGCTATGGTGCAGGTTGCCCATCGTGCCACTATACTCCTTGGTCTGTGACGCAGGTTGCCAATACGCCATCCCGATTAGTTGTGCGTGATGTGGTGAAGGAGTTTACCACGCCTGCGGGGACCCTGCGCGTCCTGGATGGCGTTAGCTTTGAAGTGTCGGCCGGCGAGATGGTTGCAGTGACCGGACCGTCGGGATCGGGTAAGACGACGCTGATTTCGGTGATCGGGTCGCTGGAGAAGCCAACGGCCGGGACGGTTTTGGTTGACGGGGTGGATGTGGGGGGATTGAGCGGGGCAGCTCTGCAGGAGTATCGCGCGAGGCGTGTCGGGTTCATCTTTCAGGAACATCGGTTGTTGCCGCAACTCTCAGCCGCGGAGAACGTCCTCATGCCAACCCTGGCGGGCGGATGCGCTGCCAATCAAGGACGGTGTGGGGAGTTGCTCGATCAGGTGGGAATTGCGGATAAGGCCGGGGCGTATGCCTGGCAGCTCTCCGGCGGGCAACGGCAGCGCGTGGCGATTGCCCGTGCCCTGGTAAACTCGCCGGGATTGCTGTTGTGCGATGAGCCTACGGGGAACCTCGACCGAGAGAATGCCATTGCTGTTACGGAGCTGCTGCATCAGCTTGCCAAGACCCATCAGGTGGCGGTGGTGATGGTGACGCACAATGCCGAGGTCGCCCAACGCTGTGATCGCAGGATGAAAATGGCGGGCGGCAAGGCGCAATGGGAATAGCTTTCAACGCTCACGAGGTACAAGCATTACACAACCGTATCTGTGAGCTCTGTCGGCCGGGCTTGACAGGGTCCGGGTCTGGTTAGTATCTATCCGCTTGATGCATAAGCAGTTAGCTGTCCTTTTTATGTCCGTAGAGGAGAAGCAACAACTGTGATCTCAGTACAGCAACTTACGAAGGTCTACGGAACTACGCTGGCCGTTGACCATGTCAGTTTTGAGGTGGAGAAAGGGCAGATCGTCGGATTCCTCGGGCCAAACGCCGCGGGGAAATCAACCACGATGCGCATGCTGACCTGCTATCTCGCCCCCACCAGCGGAACGGCGACCATCAACGGCTTTGACATCTTCCACCAGTCGCAGCAGGTACGGCAATCGCTCGGGTATCTGCCTGAGAGTGTGCCGCTCTATGCCGAAATGCGGGTCGACGAGTATCTCGAATTCCGCGGCAAGCTGCGCGATTTGCCGGCTGATCAGCGAAAGAAACGCATCGACTATGTGGTGGAGCGCTGTTGGCTCGGCACCGTTCGCCGCAAGGTGATCGGGCATCTGTCCAAGGGGTTTCGGCAGCGTGTCGGTCTGGCCGACGCGATGCTGCATAATCCCGCCGTGCTGATCCTCGATGAGCCGACGGTGGGTCTGGACCCGAACCAGATTCGCGAGATGCGCCGACTGATCAAAGCGCTCGGCGGCGATCATACCGTTTTGCTTTCCACCCATATCCTGCCTGAGGTCGAGGCGATCTGCGATCACCTGGTGATCATCGCAGGCGGAAGAATTGTGGCCAAAGGGGCGCTGGATGAACTCCGCGAGAAGCGGAAGATCGAGGCCCGCGTCCTGGTGGAATGCCAAGGACCGGCCAGTGATGTGAAACTAGCGCTGGAGCGGGTGAATGGCGTTGCCAAGGTGGAGTTGCTGGAAAGTGACGTCAAGGGCGTCACGCTGGCAGCAATCAAGGCCAAGGAAGGCTACGACGTCCGCGGTGAAGCCGCCCGCACCGTGATCCAGCGCGGCTGGCCACTGCGGGAAGTGAAGTATGAGCATGCGACCCTTGAGGAACTGTTTGTGCAGGTAACGGCCAATCAGGCGATGGCGCGCGTTGAAGAGGAGAAAGCAGCATGAGTGTCACAACAACCATCGCCAAGCGCGAATTGAGCAGTTACTTCTTCTCGCCGATCGCCTATGTGGCCATGATCCTGTTCCTGGCGGCATGCGGTGTGGCGTTTATCGACGATTTCCGCCCTGGTCAGGTCGTCGCGATGCGGTCGATCTTTGACTGGATGGTGTGGCTCCTGGTGTTCATTGTGCCCGTGCTGTGCATGGGACTGCTGGCGCAGGAGTTCTCCTCGGGGACGGTTGAGACGCTGATGACGGCGCCGGTGACCGATCAGCAGGTGGTACTGGGCAAGTTCCTGGGCGCCATGGGTTTCCTGCTGGCGCTGGTGCTTCCCACGCTGCTGTACGTGGTTTTGCTGGCGATCTACGGCCGGCCGGACTATGGCCCGATCCTTTCAGGCTATCTTGGCATCGTGCTGGTTGGCGCGCTATTCACCGCAGTCGGGCTCTTCTGCTCAGCACTGACGCGCAGCCAGGTGGTGGCGGCCGTGTCCGCCGCTGCGTTCCTCTTCGCCGTCACTGTCATCCCCTGGTGGGTTCGCGGCAAGGTGATCCTCGATCAATGGATCAGCAAGGCTGTTGATCAGTTTGTGCAGACGCGCTATGCCGACTTCTCCAAGGGTGTGATCGACACCGGAAATGTCGTGTTCTTCATCGCCTGTACGGTGCTGCTGCTGTTCCTGACGATAAAGGTCGTTGAATCCAGGCGGTGGCGGTAGTGGCTGAGATCTGAAATCTCAAATTCGGAATCTAAAGATCCTATGTCCCAAACGAAACAACCCCATGCCGATTCGCAGAAGAAGCGATGGCTCAAGTATGGAACGAACGTGGCGATCGTCTCGCTGGTCGCGATTGCGATCTGCGCTCTGGTGGTCGCGATCTCGCAGATGACCGGCCGGCGGCTGGACACGACATCACAGCGCATCTACAGCCTGAAGCCGCAGACACAGAACGTGTTGCGCGACCTGAAGGGCAAGCTGCGCATTGTCTCGCTCTATAGCACGCAGACAAAGCCCGATAGCCGCAGCGACCCGGAAGGGCGTTTCGCCGCCGACGACTGGCCAAGCTATGTGCAGACGGTTTCCGACCTGCTGCAGGAGTACAAGCGAACCAACGCCAACATCGACGTCGAGTTGATCGACCCGGTCAATTCGCCTGCCAAGGTTGATGGGCTGATTGCGGAAGTCACCAGCCGCTATGGTGGTGAGGTCAAGAAATACCAGGGCTTTATCGATCAGTACCCCAAGCAGCTTGAGCAGATCAAGAAGATGGCGAACGAGGAAGCAACCGCCATCGGCAAGCTCTCCACGCAGGAGATAGCCAACCAGGATGTGCTGGAGACGCTGCAGCTCTCGGCCGATACGGTGGCAGGCTTTCCGCCTCTCTTGGACCGCAATCAGGAAGCGATCCAGAAGATATTGAAGCAGAAGCCGCCAGACTACAAAGGCGCTGTTGATGTGACCCAGCAGGCGATGGATACCCTCTCGGCCATGCTCAGCCAGATCATCGACGGTTTCGAAAAACTCAAGGCCGATGTGTCGGTGCCGCCGACGATCCGCCAATACATGGTCGATTCCACGCCTCGTTATGCGGCGATCAAGAAGAGCGCCGATGACCTGCTCAAGCAGATCAAGGACCTCGGCGAACTCAAGCTCGATGATCTGCGGCAGAGCCTCCGCCAGCAGAATACCATCCTTGTTCTGGGGCAGAGCGATCTGAAGGTCATTCCGTTCAACAAGGTCTGGCAAGAGCCGGCCGATATGCGAGGCTATGCCAGTGATGTGACGCTCAAGCCCCGCTTTGCCGGCGAGCAGCAGGTGACCAGCGCCATTGTCTCGCTCACCCGTGAGAAAAAGCAACGTGTGGTGATCGTCCGTCCCGATGGCGCGCCTCTGGCGAGCCCTGGATTCCCACCGTTTGTTCCGGGTGGGCCGATGTCGCAGGCGGGGGCGCGGCTTACCGATCTGAATTATGAGGTCCTGGAGAAGGATCTTTCCGGCACCTACGCGATGCAGGCTCAGATGCAGCAAATGCCAAGCGCCCCCGATGCCACTGATGAGCAGATGAAGGATGCCCTCTGGGTGGTGATGGCATTCCCCGCCAGCCAGCAGCGCAATCCGATGATGCAGCAGCCGCCTGCCCCGCTTGCCCAAAAACTGCAGGAGCATCTGGACGCGGGCGGGTCCGCGGTGGTGCTGATCTCGCCCGGATTGGGCGGCGAAGCACCGGATCTTTCCGCCGCCCTCAAACCGCGCGGCATCGTCGCCAGCACCAATGCTGTCATTGTGCATGAAGCGATGCAGGATGATCAGCAGACCGGCGATCAGCTTGACCAGGCCCGCCGGTTGCCGTTCATCTTCGATATCAACCAGTACGGTGACACGCTCATGACCCGGCCGCTGCGCTCGCTGGCATCGCTGATGGTGCCGCTGGTGCCTGTGAGCACGGAGCCGGCAAAGGGCTATACCGTAACCCCGATCATCCCGATTCCGCAGAATGTGAAGACCTGGGGAGAAACAGACATTGACGCGCTCTCCAAGGGTCAGCCCTCCAAGTTTGACCCGGCTGTCGATCAGGCATCGCCAGGGTTCGCCGGGGCGATCTCGCAGGCCGAGAAGGGCGGTCGCCTCGTGGTCATCGGTTCGCCGACCTTCATGTTCAATCGCTACCTGGAGATCCCCGAACCGACTCTCGCTCGCCGCGGCACATACGTTTCGCGGTTTCCGGGCAACGCCGAACTGTTCGTGAACAGTGTGCTCTGGGCCTCGGGGCAGGATGCGTTACTGGCGATCAGCCCGGCCGCCATGGAAGTCAGCCGCCTGCGCGATATGGGCAACGGTGAACTGGCGATGGTTCGCGTGCTGATCGTGGGTGGCATTCCGGCGATTGTGTTACTGGCCGGAGTGATGGTTTATCTGAAGCGCAGGGATTGAGGCGCATAGCGCATAAAGGTTCTAGAAACAAACGCCATGAATACGAAGACGACTTTGCTTCTGGTTATTGTGCTGATTGTGGTTGGCACGGC
The DNA here is from genome assembly GCA_903871935.1 of uncultured Phycisphaerales bacterium. Taxonomy (GTDB): domain Bacteria; phylum Planctomycetota; class Phycisphaerae; order Tepidisphaerales; family Tepidisphaeraceae; genus CAIQIQ01. Next base: position 58,550 of record CAIQIQ010000001.1, read on the forward strand.
TTACTACTACGTCGCCAGGCGGGCGGCCGAACCGCCGGTGGTCAAAGCACCGGCTGGCCAGGTCGTGCAGATCGCTTCGGGTGACATGCAGAAGATCACCATCACGCCGGCCGACGGAAAGCCCGTGGTTCTGGAACGAGCCGGCGCTGATTGGAAGATCACCGCGCCTGTTAGCGCCAAGGCTGAGAAGTGGACTGTTGATGACCTGGCCACCTCGCTGGCAGGCCTGAACAGCCGTGGCGATACAGGGCTGGAGAACAAGTCGGCCATCGGCCTCGATAAGCCCACTCTTGTCGAGATCACTGGCAAAGACGGCAAGTCGGTGAAGCTGGCTATTGGCTCGCGTTCGGCAGTTGGTGATGTGACCTACGTGCTCAAGGATGATGCGACGTCGGCCCAGATCGTCGCCGCGGATGTCCTGAGCAAGCTGGAAGATCCGGTCAAGAAGTATCGGGACCCGAAGCTGAGCGACCTGCTCTCGACCGATGTGAAGCAATTCTCGGTGCGCCGAACCGATGGCGACTACCGGTTTGAAAAGCGCGGCGATGAGTGGCAGATGATCGATCCGGAGAAGATGCCGGTTGAAGCCACCGAGATGAGTGACATGATCGGTGCTGTGGCGGGCCTGCGTGCTGGTGAAATCGTCGCCGAAGATGCCAAAGATGCCGCCAAGTACGGCCTGAGCCAGCCTCGGCTGGTGGCCTTCGCTACGACGGTTGCCCCCACAACCCAACCTTCGACCAGCCAGCCGGCGGGCGTGCAGGTTCGCGTGGGTGGTTATGACGACATTCGCAAACAGAACGTTTACGTGATGGTCGGCGATACCGGCCCGATCGCGAAGGTGGGCGCCAGCATCATCCAGCAGCTCTCCAAGAAGCCGTTGGATCTGCGCAACAAGAAGCTGTTGGACATTGACCCGGCTACCGTGAATCGTCTGACCCTCGCGACTCAGACACCTGCTACCACCCAGCCGACCACCCGCGAAGCCAGCAGCAGCACCATTGCCATCGTGCGAAATGCCGTCGCTGCTCCGCCCACACCTGCAACCACGCAGGCAAGCACCCAGCCCGTCGCTCCCACGTGGATCCTCGAAGGCACGAAGAACGCCGCCGATGAGGCAAAGGTTGTCGAACTTCTCAAAGCTCTGCAGCCGCTGCGCGTGACCAAATACCTCGCCGCTATGCCCGCCGGGCAACTTGGCGCCACTCACGCCCTTTCCCTCCGTACGGTGGCTGCTGGTGGAGTCGAGAAGACCTACGACCTGAAGATCACCGAGCGCGGCGACACCGATCCCCCCATCGGCCAGTCCAACGGTCTGACCTTCGAACTCGATCGCGATATCCTGACTAAGTTGAAGCTGCAGTAGACTCGGCCTTAACACCATACGCGTTGCGGAGTACAGTCGAGCGGTTCATGGCAAGAGAACTGCGCGATATGGTCGTGGTCATCACCGGCGCCAGCGCTGGCATTGGCATGGAATTGGCGAGGCAGCTCTCGGCCGCGGGCGCGAAACTCGCCCTGGCCGCCCGGCGCGAGGATCGCCTGCGCGATCTGAACCGCGAACTCGGTGGCGTACACCTCGCCGTCCGTTGCGATGTGGCGAATCCCGCGGACTGCGACAACCTGATCAACCAGACCATCGCAAAGTTCGGCCGTCTCGACACACTGGTCTGCAATGCCGGCTACGGCACTTACAAACGCGTCGATGAGACCGATGCCGCCGAGGTGCGGAAGATGCTCGATGTCGATGTGGTCGGCACGACCGAGTGCATCCGCCTCGCGATACCTCACATGCAGCGCCAGGACCTATCCTCCGGCTGGCGCGGTCAGATCATGATTGTTGCCTCGGCCGCTTCCCGGCGCGGGACTCCTTTTATCGGCATCTATTCCGGAGCCAAGGCCGCCCAACTGGCGATCGCCGAGGCCCTGCGCGTGGAACTGTCGGATGTGCGAATCGCGGTGACCAGCATCCATCCGACCCCTACAAAGACCGAGTTTCGCCAGGTTGCCGAGAGGCTGGGCAAATATCGCCTCCCGCCATCGTCGGGTTTCATCAAGACACAGACGGCCCAAGAGGTGGTTGCGGCGATGGTTCGGGCAATCCGCCGTCCGCGGCCCGAGGTCTGGCCCTGGCCCGCGGCCGGCTGGCTGCTCTCGGTCGGTACGCTTTGCCCGCGTTGGATGGACCGGCTGATGTACCGCTATTACGATGCCGTCTTGCGCCACAACGGACTGGGGGAGCGCCAATGAGCACGCGCCTCCTGTTACTCGTCACCGACTTGCTCATCGGCGGTACACCTAGCGTTGTACGCGAACTGGCAATTCGACTGAAACAACAGGGCGTGGATGTGGAGGTGGCGTGTCTGGCCAAATGGGGGCCGACAGCCGATGTAATCCGCGATGCCGGCGTTCCGGTGACCGCCTTCAACGCGCGCGGGGCATGGGATCTGGGCGTGATCTTGCGCGTTGGCGACTTCGTGCAGGAACACCGAATCGACGTGATCCTGAGTTTCCTGGTTCACGCAAACGTGGCTGCGGCATTCGTCCACTGGCGCTTCCCGGCCGTGCGGGTCATCCAGTCGATCCAGACGACCCAGGCCCGCCCACGCTGGCACTGGTTTGCCCAACGCATCGCCGCCCGCAATGCGAAGCTGGTGGTTGTGGGCTCACCTTCAACTGCCCAACTCGCCCAGGCGAGATCCTGCATTTCCAGTACACGGCTTAAGGTGATCCCTAACGCCATTGACGCCGATGCCTTCTCCGAATTGCATCCCCCATCCCTCGATGGGCCAACGGCGAAGATCGGCTTCATCGGCCGGCTCGATCCGATCAAGCGCATTGGCGATCTGGTCGCGGCCATGGACCTCCTCGGCTCGGGTTACGAGCTTGCCATCTACGGCGAAGGGACGGAGCGTCAAGCCATCGAGAGTCAGATTGCCCGCTCGGCACTGGGTCGGCGTGTCCGCCTGTGCGGAGCAGTCCCGCGCCCCCAGGAAGCCCTCGCCCAGATCGCTCTGTTGGTGCTCCCCTCACAAGCGGAAGGCTTCGGTCTGGTGTTGATCGAGGCGATGGCGGCCGGTGTGCCCGTCGTGGCGACCGATGTGCCTGGAATTCGCGATGTGGTCGAGCATGAGCGAACCGGCATCCTTGTCAAAGCCGGCGACCCACAGCACCTCGCAGACGCCATCATCCGCATGCGCGAAGACAAGGCTCTGCGCGAACGTCTGGTGAACAATGCTCGCGAGATGGTCCGTCATCGCTATGCTTGGCCAGATGTATTGGCAGCGTACCGAACTGCACTGAACGTCTGATCCGCGGCTGGACGCGGTTTTCGTTGGGGTTGTGCGGCCGCAATTCATCGGCTTTTCACCGTTCCCACATCCGCATCCCATTTGTACAGTCAAATATGTCCTCGAAAGGATGAGGATGAGGTCGCCCGTGGCGTTGGGGGTTCCGATGCGTGGGTGACGTCACGATAAAAGGAGTCATAGAACATGGCTATTCGATCAAACGCAACCCGTGGCAGTTCCAACAGTCCGATCTCTGGTGCCAAGCCACAGGTCAATGCCGGCAGCCCAGTCCAGCAGCAGGCCGTGCAGTTTGGCACGAAGCCACAGGAGATGAAGGATCAGCCGCAGCGGTCCCAACAGGTTTCAACGCCGATGCAGATGGCCCACGACGTGAGTGAGGTGAGCGAATCGATGGTTGCCCAGCGTGCCTACGAGATCTGGCAGAGCCAGGGTGGGTCGGAGCTCGATAACTGGCTGAAAGCCGAGCGCGAATTGCGCGACCGGAACATGGCCGCCGTGCGACGCGCCAGCCGCTAAAGAGCGTGATCGCGCCAAGAACTGGTAAAAGACGGCGATTCCCGCAAAGTTGAGGGCGCAGGAACCGGTATTACGATGGCGGTCTGAGGGAAAGGTCACACAACATGCTGTGCGTTGCGCTGTGTGCAGCATGAATGAGGCTGCGAGGTCCGCGCTGCGGCCGCCGGTAGCTCATGCGCCCGTCGTCTTCTGCTCTCGCTGCTTCTCCTGCGCCTCACGCGCCTGTTTTTCTCGCTCCAGACGCTCCTTGTCGGCTTGAGCGAGAACTTCATCCTGGGCTTCGAGCTCACCCTCGATCGCTTTGACGATCGCGCGGATGGGGTGCGCCTGATAGATGAAGTCGTCGAGGATGAACTTGCCAGTCGTGTTATCGTCAAGCGTGTAGTAGGCCGTCACAATCCCCTTGCGGTCCCAGAGTTCCTTGTCCAATTCATCGATTGAACTCAGCGAAACCGCTGGCGAACCGGGGATGCTAAGCACGCCGTTTTCAAGGCGGATCTCGCCTCGCGATTTCCGCAGCCAGTACACGAGCAGGCCAATTCCCACGGGCGGAAGCGTGAACCCCAGGATCTTCTGCAGGAGGATGCTGAATTCCTCGTGGTAACTCATGTCCTTGAGTGCGAACGTGACGCTGAGCTTCTTTTCTTCCGGACTGTCAGGCTTCTTCTCCAAGTCGGCAAGTTCGGCCCTGAGCTGGTTGTAGCGCACATTGCTGGCGGGATAGGCGACAAAACCATCATACATGAACCATGCGCCCATGCTGACAATAATGACAAACATCAGGTAGCGAGCGTTGCGGTAATAGCGGCCGGCTCGAGCGACGATCGGGGCGGTGGGGCCTGCATAGTTCAGAATCTGTGGTGGTGTGCTCATCGGCTGTCTGACTCCTTGTGCAATGCCGCAATCAGATTGCGCAGAGACATGATGGCTGTTCCCTGCTCATCTACCGGTGGCGCCGCCAAATCGGCGCCCGGCGCGTTCCAGTTTCCCTGGCTGCCAGAAGCGTGTTGAGCGAGGTGCTGCAATAGTCGTGTCGCAGAATCGCCGGCGCGTTGCAGCATAATCTCATCACATACGTTTTCCTGACCCATCGCGAGGATTGTACTGGCGAGCTGCGAAGCGAGCAAAACCCTGGCTCACGGGTGCTACCTCGCGACAGGCCGCCACGAGTTCAGGATCGAGATGCAATGGCTTCGGAGATCGGTCGCAGGACCCGCGGGATTACACAGGCGCCGCAAAGGTCATCGGCTTTCTCCGCGAGTTGGACAATCATCTGATCGAGCGCGATCTGCGGGCGATCGCCCCAGTAGCGGCGAACGCTGAGGTAAACGCTGATCTTCTCCTCAGAGTAGTCGCCGGTGCGCACCTGGTAGCTGTTGGTGCGTGTGATCACGTCCACGCGGGCCTGGAGACGGCAGTCATCCGAGAGCGAGACCGTGAAAGAGGGCTGGAAATCAACTGGTCGGGCACCGGACTCTTCGGCAAGGGCCCAAAGGGGCGACTGGGCCAGCAGGGTTTCGGCGATGATCTCGTCGTGGTTGCCCGTGAAAGCGAGATCAAAGCCAAACAGAACATCGACATACTCGACTTCGAGCATGCTGAGCCCAAGCTGGAACGGCGCCTGTTCAAGAATGAACTGGTGATAGGCCAGCGCCTGGTCGATGGAGACAGGATTCACCTGGCCACTGCATAGCCGCTTGGGTTCCAGGCTCAGCCAGCGGTAGCCGTCGCGGCTCCGCTCCTCCTCCAGGCTCAGCTCGCCATCATTGCGGCGAAAACGAGTCATGGCCGGGAACTGCTTCTGAACCCGCTCGAAGAAATGCAGGACTGTCTCGCGCGTATGCGGAAGGGTCATTCCCGAACCAAGCCGCGTATTAATGTAGAAGTCCTCGCAGAACGCCGCGTAGGGATTAGACATACCAGACTCTCATTCCTGCGCGCGCCGGTCACAACACAATTACCCGACGCAAACCCAAAGCCTGTCGATCTGGACACAAAGCGGCCCGACTAAGAAAGTGATGCCGCTTCGGATACAACGTAGAAGACAGCATTCTGGTTCGTTGACCCGGCACAAACTCCCCCTTACAACACCCATTGGTACCACGGATTATGCTTAAGCCCGTTTACGCACTGGTCGGTTCTGATGTATTTCTGCAGTTGCAGAAGCAGGCGGAGATTGTACAGCAAGTCTCGGCTGATGCCCAGCGCGTGGATATCGACGGTGAGCGTGCCGAACTGGCCGATGTTCTGGATGAATTGCGAAGTTTCGCCATGTTTGGCGGCCATAAGCTGGTAATTCTGCGTGGCGCCGATGAGTTCATCAGCCGCTTTCGTGAGCAACTGGAAAAGTACCTCTCTGGCCCGGTTGACTCCGCTACGCTGATCCTGCGTTGTGACGTGCTGCCGAAGAACACGAGGATCTATAAGCTCATTGATAAGCTTGGCGGGATCTGCATCTGTGAGCCACCTCGCGAACTGACCTCTTGGATCGCGAACCGCGCGAAAACGGCCCACGGGATCATCTTCACTGCCGAGGCCTCGCGACTGCTGGCGGATCTGGTGGGAAGCGACCTCGGCCGCCTGGACAATGAGTTGGCGAAATTGGCGCTCTCTGTATCGGGGACTCGGGTGTCTCCCGAGGACATTGCCGGAACCGTGGCGTTTCAGAAAGAACTGGAGATGGTGGAGCTGACCAATGCGCTGACGGCAGGCCAGATTGAGGAGGCGGTGCGGCGCTGGCGTCACCTGATCCAGCTTGATCCCGGCAGCGAGTATCGGGTGTTTACCTGGCTGATGATCTGGCTCGTAGGCGTGCAGAAGGCCCTGCGGATGAAGAAGGCTGGCCGGGGCAACATGGACATATGCCAGGAAGCTCGCATCTGGAAACAGGAACTCAAGGAGCCCTTCCTCCGCACCATTGCCAAGCTGGGCGAAGAGGGAACGGACAAGGCCCTGGCGCAACTGGCCGAAGTTGAGTATCAGAGCAAAACCGGCATCGGCGATGCGGCGGAGAACGTCGAACGCTTCCTGCTCTCACTGCCGCTGAAGTAGCACAGGCAGTGTCCTATCGCGTGATTGTGGTCAGTTCATCGAACGTTCGATAGATCTCATCGGCGTTGACCATCTTGGCTCCGGCGGTGAGTTCGAATTGGGCGATCACCCCGCCGGCGGGGCTCCAGATATTGTCCACTACGCGCCCGACGGCGGCGCGCGCTTCGGCGACCGTGCCGAAGGGGAGGATGTACTGGCGGTCGATTTCGCCCCAGAAGGTGATCCGGCCCTTGTAGCGGCGGCCGATTTCTTCGATGTCCATGCAGAAGAGCTGGCTGTTGATCGCGTCCACGCCGATTTCGATCAGGTCCTCATAGATGTCGAAGATGAAGCCATCGGAGTGCATGAAGATCTTCTTGCCGTGGTCGCGGGCGATCTGGCAATACTCGGCGTACAGCGGCTTGAAGATCCGGCGCCACAACTCAGGCGAGATCAGCAGTGCTCGCTGGCTGCCCCAGTCATCCATGAAGAAGAGGGCATCGATATCGAGCTCGGCGAAAATCTCCATCTCTTTGAGGTGAAAATCGTGTATGCGCCGCAGCAGTTCCATCAAGCCAGAGCTTCCCTCGGCCAGATCCATGAAGACGTTCTCAGAACCGCGCAGGAACTGAAGCCGCTCGAAAGGACGAGGGCAGCACGCTGAGAGGCGGAACTTGTCGGTGGCAGCGCACTGCGCCCTGATCCCGGCGAGATCGAGGTCTAGCAGTTGGTGGGGCGGTTGCCAGTCCTGTAGCTTTGAGTAGTCATCAATCACCGGAGTCTTCACCTCGCCGTGAACGCCAGCCTGGATGTTCTCGAAGATGCACCCCCATGGATCAACGTAGGTGCCGACGTCGTAGGCGCTGCCGGGCCAGTTCGCCAGGCATTTCTGCGCGACAAACGGACAGGCAAAGTCGCTGGGCCAGCGGTCGATGAATGCTTGCAGGTTTTGCTTGCCGTGCTGGATCTGGGCGATGGGAATCCACCAGAGTTCTCGTGGTGCGCGATCAGGGCGGTTCTGCTCGAGGCAACGGTACACACGCTCGCGTGAGGTCATGCGCAGGATGATAGCCGACGGTGCCCTTGCTGCCAGGCCGTCACGCTATTTCCAGTCCTCTCGCACGTAGCAGGCCACAGCAGGTTCGGCTAAGGATGTCGGCCTTTGCGGCGGTGCTCAGATCGGCATTCAGGACGCGGGCCATGGTGGTATCCGGGCAACAACCAGGCAGGTCCGATCCGTACATGACCCGGCCAGAGCCGACTGCTGCCACCACCGCCTCCAGAGTGCCCATACGAATACATTCACTGCCGCAGATATCGAAGTAAAGATTGGGATGAGCCTGCAGAATCTGGATCAGCCTCTGTACGCGGGATTGGGGCGGAAAATGCGGTAGAACGAAAGTGATACCCGGGTATTGCCCGGCCAGGCGGTCCATTTCATCCAGGTCGCAGTGGATTTGAGCGACCATTCCCATCTCTCCGGCGGCCATCAGCAGATCGCAAAAGGCCGGCGATTCATAGTTTGATCCGTTCAGATACGCGGTAAGCTCGCCCATCCAGACCCAGCCCATCTGTTGGTGGCACCATTCCAGTTCCGCAATCGCCCGGCTGCCGGTGCTGGGGTTCACAATCGCTCCGCCGGTGTACTGTCTGCCGGCCTTCTCCAGGAAACGAGCCAGTTCGCGGTTTCCCAGGACTACCTCTTTCTGGGTCTTGGCAAATGCATTGCGCCCGGCGCATACGATCCCACCGGCAACACCGGATCTCGCCAGTCGCTCCAGTAAGCCCGCGGGTGTAGAGGTCGGATTCGGATATCCCAACGTCGGTCCGCTCGCCGCCGGCAGGTGGATATGGCAGTCAAATACGGCTGGCCGGCCCGTCGTCCAATTCATGATCATGCCTTTCTTTGAATGCCTCCCTCGTCCAGTTGGTCAGCCGAAACCCGCAAGAGGGCACCCGGCTTGGCGGTTGCGGCCACAGGAAGCGTTAATCTGTCGTGCCTGGAGACGGGGTCACCTGAATGAGCAGCGGACGGTACCCGTCGTTGTTTCGCCCGTTGGTCTGGCCGGTTACGTAGCAGCGGCCCTGGTCGTCGCGAGTCATACTGCCGTAGAGCATTACGTTGCGCCAAGACGGCTGATCGGGCTTGGCGTCGGAGAAGGGGGCAACGGTGTGGCGGCCGGTTTGGAGATCGTAAGTGATCCATTCCATCACGCGAGAGGAGTTCTGCGAGACGCCTATCAGGTAACGACCCGTGTTGTCGACGAATAGCGAATCAGACATGCTCGGGCCACCCGGATTGAACCATCCCAGGTGCTCGACCTTGGCTGGCCCGTTTGTCTGGGGATGGATGGTTGTCAACCAGCCGTTGTGGGTCAGAAATGCAAGTGAGCCATCGGGCAGCGTTGCAGGTCCGGTGATGCCATACGTCCCGTTAGCCCCTCCATCGTAGTACTGCGGAAGCGTGGTGGAAGCGATTTCGCGCAACTGGACGTCGAACTCGACGAGAGAAGCCTCAAGCATGCCTCCTGCCTGAGAGCATCGCGGCACGTACACGTGGCCGTTGGAGTCGGCAACCAGGTTTCTGCTCACGTGCGCGAAACAGGAGCCAACCGTAACACTCTTGGCCACCTTGGTTGCGATATCGTACTGGTAAAGCACGTGGTTCCAGTAGCCGAGGCAGTAGACCTTGCCGCCACCAACAGCGATGCCGACCATGGCTTCAGGGATCGTCAGAAGGTGTTCCCATGTGTTGTCGGCCAGGCGTAATCGCCAGAGGTGGCTGCCAAAGATCGGCTGGCTGAGTTTCTGCTCATCTTCACCCTTTTCGTCCATGCTGACGTAATAGAGATATTCGCCGACCTGGTAGATCTTGCTGTGAATCTTCATTTGCTGCTCATCGGGGCGTAGCAGGCCGGCGCGTTTGAGTTCATCGACGACATTCCCGCGGCCGATGACCTCGCCGGATTCTGGTATAAACTCAAAGAGATCTGCCGATGCCCCGGGTTTGTTGCTTTTGCAGACGCAGAACCAGATATGGCCGCGGGAATCGCGCCCGGTGCCACCCCAAATGGAATCTTCGTTGGGGGTGACGGGAATGGGTATCTCTTTGACGACCGGACCGTTTGACAGTCGCGTGGCACGCTGAAGTTGAATGCGATGTGACTCGGATGCGCCCGGGGTGGTCGCCTGGAGCATCTGCGCCTGAGCGGCGAAGCCGGTGCCCTGGACGCACAACGCCACCGGCAGATTGGCGGGTACAGCGCGGATGACGCCGCGGCCTGCCTGGTCCGTGTAAACATGAAACCAAGCGCCTTCGGGCCGGGCATTACAGTGCCCCACGGTGATGGAAGCGTCAGCACCGGGAACGGGATTGCCGTCAGGGTCCACCACGATGACGTCGTGAGAGACGCCTTGCTGGAGATGGACCTGCAGGGGGGTGTCCGCGCGAGCGGTGGTTACCATGGCGGCGAGGTCGGATGCCTCCTGACGGGCAACGAGGGTAATCGCGGGGGTCTGCGCGGTGTCATAGAAAGCGGGGTACAGTTCAAAGGCGCCGCCGGTATCGGTACTGGTCTGAGCCATATCGCCCAGAACTGCCACAGATACACCAGCGGCTGGTCTGCCATCAATACCGAAGACCGTGCCGCGGTAGCACGGTGATTTCTCGATAGCGAACTCAAGGCGCAGAGGCTTGCCTGCCAGGACGACGACCTTCTCCTGAGAACGCAATTCGCGGTAATGGGGTGCGTCGGCGCCGTGTTCCTGGTACTCGCCGGGCACAACAAGGATGCGAGCAACGCCATCATGATCGGTACGGCCGATGGCACTGGTGTGTATTTGCCGGTTCTGCATGTAGACCTGGGCTCCGGCGATGGGTTTGGCCGTCTTGGCGTCGCGGACGCAGACCTCGGCCACCTCACCGGTGAGGACTTCCATCGTGGCAACCTCAACTCTTCCCGTCTTGCATTCGAAGCGTTTGTAGGGGCTCACGTAGGGCGCGTGGCCGTCGAAGGGAGTGCCAACAAAAACACTTCCGTTGCCTGGTGCAATATCCGTCCAGCGGACGTGCCCGGGCGATCCTGGGACAGGCTTGCCGACATGTTCGGCCGCCGAGCCTTTGTACCAGAGCAGTAACGGCACATCAGGGATGGGTCTTCCGCTGGCTTTGTCGACGACAGCAACTTCAAGAGTGGCCGATTCGGGCATTCTAAGCTCGAGAGTGGTTTGGCCAGTGCTGTAGCCGTCCTCCAATGAGGTAATCGTATCAAGTTGACCGTGGCCGGGTGCGGTCACTTCAAAGTGTATTGGCTGGCGAGTGGGTAGCCCTTGGAAGCGGAAGCAGCCATTGGCATCGGCGATGGTGGCAAGGTCGGGCACAACGTCTCCGAGGTCGATGTAGTCACTATGGCGTTTGCCGACAGATATCGCCAGCGCGGCGCTCGGAACGGGCTTGTTGTTATGGTCGACGACCCGGCCGGCTACTTGAGTGGCGAGGGACATCTGCAGGCAGATGGGGGCGCTGAACTGGGACGCCTGACTTGCCCACGCAAAGCCGAAACCGGGTTTGCTCGCCACGAGGATGGTCCTGGGCGCGTCCGGACTCACCAGGAAACGGAACGCGCCATCGGGTCCGGTCTCCTGCCGGCCGATCCGGCGCAGGATTTCCCGGCCATACAGATACGCAGGTTTGGCTTCATAGACCGTGACCACAGCGCCTTGGGCGGGCAGGCCAGCCGGATCAGTGACCGTTCCCCGCACGGGTCGCTGCGACAGACCATGGGCGGGGATGAGACGTGCGCCGCCTCCTGGGGACTGGCATGCCACGGTGCTCAGTGTGGATGCAACCAGCAGACTACAGAGCAAGGCTCCGGCAGAACACGACAAACGACGCATGGACGATGCGACAACAAGATAACGATTCATGATGCGATTCCCGCGGACACAACCGATCTGGACCAGAATGTGTGGCACGTGCCTGTACAGGATTAGGCGCGAATCCCGTACGGAGTGATGCGGCACGCCCGTGCGGTCCTGCCAAGAGAACAGAGACGCGCACAATATGTATTGCATCACGGTGCGTGCCGTCAATAGTCATGCAGACGATGTGCCCGGCAGGAATGTTTTCTGGACTTCCGTGCTTCGGTCTTCCCTGACTCCAGCCGTGATGCTCCAACGGCTTCGTCGCTGTGCCCACGACGATCGCCACCATGCGAAGGTGAATATGCGGTATTGACGCTCGCAGGGGGAACAAGTAACTCAACGTACATGAGCCATCGGCTCTACTTCTGCAGCCACCCTTGGCTTACCGCATCGTCGATCAGATCCTTCATGTAGGTCCAGAGGGCAGGAGCACCATCCGCAATATGCCGGTTCCGCTCGATGATCTGAGCATAGGTCACGCCGTGCTTGCGCCAGGCCGCACCTTGAGTGTGGCAGTTGTGCAGGAGTGGTTGCAGGCGATCCAGGGCGTTGGCGTATCTGGACTCCGGGGTCTCGCGGGCGTCGAACTCCTCCCAAAGGGCGCGTAGCTCGGCTCCTTGCTCGACGGGAAGCAGACTGAAGATACGGTCCGCCGCCCGTTGCTCGCGCTCGGCTTTGTCGAGGTTGCCCTTTACGTCGTAGCAGAAGGTGTCGCCGGCGTCGATCTCGACTACGTCGTGGACGAGCGCCATCTTGAGGACACGCGCCACATCGATGGCGCACGGGGAGTATTCGACGAGAAGCATTGCACACATGGCCAAATGCCATGAGTGTTCGGCTGAGTTTTCCAGACGCGATCGATCGGTGAGCAGCGTGCGCCGGAGGATCGTCTTGAGGCGGTCTATTTCAAGGATAAAGGCAATCTGCTGGTCCAGTCGATTGGGCATGGGCTGATTATCGGATGCCATGCTGCCGGTGTGAAGAGCCTGAAGATCGCTGCAGGCTTTTCCCGATTCATTCATGATTGCGACAATCGGAATGCGATACCTGTCAGCCATCGGGTGTCTTCTGTGTTTGCGTCTTTCCGCATAGAATGCCATGGCATGAACCGTCACGAACAGCTTCTGTCCGCGGTTGCCGCCGTTATCTGTGTGTCCCTTTGCGGTTGCTTTGGCCCATCCAAGGCGAACACCGACCTCCGTAAAGAGAACCAGGAACTGCAGCAGCGCGTCTGGAATCTGGAACGTGCCCGGCAGGGAGACCTGCAGCGGATCGCGGCAATCGAATTGCCCTCGACCCGTCCCACCTTGCCCTATTCCGAAATGCAGAAGCTCTACACAGCACACGGGCTTACATTCGGCTCACTGACCGGCGGGTATAAGCAGAACGAAAGAGATGAGCGTTATGCCGGTGTTGTAGTGTATGTCGTGCCCACCGATGATGAAGGGCAGATTCTCAAGGCAGCCGGGCGCTTTGACATCAGCGTCTTTGATCTGGCGGTGCCGGAGAAGCCGCTGGTTGCCCGTCGGGCCTTTAGTCTGGACGAAGCCAAAGCGGCCTGGAACGGCCGGGCGTTGCTGTACAACTATGTACTGCAGGTTCCATTTGCCACGCCGCCGCAACACAACGATCTGCTGGTGCGGGTTGAGTTTACGGATGAACTGACCGGACGGAAGATCATCAGCGAACGCAAGGCGACCCTCGCCAGGTAAGATGGCGCTCGGAATCTGCTAAGGGCTGTCGCCCGAACTCCTATTTGATGCCGTGAGCCGCCTTATAAAGGTTCCACGTCAGGTGCATCTGGCCCTGGTGATGGGCCTCGTGCCACGCCATGAGAACGACCGCTTCGCCGAGCTTGCGTCGGCGATCGGGCGGGCCGATCACCTCCTCAAGCTGCGCGGGCGTTCGCGTCGATACGAAATCGCGGAATTCAGCGAAGTGTTTCTGCAGTGTCGTGCGGATACGAGTCAGGTCAGCCGGATCAGTGTCGCTGGGAACCGATCCGCCGGCATATGCGCTGACAAGGGCCGGGTCGGAGGGGTTGGGCAACCCAAGCGCGACTGTGTTATAGTATCGGTCATGCGAGGCGGCGCAGTGCATGGCTTGCCAGGCAATATGAGCTCGCCCTTTGCCGGGCCGCCATAGCAGTACATCGCGAACGTTCTGGCCGCTCTTCTCAATGGCATCCAGCGTACCGGTGAGTCGTGCCCGGCCGAAATCCAACATCGACGTGAGGGTTGTTGCATCCATCCTGTGATCTCCTTTTGCATGATGATAGGCGGATTTGCCAGTGGCCGCCAACAGCGGCACAATACTGTCATGGACCTCTCGAAGCTTCCCAAGCTCTCTGGAAATCGCGAAGCCGACAAGCCGCAAGACAGTATACCGCAAACCTCACCCGCCGCAGCGCCGTTAACGAATCCCGCGTCTGCTCCGCTTGAGTATGAGGCGAAGCCTGTTGAACCGCCAGCTCCGGGTCCTGATGCGTTCCTGTCGCTGGCAATTGGCGCTGTGTTGATGATGGTGGGGCGTGGTTTTGCAGAGTGGCTGATTGCCGCAGTCCGGGGCGTTACCTATGACACGGGCGTCATCTGGCAGGCTGGCCCGAAGATCGGGCAGGCGGTGAAGTACTGGGAACTGGAGGGATTCACAGCCCTATCCGAATCGACGGTGTTCATATTCGGTCTTGCCCTGGTGGCCGATGGAATTGTCCTGTTCATCGCTCGCGCCCTGCCTCGCATGTGGACGAAACTGCTATTTGCTGCATTCCTCCTGACTGTGCTCGCGGCTGCGTCCAATGCAATGGCGATTGTGGTGCTGCTGGCCAAGGATGGCCCGACACCAATCTGGGCAACGCTGCTCGCCGGACTTGGTGCATACACTGCCTGGCAACAGTGGCGATTGCTGCGCTATGGCGCGAGCGGGATGTAGTCCTTAGATCAAAGGGCTCATGCGCCAGAAAAACAGGTGGCCACATTGCGGACACCACGGGGCCTGTTCGCGGTGCAACCGCAGGCAGCCTGGACAGACAATCCATTTGGGCCGCTGGGCCCACTTGTCGGGCAGGTTCTCTTCGGGGTTTTCCACCGGCTCGCGCACTTGAACCTTGTGCGTGGCAAACTCCGCTGACCAGGCCTTGGTGCACAACTGCCGGAAGCGTCGGGCATCGCCGTTGCTCTGCAGCGTGTTAAAGAAATAGAGAGCCAGCGGGGTGAAGGCAACCATGCCGATGAACTCAAGCCCAACGGTGAAGGTTACCACAGTGCCGGCCACCCCCGCCGCGGTCAGCAGCGCGACACTCGTGCGGAAATTCCGTTTCAAGCAGGTCATGCATGCCGGCACATAGACTGCCCCGTAAATTGCGTCAGGTCCGCCCTCAGTCAGGTGCAGTATGATCATCCGGACGTCCGCCTGCTTGCGGCAGAGCGAACAGGATCCCCGCATGGTGCGGAATCCCGGCAGCGCTTGAGCGGGATCGAGACGAATGATTGGTGTGCGAGGCGGCAGATAGCCCCCGGCGCCATTGGGTAGGACGATGCGAGCCCATTGGTTGCCGCCTGACTCCACGGCCGGCCCGACAGCCACGATATGATCGGCCCGGAGTGAAGCTACCTTGTTCGTCGATCCCGGAGCCTCGTGCACAGGAGTATGCTTGCCGGGAAGTTCCGCCCAGACCAGACGATCGCCAGTTGGCCGGCCGGCGATGTATCCGGTCTGGTTGTCGCGCAGTTGTACTTCCGTCCAGGAGGCTTCGCCGATCTTGGAAACAGCGCCGCATGCCGCGATCTGTCCTGCCGCGGGCGATGGAATCCGCTCTGTCGAGGCATCGCGCGAAATGTGAATGTCCCATGGCGTCTCGCCGACCAGCCATTGCGACATCGGATCAGAACGAACCGGCGTGTTTCCGGGAATGAAGCCACCCCGACCATCCATCAATCTGATCTCGACCCAGGCCTTCTTGAAACTGATGTCGCCGAGGTGGACGCGCGTACCATGAGCCAGTTGCGCGAGGACCGTCGATGCCGAATCCGGCTTCTCGCGGACATCCACCTGTTCAGAGACAATACTGGCTTCCATGCACCAACTCCATCCGGACAAGAAGCGACCAAGTCGGTCGACTTCAAGATGGTACATGTACAGAGACCATCCGCAAGCGCGAGTTGAGGTCTCCTACTTCCGTGGCCAGATCTGTTCCACCGCGTATCCTGCTTCTTCATGCAGCAGGACCCGCGAGCCGGGCTCATCGCCGGGCCGTCGCACCCGAACCACGACCAGATCGGGCGAAGCGGGTGGGATGGCGCCGCTAAACACCGTGCCCAGATACTCACCCAGCAGCCGCTCGTCTTCATGGAAAGTTTGCGGCTCGGAGACGGGTATCGGTGTCTGCAAAGTCTTTCGCCAGCAGAGATATGGCGCCCATGCATCGGTGGAGGCGACGATCGTCCGCGGCGGCGTGTTCTGAGCGACCCATTGATATGCGTGTACCAGGCCCAGCGGATAGTCCAGCGCGAACATGCTGCGCCATGCCGGCAAGAGCGTGACCGTGCCGATCACGCCCAATGCCGCCATCTGACTGAAGCGCATCCCGACTAATCGCCTCTGTACGATGTAGTACATGGCATAGCCTGCAAAGACCGCCGCAAATGGCACTGCATCGGTGAGGAAACGCGATGGGGTGAACGCGCCCAGCGGCTGCTTGCCATGTGCCTCTTGTACGGCCGGATAGATGATGCCGGTCGCGACATACAGCAGCATGAGAATAATGATCATGCCTGGGACCACCCAGTGAACCGGCGAACCATGTCCATGTTGTCGTCTGGCGAATCGTCTCCATCCGTATAGCCCCGCACCGGCAAGTGCCAGCGTGCTAAATGCCCAACCCATTTCCCGGAGCCACATCCAGAAAGGCCGCTGAGTTTCAAAGTCCAATACTCCCGTCGATGTCACTTGTCCCGCCTTCATGAGGTAGGGGATCACATGGGGTGCCGCCAGGATGGAGCCGATCATGCCGGTTACGAGGATCGTGGTCGCCGTTTTCCAGTCCTTCTTGAGCAGGGCACATGCTGCCAAACTCGCCATGGCGATGCACGCCGTGAGCATCATATGGTGGTGAACCAGGATGATCGCCGCGACCAGCATCGCCATGATCCAGCGCCGGAGAGAGAAGTCACGCTCAATCAGCAGGCGGAAGAAACTCAGCAGGAAGAGCATGCCCAATGCATTGGGCATTCCACCCCAGCGCACGTAGTCAACGCTGCCAAGTAGCGCCAGCAGTCCGTACGCAATCGCCGCCAGAAGTCCAAGTCCGTGTCGCCGCGATGCGGCCACCGCCAGCGCGTAGACTTCCGCAGTCATCAACACACCCACCATGGGAAGCAGCAGGTTAAAGATCCGGTGTGGCGGCAACATGGTGACGCCTGCCAGCGATGCGATCAGTGTGTGGCTGCCCAGGGGATAGTTCAGTGCTATGGCTTCGAAAGGTTGCCAGTCTGTGATGATCTGGTGGCTCAGCAGGATCTTCTGCGTCAGGATCATGTGGAACGATGCATCCCATCCTTTGGGAACCTCGCGCCCTGCAACCGTGCCGACGCGCAGGATCCCGATGATCGCCAGAACAATCAGGAGCATCCAGTTCAGGCGTGATGGTCTGCCTGTAAGTGATTCGCGCGGGCGGCCGCGCTTGCCTCGCTGTCGTCGCCAGGACCAGAAGCAGCACGCCCCAAGCAGTGCCCACACCGGAGCGAACAGGTAAATATCCTCATAGCTCAGGAGGAAACTGACATATATCCCGGCCGCCACCCCCAGCGTGGCACCCGTGGTCCATCGCCATTGCCTCGTCCGTCCCGGACATGCCGCCGAGACAATCAGGACGCCCGGAACCACCAGTGCCAGGAGCGCTGCAAAGACGACAATGATTGCAATCGCAATGGCCACGGATGGGGAGCCTACCGCCTGATGTAGGTGGCGTCGACAGGGCAGAAGAGCGGAGGGGGTGAGAGGGACGCGGGGACGCGGAGACACGAGGACGCGGAGATCGAAAAGCGAGAACGGATGCGAAGGGCGATTGTGGATAAGTAGCAGGTGCGCAGGTTCTGGGCGTGGGTACCACCTATACGGTAAGTGCTGTGGAGGCAAGTTGTTATGTGGATATTGGGGGAGGAGGTGCGCAGGTTCGGGGTGATTGTGGATAACTTCGGTCCAGACGGCACGGAGGCACGAAGGCATCAAGGCACGAAGGGAAGGAAGATGCTCAAGATCGCGTGCGGAAGGTGCTCAGGATCGCGTGCGCAGTCTGGAGTGCTTGGTGGGATAGATGGCAGAACTGGAAAGATGCTCAAGGTCGTTGCGCATCTTCTGGTGGCATTGCCCACCTTCCGGCACGGGGAGGTACATTCGGTTGTCAAATAGCGCGGCCGATTAGGGCCAAGAGGGATGAAAACGGAGAGCCCTCTATCTTATAGGGGTCGTTTGAGAGGGGTCGATTTTGTAAGATTGGGAATGACAGGGACTTATAGTCGGCCAAAATTCTGTCACGATTTTGGGTAGGATGGGAAATCTGGATAACTTGGTTGAGCGGGATGTGGGGCGTCATTTTGGCGGCGTTCGGCCTTGGCGTGATGGGCAGCGAGAAGAGCGGAAAGCCCGGCGCGGCGCGTAAACTACGAGCGGAGAGGATGTGGGGAAGGCAGAAGCTTGGCCACAGGTGAGGCACTGATCGGACACGGATAACACGCGCAGCGCTTTGCACGCAGCAGCGTTTCAAGTGCCTGTTGAAATATGCTTTGACCCCTTTTCCGAACCCTTGGTCTAATAGATAGGTTATGCTCCGAACGGTTTCGGGGGTGTTGTCCACAACGGTGATGTCAAGAACGCGATTCATAAACCCCTCACTCCGGGATCATCGCCAACCGCCCCCATGAAATCAGATTTCCTATCAGTGTCTGACGGCACTGCCCCACTGGCGCGGCGTTGGAGTGTCGTCGTGGCTCGGCAACGGCGGCATACGCCTGCGAGTATAGTCTTCTATGTCATCAACTGTGGCGTGGAGCGGCCGGAAGAGTGGGCTGCTTTCCTGAACGAACCGCAAGGAGTGAAGCTATGCATCGGATGTGGGTTGCTCTTGCTGTAGCCGTCGTACTCGGCACACTATCGGTCGTCGCCTGGGCCGCCCCGCGCGGTGACGTGGAACTGGTCTTTCAGCAGAACGTGAACGGCTACGCCGGCTGCAGGGCGCTGAGTGCCCGCGGGGAGCCGTGCCAGGGTGAGCGAGCGAATCTGCAGAATGTGACGTTCGTATTCGGCGACCTTCGACTGAGCGGCAACGAGGTGAAGGTGACTAACGCGGAACTGCGTATGCACTTCCTCGAAGAAGGCTACAGCAGGATCCGCAACGCCGATCTCGAACTCTACGACGCGGCCGTCAAGGATGGCCCGGCGGTCGCCACGGCGGCCTATCGCGGAGGGAAGTTTGCAACGATCGACGAGAAGACACGGATGGTGTCGTGGAAGCTGCCGGCGGACCTGATCGCGCGGTGGGTGGAGAAACCCGAGACGAACCAAGGGCTCCGCATCGTCGTGAAGCCGGCGGAGGAAGGCCAGTTCGAGTTTTCGTTCAGCCTGCCGACGAGCGCTGCGCCGGCCTACCGGCCGGAACTGGTCGTGGCGTATTCGTTCACGGGCGAGGTTGCGCCTTTTCCGCCGGACCTTCTGACGCGCATCGACGGTAAAACGCTCGGGCCGCGTTTCACGATCGCGTGGAAAAAGAAGCGGTGGGATCCCAACGGCACACCCGTGACGTATGAGATTGCCGTTGCGCCCAAGGACGGCGGCGCCCAGACCGTCGGCAAAGCTGACGCCGAGGCGGGCGAGTTTGAACTCGACACGACGAAGCTGGCAACGGACAAGCTGTACGAACTTCGCGCGCGTGCGGTGGACCCGACGGGCCTTGCGAGCGACTGGACGGCCGCGCCGGGAGAGTTCCGCGTGACTCGTAGCGAATACCTACTATGGGCCCAGGACTCCGCCACGAAGGTTGGCCGTGAGGCGGCACCGCCGCAGGCGCCGGCGCCCGCGCCGATCACGCTGGCCGCCGCGAGAAACGAGACCGAGTCGTTCCAGATCGTCATCTCCGCACTGGGCAATCTCAAGGGCGTGGACGTCGCCGTCAGTGACCTCACGGGCCCGGGAGACGCGAAGATCCCTGCCTCGGCGGCGACGCTCTACCGCGTTCACTATGTTGATTGCATGGAGAAGGGGCTGCTGCCCGACAGCCTCGTGCCATTCGTCAACCCCAAGACCGGCGCGCGAATCGGTGGCGTCTATGGCGCGCCGTTCGACGTCACCGGCGGCATCAACGCACCGGTGTGGGTTGAGTACCGCGTGAGCGAGACCGCCGCGCCCGGCGACTACAAGGGCGAGATCAAGGTCACCCTCGCGGGCGCGGGCAAGCCCGCCGCGACACTGCCGATTGCGCTGACCGTGTGGCCGGTAACGCTGCCGAAGACGACCACGCTGCTGACGTATTTCAACCTTGGATACGATACGCCGTCGCGCGATTACCTGAAGATGCTGCACGAGTACCGCATCGACGTGTGGGGCCTCACCGGCCTCTCGCATTCGCTGAAACGGGACGCCGGGGGGAAGCCCGTGATGCAGTGGAAGGCCGAGCTGGACGCGATAATCGACGACTACTTCAGCGGGAAGCTTTTCGCCGACGGTGTGCCCGGCAAGACGATCCTCTGCCCCGTTGCGCGCGACATCGAGCAGGCGCTGCGCGGCAGCGATGAGGACCGCATTGCGGTCCTGAAGCAGTATGAGGCACACTACAAGGACAAGCCGTGGGTGAAGAGGTGTTCGTGGTTCTTCATCGACGAGCCCAATGCCCAGACGCTGCGCCAGTGCCAGACGGTCGGCCGGCAGATCAAGGAGTATTCGCCGAGCATCCCGTTCCTGCTGACCACGCGCTACAACAAGGATCTCGTCGGCCTCGTCGACGTGTGGGATGCGATCATCAACGCGGAGGTCATCAACTGGGGCGCCCCGGGCCCCGAGCCGTACCGCGAGGAGATGAAGCTCGGCCGGCGCGTGATCAACTGCGTTACGGTCACATCCGACCAGGAGTCATCCCCGAACATCTTCATCCACCATTCGGCCATGAACGCGCGCATCTGGCCGTGGGTGACCTTTGCGCTGGACCAGCAGGGCATCGAGTATTGGCAGACCCGGGCCACCGAGGGCGTGGTCACGCCGCGCAAGTTCGGCCCGGGTTGCTGGGGCGATGGCTCGCTGTTCTACAAGGGCGTCCCGGCCGACCTGGGCATTCCGGAGGAGATCCCCTTGCCCTCGCTTCGGCTCAAGGCGGTGCGCGACGGCATCGAGGACTTTGAACTGCTGGCCCTGCTGCGCGCGAAGAACCCGGCGCTGGCCCGGGCCCTCGTCCACAAAATGGCGCAGGAGACGAAGGACTACGACCGGTCCTTCGCCGCCCCCGTGCAGCAAACGACTCGGAACTGGGACAACGGCGGCAAGGGCGAACCGGTGACCGGCTTCATCGTGTGGGAATCGAGCACGAAGCGCCTTGCCGAGGTCCGCGCTGCGATCGCCAAGGCCATCGCAGAGGCCAGGTAGGTTAATGCCGGATTATTTCACAACAGGACAGGTCAGTTTTCCTATCCGTCTATCAGGAAGGAGACCGTCGTGCGAATCGTGAAAACCATGGCTGCCGTGGTTGCCATCGCCGCCCTGTTCGTCATGGCAGGCAAGATGCTGCCGGGCGCAGGCAATGCGGCTTTCGCGCAGGAACCGACGATGGGGGGCAACGGCGATGCGGTGCTCGGCTCTCCGGACTTCCGGCCATCGCCCGAGCATCCGGTTGGCTGGCGCGGAGACGGAAACGGCCGGTTTCTCGCCGCCGAGCCGCCACTGACCTGGGGCCGCGAATCCACAGTCGTGAAAGAGCTATTCGCGCAGGCGGGAAAGCCCAAGCCGTCGGACAAGGGCCGGCCGGTTCAGGACGGCGTGATCCGGAACTGGCTCACGCTCGGCCCTGTTCCCATCCCTGCCGGAAAATCGACAAAAGACGATTTTGAAACAGCGGAAGACAAGTGGGAGCCGGATGAAGGCCAGGAAGCCGGCGACCTGAAATGGAGTCCCGTCGCCCTGGACAGCAGCTACCTCCACTTCTGGCCCATGTACAACAAGGCCACTCCGGACGCCAAGGGTGTCGTCGCTTACGCCCATGCTTGGATCCATTCTACCCAAACCAAGCCAGTCTTCATCGATATCATGGCCTCCGACACCACGCGAATCTGGCTCAACGGCAAGCAAGCCGGCAGCATCAATGCCAACGGAGGACTGGACGCGGCCGGCCACTTCAAACTGGATCTCGCCCAGGGATGGAACCGGCTGTTGCTGCGCGTCGCGCCTCATCTTGACACCGGGTGGGCCAAGGGTGTGATCCAGTGGCATTTCACCGCCGCGCTCTACGGAGCTGAGGCGAGCGAATACGAGAGCAAGAACATCCTCTGGTCTCTGCGGATGCCGGACAACGGCCCTGGCGTCGGTTCGCCGATCCTGGTCGAGGACAAGCTTTTCATCGAGGCGGAAACTGGCGTGTTGTTGTGCGTCAGCGCCAGGGACGGCAAACCTCTCTGGGCGCGATCCAGCACCTATGCCGACGCCGCCACGGCGGAAGAGCGGAAGCAGAATGCGTCGGTCTTCGCCGAGATTGAACCAATGGCGGCCAGGATCAAGGCCGCTTTGGACGCCTACTGCGCCGATCCGGGGAAGTACCCCGACGACGTCAAGGCGAAAAACGAACGAGCCCAACTGGAGAAGAAGATCAATACTCTCCTGAGGACGATGGACGAACAGAGATATTGCGGCCAGAGCGAGAGCGAGGCGGGTGAGTCGGCGCCAACGCCGGTGAGCGATGGCGAGAACGTCTATGCCGTGTTCGGGTCGGGCGTGGTCGCGTGTTTCGACCTGAACGGCAACCGGAAATGGACCACGGCGCTGGACCTGAAATACAGAGAGCACGGGTATTGTGCCTCGCCCTGCCTGATCGACGGATATCTCGTCCTGGTCGCGAAGAAATACTCTGGCGCCGTCGCGCTCAATGCCAAGACCGGCGAAGTCGCAATGCCGATCGCGTTGTGGAAAAGAACAGCAAAGGGTGAAGAAGATCCTTACCGATACGCTATGTACGGTACCCCGTTGGGGGTGAGGGTCGGCGGAGAAAAACTAGTGGCTTTCGCCGGGAGTGTCATGGCGAAGCCGAAGGATGGGAAGGTCGTCACGGAAGGTTTTAAGATCCCCGACTACCAGAGCTTTCTTTCCGCGACGATGGAGGGAAGAGTGTTGTGCAGCAGCGGTGGAGCGCCCTCCGAAGGCGTAATGGGCCTCATGTTTCACGCCCTGCCCGATGCCTTCGCTGAGCCCCTGAACATGCAGGAGGCGAAACAGGCCAACTATGACGTCAAGGCGTTTCCCACCTGGTTCGCCTACAACCATTGCGCTTCGCCGCTTCTCTATCAGGGGCTGGCGTATATCGTCAGCGTCGATGGCGTCCTGACCGTCATCGATGCCGCGAAGGGAGAGGTCGTGTACCAGAAGCTTCTGGATCTGTCGCCGTTCATGAACCACAGTGGAGTGAAACGGTGCGGCTGTAGTTCCAGCCCGGCTCTGGGCGGGAAACATGTCTACATCTGGGGTGATCAGGGCGCCGCGGTGGTGATCGAACCTGGGCGCGCGTTCAAGCAGATCGCGAAGAACCGGATCGAGCAGAGCATCAATTCCGGAGGGACGTCGACCCGCAACGAGTGCTCGATCAGTTGTCCAATCTTCAGCGGAAACAGGATCTATTACCGGGCCGAACTCAACCTGTATTGTATCGGCGAGAAGCCGCGCTTATAGGTCAAAAGACAAAGAGATCACGGTCGCCTGGCGGGCGAGTCTGACGCCGCTCGGTAGTGTTCGGCCGCCTTCTCCCAGTTCTGTTCCAGCTCATAGATCTGGCCGAGCAGGCGGTGTGCCTGCGCCAGGTCGGGTGACTTGCTCAGAGCGGCTTCGAGCAGGGGCTTAGCCAGGTCCCAACGCTCCTGCACCATGTACGCTTGAGCGCGGAGCAGATCGAGTTGACCGGGCCGCAGCGTGTCTACGGTGGGGATCTGATCGATGATGCTCAGGGCATCGTCAGCTTTCTTGAGCTGGATCAGCGCCTCAGCGCGAAGAGCTCTGGATTCGGGTGTGGCCGTCAGCGCTTTGGCATCACGATCCAGGAAGCTGATGGCCTGTTGCGGCTTATTCTCATCCAGGAGCACGCGGGCAACGCGCAGGTCACGCGAGGCACGCTTGTCCGCATCGGCTTCGGTCACCGGATGGGTTGAGAGTTGTGCCTGCAGGGCCTTCTCATCAATGCGCCCGGCCGCCCGGTCCAGGTACGGCGGAAGCTTGATGGCAAGGAAGGTAGCATCACCGGTGAGGCGGGCGACCTCCAGGCCGTCCGGCCGGAGCACCAGCACCATCGGCAAGCCATGCACACCCAAAGCCTCGGCGGCCTCGCGGTTCTTGTCCACGACGATCGGCCAGGGAGTCAGGCCGGCCAATTCCGCCGCCTGCTGATCGCCACCGGGACCACTGCAGATGACAATCGTCTGGGAATCCTTCGCGGCGCCGGTTATGGCATAGAGATGCTTGAGCAGGTCGCCGGCCAACTTATCGGACGCCGAGACCAATACCAGTGCGGTGACCTTGCCGGCCGCAGGCACGGCAACGGCCTTGCCCGACACATCGGTTGCACTCCAGGAGATCATCTGCGCATCCGCATGGGCAGAGCGCGGCAGTGACGTTGAGATCTCCGTGGGAAGGGTCGTTGACTGGGTTGTGGGGACCGGCTTTTCACGGTCATAGGCGTATTGGCTATGGCATCCGGGGAAGCAACTTCCGCCTGTCGCTGTCTTCACATAGCGCATGGGCATTTCCCACTTGCCATAGCGCAGCGTGGTGCGGATGAGTTTCTCGCCCGCGGCGGCATGGATCTCGTGGCATGCCCGGCAGTTCTTGTCGCGTGTCCCGTTACGGGCGTGGATCACGTGCAGGTTCAGGTCGCCGTTGCGGAATCCGGTTATCTTCGTGGTTCGCTCCGCCTGGGCAAGCTGGCTGTCATGGCAGGAGAAGCATAACGCATACTGGTCCGGCGAGAAGTTCTGGTAGAAGGCACGGGAGTAGGGCTGTGTCAGCAGCATCGCACGTTCGCCGCCATGTACCGCATGGCACCCGCTGCACTGGCCATCCTTGATCTCGCCGTGCTTCATCAGTTTGGGATCGACCACTTCCTTGACGGCCGCGACGGTATAGCCGCGTTGTGTCTTGATCGCCTTGTCATGGCACTTCAGGCACGCCTGGGCAGGCGGCTCGCTGAGCAGTTTGCCAACATTGGATGCGTGTGCTGCATGGCAATTCATGCAGGTGCGGTCGAGGGTGATGCCCGAATGCGGAACCGTGGCCGAGGCAATCTTCTCCTTGAGCTTGTCATGGCAGTCCATGCACAGATCGGGCACCGCCTTCTTCAGCTCCATCGGGGCATCTGAACCGTGGGCATCATGGCATTGCTCGCAGCCCTTATCCATCGCCTTGTGGTGCGACTTGGCGCCGGCAATGGCAGGCTCAAACTCTACGTGGCAGCTCAGGCACATGTCTGAGCCCACGACATCCAGCAGTTTCGGGAACTTCGACGCATGCGGGGTGTGGCAGGAATCGCACTCGCCCTGAGCCACCGGAGAGTGCATGAACTTCTTGTCGGCTTTCAGGTTCTCATGGCAGCGGCCGCATAGCTCGATGGTTGTCGCTTCGCGCGTAATGGCCTTGGTCGCCCCGCCATGCGGATCGTGGCACCCAAGACATTGGCCCTCCGTCACGGGCTTATGGATGACCGGCATGTCGGCAACCGAGAACTCGTGGCAATAGGTACAAAGCTCCGCCTTCTGCCGGACGATCGCAAAGGTGTGCTTCTCGATGGATGTCTGCTCGTGGCAGGAGCCGCATGCGTTGGTGGCAACCGGACCGTGGATCACCTTTGCCGCCTTGATGGCACTGTGGCATTCCGAGGTCACGCAGTTTGCCGGATCAGTTGCCGTCTTTGGCCGGGGGGCGATGGGCGTGGTCGTTGCCGGCTGGGCATACGCCGCAGCGCCAACCAGGAAGGCGAGAATCGTGGCAACATAGCGGTTCATGATCCACCTCGCCGGATCTTGATGATCACCGGTTTGCTGCTTGGCCGCGTTGTGGCCGACGTTGTTGCTGGAGCCGTGCTGGGCCTGGTGGTAGGGACGGTTGCAGGGCTGGTCGGAAGTGTGGCCGGAGGCGTGAATGGGCCCGGCCGATCCGTCGGGAACGATACCGGCTTTTTATGGCAGGAACTGTCACCGCAAGTGACATTGCGCGACTTGTACAGCACATGACACTGGGCGCAAGCCAGCTTGTCATGATCCTTGTCGAGCGTCTGGCCGGTCGTCTTGTGAGTGAAGGGCGACGGCGGCGTCTGGTTATCCTGGTAGTGGCAATGGTTGCAGCGATCGCTCACGTGGCAGCTTGCGCAAGTGCTGTGAGTGTCCTGCCAGGTGCGGCCTGGTTTCATTGGATGCGAGCCGGCGCCTGCGCTATTCATCCCGGCCGTCCCGTTCTGTGTTGCGGGGGCCGTTACCGCAGCCTTGGCGTGGCAGCTTGCACATGTGTCCTGGTGGTGACAGGCAGCGCATTTGATCCCAAACCCTTTGGTGTGCTCATCGTGCCTGAAGAGGACATTTGCCCCGGCCACCGGCGTGAAGCGGGCCACGTATTGCCTGGTCGTCGGGGCGGCAATCGGCTTGTGCATCCGCCCCGTGATATCATCGGGTGTCGGCGTTTGACCGGTCGCGGGAACGGTGGCACCGGCTCCACCGCGAACGGCATGGCAGACTACGCAGGCGTTGGTTTCCATCCAGTCGCGGTGGCAGTTCAGGCATTGCCGGTGATACGCGCCCTTCAGACTGGGCAGGTGAATGCTGATCTTGTCATCGGCGATAGGATGACAGGACTTGCAGGCTGGCATCGTTGCCGCGTTATCTTGTGAGGGCTGGCTTGTCGCGACCGCATTGGAAGCCGGCATGGTCGCTGCAATCGGCGTGTGATGGTGGCAGGTTTCACAGCCGTTCCACATGGCGGACATACGGGCGTGGACCTGATGCGAAAAAGGCACGGCCTCATATTTGTCGACCAACTCATTGAGGATGACCACATCGCGGATGGCCGGCTGGGTGGTCGAACGGGCGGATAGGGCGGATAGGGCGGATGCTGTCGTGGTCGCGGCCGTTGTTGTTTCCGCGCTCGCGGTCCAGGGAAGCAGAATCAGCAGTAATATCGCGGCGACTGCAAACCGCCGCATCCTTGCCAGGTCGCTCACGATGCCGCCCCCTCCATCTCCTCGGCCCCCTCTGTCCCCTCCGCATCCTCCGCATCCTCTACCTTCGGAGCCGGCTCCAGGATCGGCAGATATGTAACTGCCACTCGCCACGTGAGCATCAGTGCCGCAACCAGGCCCATTGACAGTGCGAATTCGGTCAGGGATGGGAAGTAGGTTTTCTCGGCATAGGGTGGGTGGTAGCCGATGATGAACACATTGAGGCGATTGAGAACCACGCCCATGATCACCATCAGACAGGCGCTGGCCAGCAGTTTCGCAGAGTGTCGCACCTTTGCAGACATCAGCATCAGCAGCGGGATCAGCACGCCGCCGGCCATCTCGACGATCCAGGAGATGCCTTGGAATGAACCGTCGGTCAGGTAGGGATATGCCTGGCGGTAATACACATCGCCCAACTTCAGGACGAGGTAGGCCACCAACATTACCGGCACGTATCGCGACAGGGGCGCGAGCACATGCATCTCAGGCTTGCGCTGCAGACACCATGAGCCGAAAATCATCGTGAAGATGACCATCGGGAAGCCCACCATCATTGCCGAAAGCAGGAAGTGTACCGGTGCCCATGGGCTCCACCACAGCGGGTGGAGTTTGTACGGCGCGATCACCATCAGGTTGCCCAGTGAGGACTGATGGAACGTCGAGAGCGCCACGCCCAGGATGAGCAGGGCGGGCATGATCTTCTCAAGCGAATCGTGAGTGAGCTTTGCCCATCGGCTGATCTTGGGGAACTTCTGGCGGTTGCCGATGAAGCGTTCGCAGATGATTGGGATCATTTCGGCATACTGCACGTTCAGGTAGATCATCACGCACAGGCCGACTTCAAACAGAACCGAGTTGCCCTGCCACATGGTGGGAATCGTCGGATGCCAGAGGTTGTACCAGCGGCCCAGGTCCGCCAGCAGCCCCGGCACATAGAACGTGTAGCCGAGTAGGGCGGTTAGCAGGGCAGAGCGCGCGACAGCGTGGTACTTTTCGCGATGAAAGATGTGGACAACTGCCGCAGTGACAAATCCGCCACCGGCCAGTGCGATGCCGCTGCCGACATCCATCGCAATCCACAGGCCCCAGGGATGTTCCTGATCGAGGTTTGTTGCCGCCGCCAGCCCGAAGATGAATCGGTATAGCCCGAATGCCAGGCCGCCCAGCACCATGGCAATCAGCACCCACACGCCCGGGGTAAGCAGCTTGCGCCCGACCGGGGCCGCATGCGGGCCGTGGCCGTGGGTTGGAAGATCCTGGTGGGGCGGACGATGATGAACAATCACGGGGGGGCTGAGAGTGATCGTTCCTCCCTCCGCGCCAGCCATTGCGGCCCGTGCGGCCACAAAACGGTTTTCGACGAATGATGCACCAGCGCCGGAATGCCCGGCCGTCGCCGTCGCCAGTTCTTCGCGCCGCCCGGTTATCCAGTACATTGCCGACAGGAAGCCATACCAGCCAATCGGCGCGATCCAGTGCTTGAACACACCATGCTGAATCGCTTCTGTCAGTGCCGGTGGAGCAGCAGTGCCAACCTCCAGGAAACCCGCCTGCTCATGCGGAATCGGCGAGAGATACAGCCACGATGTGCCACCGACTTCGTGCTCTCCGTAGACCTTGTCGACGTACTTGCCCGGGCTCTTGGCGATCTTCTCATGTGCCAGCACAAGCAACTCGCTTCGCTTGCCGTAGGTCAACGCCTGCCGCGGGCACTCTTTCACACATGCGGGCAGTTCGCCATTGCTCGTGCGAGCCTCGCATAATGTGCACTTGCGCACCTGCGGCGTGAGGGCATTGTTGTACTCGTACGTGGGGATCTGAAACGGGCAGGCAACCATACAGTATCGGCAGCCGATGCACTTCCAGGAGTCATACGCAACCGCGCCGCTCTTCTCTTTTGTTAGCGCTCCAACAATGCAGGCCGAGACGCAGGCTGCATGATTGCAGTGAAAGCAGTTGACCTTTGTGTAGACCGGTTGGGCAGGGGAGGTCGCCGCCATGGCGCCCGCGACGGGCTGCCATGCATTGACGACGGTGAACGCCTCCGGGCTCGGCCGGCGCTTCGTCCGAAACACCGACATGTCATCGTACGATTCGAGCTTGCCCGCATCGATCCCGGCCGCCTTCTTGCAGGCATACTCGCACAGGCGGCAGCCAACACAGTCGCCCAAGTCAACCAGCACACCCTTCGTGTCTGGTGAGAGTGGTGGGCCGTGCCCAGAGCCTTCCTCTGAGGATGCCAGGGCTTGCCGCGCGCCGGCCAGACCGACCGCTGCCGCCGACATCACACCGGCGTATTTCAGAAAATCTCTTCGAGCAGGCTGCATGTACGAATTCAACACTCCTGGGATTTTCCCCGGAAGAATCGGACTCTTTACACTTATATATGGCCTGCTCGTCGTTTCTAAGGGCTTGCAAACGCTAACTTATTCTTGAGATTGGGTCTCCGTTTCTTGTATGTAATACAGATTACATACACCCAGAGAGGCAGATTCATCCTGCAAGAAACCACCAGGGGGAATTCTACTGCACTTTCCATCGCGGCTTCTTCATCCACTCGCGCAGAACCGCCTCGGCCGGTTTGCCTTTGGGAATGTAGCCGCGGTTCTCTGGTCCACCCTGGTCGGGTGGCCATTCCCAGATCATGAACCCGCCCAGTCCCGGATTACCAGACCATGTCTCAAAGAACCCCTGGTACAGCTTCTTCTGGAGCTGCAGGTCGATCTCTTCGGTCACCTTCGTGTAGTCCCACGGCTCATGGGCGGCATTCGCCAGGCTGCACCAGCCGACCTCGGTGAACAGAATTGGCTTATTCACTTTCTTCCTGAACGCAAGCACCTCGTCCTGATGCTCGCGCCAGTTCTTCTTAATCTCCTCAACCGACACATGGCGGTTGGGTCCGAGCTTCCAGTAGCTATTCATCCCTACCATATCGAGATAACCCCAGAAGGGGACCGATGTGAAGTGATCCCAGTTGGCGGAGTAGGTGAGCTTGCCGCTGAAGACCTCGCGAACGGCCGCGATGGTCTTGCGCCATTCCTCGACCTTCTCCTCGGCCGAAACCAGTTCCGATCCAACCGAAAGGATATCGGCATGATAACCTTCGGCGATCCAGGAGAACTGGATCATGACGCTCCGATAGCTGTCGAACCATTCTTCCCAACTCTTGGGCTTTATGGTGCCGCGCCATTCGGTTCCTTCGGGGTTATCCAGAAGCACGATGGGCACAATCATCACCCGCAGCCCCTTCTGTTTCGCGTGCGTGATCAATGAGCCAAGCTGCTCGGGCGTTGGCGTGTAGCGCATATCGAGCCAGATACGGCTGGATGTGCCATTTTCCATGCGCGTATCAAGCACCAGCGAGATCGTGTCAGCGCCAATGGCGGCCGCCTCATCGATGCTCTGCTTGTATTTGTCGATCCAGTCCGTGCGCTGGACCTGAATGGCGATCCCTCGATAAGGAAAGCCCGACAGGTCCGTCGGCCCCGTAGTCGGCAAGGTCACGCCCGGCGCCGTCTTCTGCGCAGTTGCCCCGGAGGGCCATAATGCGCAGCCAACGACCACGGCGAACACCAGCAGCCACAACGCATAGATCAGTTTGCTCTTCATCGTGATTGGCAGGGATCATAGTGAAGATTGCCCCGCTTGTTAATGGCGGCGGCCGTGCCCGTCGCCGCAGGCGACTTAGATAAGGGTGCGACGACCGCGTCGGCGCGTAGGTGCTTATAAATGCACCGCTATAGCGTCAGCAAGGCGCAGGCGTACCCGCCGGGAGCCGAGGCGGGCCAAATGCAGGCCCACAACAGCCGGGGAGCGGAGCGACCAGCAGGCGCAACCCCCAACTATGGGAAAGATAATGGCTGCTCAGAGCATTCACCAACCACATCGAGCAGAGAATGCCGCGATGTCCCCATTCACTCACACCGTGGATCACGGCAACACGTGTACCTTGGCATCTCTAATGTAATAGTGATCGAACGGCCGCTGCGGGGTCGGGCCATGCGAATCCTCGGGCAGCGTAGTCGGAGGATACACTTGGTAACCAAGGACCCCGTCAACTGCTATCCTATTTCCATATCGCAGTGGTTGCCCACCCGCATCCAACGAGCCCATCAAGTATATCTCCCCGCCAGGAACGAGAATAAAGTCGGCAATCTTTCCAGGCCCACCAAATTGCCCTTCGAGATGGACGTGGCGCCCCACGAGCGACTGCAACGGCATGGGTGAACGAGTGCCGCCTTCCGAATGGTGGCAGCCCAGAACGCCGAGCATACTTACGAAGATCACCGGAATACATCGCGCGGCCGCACGATCAAGTCGCATGGTCGTTCCTCCTGATCCATTCTCATCCGTCACCCCCACGATCGCAATCCTAGACGAAGGTGGTCGGTGCCTAGTTCGATCGTGCTTGCCAAGGTAAGCGGGCACAGGGAACAACATTCCTTCTGCTCGCCTTCCTGCTGGCAAGGTTCGGCGTCCGGGAATACACTGAATCCGCCAAATGAAACGCCATCTCTTCACCATCATCTCGGCAGTGTCGCTGCTGCTGTTGGTGGCGATGGTGGCGTTGTGGGTGCGGAGCTACTGGAGTGCCGATATGGTCGAATATGACCTCCCTGGGACCGCCACGGTTCGGCCTGGGCTGTTGTCCCGCGATGGATCGCTCCGCTTGAATTATCTCCAATTCGATCACCGTACCGTCCAGATGCCTAAGGGATCGATGGTGCCATATTTAGCTGACCTCAATGAACGGGCCCGTTTCGACTATCATACCTATACGAACACCAGGCTAGGAATGCTCGAAGTCGCAGTCTGGGTGCCACATTGGTTTCTCATGCTGACAACAGCGGTTCTGCCCATGATGTGGTCCAAACGGGCATGGAAGAAAGGACATCGCATCAAGCATGGCCTGTGCCTCACCTGCGGCTACGACCTGCGCGCCAGCAAAGACCGCTGCCCAGAATGCGGAACACCGATTCCACTTAGTCCATAGCCGCAACAAGCCTCAACATGCGCGCGAGTTCCGCCTTTTTCTGCGCCTCTTGCGCTTTCTCGTGGCCAATCTTCGCCTTCGTCAGCAAGACACTCACGCTCATACATATCTACCACAAGGAACCCAAAGACCGCATAGAGTGGAAACCATCCAACGCTTTTCTCTGTGTTCTATGCTATGCGGTTAAGAACCGCTTCGCCCCCACCCAAAGATTGATCAGACAGTGCGATTGATATAGCCTGATGGCATGAGTCCGGCGGCAAACTCATGAAGCTCCGTTACATTCTCCTGATAACCTTCTGCTGCGCAGTCGTCGTGATTACGGCTGTCTGGGCTTGGTGGCCGGAGCGGGAAGTACGCGAGTGGCCGCAATTCAACCTTCCGCCAGCTACCCAACCCGTGGAAATCGTGTGGTGGGCTGAAGATGGCAACATGAATGCCTGCCATGGAGTCAGCGAGCCGGCCGCGTCTTGGCTCCGTCGACTCATCTCCTCATCACCGGCAATTTGTCAGCGCGATGACCTCCATTTTGATCCCGTTGGGATCGCCTATTTCCGAATCGATGGTGTGCAGTATGCATGGAACCAGGATGCTCTTTTCAGGGCGGTCTACACTGGAAGAGGTCGAACCTGGGACGTTAAGAGCATTAAGGTATGGCGAGCACGGGAGCTTGAACAAATGTTGCAGGCGTACGGATCAGAGCCAAAAACGACAACATCCTCATGGACGTCAATGCTCAGTGGATTGACCGTGGCAGTGGAGCAGTCCGCGCAGCCAACAACGCGAGCGGACAAGACGGCCCCGCAGTAA
Source organism: uncultured Phycisphaerales bacterium (assembly GCA_903871935.1). Classification (GTDB taxonomy): domain Bacteria; phylum Planctomycetota; class Phycisphaerae; order Tepidisphaerales; family Tepidisphaeraceae; genus CAIQIQ01. The sequence continues at coordinate 91,572 of CAIQIQ010000001.1, forward strand.
GCTGTATTGTCCCTTCCTAGGCGGAAGTCGCATACCTTAGGTGCGGTGTATTGCTTTATGATTTCCCTGCCCTCTCTGGGCTGTGGTAGACTGCCAACGATGAAACGCCGCCTCGTCAACATCCTCTCGGCAGTGTCGCTGCTGCTGTGTGTGGCCATGGAGGTCTTGTGGGGGGGAATCCAAGGGGGACGTATCGACTTACTCTCTGCGCCGCAAAGAATCCTGCACGCAAATCCGCTTCCCCCTTGAAGTTTATCCCGATTACAGGGCCTGTCGATTTACTTGGAATGGCGATTGCTGGGGGCCCAAGAGAGTGCGCAGGGGCGTGGTGCTGGCGAACCGCTGGCCGCCATGCGCCCGGCAACGGGGAGAGAAGGCCGGGCGG
>CAIQIQ010000002.1 GCA_903871935.1 uncultured Phycisphaerales bacterium
CCCGTCTATCCTGTCCATCTATGTGAGAATCGGTTCTCTCCCCCATCACCACACCGGAATTGAACCTGCGGCAATCTGCGCCCATCCGCGGATCACGCCTCTGTGGCTTGCCCTTTGCGGCCTTTGCGCCCTATGTGGTTAGGTCCTCCGCCTGGCTTCTTTCCGTGTCTTCCGTGTATTCCGTGGTTACCTCTGCGAGCTCCGTGACCTCTGTGTGAGGTTCCCTTCTGCGCCCGAATCCTGTTCGTGGCGCCGTAAGCGGTACGAAGTTTACCCGCCGCGGCGGGCGCGTGTGAGACATCTCCTCTTAAACACATGGAGTGCTGCGCATGTGTCGCGCAGGCGCGCACCGCGAGTTACAGCAATCTTTTCCGATTTTTCGACCCCGCCCCCCCAAAACCAATGGAAAACCGCAAATCCTCTCTCCCAGTGGTGCGCTTTGCGCGCAAAAAGCGCGTCACCTCCTGTATAGATAGAGGCCCAGCGCTCCGTCGCTATTTGACAACTGAATACGCTGCTGCCAGATCGGCAGGCAATGCCTCCCGAGGATGCGCACCGATCTTGAGCATCTTCCCCAAAGTGGGTCGCTCGCCCCCGAGCGACACCCTCTGACCATTGACAAGTAACAGATGACTTCAGGATCAGGAAGAAACTTGATTATCTTCTCCCCCGCGCGTGACGTAACCGCAGTTTCAATCAGAGGTTACGACCGGCGCAGGTTTGCGCACGCAACCCGCGCACCTTCCCCTCCGAATCTGTGTCAATCTGTGTTCATCTGTGGTTAGCTTCTCTTCTCGTGCTTCATCCCTGGCCAGCTATCCACAATCACCCCGAACCTGCGCACCTCCTCCCCCAATACCAACCTAACTCATTGCCCTCAAGGCACTTACCGCATAGGGGGTACCCCCGCAAACAACCTGCGCACCTGTCACTTATCCACGATCCCCTTGTCCCATTGTCCCCTTGTCTCCCCCTCCCGCCCTCTCGCCCTCTCCCACTCCCCGCGTCCCCGCGTCTCCTTGTCCTACTTCAGCAACCACACAGAGCCGTCGGATGCATTGCTGATGATCCCCTGGTCGATGCGAATGATGCTCAGCGGATTACCGCCCAGAGTGATGCGAGAGGTCTGTTTTCCGGTTGTGGGATCAATCACGTAAATGCGGCCATCATCCACACCGACCAGAAGTTGGTCGTTGAGGAACACCAGTCCCGTGGTCGGTTTGCCTGGGACTTTGCCGCTGGCAAGGACTTTGCCATCCGCGGGGTTGAGCATCAGCACTTGCCCATCATCGGCGGCAACAGCAAGCCGGCCACCGGAAATGGCCGGGCTCGTAGTAACCGGTGCCCGTTCCTCCATCGGTGAAACACTCCACAGCAGTTTGCCCGCAAGGTCGGTGGACAAAATCGTGCTGGACATGCTGGCGGCGAAGATCTGCTGATCGTGCACAATCGGGCTGGCGCCAACCGGCCCGCCGGCATCGACCGACCAGCGCTCCTGGCCGCTCGCAAGATCAACGGCATGGAGATGGCCATCACAGCCACCAATGATGACGATGTCACCAACCACCAGCGGCGCTGCATGCACCTGCGCCGTCGTGGTGAAATTCCAGAGTTCTTTGCCCGTGTCGGCCGCCAGGCAGTACAGATGGGTATCGTACGAGCCTACAAGCAGACGGTTCCCAGCAAGGGCAGGCCGGCCGACAATCTGCTGTCCGGTCTGGAAGGTCCAACGGGTCTTCCCGGTCTCGGCATCCAAGGCGCAAACCAGACCATCGGCAAAGCCCAGATAGACGGCAGTATCCGTAAGCAGCGGCATGGACGATGGGCGCGATTTGGGCTGGATGGTCCAGAGGGGCTTGCCATCTGTCGGTGAACAGGCAGAAACACTGCCATCTTGCGATGCGGTGATGATGCGTTTGGCATCAGCGGCGGCCGGAGTGTCCGCCGATTTGCCGACGAACGTGCGCCAGATGACGCGTGGGGCGCCCATAGCAGCAGGAGCAGTGACGGAACCAGATTCAGCGGCGAAACATGGCACAGAATCGCACAACACTGCAATGGCAATCAACAAGCCAACTCTGACTGTGGCAACACCGAGCTTCAAGCAGCGAACAGGAACGATCGAACGATTGCTTCCTTGGCGTTTCACGTTGGCTATTGTACCCACAGATAACCCAACAAAGGAGCCGCCGCTTCGCGAACTTCGCCTCCAGCAGGCTCAAGGCCCACCGGAATCTGCAACGTTCTTGGTGGACACTCATCCGGAATTGGGCACAATACGATTCGTAGGCAGGTTGTGTTGTAATCGACTTTGGAAAGGAGCTCGTTGCGATGTCTCAGGACAATACCCCTCCGACCGGTGAGCAGCAGCAGATTCAGGTCATGCTCGATGAGCGCGAGATGCGGACACTCTACGCCAATGCGTACCGCATCCACACCGCCGCCGAGGAAATCGTTATTGACCTCGGCTTCAATATGGCCAATCCAAATGCACAGCCTGGCCAATCGTCGCAACAACTGCTTTTCAAGGTCACGGATCGCGTGATCATGGGTTACAACAACGCCAAACGTCTGTCCATGAGCCTCCAGCAGCTCGTGCAGCGCTACGAGCAGCAGTTCGGCGAGATCCCGACCCAGCCCGGCCAGCCGCGCACTTAAGCTTTATCCGGCATGTAGTGTTTATGGAGCAACAGCCGCAGACATGGACGGTCAAACGTATTCTCGAATGGACCAGCGCGTTCTTTGAAAGAAAGAACGTGGATGCGCCCAGGCTCTCCGCGGAATTGCTGCTGGCCCATGTGCTCAAGGTGCCGCGCCTCAAGCTCTACACCGATTACGATCGCCCGCTGATCGAATCGGAACTGCTCAGCTTCCGCGAATTCGTCCGCCGCGCTGGCGAGCATGAGCCCATCGCCTATCTGACCGGGCAGGCCCACTTCTTCGATCTTGAGCTGGACATCAAGCCCGGTGTGCTGATCCCCCGGCCGGATACCGAGACGCTTGTCGAAACGCTGCTGGGTTTCTGCCGCCATACGCCCGGAATGGAATCGCCGCGAGTTCTCGATCTCTGTACGGGCAGCGGATGCATCGCGGCGGCCGTGGCCAAGCATCTCCCAACCGCTACCGTAGTCGCCGTGGACATCGATCCACTGGCAATTGAGGTGGCCAGGGCGAACCTCAGCAAGCTGAAGCTGGACGGCCGCGTAACCGTGCTCCAGGGCGATCTATATGAGCCGCTTACATCGCTGATTGAGTGCGCACCGTTTCACCTGATCCTGTCGAATCCCCCCTACATCCGCACGGGCGATATCGCGACTCTGGACCGCAATGTGAAGGATTTCGAGCCGCACCGGGCGCTCGATGGCGGACCGGATGGACTGGCATTTCATCGCCGAATTCTTGCAGGCACGCGGGAGCGTCTGCTGCCTGGCGGCAGGGTCATGCTGGAGATTGCGTTTGACCAGGGCAAGGCAGCGCTAAACATGGCCAGCGAATACCGCGCGTTGGGCGATGCAAAGATCCTGAAAGATGCGGCCGGAAACGACCGCGTCCTGACGATGTCCATAGCACCAACGTAGCCGCCAGGACCACGATTGGCCCGCTGTTCTGGCTGCCCGACCGCCCATCACTCTCTGAGTTGCCTAAGGCTTAAGCACGAAGACCGCTTCCGCGACCGCCTCACGCTTGGCGCCCGTCTTCACCGGAACCGCATAGAAGGCTCCCTTGTACCCAGCGGTCACCTGCACATCCGAGGTCCCTGCCGGAACGGCCAGCAGAACGCCATTCGCGCCCATCGCGGCGGCCTTCGCCTTGAACTGGTCAAACCCGGCGTTGGCATCACCAGACTGATCCCACTTGACCTCGCCGCCAACCGGGACATGGATCAGCCCAAGTTGCTCATATTGCGCGGGGGCCTCCTGGTAGATCTTCACCTGATCGGGCGTTGTTGGCGCATGCTTCGTCGCCGGTTTGATTTGCTCGGAACAACCCACCAGCAGCATTGCCATCACCACAAGTACGGATACTCGAATGATCATCGTCTCCATCCCTTTCGGTTGAGTGCGCTGTGTATGTTACCCCTTCGGGTTCGGCTTCGCCAGAGACTGCACGGCATGCGACGAGCGCTCGGCCAATGCTGACAGGAGCGTGCACGCATGCGGCAGATCGTGCCGCTGCGAAGCGGACGAGTCGAGCCCGAACGGCCGAAGGCCCCTCTAATCCCTGCAGCCCTCCGCCTTTCACCGAAGCGCCTATGATCATGGACCAGAAAGAAGGGGGAAACGATGATTGTCGTTCGCAATATCTTCCAGGTGAAATTCGGCCAGACGAAACAGGCGACCGAACTGTGGAAACAGGCCATGGCCGCCATGAAAACCGGCGCTCACGCCCCATCGGCTTCGCGGCTCCTGACCGATCTGGCCGGCCCACCCTACTACACCCTCGTTTTCGAATCGACGTTCGACTCACTGACCCAATTCGAGCAGTTCCATCAGGCCGCCGGCTCCAATGCCACCTTCCGCGATCTCTACGCCAAGATCATCCCGCTGACCGAAACCGGCCGGCGTGAGATCCTTACCGTGGTCGCGTAAACCGCGAACATCACGTACCCAAGCCATGCGGTACGGTGCCGCGCTACCGCTTCGCGCCATCTGTCTGTGGGCGGCTCTGATTCTGGAAGACGTAACGGTAGCTCACTTCTTTTCCGAACGTCGCCCTATAGTCGGCGTTCTTGCCCAACATCACCTGCGACTGAGATGGCGTTGGGCCTGCCGCCGCAGGAACGCTGCCGGCCAGACCCGCGTCGATCCTCATCGCTGGCGCTGACACTGCGAACACAGTCCCGCCGCTCGCCGGCTGGGCCATATTGGCCAGTTGCGTCAGCGTATCAGCGCCCCATGCCGGGTCCTGTTCTCTCCCGATCATCCGTTCTCCCGCCGCATAGTCATCCAGGTTGAACAACGCCGACGCGAATCCCGTCACCGCCTCTCGTCGCCGGCTCACACTGTCGATGGATCGCGTCCATGCCCCCGCTTCATCAAGCAGGCTGGCGGCAAAGCTCTTGCCCTTCAGATACTGCAGTTCATTGCATACCCCCACCACATACTCGCATCGCCGCGCAGGATCTTCGATCCCCCGCAGGGCAACCACCGCCCCATCACATGCCGCCGAGGCCGCCGACTTGTCACCTGCCTGGCGCGAAAGCTCCGACACACTCACCCACCCACTGATCCGCGCCTGCTCATCCAGCGATGCCGCATCCTTGCTCATCAGAGTTTGCCCCGCGAATGAGAGCGCCTCGCGGGCCTCGGCCTTGTATCCGCGCCCGATTTCCTGGTCCGCCAGGTTCAGCAGCCGCGTCAGGCGAATATCGACCGCCGGGATCTTCGCCGTCTGTCGCCCGGCCAGGCCCAGGAGCATGCGGCTCCGCGTCGCATTTGGCTCAATCGTGGAACTCACGGGTGGGACATCCCGCATCATCCACCACAGCGCCACCCCGCCTACCGATCCCAGCAATACGACTCCCAGCACGATCTTCCAACGCCGTCGATGCATGGTTATCTCCTTCTCATTTCCGACGCCTGTACCCGCCAAAGGTTCCCGCCACCGCCGTAAACCTCATTCTGAATAGCTGTGCGCGATTCCGCGCAATGGAGATCTGGAGTGCGGCGACTTGTGGTAAATCCGCCTGGGTGGATCGCCGCTTTTGTGCGAGGGACTTGTCCCGAGCAGGCCTTCAGACAAGTGTCAGGCCATCATCCTTTGTATTTCGCATCCGCACGGACATTGCCGGCTTTGCGGAACTCAACCGCCGCATCGATCAGTGCAAAGACATCCTGCTCGGGCCTGTACCCAAGCACGCAGCGGGCTTTGGAAATGTCGATCTCGAAATCGTGACCGTCGGCCAGTTCGAAGTCCACCACCGGAACGCCGAGTTTCTCGCCGACGTATCGCGCCGCGACGTCGTAACTGAACGGCGCTGGCGCTGCAATATGAAACGTCTCGCCCACCGCACGCGGGTTACGCAGGGCTAGCAGGAACGACTGCACCACATCCTTGACCCCGACAACATGACGTTTGAACGGCGCGCCGCCCGGATGGCGCAGGCAGCCGACGCCCTCAAGCTTCTCCTCGAAGAACTTCTTCTGCCCGGCCGTTTTCGCCAATGCCTTCCAGGGGCTGCCAAAATCCGGCGGGCGCAGCGTCACGTGGCACAGGACATCATCCTCATCGTAAATCCACGAGAATCGCAGGATCGTCCACGGAAGCGAATATTGCACTCCGTACTGCATGACCATCGTATCTTCGATGACCTTCGAGAACGCGTAGATGCCCGGATACGCCCGCAGCGGCATCGTCTCGCTGATGGGAACCGGCTGAGGATAATGAAAGATCCCCATGGCGGCATCACCCGAGGACATGACAAACTGCCTGATATGCCCGCACTCTTTCGCGGCTTCGAGCAGGTTCCACGTTCCCCGAATGCTCACATCGATGAACCCTGGCTTATCCTCCTTCGTCGTCGCCAGGTGGCACACCGCATCGCACGCATCCAGCGCCTTGGCGCAGAACGCATAGTCGCTCACCGATCCACAGACGACCTCGACGCCTTTCTGGTCGACGGGCGTCCGGTTCTGGATCGCCCGCACGGCATACCCCCGTTCGAGCAGCGCTGGGATCAGATTTCTGCCGATCTTCCCCGATGCCCCCGTCACCAGCACCTTCTTGATGTTCAACGCGCCTGCCATAGCTCAATGTCCGCTTCTAACGCGACCTGCGCAGCAGAAGCAGACCCACCGCGCCAATCAGACCAAGCGAAGCCGGTTCCGGAACCGTTGCTGAGAAATTGCCCCCGACCAGCGTCTGACTGAAGTCCGTCGAGGGAAACGTCAGATCGGGCAATCCATTGTTGACAAATGCACCACCGATGTAGGCAATCTCTGGAATCGTGGTTGGCGATGAGGTCTCGGCCTGATGATCTGGACTGCCCACAAGAAACGTCGCGCCGACCCGATAGCCCGTACCCAGGGGCAGAACGATATCGGGAATGTCCACCATGCGGAACATCCCGGTCTCATCCAGCGGCGCAGCCGTACCACTGGGCACAGTCGCCGAAGCCAGCAACGCCCCAGCGGCATTCCAGATGCCAATATCATGCGAATCACCCAGCCCATCTCCATTCTCATCAAAGAAACTTAGAGCAGAAACCGTAACGCCACCCTCCGCGAGCACGTCGAAGGTGTATCCGCGCGTGGAGGCGGTTGCGGTTCCGTTCGGTGAAAAACTCGTGAAGGTGAGAGCCGTGGCAGCAAACGCCGAAGTCGCCAGCGTGCCTGCCGCCAGGCAGGCAACGAGTGCCAATCCTGTTCGCATGGTCCTCACTCCTGTCTCTTGATGTGCATGGTAGCTTACGCTTACGGTTGGGGTGGTGCAAGCGATTCCAGGCGGTCCGGATGCCTTCGTAGTGTGCGGTAAGATGCCGAAGCCGTTGGTTCTCTCGCAACGCTGCCACGGGCCACGTCAATCACCAATCAACAGCTCCGCACGTCGCCGCTTCGAGACCGGACACTATTCAGATCCTCAGCCCCCTACGGCAGAAGTAGTCGCATCGCTACTATCCTCCGTTCCATCCGCCGGTGAACTCGCCAGCAACTCATCGAGGTTCGCCTTCGCTATCGCATTGTCAGGTCGCAGCACAAGGCACCGTCGCAGGTCTTCGATCGCAAGTGCCCGCTGCTTGCTCTGCATGTACAGAAACCCGCGGAAACTGTACCAGGCAGCGGCCCGGTCATTGAGCTCGATCGCCCGGCTGAGGTCCGCGATCGCTTCCTGAAGCTGACCCCGACGCCAGTGCTCCTCGCCCCGATAGGCGTAAGCCCGCGCATGCTCCGGATTGAGTTCGATCCTGCGCGTATACCACGCCATAGCAGCCTCGAGCCCATCATCCATCCGATGGCCCTCTACTCGGCATTGTCGCAATTCCTCCTGGCAGTCCTGACACAATCCCGGCCGGCGCAATCCGCGCATCAGGACATGCGCCAAGACACGCGCTTTCCCCCCGCCAAACAGAACGCAGCACGCATGTGTGCAGTGATCCAATGAAGCACGATGCTCCCGCCGCGCGGGCAGATGCAGCGTGTGACACAACTCGTGGAGTATGATCCAGCGCGCAGCATAACCTCGCCAGGAGCCCGTCCGGCGAATGCACCTAGACGCCCAGGCCGCCTGGATCACAACACAGTGCCCGCCATCCGGCCGCCAGATGCAGTAACCCGTGCCGACCTCACGATCCCGGATTCGAGGCACACTCACCATTGTGATACCGAATGGCCCGCGCAGGGGCAGGCCGCCGACCAGGCTGTACACCTGCTCCCACGTAACACTGCCATCGGCTGCGCCCTCCAGCGACAGCGCTGACCCAGAGATGATCTTCACCTTGCCCGACAGGTAGCGGCCGAAGTCCGCGAGCGCATCCGAAAGCAGGGGCTCATCCCATTGCACACCATTCGCCGAATGCACTTCGACAGTGACCTCGGCAGCGTGGACGATCGGGTACACCGGTGTATCCATCGCCTCGGGATCGGCTTTCGCCCCGCCGAACCACCGTCTGTACCTCTCCAGCAGACCTCGCATTGCGCTCCTTTCCCATTCTCCCATCTGCGCAAATCTCGCCATTCTGCGGATCAACCTGCATCCGTTCCTCTTCTGCATCCATTCTCTCACAACGGCGCGACGACGCCACATAGATCAATAATCACGCCATTGAGCGCAGCGGCACGATGATGTCGGGGTTCTGCGTCATCTCACATTCGTTCGCTCCGTCACCTGCCGGCCGCCCCAGGCCCAGTCGCGGCCGCTGGCCCTGCTCCCACCGTCACGCTCACTGTCTCTATCTTCTTCTCACGGAAGATCGTCAGTAGCACTTTCCCTCCAACGCCCGCCGAAGCAACATGGTCTCGAAGAATCTCGGCCTTCGTGAGCTTCTCCCCGTCTATCTCCGTCAGGATGTCGCCCTTCCGCAGTATCCCGTCCGCCGGAGAACCGGGAAACACCTCCTGAACAAGTATGCCCGTCTCTCCCGTATACCCGAAACTTTCCGCGACCTGCCGCATTTCAGTCCCCTCGATGTCCGAGATCTGGATCCCCAGCCACGCTCGACCAGTTGGCCGCGTCTGGGCGGTCGGAGTTGACGGCACGAGCTTGCCGTTTTCCGTCTTCGGCGGCTCCGGCCAAACCTGAATCTCCCTCGCCCCCTCGTCATCCGCTATCACATTCACTCTCTGCCCTACTTTCACATCCCCCAGCTTCCCGACCTTGAACACGTAGCGTCGCGTGACACGCCCATCCTCGGTCTTCATCTCCTCCATCACCTCCAAAATAGACACCATCGTCCGCTTCTGGATCGCCACGGTCACCTCCTTCGCCCCCTCCGTATCCGTCGGAAAGAGTTTCACCGTGATCGACCCCTCCTCCACCTTCACCACCGTCGCCGACGGCCCCGGCATCCTCGGCCGGCTCTGCTTCCCCTCCTCCGCCGTGCTCGGCTGCGTTGCTACCGGTCGGGTAGTCGATCTGCGGGCTGGCAATACATCGATGCGCTCTGCCGTGCCCGTCTCCGGAAGAACTCTTACCCGCGTGCCTTCAACCAGTTCCTCCAGATGGATACTTCGCGACGGCGTCAGCTGGAAGCCCATCATCGTGCCGGGAACGGTGATTTTCGTCTGATCATTCGTCGGCACGGTCACTTCGCTCGATGTTCCGTCGGGCTTGGTCACCCGAACGATGACATTCCTGCCATCGAGTCGGACCACAGTTCCGCTCAGCCGTGGCGACGAAGCGCTGATCAGCAACTTCGCGGGGAATCGCGCTGTTGCCGGGAATGATGTCACATCCACAAACATACGCTCTTTCAGATCATCCAGGTAGGCGCGCTGGCCATCCAGCATCACCTGGGAGTTGTCGTCGGCAAGAACCGTGACCGGTCCAGTTGGTCCGGGTCGCCTGGAATCAACCGTGAGGCTGTTCCCATCCAACTTGGTGATATTGCCGGTGGCGATGCTGGTGGGTCTGGTTGCGGGTCCAGGCTCGCCCGGCTCTCTCGGATTACCACTCGCCATGGGAAGTGGGTCTCCCGGTGGCAAGACCAGAATGTGCGTCGCGACATCGCCCCCGGCGGCAATCGCGAGATTCTGCCCGACCTTCAACTCTGAAAGCTCAATGGGGGTAGTCCTGAAGGTTGTGATTGGAATGCCTCGATCGGTCATTCGTGAAAGCATCGGGGTCGCAATTGCTGCCCGGGTTTGCTGCTTGTCCAACACAAAGGTCTTTGTTGTGGCAGCAGGGCGTCTGATGCCTTGTTGGTATTTCAGGGAAATCGTGATCGACTTGTCATCGACCTTCAGTACGTCGCCAAGGAAGCGAAGATCCTGGAATGTGAATGGATGAGTCGCTTGTGTTGCAGCGGCTCGGGTGGCCGATCTTCTGGTGGGCACGGTCACGGGGCGTGCGAGCAGGGCCGCGGGTTGCGCGGCCACCGGCACAGTTGTCGCCGGCATGCCGCTCTCCACTGCGGCGGCAATCTGCAATCCGGGTTCGTTGGCGATGTTCTGGAACTCCACCCATTGATATTCACGGGATTCGAGGCGGAAGAAACTGATACTCGCCAGCGGCATGCGATCAAATCGCCAGTAGTCCTGGCAGACTTCCGCGGTGTCGCCAATCCATGCCATGTCGGTCTGATGTTCGCCGCCGTCGGCATCAACGGCCACGAGACGAAGCTGCAGATCCCTGGTCGGCCGAGCGACAGTGATTTCAGCCGAGCCGCCGTTGTCCTTGGCATCCCTGAACACGAACCCGGCCGGCAGGTCGCCCGCGGCTTTCCCCGTTCGTGCATCATACGTCGCCACGCTCTTCCACGGGCCCGACGCCTCTCCCATCCGAATCGTCACGTTCTTCGGGTTTGTGGGGAATGCCGTGAACAAAACAAAGGGCTTGTCCAGGTCCTGCCCGTGAACGCCGTTGTAATGGTTTTCCGCGGATCGAGGTGTGGAGAAGCGAAACTCAAGGTGAGCATCCGAAGGCGTCGCCTTGGAGAAATGAAAGAGGAAGCGCCGCCCGCCCTCTTCTGGCCAGGGGCTCTGACCCGGTTCGCGCGTCTCATATCGACGCGGTGACGGTGAGCCGTCGGGAAGCCACCAGGTGTTCTGCGGGTCAGGATATGGGCTTATCGCGAGAAGTTCGACCGTATTGTCGCCGGGCAGAACGGCGCTGGTTTGGGGTGCTGTTCGTGTCGCCGGCGAGGATACCGGCCGCTCGCTACCCAAGGCGCGCTGCCCTCCCTGCACAACCTTGTAGCGCAGCTTGAGCGTCGTGGGATGGTGGCCCACTACATCCGCCATCGGAGAGGTCCTTCCGGTGACTCCGTTGGCTTCGGTGATCTGAACCAAGCCCATCGTGCCCTTGGCCGTCTGGAACACGCCGGTCTGGGGAAGCGACGGGGAGACGCCGAGCGCCTGGAAGGCGAAGTCGGAAGATGGCGGGAATCGGCTGGAGAGGTCGATGACCTCGGCCGGAGTCAGACGATCCCAGGCTTCGGATGCGATCTGACGAAGGCCGATCTTGTTGCCAAGCACCCCGGCCAGAATGCCAGGATCGGAACCAACCCAAGCCATGACGCTGGCGTCGGAGGCATGGAGCCACTTTTCGTAACCGGCGGCAAACGCCCCATCCGGCAGAGCAAATGTCTCGCCGGTGTCGAAGCTCACCGCCGCATCCATCTTGCTGCGCGGGTCGTGCAGCGTCACCTGATGCTCCGCACCAAAGGACAGCCCGGCTCGCGCCGGTTGCGTGGGAAGCGTCGTCACCTTTACGGCGGGCAGGCGCGGTGATTCGAACATCCGGTACCAAATGTGGAGGCCATTCGGCGGCGTCTCCTGGCTGAGTATTTGCAGGATTCCGCGGCTGCCTTCGCGCGTGATGAAGAGGAACGTGGCAGGCAGAGTGCCAGCGTCGATTCGTCCCACGCCCTCAACACGACAAGGGTAGAAACTGCTGCTGGGACCCTTGATGCCCGGATCAATTGCATCTCGCGTGGCCAACTCGTCGGGAAGCTTGTCCCACAGGACATTGTCTACAAGCCAGGCACGGACATCGTAACCGACCAACTCCTCGCCGGCGGTAACTCTGGCATCAACGCCGGTCTCCTGGTACCAACGCAGCCAGTCGGCACGTACGTTAAGGCGAGAACCTTCAAGCTGTCCGAAAGTACGTCCGGTGTCGAAGTTCAGGCAGGCCTTCACATCAATAGTTATTCCGGCCGGCAACACCAGATCATGGACTGGTCCCAGCCTCACATCTTTCCCCGCGGGAAAGAGGGGCCCGAACTTCGCCAATCCGGCGGCTTCCACTGGATCATCTTGCGGGGCCGCGCGATTCTCCACGGTCGCGAGTTCCGCATCCGATACATACTTGTGCCGATTTTCTGTCCACCATTTCGTCCAACGCTTCGCCATCTCTCGCCGAACGGCAGCGGCCGCAGCCTGCTCGGCGGGAGAATCCGTATCGGGATAGATCTTTCCTTCGCTATGGCCAGTGATCTTGCGCAGGGAGCAGTCTAGTTCGTCGAGCGGCGAGTCGAACGAGAAAATGTCGTGCCCGGGGTATGGGTCGGCTGAACCGGCATGCTGAATCATAAAGCGTCGGATATCCTCGTTGGCTGTCGTGAGTCCGAAACCGCCGATCTGGTCGACCGAGCGAGGCAGTGCTCGAATCAGAGCAGGAACTGCTCGGAGATCACCGATGGCCCGGAGGGTGAACGCGACCGCGCTCTTCTCGAAGATGCCATCGGTGTGATCCAGTTCGGTCACCAACGCCGGAACAGCGGGTTTGCCGATTTCCGTCAGTTCCTTGATCGCTGCGCACCACTGGTCCTGGAGGGAATCGCGCGTGGAATGTCGCAGCACATAAATCAGCTCGTTGACACGTCTGTCAGTCTTCTCGGCCGATTCCGTCGCCGGTGCCCCGGCTCGAAGCATCGCCAATGGCACAGCTACGCCCGACAACAACGCGATCCCAAGTACCACCGCGAAGCCGGTCACGGTTCGCCGATTGCGCGTGGAGTCCAGAATCGCCAGCAGTCTCCCCTCCAGCGTGCCCGGCCGCGCCATGGCGATGGCGGCGGCGCTGTACCGGACTGTCGGCATTTCCTCGGCGATATGCAGAAGCTGCTCGGCATACGCCGATGGCTTTGTGCCGGTGCGCAGCACGAGATCATCGCAGGCACGCTCCCGCTCTGTTTGGATCCGATGCCAACTCAGCCAGATCAGCGGGTTGAACCAATAGAGGGCGCAGGTGAGTTGCACCGCCAGTTGCCAGAGGCAATCCCACCGTTTGGCGTGCGCCAGTTCGTGCAGCAGGACCGCCCGTCGCTGTTCGGGACTCCAGCTTTCCGCATCCGCTGGCAGCAGGACTCGCGTGCGCCAGAGGCCCCAGGTCATTGGCATGGTGCGCTGGGCGCTGCACAGCATACCCACCGGACGATGGATGCCCAGTTGCGTGCGCAGTTCCGAAAGCAGTGACAGCCAATCCTCATCGGTGATGCGTACCGAGCGATGCTCCAGCCATCGAAGGCTGAGATATCCGCTTGCGATGGTCACGAGTAAGAGCAGAGCGCCACTCGCCCATGCAAGCAGGGCCCATGCCTGCCATGAGAGTGACAATATCGGGCGCATCCATGCCCACGGGTCAGAGTGAGTTGATGCACGCGAGTACTCGGCCACCCGCGCCGGCGGCGGTGCCGACGACTCAACAGTTGACGTCTCTGTCTGCGGCGCTGCATACGCCGAAGCAGTGCCAGCATCCGCTGGAGACACAAACTCAACCGGCGTTGGCCCATGCGCCCCGGCTGTCCATTGAGGCAGGATGTGCCAGCCGGGCAAAGTCGCGCTCAGCACGGGCAATACCAGCAGGCTGCATGTTCCCAGGAGCCAGACCATGTGGCGGGTTGCGGCCGGCGCTCGCCGCATGGTCAGGGCAAGAATGGACGTCAGAATAAGGATTACAGCGCCTTTGGCGGCCAAATCGAGGAGGATAGGAAACCACCCGCTGGCACTGCTCGACAGTTGCTCCAGAAGCGATAGATTCGCCATGTTACTCCCCCTTTCTCTTCGCTTGCTCGATCAGGTCCGAGAGGCGCCCAAGTTCCTCTGTGCTCAGTCTTCGGGCCCTCGATGGATCGCTCAGGTGCGCTGCCACCGCCTTTTCCAGCGAGCCGTTGAAGAAGACGTCGAGGACCCGGCCAAGGGCGGATCGGCCAGCCCGGCCGCGGGGCTGCGTGGGGCGGTAAGTGATCTTGCGCCCCTCCTGCCGGCGGACGATATGGCCTTTCTGCTCCATGATGCGAAGCAGGGTCCGCAGGGCGCCGCGCATGGGCGGGTCGGGCATCTCCGACAGCACCTGGGTGATAGTCGCTTCCTGATGAGCGTAGATCACGTCCATGATCTGCCGCTCTCGCATGCTCAATTGGGATGGGTCAGCCATAGGGTCCTCCATCAGGGGCGAAGGTTAACGGTACGGATAATACTTTATCCATCGGCGACCAGAGCGTCAAGAAAAATAGATAAAGAATTAGCCTCAGAACTTTGTTGCGCCCATTCCTTCCTCCGTCTTATTCGCATCATCAGGTCATCCGTGGTCAGATCTCCCCTTCTGCACAGACTTCGACCCTTCGTATGAGATGATTTCCGCCTGCTATTCGCTCTGCTCCCCGGCGATGGCGTCCTGCTTCGAACGCCCCCGCTTCCACCACGACTACGTGGAACTCTTGCTGACGCGATAGGGAATGTCAGTGGGTCAGAGATCATTGGTGCGATGCACCCGCCGGGCGGTTACGCCAATGATCTCTGACCCGTTCGCCATTCCCGGCACAGCCGCTGCAGTTTGTCCTAAGTCGCCTCCGGCGGCGCTTTGAGTCCGCGCTCCCGACCGGGTGGGGTTTGGGGGCCAAAAAATCTTCAAGTTTTTTGGAAACCCCGTTTTTCAGCCCTTTTCACACAAAACACCGCCCAAACACCCCATAGGGTAGAGGGCGCGTTTCTTTCGCGCCACATCCGGCTATTTGGCAAGTGAATACGCTCGTACCAAGCCCGAACGGGTCGCTAAGTTAGTGCCCCATGTGCCAGACAGTGCCACAATGTGCCAGCACACACGCTCCGTGTTTCCGCTCTTCGCGTCGCCGTATCGCCGCGTCCCTTCCGCCGTTCCGCCCTTCGCGCCTGCATGCCTTCGTTTCCGCAATCCGCTTGCAGTTTACCCGCCGTGGCGGGCTCTTCCTCGGAGGAGTTATCCACAAGCGCCCCGAACCTGCGCACCTCCTCCTCAAATATCCGCCTAACTCCCTGCTATCACAGCACATAGCACCATGGGGGTACCCACGCGAGAACCTGCGCACCTGCGCGCTTATCCACACCCCCTCTCCTTGTCCCCTCGTCCCCTTGTCTCCTTGTCTCCCGCTCCCCCCACGCCCTCTCGCAGCACTCCCGCCCTCGCCTGGCTCTTCTTTTCTGCTTGCAGTTTACCCGCCGCGGCGGGCTTTTGGCGTTTTAGCTTTTCCCGCATGGGGAACGTTTCTTCCTTGACCCCCCTGCAAACGGACGGGATAATCAGTACTGATGGGTAAATATCGCCTCGATAGCATCGCACGCCTTGCCAGGCAGTTGCGGTTCGCGCCCATCGTACGCCGCCTCCAACAGCTTCACGCGGCCGAGGACCTGCTGCTCCAACTCAAACCCGACCAGACCTATTCTGTTGGCGCAATCACCGTTGCTATCACGAGTTACGAGCCGAAGCCCACCGACACCGCCATGCTCACCGGAATCGCCCTGCAGCACGATCTGGGCATGCTCACCGAGGAGGTCAGCGAGTCGCTGCAACTCGACGTAAAGGCTGTGACCGAACCGGTCCTGATGATCGAAGATGTCGTCCAGCGGATGGGCGTCACCAGCAAGACGGTGCAGCGGTGGCGGCGTCGTGGCCTGCCCGCCGGCCGCTACACGTTCGCCGATGGCAAACGCCGCGTCGGCTTCCGATTAAGCCATGTTCGCCGCTTTGCCCAAGGCGCACCGGCAGAGGATCGGCCACCCGTGGCCGCTGCTCTCAGGCATCAGCACGACGTGGAATGGCTCCTCACCCGCGCTGCCGAGTTAGCCGGCCGTGGCTACTGGCGAATGCTCGCCGCCGAGCGCCTCGCCACGACAACCGGCATCGCCGCACCAGCACTGGATCTGCTCCTCACCAACCATGGCGCCCAGATCCAGTTCGCAGCCGAGCCCAATACGCAACAGCGGCGCTCAGCACTCGACCTCGTGGATGCCGGCGGAAGCCTGGCCGCCATCGCAACCCAAACCGCCCTGCCGAAGTTTGCCCTGTATCGCGCAGCTCTTGACCGCAAACTAAACCTGGCAATCCGCAAAAAGATCCAGTTCATCGACGACTCGATGTATCACCAGGGCGATGCGGAGCAAGCCATCGAACAGATCATCGCCCAGGAGCCTGTCGGCATCGCCGCAGCAACGGAGTTGGATCGCATCCCGCGTGAGCTTCCTCCCTACCTGCGCGACCTGTACCGAATCCCGATGCTCAGCGCAGCCCGCGAACGCGGCCTCTTCCTGAAATACCAGTATCTCCGCTTCCGCGCCTTCCAGGCTCAGCAGGCCCTCGACCCGCAAACCTCCAGCAATCGCGACCTCAGGCGGCTCAAGGCATTCCACGCGCAGGCACGCAAAGTTCGCGGGCAGGTCGTTGAGGCGAACCTGCGGCTCGTGGTCAGCGTTGCCCGCAAACACGTGCGTAACGCGCTGCAACTGATGGAACTGGTCTCTGAAGGCAATCTGATCCTGATTCGGGCGGCCGCCAGTTTTGATGTCCATCGCGGCACACGTTTCTCAACCTATGCCGTCTACGCGCTGATGCGCGGGTTTGCCCGCTTTGTGCCGGAGACGCTCCAAAAGCTTTCCGGCACGATCGACCCGACGCTGCTGGTCGAACTGCGCGACCCGGCATCGAGTATCGATCTGGATCAGGCGGTCTTGCGCGACGAGGTAAATCGCCTGATGTCGCAACTCGACGAACGAGAGCGCCAAGTCATCACGCAACGCTATGGGCTGGAGGGATCGCAGGCCCCGCTGACATGCGAGCAACTGGGCTCGCTCATGCGAGTCTCGCGGCAACGGATCACGCAGATTGAGCAACAGGCGATGGAGAAGCTGCGCGAGATGGCCAAGTGATCCCGCCTCCGTTTTGCTAAAGGGTTTGGATGCCGGAACAAATCACGATCATTGGTGACGGTGCCATGGGGATGGTGTGCGCGCTGCTCCTGAGCAGCAACGGACACCGCGTACGCATATGGGGAGCATTCCCTGCTGACATCGAGCTCCTGCGCAGCGCGCGAGAAAACCCGCGCCGGCTTCCGCACGCGCGGCTGCCTGATGCAATCGAACTGACCGCCGATGACACGCCTGCCTTCGCCGATACCAGCCTGGTTATCTGCGCGGTGCCAACCCAGCATCTTCGAACGGTCTGGACGCGGCTCAAACCACACTTCCCCGCATCCGTGCCGGTGGTGTCGTGCGCCAAGGGCATTGAGACCAACTCGCTGCTGCGCCCGACCCAGATCATCGCCGAAGTGCTTGGGCCAGTGGTAAACCTGTGCGCACTATCCGGACCCAACATCGCCGCCGAGATCGCGCGGCAACTGCCCGCCACCGCGGTTGCCGCGGGCGCTGCGACACTGACCCAACGCGTTCAAACTGCATTCAGCAACCGCACCTTCCGCGTCTATACCAACGACGACGTGATCGGCGTCGAGATCGCCGGAGCCGTGAAGAACATCATCGCCTTGGCCGCCGGGATGGTCGATGGACTGGGCCTGGGATGCAACGCCAAGGCCGCCCTGCTCACCCGCGGCCTGGTAGAGATCACGCGGCTGGGCGTAGCCATGGGAGCCCGCGAGGAGACCTTCTATGGGCTCGCTGGCCTGGGCGATCTGGTGACCACCTGCATCAGCCTGGACGGTCGCAACCGCAGCACTGGCGAGCAGCTTGGCAAAGGCCGCACGCTGCAAGAAGTGCTAGCGGGCACTGCATCCGTAGTCGAAGGCGTGCCGACCACCAAAGCCGTTAAAGATCTGGCTCGTCGCTACAAGATCGAGATGCCAATCACCGAAGCGGTTCACGCCATCCTGTTCGAAAACGTCCGCCCGGCCGACGCCCTGACCCAACTGATGACCCGGCAATCGCGCCCGGAACGCCAGTAGGGCCGGTGACCTCACGCGGCCCTACAGCCCCAACACATCGGCCATGGTGTACCGCCCGGGCTTCCGGCCAGCCAGCCAGTCGGCCGCCTTGAGCGCTCCATGCGCGAAGGTGTCGCGCGTCGTCGCGGTGTGAGTCACTTCCAGGCGTTCACCCAACGCCCCAAAGTAAACCGTGTGCCTGCCCACTTCATCACCCAGGCGCAGCGATTGCATTCCGATCTCGCCTCGCTTGCGCGGGCAGTCATCGCCATGGCGGCTCTGCACCAAGGCATCGCGACCCTTGCCTGTTGACTTCAAGATGGCCTCGGCAATCCCCATCGCTGTTCCTGAAGGGGCATCCTTCTTGAACCGATGGTGCAGTTCCGTAATCTCAATGTCGTAGTCATCGCCAAGAACCTTCGCCATCTGGGCGGCCACCTTGAACAGCAGATTCACGCCCATGCTCATATTCGGGGCCTGCAGAATGGCAATATCGGCCGCCGCCTCATCAATCAGGTTATGATCGGCCTGCTGCAGCCCGGTCGTTCCGATGACCATCGCGATCCCCTTCTCTCGGCAGATCTTGATCATCGCACGGGTGGCGGCCGGCGCAGTAAAGTCGATCACCACCTGCGGCACATCCACCAGATCGGCAAATATGGCGATGCCAATCCGCCCGATCCCGGCGACTTCGCCAGCATCCTGGCCGATGGCCGAATGCCCCGGCCGCTCGGTGGCCGCCACGACCCGCAACTCCTCATGCTGCCGCGAGAGCGCAATCAACCGCAGACCCATTCGTCCCGCCGCACCGACAATCGCTATATTGGTCATGACAATGCCTCTGTTTCCTGTTCTCGCCAGCAGAAACAGGCTACCGCACTGGGGCACAATCGCCAAGTGGCATCTTGGCCTTTGCGAGCCAGTCCAAGTACTATTGTGCCCCAAGCCCGACCATTGGAGAGAAAACCTGAAGAACCCCAGATTCATACTGCTCATCACCAGCGACCAGCAAAGAGCCGATTCGCTTGGGACGTACGGGAGCAAGACCGCCAGGAGCCCTCACCTTGACGCCCTGGGCGCAGAAGGCACCGTATTTGAGCGAGCCTATTGCAGCAACTCCATCTGCATCCCCAGCAGGGCATGCATCGTCACCGGACGATATCCTCATCAGCACGGCGTGGAGTATATGGAAGATGTCGTTGATGACACTCCCGGCCTTCCTCCCTGGGAAACAACCTTTATGGAGCGGCTGCAGCGCGCTGGCATCAGGACCGCAGCCTTCGGGAAGATGCACCTTTATCCCCTCCCCCCAAGAGGTTTTGATGAGATGAAACTCACAGGGGGACAAGGGGCACGATGGGAGGTCTCAAGCGGTTCGCCTCTTGGTCCCGGACCGTTGGGAGAAGAGTATGCATCCTGGCTCGACCAAAAGAGGCCGGGCGCGTACGAGAGCATCTACGCGCAACGGCGCACCGAAGAATACAAACGGCACAGGTCGGCCGTGACCAGCGTGCTCTCGTTCGATGAATACGTGGACACCTGGACGGCAGACAACACCATCGACTATTTCCGGCGTCACAGGGATAGCACCAGCCCCATCTTCGCATGGTGCGGCTTCTGCAATCCGCACGCCCCCTATGATGCCCCAAAACCGTACGACAGCATGTACGACCCGGCGAAGATGACCATTTCCGACACCTTTATGAGGGACATGTCCGACCGGCCGGCCCATTACATGAAAAGACAGGGGATCTCGGGAAAGAACCTGACGCCTGATATGCTCAAGCGCATCATGGCCTATTACTTCGGGCTGTGCACGATGGTAGACGACCTTTGCGGAAGGATCTTCAATCAGCTTAAGGCGATGGGCATCTGGGAAGAAACACTCGTGATCTTCACGACCGATCACGGTGAACTGCTGGGCGACTACGGGCTTTTCAACAAGAACTGTTTCTTCGAATCCGTCATCAACGTGCCGCTCATCATCAAGCCGGCCGGAGGGCATCCCGCGGTCCGGCGGACCAAAGGCATGGCCGAGCTGATCGATATCGCAGCTACCGTGTTGCAGAGCGCCGGGATAGAGAAGCCGCCTTTTATGGAAGCCGACAGCTTACTTCCTGTTATGGAAGGAAAGTCGCCAGGCAAGGGGCTGATACTCTCGGAATACACGGAAGGTGACCGCTCAAGGAAAGGCAAGTGCGTAAGAACTGCCCGGTACAAATACAACTTCTGGATGCCGGGAAGCGAAGAAGAGCTTTACGACATGGATACGGACCCCTTGGAAACGAGAAACATCGCGGGAGACCCGGCGTACGCGGGGATACTCTCGGACATGCGAGTAAAGATGATCTCGAGACTCACCGACAGCGAGAAGCCCCTTCTGGGCCCGGGATGAGATGTGCGCCTACTTCGCGGCGATAGTCTTCCGGATAGTCCATGTCGCTGAGCACGGATGAGCTCGCAACCGGCACATCGAGGCGATCACCCGCGTGGGCTTGGAGCAGACCACGGAGCCCGACATCGTCGTACCCGGTGAGGATCTCCTCACGATAGCGCGTCGAGAATAGCAGAGGATGGCCGGTCTTGCCGTCATGCATGGGAACGATGATGCTTCGACCAGCAGCGTTGCCGGCCTCAATCAATTGGCGAATCAGCTCGGAGGTGATGCTGGGTTGGTCGCCGAGCACGACAAGGACGGCATCGATTTCCACCGGCACGGCGCGCAGGCCGCAGCGCACGGAAGAAAGCATGTCGCCTTCGGTGTCGGGGTTGGGCACGAATTCCACGCTTTGGCCGACCAAAGCTGACTTGATAGCGGCGGCATCGTGGCCGACGACGATGATCGTCCGGTCGACGGGGCTGGCGAGGACCTGGGCGGCGATATGTCCGATGACCGTCCGGCCGGCGAAGGGCAATAACAGTTTCTGGGTACCCATGCGTCGGGATCGGCCGGCGGCGAGGATGATGGCGCAGGTGTTCAGGAATCCTCCATTAGTGTTACACCTTCGCTTTGCGGCGCACGGCAATGAGCTGGGCCACGATGCTGACGGCGATCTCCGAGACGGTCTGGGCGCCGATGTCCAGGCCAATCGGGGCATGCAGGCGCACGAGTTGTTCCTGGGTCGCGGACCCGCCCTCCCGCAGATCTTGCCGGATCATCGCCACTTTGCGGCGGCTGCCGATCATACCAAGGTACGCGGCGGGCCTTCGGAGGCACGCGGCCAGCGCTCGCTTGTCGTGAAGGTGGCCGCGGGTGACGATGGCGATATAGGTGTCCTGGTCGATGGAGAAGTGTTCAATCTCCCCGGCGATATCGCCACAGCGGGTGATGGTGCCAGGCGGGTAGAGCGAAGGATCGACGAACTCGGGCCGATCATCGATGACCACGATGTCGAAGCCCACCAGACTTGCATGCAGCGCCAGCGCCTGACCAACGTGTCCACCGCCGGCGATCAGCAGCAGCGGTGCAGGGACGATCGGCTCGACAAGACCTTCCAGGCGTGCAGGCGACCGGTCTTGGGAAAGCTGTGCCTGCTGTGCTGCAATAGCCGCGCGAATCACGTCAACGGGAGGAAACTCGATGTCCCCCGGCGGCGTATCGCCTTCAAACCAGCGTACTCGTACTCGCACCGTTGGATCGGACTGAACGGTCGTCAGCAGCACGCCTCGTCGGCGCAAGCGGCGAGCTTCGGCGGCCGCGGCATACGCTTGGATGTGATCGCCAATAGTGGGATCGATCAAGACCCGCATGGTCCCGCCACAGATGGGGCGGCCATCCTGAGCGTCATTTCCCTCCAGTGCAAAATCGAAGATAAGCGGGCACCTGGACTGGATCGCGGAAATCGCCTGGCGTTGCGCTTCGGCTTCGACCTGTCCACCGCCGATCGTGCCGTGGATAGCGCCGGAGGAGTCGATCAGAGCCTTGGTGCCGGCTTTACGCGGCGTCGACCCTGTTGCCTGAAGGACCACCGCCAGCGCGAACGGACGGTCTTCCGCTGCCCAATCGGCGATCGTCTGATGAATGTCGACCACGGAAAAACCCCGTGTCTTCATGGCATACCCCGCGCAGCGAGCTGCGCCTCTACAACTTCACCGGCATTTGGCGAATGCGCTGGCCGGTCGCGTGGAACACCGCGTTGGCGATCGCGGGGGCAACTGCGATGATCGGCGTCTCACCGGCGCCGACCGAGGGCAGGTCCGGACGATCCAACGCGTGGACGTCCAGTTCCGGAAGATCCGCGAATCGCGGCACCCCGTAACCCCAGAACGATGCGTTAGTGATCTGGCCATTTTGAAAGCGCATCTCCTCGCGCAGTGCCGGTCCGATGCCCATCGTGATGCACCCTTGGATCTGCGACAGCAGATTGGCCGGGTTTATCACAGCACCGCACTCGAAGACTTCGCAGACATGCTGGACGACGATGCGTCCCTCGCGGATCGCGATCTGCACGCAGGCCGCCACATACGAACCCTTCTCGGTTCCGCACGCCAGCCCAACGCCAGTGTTCGCCTCCTTCTTGGCTCGCCGTCCGGCCCAGTCAAACCGCTTGGCGGCGGCATCCAGAACCGCCGACAGGCGGGCGTTGTCCAGGTGCGCCATACGGAACGCCAGCGGATCGCTCCCGGCCAGCGTCGCCAGTTCATCCATAAAACTCTCACGCGCGAAGTTGTTGGCTGTGGCGGCCAAGGCGCGATACGAGGCTTGCCGCAGCGGTGAATCGGAGCCAACAAACTGGCACTTAATCTTGCCGGCACGGTACGGGGTATCGACGGCCGAACCGCCGGAGTTGATGTTCACGAAGTGCCAGCATGTCAGCGCGCCTTTGGCGTCCAGGCTGGCTTCGACGTCGATCACTGCCGCAGGGCGGAAACAGGCCCAGGTGAATTCCTCCTCGCGCGTCCAGCGCACGAGCACCGGCTTGCCCGCCGCCTGGGCCAGCCGGGCTGCCTCAATATGCGCATCGGGCGAATGTTTACCGCCGAAGCCGCCGCCGAAATCCGGCACGATGACGCGCACACGATCGCGAGAGAGATTCAGCGCGCGGGCGAGTTCCTGCTGACATCCGAACGGGTTTTGCGACCCGGTCCACACCGTTAGCTTCCCATCCTGCCATTCCGCGACGCCCACCCGCGGCTCAAGCGGCGCGTGCTGAACGTAGGCGACATGATAGGTCTGGCGAAGTGACTTGCCCGCCGCCGCCATTTCATCGGCAAACGGGTTCTTCGGCACACCGCCCTGGGCATGTTCTCTCAGATAATCAAACACCTTCTCGCTGGAGGGGTGCTCAGCCGCTTCCCACGACGCGGTGCCGGCAATGGCCATCAATGCTTGCTCGGCGGCAAAGAGCGCCGGTGCCGCCACGCCGACAAAAGAGCCATCCTGAACGACGACAACATCTTTCATCGCTTTGGCACGAGACAGGTCGATAGCCTTCAGCTTAGCGCCGTACGAAGGCGCGCGGAGGATTTTGCCATAGAGCATGCCCGGCCGCGTAATGTCTGATGGATACTGATGGACGCCGGTCACAAGGTCCCGTCCATTGGGACGCGGAACCGAAGTGCCCATGACTTTCCATTCCTTCACAGGCGTGACTGTGACGCCCGACGGGATGGACTGCTCCAGCGCCTTTGACTGTCCTTCATCGGCCGCCAGATCCGCATAGCTCAACTCGTGCCCAGCCGTGCCATCGGTCACTTTCCCATCACGCATCTGCACGGCCTTCTCTTCAACCCCCCAGCGCCGGCCGGCCATCGCAATCAGCAGGTTGCGCGCAGCGGCAGCCCCCTGGCGGATCGCCGGGACCGTCGAGGGCGTCGAACGGCTCCCCGCGGTCATGCCATCATCGGGAACCAGGCCAGTGTCGGCCATAATCAACTGCACCCGGCTCGCCGGCACACCCAGTTCCTCGGCCGCCGCCTGCGTCAGTTCGGCCCGAGCGCCCTGGCCTCCTTCAACCTTGCCGGTCATGACCGTAATCAGACCATCCTTCGCGATGTGCACGCGAGCGCTGACGACCATGCCGCGGGCCTCACCTCGTCCGCCGCCGCCCTGCTGGCCCAGCGCCGGGAATGGCAGCACGCTGATGAGCAGGCCACCGCCGAGTATCTGCACAAATTGTCGTCGGCTAAGGCCACTGGATGACTGATCGCTGGACATCGGCGATTGACCAGCGACGTTTTCCCATTCGAGATCGGTTGAATCTGTTGACATGGCCTTTACCTCCCTGCCTGTCCGGCGGCGCGACGCACGGCCTTGAAGATCTTCGTATAACCGCAACACCGACAGAGATTCCCATCCAGCGCGGTTACGATTTGGGCATCAGTAGGATTGGGCGTCTGGCTCAGCAATGCCACCGTGGCCAGGATCATGCCCGGCGAGCAATATCCGCACTGGAAAGCCCCCTCCGCCAGGAACGCTTCCTGCACCGGGTGCAACGCATCACCTTTGGCCAGGCCCTCGATGGTAAGCACCGATTTGCCGGCCACCTCGGACACCGGCGTGCTGCACGAGAAAGCCCTCTTGCCATCGATCAGCACCGAGCAGGCGCCGCATTGTGCCGCGCCGCAGCCGAATTTCGTCCCGGTGAGGTGCAGGTCCTCGCGCAACACATCCAGCAGAGGCCGCTTGGGATCGGTAGTGATGGTCTGGATCTGTCCGTTGACTGTGAAGGTGATCGTCACATCCATAGGATGAGCCTTTCGATCTGAAAAGCCGTTTGGCAGGCCAGACCTCGACTGGACTTCCCGTAGACTGTCCGCCAGCCCATGTATTGGACCGTTCCAGGCAGCGGAAGGCAAGGGTCTTCCTGATTGGTTTGGCAGCAATCCCCCGCCGAAGATCCGCTATCCATCGATGCGCACCAGTGTGAGCACCGCATCTTTGAACCAGCAATAGTCGTCTTTACCGGACTGCTCGCCGGCAACAGCCATAAACATAAGTTGTCCGGCACCGCCGGGAACTTCAACCATCCCGGTGGCTTCTTGCCAGCCATCCGTGCCGGCAGCCGCGGCCGGTACAAGACGCACATTACTGGCCTGGGCGGTCCATTTCCCATCCGTTGATTTCCAGCCGATGCTCAGGACCCCCTGGCTTCGTCCCCCGGATTTCACGCGCAGGCGCACTGCGAATACTGAACCGGGTTTGACCTTCGTGATGCTGTAGACGACCGCATCCTTTCCGCCACGAATTTCCGCGTGTCCGTCCGCACAGGTGAAAGTGCCGCGGGAATCCTCGGATTGCCAGGTCTCCCAGCCGGTGGGCACTTTGCCGTCTGTTTTGGCAAAATCGGGATTGGGCAGCAGATTTGCCGGGCCTTTCGCCTCAGCGACAAGAGCTCGCGCAAATCCTGCCGGGTCCGTCGCACAGCGTATCGCATTGATAGCACCAGGCAGTTTCTGCGCCCACGTTTGTGATTTTGCATCGCCACCGGGCCACCAGCGCGCTTGCTCCCCGTAGAGCCATACCACGCCATCGCTTGCCGCCAGCGCCGAAGAGATATTCGCGGCCAGTCGGCGTGCCGGAGATGACCCTGCGTGATCAATGCGCCACGGGTTGCCGGGCGGATTAACGTAGGCGTCCAGATAAAGACTCTGGCCGATCCGCAGCGCCCGCGCAAACTTGTCTCGGTTTTCCGCCGCTAGAAACTCAGGCAGGCGAAGGCGTTCGCGAGTGAAGGCGGCGTTGTATTCGCTGGGCGAATTGGCTCGGTAGCCGATATCCTCAGTGCCCTCGATGATGCTGATTGTCGCCGGCGCAACATCCATCCATCCATCCACAAATGATGGCTGCAGTCCGTAGGTGTCAGGTTCCAATGCCCGATTCAGATCGCCCGAATCAAGCACGCCCAGCATGTCGGAGAACAGGCGATAAGCGAAGATCGAGACCTCGGGAAACTCCTCGCCAACGGCGCGCATGACTTCCTGGCCGCGCTCCCGAGCCTTTGCTCGATACTCTGAGAACGAATGTTGCCCGGCTTTCATCTGTGCGGCATAGCAGAATTGCTTGAACGGTTTGACATACGGCTCCGCATCGTAGAGCAGCCCGCGCAGCCCGCCCTGTTTCGCCAGCCGCGCCAGCAACCGCCAATGATTCACAACCTCGCGCCAACCGGCATCGTCAAACCAATCCACATCCCCGGGCATCGCATTCATCATCAGGAAGGTCGACGGGGTCCTCGTCGGCTTTGCAGCACGCAGATCCGCCAGGGCAGTGCTAAAGTCCTCCCATTGCCAGCTCTCGCGTGAGAACGCATTACGCGCATCCACCTCGGCCCCATTCGCTCCCCTGCGAGTCGGGCGAATCGTGGTGCCGTCGAACACGCCCCACTTTTCGAACTCCGCGATATTCTTGCGATACTCCGCCGGACTTGGCGAATCCCAACCGGTGACAATCAGCGGCGGTCGCGCTTCGGCAACACTCGCTACCGCCAAGATCGCGAGGTAAATCACGGCGCTCGCTTTCGTCACGATGTTCGGTTTGTAGTCCATGGTCGCCTCGATCGTGCATGGTGACACACGTGCGCGTTGCCATCCTCCCCACACCGGCGGTCACATGCAAGCACAATCCGGCAACCCGCTTCACCAGGCGGTTACCTCTACCTTCTGCGCCTCAGCCCCGAAGGGGCGCAATTGCACCGCCCTGGGTGCAGCGTAATCGCGAAACCCTGGGTAAGCGCGTTGACCCAACCGCTGCACGTGCCGCCGGGGCGATAGCCCCGTCCTTTGTCGCCGAGAGGATTGGGGCTTGGCAGAACACCGGCATCCGGAAAAACGGTCACGCCCATCCCGCCCACGCGGCCACAAAAGGATGCGATTCAATTCTACCAGGTTGGCACGCCGCTATAGGCCAAAGTAGCCAAAGGGGATTTGACCGCGGATTGCGCGGACTGACTTGGCAGTGAGACACTGGCAAACGCGGGAGGATCCGCGATAAGATGTTGGCTATGCCCGAGCTTTGCAGATTCTTCGGCATCGTGATCGCGATGTACTATAATGAACATGCGCCACCCCATTTCCATGCGATATACGGGGCGCATAAGGCGGAGATCGGCATTAAGCCGCTCGCGTTATTACGTGGCGCCCTGCCGCCACGTGCCACGGCTTTAGTCATGGAATGGGCTGCATTGCATCAAAGCTGAGTTGCTGAGGTCGTGGCGACAGCGAGAGGCTGGCAGACCGCCAGGGAAAATTGCTCCGTTGGAGTAGCTTGTGAGGTGTCGAATGGACAGTAACAGCAAATGTGCCACGATCACTGAAGTTCGTCCGCTCAAGAACTACCGCCTCAGCCTTGTTTTTGCCGACGGAACGAGCGGCATTGTTGATTTGGCCGGCGACATCCTCGGGCGAGGCGGTGAATTCACAGCGATGACGGAGCCCGCCTACTTCGGCAAGGTCGAAGTCAACAATGAACTCGGCACCATCCAGTGGCCCAATGGAGTGGACTACTGTCCGGACTTGCTTCGCGAACGACTGAAGACACAGCACCACCAATCGCGGCGCTTGCGACGTGCAAGCTGAATGCCTCATCCTTTGCCGCCGAGGGTATTGGGCTTGGTGGAACACTAACCTCCCGGAAAAACCGGCACACCCCAAAGCCGTACGGCACCACGACCAGCCCCAACGCCCTCGGCGCATCAGTGGCGCGCGTTGACCCAACCGCTGCACCTGCCGCCGGGGCGGTAGCCCCGTCCTTCTCTCAGCCAGAAATGCCGCACGGAAGGGTTTGCCACAAGAAAGCACAAGGGGCGCAAAAGACGCATCCGGTTTGTGCCTTTTCGTGGCTAACGCTCTTTCCCCAGATAATGGACCGCGGATTCCTCGGATTTCGCGGATGTGGAATGATGCCATCCGTGTGGTCTTTGTGTCGAACGTTCATTGGTTACAACTGCAAGACCATAACGAACGCAGGGCCGGACACATCTTCCCCAGTCTACGCGTCCAGACCCCTGATCGGCGCTCATCCTATTCTTCCGCCACCTTGCCGTCTTTCATGATGACAGTCGCCATCCTGGTTTTACTGTTGCAGTTACTGGCATTGCGCCCTTTCAACCATTGTTGCAAAGCATCGCAGTGTTTCTTGTAATCAGTCAGCGACTCGCTTCCACAACATACATCATCTTGATTCGCCGCATTCCCATATGGATTGGCGAAATACACTGCGGTTATCGGCAGGCGGGGCTTGGGGGGCCACAATCCGGCCTTCGCCCTGGTCGCCTTCGACTTATCCACAAATCATCCACAAAAAAGTCGAAAGATTTTTGGATTCCGTTAACCCCTTATCATTCCTTAACTTCCATTTTTGGCAGCCTCCAAATCACCCCATATAGTAGAGGGACATGTTTTTCATCCCTCCCGGCCGTCGCCGGCCGACGCTCTTTCTCAATCGAATATCCGACATGGTCACTCCTCACTCACCAGGACCATGTCACACTTTGTCACCCGATGTCACACTTTTTCTCGCAACCTTCCCCACCTCTACCCCTGGGAGAGGAGTCGGAGGTGAGGGTGCCGTACTCGGCACGGTGGAACAGAACGGAACGTGTTTCCGCCTTCCCTTCCGCTTTCGGCTTTTCGCTCTCCGCTCTTCGGGCGTGCTACACCCCTGCTACACTTTGCTACACTTCTGCTACACATTGCTACACTTTGCTACACCCGTGCTACACCCCAGCGGGCGGTCCGAACTGCTCTAACTCCCATCGCTGCCTGTACTTAGCACGACGCGCCCCGCCGCCCATGCTACACCCCCCCAATTCGCGCGCCCGCGCCGCGTCGCCTTTCCGACCGTAACTTGCTGTAACTGCCCCGCTTATGTTCGCTCGTCCCATCTTCCCCTCCCTGCTACATGTAGCACGCCCCCTTCCCTCTCCACCCCCATTTGTCATTTGTCATGCAGTTCAGTCGCCGTGGCGACCATTTGAGCAGCGAACCTGAGCATCTTGGTCATTGGTGCTTGGGGTTTGGTCATTCACTGGTCATTGGGATTTGGGCATTGGTCATTACGCCAAAGGAGTTATCCACAACCGCCTCGAACCTGCGCACCTCCTCCCCCAATATTCACCTAACCGCTTGCCTCCGCAGCACTTACCGTATAGGGGGTACCCCCGCCGAGAACCTGCGCACCTCCTACTTATCCACACCCCCCGCTCCCGCTTTTCGCTCCCCTTGTCCCCTTGTCTCCCCTTCCCGCCCTCCCCCGCGTCCCCGCGTCCCCGTGTCCCCGTGTCCCCGTGTCTCCGCGTCCCCAGCTTTCGCTCGGTGTGATTGCACGGTAGGCTACCTGCGAATTGTCCGCGAGAGTCGCGGGCTCCGAGGCCAAAGCAGGAAATCCCGAACCAGGTGATTGCCATGTCAAGACTGTCCATGTTCGTCGCCGCCTGTGTGCTCCTTGCAAGCTCAACTTGGGCCGCCAACACCGAACCCCCCTTCGTCAATGTCGGCCTGTGCTCCGGCAGTTCGCTTCACGGCGGCAGCATTTCGCCGGTGGACCCCAAGACCATGTTGGTCCAAAGTGACATGTCTAACGCCTTCTATAGCCACGACGGCGGCCAGACGTGGAACCTGATCCACCTGAAATACCTCAAGGGGCAGGGCTCGACCGCGCCAGCCGAGTACGACCCGGCCAATGCCGACGTGATCTACTGGAAGGACTCATCCGGCGTGAAGGTCAGCCGCGACCGTGGCGTGACCTGGGCGCTGCTGGGCGAAACGCAGCCGTGGGGACAGCAGGATGTCATCCGCCGCCTTTACCTCGATCCGGACTACCCCAGGAGACTCTTCGTCGGCACCAATACAGCGCTGTACCTGACCGAAGATGATGGAAAGAACTGGAAGAAGCTACCGACCGTCAGCGGCCGCGTGATCAAGGTTGCCGCGGACCGAACCAGCCCCAAAGACAAGCGCGTATACTTCGTCGGCACGTTTGATGGAGTCTTCCGCTCCGATGATGGAGCCGCGACCTTCCAAAAGAAGACCACCGGCCTGCCCGCGGGCGCACTAAGCGGTTTTGCCGGCGCCTCAAACGCACAAGCCACCATCCTTTACGCCTGCGCGCCCTGCACGCTCGCTGACGGCAAACTCGCCGGCGGCATGTACCGCTCGCTCGACAAAGGCGAAACCTGGCAGCGCTGCATGAATCCCGACATCAACGTCGATCCCAAGCTCGCCGGCGAGCAAGGCCAGGCGGCCTATTCGTTCGTCACCGCCTCGGACAAGATGCCCAATCGCGCTTACGTCTACGGCGCCGGCGTCAGTTACTATCCCCCCAATCACAGCACCATCTACCGCACCGATGATGCCGGTGTCTCCTGGCACGCGGTCTACTTCTCCGATCCGCGCTTCAAGGAACCCGGCATGCAATGCAACGTGCCGCTGGATTGGCAGACCGAAGGCTACGGAAATCGCTGGCAGGCCCCAGCGCGGGCGCTGGAGATCAACGCCGGCGATCCGGACATGGTCGTCGTGACCCAGGAGCGCTGGTACATATTCTCCAAAGACGCCGGCAAGACCTGGAATTGCGGCCACACCGGCACACGCGTGGTCAAGGATGGACAGGTCTCCTGGCGCAACAACGGCCTGATGGAGACCTCCTGCTGGGATTACCTCATTGACCCGTTTGAAAAGAACCGCCGCTACATCGCCCAGACGGATATCGGCTTCTCGCGCAGTATCGACGGCGGCGAGACCTGGATCTGGGGTGGCCCCAACCTCCCCCAGGGCGTGGACAACACGACCTACCAAATCGCATTCGACCCCGAAACCAAAGGCAAGATGTTCGCTGCCTTCTCCTACACCCACGACATCCCAAATTACAACTCGATGTACGGCGGGCACTTCCGTGCCGGCCGCTCCGATGGGGCCGTAGGCGTGAGCCTGGACTTTGGCGCAACCTGGACCAAGCTTTGGTCCACAAAGCTGCCCGTCACCTCCGTGGTCCTCGATCCCAAGACCCCCAATGGCCAGCGCACGTTATACGCAGCCGAGTTTGAAGGCGGCGTGTTCCGCTCCTTCGATGATGGCAAGACATGGGAACAGTGCAAGAACATCGGCCTGGGCAGCGAGAAGAACAAGCGCTGCCTCAAGATCGTCCTCCAACCCGATGGTTCGCTGCTCAACCTTGTAACCGGCAAGGTCAAGGGCGAAACGGATGGCGTGGGCCTATACCGTTCCACCGACAAAGGTGACAACTGGACCAATATCGGCGCTGGTCAGCCCTGGACCTGGGTCAAGGACTTCTCGGTCAATCCCCGTGACCCCAACGAGATCATAGTGGCCGCTTCCCGCGATAACCCGGGCCTGTACCGCACCAAGGACCTGGGCAAGACCTGGCAGATGATCGGCTCCAAGGGCAAAGAGCATTTCGGCGGCTACTTCCACCCCACGCGTCCGGGCTGGATTTACCTGACCCTGACGGAATGTGACGTGGAAGCCGGGCTCTATCTCAGCCAGGATGATGGCAAGACGTGGAAGCCCTATCTGCAGATCCCCTTCGGCAACATCCAGCGGGTCTGCTTCGACCCGGATGACCCGCAACACATTTACCTGACCACGTTCGGCTACTCCGTGATTAAGGCGCCGGTCCAGCCTTAGGCCCTGTCCTAAGAGTTGATCTTCTCGGTGATGTAGAGCAGCCGGTCCCACGAGGCATCCGCGGTGACCATGTCGCTGATCCCGAGCACCAAGCGGGTGGCGCCGGTGTACCGCGCCACCAGGCGGTCAATCCACCTTCGGAATTCCTGCTCGCCCACGCTATCCGGGCACAGCAGCACCGATGGGGTTCCGCCCCAGACGGTAATCCGGTCGCCAAAAGCCGCCCGGACCTCTTCCAGCGTCAGATGCGTCATCGGCGCTGGACAGACCGAATCGCCGATATCGACGCCAGCGCGGAGGTAGGAGGGAATCAGCCGTCGGTTCTCGCCGTCGGTATGACACATCAGGTACTTGCCCCGCGCGTGCAGCTTCCCGGCGTAGTCCGCCAGCGCTGGGAGAATGTACTGATCGAACCAGCGCGCGTGCGTGATCGAATCATCGTAGTTGGCCCCTAACAGCACCACCTCGGCCTCGGTGTTCAGCGCGCATTCCTGCATGGCCGCGTAGTAAGACTGCATAGCCTCGGCCAGCCGGTCGATGGCCTCGGGACAGTCGTGCTGGGTCAAGAAGAACTCCTCCACCGGCATCAGTTCCTTCATGATGTGGTGCACCGGGCACGCAGTGCCGCTCACGAAGGCAACCGCAATACCGCGGTCGCCCACCATGCGATGCCTTCTCTCCCAGCCGTCTCGGGGCTCGACGCGCAAGTGAGAAAAGATGTAAGCAGCCACATCAAAATCTTCTCTCCGGCGGATGGCATGTTCGCTGGTCCACGGAATCGACGCCCCGCTGTTGAGCATCTCTTCGGTAAAGACCTGGACCGTGCGCAGCGACCCCACCGGCGTATCGTACTGGGTCACCGTCTCGCTCCCGTGGCGCGTCACCCGGCGCTGCACTCCTTCCAGCACCACGCGATAGGCAAGCATGGGATGGTTGAGAATGCCCAGCCCGTGATCGAGCATGTCCGTCTCTTCCTCACGTTCTGTAAAGTCGAGCACGGTTGCGTAATAGCCCACGCCCAGGCGGTCGGCGACTTGCTGCAAACTCAGGCCGCGCAAGTCCGCCGGCATATCGCCGCGCCGCAGCCGCGCGCGATACCAGAACTCAAGCCGCGGAACCCACGGAATCCGATCCGGCACCTCTCCCCGAATCGCGGCCAAGACCTGCTCACGGTGATTCATCCTCTTCATGTCGCCTCCATTGCGCCTTGAGTTACCTGCGGTAGCTCTCCGCAATATCGACCATGCGTCTGGCTTCATCTTCGCTGCCGGTCCACATCACGATATACATGCCGTTGGCACCACAGGCATCAAGAAGGGGCTTGAGTTGATCGGAGCGAACGCCAATGGCCTGGACCCCTTTGCCGGCCGCGAGAATCTTCTTGTACAGCGGATACCAGCGCGGATGGCCGCCACCTTCGATGCCGGCCTGCGGGGTCCATTCGATTGCATCCAGGGCATCAATCGAGAGCAGCGTGTCCAGGTGGTGCAGCGCCTGGGTGCCATCAAGGTGATAGAGTGAGTTATCCAGCCAGCGGCACTGTTCGGTCAATGCCGGCAAGACGAAGCGGCGGTACATGTCGGCGGAGAACATGGCGGAAGCGTCGCACTGCAGCTTAGCCGTCCGGCCGGGCCCCCAGATGTTGAAGGCGGCAAAGGCGTTGCCGCCCCAACTCTGGCGGATGCGGGCGGTGAGCGCATCAAAGGCATCGAAATAGACACGGTTGATCTGGGTCACGCGTTGTTCCACCCAGCGCGGCCGTTCGGTCACGTCATACATGAGTGTCTGCGGGTCGCGCATCTGCGAGAGGATGTCGATGTTCTCTATCAGATCGGGCAGACCGACGACATAGCGGTCCTTGCACTGGCGCATCGCCTCATCGAGCAGAGCACAATGAACCTTGAACCAATGGTCATTCGCGTCGAAACGACACTCCGGATGAGTCTCAGGATCGGTGATGTTCGCATCGTACCAGACGGTCTCCGGCGAAAGATGAGGTGGCGAGCCAATGAACGTGCCCAGACTGCCCGGTCCGATGTTGGTGTCGATACTCGGATAGGCATCCGCACCATAGAAAGCGCGCGACATCTCGTAGATTCCGCGCTGCGCACGGTAGACAGGATCGAGCCAGCGTGCTTCGAGCGTGACGGAAGTGGCGGGCTCGCGGATGTCTTCCCAAGGCTTGCGCCGAGGCGCGTATACGCTGAACATCATGCCCTCGCGCTTCCACCATCGGACAAAATGCTTGCGAACCTGATCCCAATCGTCATGCCAGAATCCACTCATTGCCTCGCTCCTCGAACTAAAGCTTGCAGACGCTTCCTTCGTGCAGTCGTCTTACACCAGCCCCTTGAGCCGTTCCAGGTTCACTAGATCCCAATCGCGGCCATCGGGCGATTTTTCCTTGGGCGTTTCAAGTATTCTTGGCATCTTCGCCCACGTATCATCCTGGATCAGTTCCCTGAAGCCCGACAGACCGATCTTGCCTTCGCCGATATGATCGTGCCGATCAACGCGACTCCCCAGATCCTTCTTGGAGTCGTTGATATGCCAGACTTTCACCCGACGGATGCCGATTGTCCTGGATATCTCGCGGCGGAACGCGGCATATCCCTTGCCGCGAAAATCGTAACCGGCCGCGAAAAGATGCGCGGTATCGAGACAGACACCCACCCGCTTTTCATCTTTCACCTGTTCGACGATGCAGGCCAGATGCTCCAAACGATGGCCCAGGCAGGTGCCCTGCCCGGCCGTTCCTTCCAGACAAGTGAGCACAACGTCGGATCGCACCGCGCCATGTACCAGATCCAGCGCCTTCGTGATCCGCTTGATCCCCGCCGCGTCGCCTTGACCCATATGGGCGCCGGGATGCATGACCAGATATGGGATCCCCAGTGCCACGCATCGGCGCAGCTCTTCCTTCAGCAACTCGATACTCTTCTTCCAGATCACCGGATCGGGAGAGGCGATATTGATCAGGTAGCTGTTGTGGCTGACGGTGTGGCGGAACTTCAGACGGGTGCAGTGCGCCTTCCACTGCTCGATCGCGTCATCGCCCAACGGCGGCACGCGCCACTGCTGTTGGTTCTTGGTGAACACCTGGACTGTGCCCATGCCGAGCTTCTCGGCTTCCAGCAGAGCGTTGTGCATGCCACCGGCGATCGATAGATGCGATCCGAACATGCAGGGATGTTACAGCACATTCGCCAGCGCGAACACCCAGGGCCTACGTCTTGCGGATGCGGTTATAGAGCTCCAAGGCAAGAACTGCAGCGATGGCATTGCCCAGCCAGATGAGAGTCAGGCCCAGCCAGATCGGGTTCTGCAGCGTCCTGTCAGATACATCGCGTGCACTCTGAGTTCCGGCAACAACCAGGGTGATGGTGATAATCGCCGGAATAACGCTCACGGAAAATGCTGTAAGGAAATCGCCAGAGCGGAACTGCATGCCCAGAACCGCGCCCACCAGAACCAGCACCAGGCAGCTAACACCGAAGGAAGCGCGGGCGTGCATCTCGGCCAGCACCTCATTGCGCGCAATAATCGTCTGACGCATGAGCTTGCGCTCCGGCTCTGCCGATGGCTTCTCTTCGTGAAGGTAATCGCTCAAGTTCCGCTTCTGGAGAACTCGGATCTCATCGGACATGGGGATTGAGTAAATCTGGACTTCGGATTTCCGATCGATCCGGCCGCCTGGATCAGGGATGCCAACATCGCGCAACTCGACAGTCACGTCGGCGACACCAGCCGCATTATCGATATCCGCGTGAAGTGAGGCCGCCTTTGCCTCATAGGTGCGTCCGCCCCCGCGTTTACGGAGGATGCGGATCGGCTCTTTTCCCGCCGTCAACAGCAACCCGGAGCCGTCTTTCCGATCACCGGAACCTTCTTTCCGGACACTTGCTCCGGGAGCGATGAGTTGGGGATTCTCGCCCTGCTCGCCGGTGTTGAAAACAAAGCCTTCCGGCGAACCGGTGGCGGCCTTGACGATGCCCTGCAGGATACGGGTGCCCTGTTCCTGCTCGATGAACTCTCGCATGGCCGAGCGGATACGACCGGATTTCTCGGGATCCGCGGCCAGTTCCTTGAGCCGGCGGATATCCATAAACTTCACATTCTGTTCCAGTGGTGAAGGCATGTTGATCGGGCCGATCGCCTGATAGCCAATGCCTCCCTGCGATCTGCTTACCAGAGCGCGTGTAAAACGACTAGCATCCTCAAGCACGCCCCATATCTGCACCTCGCCCTCGTCATTCTGGCGGATATAAAGCGTCGCCTTACTGGCAAGGAAAAACACACGCGGCACCTGCAGCGAAGGGTCTTGGGCATCTTTGGCGTAGGTCAGGACCGTGGGCTGTTCCAAAATAACCACCTGTTCGCCTCCGCGACCCGATGTGGGTGGAATGACGGCCCTGCGGGCAAAGATCGTCGGCGCATTCCTGCCCCCCTGCGATGGTGGTGTAAATGAGTGGGTGCGTTCAATGTCCGAAGCCACCAGTTGCGCGGCATTAGCGAAGATGACTTTCTGCGCCTGCAGCGAGAAGAACGGCACCACAAAGCCCAGGAACAACAGACTCAGGATCGCCGAGAAGATGCCCAGGGCGATGGCCGGGCTGCAAATCGACGCATAGCCAATGCCGGCGCTGCGGCAGCCCGTCAGTTCGTTATCGGCCGACAGCCGGCCATAGACCATCGATGTGGCGAACACGGCCGCGATCGGCAGCGAATAGCTCATCATCGCGGGCATCAGATATAGCCACATCTCGCCGACCTGCAGGGCATCGAGGCTGTAGAGCGTCATCGGACGCAGCAAGCCTCCAAAGCTCATGATGCCGGCAAGGACCACGGCCGAGAAGAGGAATATCCGCACCAGATCCTTGAACAGATATTGGAAGAGTGTTCTGCCCACTATCTGCCCCTCCCGCCGTTAATGCCGATCACAAGATGGTTCAGGATCGGTGTCGGCGGCATCTGACCAGCCACGTGCGGTACCAGCGATTCGGCCGCGCGCAGATTCCTGGCTGGGGATGCCGGCGGCACCACCTGGACCGGGGATTGTTCGCTTCTATCTGCCATTTCGAGCTCATTGATGCTAACGGAGCAGAGCAAGGCGGGCAATCTGGTGTGCGGCGGCACCCTTCAGGCGGTAAACTGCTTACCATGCTCTGCGTTCTGGGCGCAATCCGTGCTTGGGCCGAACCGGCGGTGGATCTGATGTTGCCGCGCCACTGTGAGCATTGCCAGCGGCCCTCCGTTGGATGGCTGTGCGAAGATTGCGCTGCCGCACTGGATGAACTGGCACGCGCAGCTCGATGCGGCACCTGCGCGTTCCCGTTGCCGCAGGCGCGAGTGCCTTGTGCTCGATGCCTGGGACGATCAGGCCGATTGATCGGCCGATTCGCGCGCCTTGGCACGCACTCTGGCATTCTGCGTGATCTGGTGCTGCGCCTGAAGTTCGCGGGCCGATGGACGCTGAGCAAGGAACTGGGCAATATGCTCGCGCGGGATGAGGTCGCCGCGGAGTTGCTGCAGGCCGCCGACATGGTTGTGCCCGTGCCCCTGTTCTGGTTGCGGCAAATGCACCGCGGCTATAACCAGTCGGCGCTTCTGGCCGAAGAGATTGCGGGAATCCACGGCAAGCCGCTTGTTCACGCCCTCCGGCGCTTGCGGCACACCGAAGCGCAATCATCGCTGCGCTCACGCACGGCGCGGGCGCGCAATGTCCAAGGCGCATTCATCCTGCGCGGAAGAGCGCAGCAGTTTGTCGGCAAGCGAATCGTGCTGGTTGATGATGTCTTGACCAGCGGAGCAACACTGCGGGCGGCCGCCCGCGCACTGGCGGAGGCCCACCCCGCGCACGTTGATGCGGTAGTGCTGTCGCTTGCCGACCCGAAAGGCCGCGACTTCACGACCATGTAGGGCATCGCCTACAGTAAAGGGGTCGGGAGTCTTTTTAAAAGACTCCCGACCCCTTTGTTGCACCAAGACCTCACAGTTGGCTCTGGTTCAACGTCTCCTGAGTGGGCCGTGCATTGCCCAAACCAAGGACTTGAGGTCAAATTGGCGGCGCTATGAACGACCTTGAGACAACTACCGGCTGGCCGCATCCGCAAACCCAGGTCCTGCTTGCTATCCTCGCCAACCAGATCGCACGGACCGACGCTTCCCTTGAGGGACTCGACCAGGCCAATCTCGACGTAATCCCGGGCGGCGACTGCCAGAGCATTCGTGGCATCCTTCGCCATCTGCTCGAACTCCGCGGATTTCAATTGTTCCTGCTGCAATCTCCTCTGCAAAGGCATATGCCCGAAATAACCGCGTCGGCCAACTTGGAAGAGATCACCCAGGTGCTCGCTCAGGCTAATGAACTGGTTCGTACGGCTGTGGAATCTCATGACCCGAAGGACTGGTTCGTCACGCCTCCGGAGCCTCGGCCCGGCCCCTGGGCCACCGATCCGACGCTGATTCGCTTTTCCCGGCCGCTGAACGACTTCACCAATCATCTTGGCGCCATCCGCGCCATCCGCCGCATGCTCGGAAACCCGGCAGCGCGAACCCAGTAGGCCGCGAGGAAACGCTTCTTGGTCCTGAAGACGGCGCCAAACTATCGCCCCGAGAGCTCTGTAGATTGGCAAAACACATTTCAGTCGAGAGAATTCCTTCGAAGTCTGGAAAGAAAGTGCCTTGCGTTGGCGTAACGAGATTCACATGACACCTGACCACGACAGCATCCCATCCATTCTGGCATCTCTGGAGCGACGTGATCCGCAGGCCATCCTCACGCAGACGGCCGCCGTGGTTGCCCAGCTCCAGGCCGTGCCGCTGCTCGATGCAATGCCCGGCGGGGTCCTCGTTCTCAATGAATGCCGCCAGATCGTCTTCTGCAACGCGGCCGCCGCTCGCCTCACCGGCATCACGCCGCGCGAGCGCATGTATGGCCTGCGCCCTGGCGAGGCGATGGACTGCCGCAACTCACGATGCGCTGGTGGCTGCGGCACCAATCCTGCATGTGAGTTCTGCGGCGCTGCCAGAGCCATCGCCGCAGCCAGCGCCGGCCGTCCTTGCACCACCGAATGCCGCATTACTCAGGCCCAGACCAACCGATCGCTGGATCTTCGCGTCTCCTGCGTTCCCCTGCAATGCAATGGTCAGCCGTTCACCGTCATGAGCCTGGTTGACATCGCAGATGAGAAAAGACGCCGAGCCCTTGAGCGAATCTTCTTCCATGATGTCCGGAACCTCCTGGGTGCTCTGCTCGGGTATCTCCAGCTCTCTTCCGGGCATGGCGCACCGCCGGAATACGAAGCGGCATCGCTATCCGCCGCACATTGCCTTGCAGATGAGATCGCCAGCTTCGAAGAGTTGCTGCGGGCGGAATCCGGTGAGCTGCGCGCCCAGATTGCGCCCATAAGCCTCGTCGGCGTGTGCAGCGAAGCCGCCAGACTCCTGCAGCACCATGAGCCGGCCGCCAATCGCCAGATCATTGTCTCTAAACAGCCCGATATAACTCTTCCAAGTGATGCGTGCATCGTCCGCCGCGTCCTTGTCAACCTGATCAAGAACGCTCTGGAGGCCTCGCCCCAGGGCGGCGCGGTTACCCTCGACTGGGGCACGCGCGGCAACGAGGTCTTCTTCCGCGTTCACAATGACGGCTTCATCCCGCGCGAGGTGCAACTGCAACTCTTCCAGCGATCCTTCTCAACCAAAGGGCCGGGCCGTGGTCTGGGAACCTATAGCGTACGCCTGTTCACGGAGACCTATCTCCGCGGCCGCGTTACCATGTCGAGTTGCCCCGACGAAGGCACCAACTTCACCGTGTTCCTCCCGCGGGAATGAGCGCTACGGTTGCTCCTGCGTGCAGCCCTCGGCCTGCATCTGCTATCCGGCCGTCAGAGCCGTGCGCCGATGTGCCGTCCCGTCTCAAACGCCCGCAGATTCGTCTCCAGCAGCTTTTCCGGCAGCGCCGCCGCGATCGCTTCTTTCCACTTCTCGATCGGCACATCCATCTTCGCCGCCAGTACTCCCAACATCGCCACATTCAGACTCTTGGCATTCTCCAATTTCGTCGCATCCACCAGATCCGGCGTAATGAGAACACCGCCGGGCCGCAGCGCCTGGCGGTTGTTATCCACCTGGTCGGGCGAAAGCACCACCAGATAATCCGCCTGAGCCGCCGGCACCATGGGCGAGAAGACCTCTTTCCCATACCGCACATCACACGACACCGACCCGCCGCGCTGGCTCATGCCATGCACTTCGGCCTTCTTCACATCATGCCCGCAGCGGAACACCGCATCGGCCATGATATCCGACGCCTTAACCACGCCCTGCCCACCAAGGCCGGCAAACACAACATTCGTTACAGCCGTCTTCATTGCGTACCTCTGATCTTACACCTTGCAATAGCTCGCGCTGGCGAGTTTCTCCGCGTTGATCTTCTCGTATTCGCGAATCTTCCCGGCTGCCAGGAGGCACGGCTTGCGGGCGATGATCACTGAAAGGTCATTGCTGGCCAGGCGTCCTTTGAGCATCGCCTCAAACTCGGCGGGCTTGCTCACCGGGTCGATGATATCGACGTTCTTCGCGCCCGCGGCCTTGCAGAAGTCCTCGATGATGAACTTGTTCGTCGGTCCGTGATCGAGCGTGCGCCCGGTCGCTGGATGCTCCTGCTGGCCGGTCATCGCGGTGGTGCCGTTGTCCAGGATGATCAGCACATGCCCTGTCGTCGGCGGGTTGTAGGTCATCTCGATCAAGCCATTCACGCCGGTATGCATGAATGTCGAGTCGCCGATGATGCTGACCACGCGGCGGGCTTCCTGCTCGGGCAGCACATGCCGCATGCCCAGCCCAACGCCCAGGCTCGCGCCCATGCACACGCAGGTATCCATCGCCTCAAAGGGCGGCAGGACTCCCAGCGTATAGCACCCAATATCACCTGCAACGATACAGTCGAGCCGCTTGAGCACTTCGTACACCGTGCGATACGGGCAGCCATTGCACAGTTGCGGCGGCTTCCCGCGCGGCGGCACCGGCTCGGCCGAAACATCGCCGGCGATGATCCGTTTCACGCGATCCACATTCAGCTCGCCGTAGCGGTACATCTCCGGCTTGCCTTCGACACTAATCCCGGCCGCCCGAATCGATTCGACCAGATACGGATCACCTTCTTCAATCACCACACAGCGCGTCACACCCGCCGCAAACTGCCGGATTCTCTCGATCGGCAGCGGATAGGTGAACCCGAGCTTCAGAACGCTCGCCTCAGGCGCTGCTTCGCGCACGTGCATATAGGAGATCGCGCTGGTGATGATCCCCAGGTCTTTCGAGCCGACAATCACCTTATTCAGTTCGCTCGTCTCATTCCATGCCGCCATCTCTCCCAGTTTCTGACGCAGCAGCTTGTGCGCTGGCCGGGCATACGCCGGGATCATCACTTTCCCTCTGATGTCGCGTACGAAGGCCGGCGCGGACACATTCGCCGCCTTCGCCTTCGCCTGCACCACCGTCCGCGAATGGCAGACGCGCGTGGTCATCCGCAGCATCACCGGGATCTTCCACTTCGCCGAGATATCGAATGCCGTGCGAACAAAGTCGTATGCTTCCTGTGAATCCGAAGGCTCCAGCATCGGGCAGCCCGATGCCAAGGCGTACCTGCGGTTATCCTGTTCATTCTGGCTGGAGGCCATCCCCGGATCATCGGCTGAGATCAGCACCAGTGCCCCATGCACCCCGGTATAGGTTGCCGTAAACAACGGGTCGGCGGCCACGTTCACGCCCACATGTTTCATCGTCACCAGAACGCGGGCACCGGCATACGCCGCACCCAACCCGACCTCCAACGCCACCTTTTCGTTCGGTGCCCACTGCGCCCTGCCCCCGATCAGGTCGAGATTCTCAAGGATCTCGGTCGATGGCGTGCCGGGATACCCCGTTCCAAGGGTTACTCCAGCGTCCAAAGCCGCCTGTGCCACCGCCTCATCACCATTCAACAACTTACGTTCGCTCATATGCTCCAATCGACTATTATCGAGACGTGCAGGTTGTACCAACTAGGTGAATACTCGCCAAGAGTGTCCGGCAAATGCCAGAACCTTTGGAATCTGCTGCTCGTGTCTCCGGCATCTGTGTGATCTATGAATCGCATTACAGCTATCCTCGCCGTATTTGCTCTGCTTGGTTCGAGCCAGTGCTCTCTCGCGGCCGATGCTTCGCTGGATGAGGCCCGCAACGTTCTTCAGGCCGACATGGCGGCCATTCATGCGGCCGGCGAACCAACCACAGTCGATGACCTGAAACAGCCGGCCGTGCCGGATACCGCCAATGGCGTGCTCGAGATCCGCTCCGCCTATGACTCCATCGACACAAGCACGGCCGCTTACAATCGCTTTACGCGGATAGATCCCCTCGATCCGCTCAATCCCGATACACTCCAGACCCTGCGCGAAGTCACCGCTGAAAATGCCACTGCCCTGGATCTGGTCGGCGCCGCCCTAGCCAAAGGAGAGTTCGATTGGCAGTTCAAGCTGGCATCACCGCTGATCACGGTTCCTCTTCCTGACCTCGCCAAATTGCGAGGCGTTGCGATCGTCGTCCGCGCTTCTGCTGTCGCCGCGCATCATGAAGACAACGACGATCTGGCACTACAGCGCATCGGCCAGCTCCTGGGCTTAAGCCGTACTGCGGATCAGTCACAGATCTTGATTTCGCATCTGGTTGCGCTAGGCATCGGCCGGCATGCTACCGATGCCGCAGACCAGATCGCGCCAACTCTCAAGGCCCCCACGACCAGCCCCGCACGGAAACGTGCTCTGGAGCTTGCCGCGGCGTTACTCGACGATAAGAGCATTCAGCAAAAGCTGCGCTTGGCTCTTATGACCGAGCGGGTCAATGTATTTGACCTCGCATTCGCCATTGCAGAAGACAGGATTAGCGCCGCCGATTTGGACCAGATTATCAACCCCTCCCAAGCCCCACGTCCCCAGCCCAACCTGGACCCCTCCATCGTAAAACGTATCGCCCTTGAGGATGCCCATCAGCTCCTTCCCTACTACCACGACCTCATCGCGGCCGCCTCCGCACCAGATTGGCCGATGCTGCGATCCAAGCTCCCCAACCCGCCCGTCGCCGCCCCAGATCGCTATTTCCGCTCCGC
Source organism: uncultured Phycisphaerales bacterium (assembly GCA_903871935.1). Taxonomy (GTDB): domain Bacteria; phylum Planctomycetota; class Phycisphaerae; order Tepidisphaerales; family Tepidisphaeraceae; genus CAIQIQ01. The sequence goes on from CAIQIQ010000002.1 coordinate 43,023, forward strand.
AGCGATGCTATCGGCAGATAAGATATTCGAGGCCCAATACCGCCACATCGCCGGCCGGCGCCTTGCGGCCATCGCGCTGGGGACACGATGCTTTGCCCTTGATAACGGCGGAAAGCTGCCCAGAAAGATCGGCGACCTGGCGCCCAAATACCTTTCCTCTATCCCCACAGACCCCTTCACCGCCGGCAAGCCCATGAACTATGATCCCGACCAAGGCATACTCTACAGCGTTGGTCCAGATGGAAAAGACGACGGCGGCAAAGAATCGGGCGCCCCACGACCTCAGCCGGATATCGTCGTCCGCCTGCGGCCGTAGAACACTCTCTGCCGCTCCCCAACATTGTTGGCTGGTGCTTTAGTGAATCACCTTGCGAAGGACTGATATCAGAGGAGGCAAATCGATCTCCACTGTGTCCCACAGAATGTCCAGATCCACGTCATAGTACCCATGGATAATTCGGTGCCGCATGTTGACGATCTGCTCCCATGGCAATTCGGGCAGTAATGCATGCCCTTCCTCCGAGACGTGATACGCGGCCTCTCCGATATCTCAGTGAGCCGCATTAGAGCCAGAGCCAGCACATCGTCGGCTTTCAGATCATCGCGTCGCTTGTTCTGAATGAGCTCACAGGCGCGTTGGGCCGACTCAAGCATGTGCACCATACGATCGCGATCCAACAGGCGGCGCTTTTCAGGAGGCATACTGCACCTGTGCTTCCGCCATCACCCGCGCGCGAAAGTGCCGCGATATATCATTCGGTGTGCGCAGATCGACCTTCCGTCCGATCAATCGGGAGAGCTCTAACTCGAGAGCTGACAGCCCCAGTAACCCGATGCGCTTCCCCTTTCGGAACTCAATCAACAGATCAACATCACTATCGTCATTGAACTCATCGCCGAGAATGGAGCCAAACACCTGCAAGCGCGCAACATCATGACGCCGGCAGAATTCAGCGATGGCATTCGGATCGAGTTGCACGCCGTGCAGTACCATGCCACTATGGTAGCCCCCGTTCCAAAGTTTGAGAAGCCACTCGATTCCCTCGGCGCCTTGCTATGTCAAGCCGGCGGACGGCGTGAGGAGCTTAGTCCTGCATCGCCCGATGCCTTACAGTCTCGGTGATGTTATTGGCGTGGTCCAGCACCAGGACTGTCGCCTCATGCTCTTCCACCTCATCGCCGGAGTAGAGCGCAAACGCCATAAGGATCACCCGGTTACCGACCTTCGACAGCCTTGCCGCCGCGCCGTTGATCTCAATCCCCTTGCTACCCGCGAGCCCTGGAATGATGTAGGTCTCGAACCGGTTCCCATTCTCACAGTCCGCGATCAGCACAGCCTCATAGGGAAGCAACCCGCTCGCCTTGAGCAGGTCGGCATCAATAGTAATGCTGCCGTGGTATTCCGGGTTCGTCCGTGTCACAACTGCATGGTGCAGCTTGGCTTTGAGCAATCTCGTTAACATCAGACCCTCCATTCTAACCCACCTGCCCAACGCGGTCACGACGACGCCAGATGGCATGCTTTACCCCTCCGATGGCGCTGTTTCTTCTGCCAAACCGGCAGCCGACCGCTACCTGCCCCCTGTCTTTGGCAGCATCTCCATGCAATCACCGAGATTGCGACTCACGTCGACAATATCGTAACTTCATATTATGGCGACACTTACGATGACGCTGGTCTCCGCCGTCCATCCCGGCACGCTCATTGCCTACCTTCTTTGCACGCACGATTGTCATGGTGCGCGAATGTCAGATGTGTCATGCAGCTCGATAGCAGCCATAACCGCTTTACGGTGCTTCTGGCCGACGAGCCGGATGGCAGCCCTCTGACCGTTCGCAGGCTCCTGGAGCCTCAAGGCATCATAACTCTCGTTGCCCGCACCGGCCGAGAGGCCCTGGAAATGGTCCAGAGCCAGCAGGTGCACGTGGTGGTGCTGGATGTCCAGATGCCTCAGATTGGCGGCATGCAAGCCATCAAGCTGATGCGCGAGGTGGTAAAGAACCCCCCGCCGGCCATCCTGCTGGCAGACCGGTTGTCGAACAACCTGCTCCGTGAAGCGCTGACGATGGATGTCTTCAGCGTCATCCCGAAGCCCATCGACATGGACCGGCTGCTCGATGCCATCGCTCGGGTCCTGCGGCGCTATTACGAAAGCCGCTGGCCCGTGCCGAATTGACTGCTAAGGGAAGAAAGCCCGCGGCAGGCAGTTCCCGAAACGAAATACGATGGGGCATCAGAAGCCCCAAGACGTCAAGGTTATACACAAGTAAGGAGTCTCGAACATGGCTAAGCTGCGTCCTCTCGGTGACAAGATCCTGGTCAAGCGCCTCGAAGCAGAGACCAAGACCAAGAGCGGTATCGTCCTTCCCGATAGTGCCAAGGAAAAGCCCAAGCAGGGCACCATCATCGCCGTCGGCGAAGGTAAGCGCCTCGAAGATGGCACCCGCGCCCCGCTCAACGTCAAGAAGGGTGACAAAGTCCTCTTCACCAGCTACGCCGGCACCGAAGTCAAGATCGACGGCGAAGAACTGATGATCATGAGTGAGGATGACGTTCTGGCGATCGTGGAGTAGTTGAACTTCGGAGCAAGACCCCCGGACTGCCGTCCGTGGGCTTTGGTTCGTACCCAGTCGGGAATCAAGGAGAAACCAACCAATGTCCGCTAAGAAAATCATATTTGACCAGGAAGCTCGTGAGGCCATCCTCCGCGGCGTGCGCAAACTCGCCCGCGCTGTCAAAGTCACCCTCGGCCCCTCCGGCCGCAACGTCGTGCTCGAAAAATCCTATGGCTCGCCCACGGTCACCAAAGACGGCGTGACCGTTGCCAAGGAGATCGAGCTTGAGGATTCCTATGAAAACATGGGCGCGCAGATGGTGAAGGAAGTCGCCAGCAAGACCAGCACGGTCGCCGGCGATGGCACCACCACTGCCACCATCTATGCCGAAGCCATCTTCGCTGAAGGCATGAAGAACATCGCGTCGGGCGCCAATGCCACCCAGGTTCAGCGCGGCATCACCCTCGCTGTCGATGGCATCATCGAAGAGCTCAAGAAGATGAGCAAGAAGGTCGACTCCTCCAAGGAAATCGCCCAGGTCGGCACCTGCTCGGCCAACCAGGATGAGTTGATCGGCAAAATGATTGCTGACGCGATGGACAAGGTTGGTAAAGACGGCGTTATCACCGTCGAAGAAGGCAAGAGCCTTGAGACCACCATCGAACTCGTCGAAGGCATGCAGTTCGACAAGGGCTATCTCTCGCCCCACTTCGTCACCGATGCCACCGCGATGGAAGCCGTCCTCGAAGACTGCTACATCCTCATCCACGAAAAGAAGATCTCTTCCGCTCGCGACCTCGTGCCCATTCTTTCCAAGGTCGCCGAGGCCGGTAAGCCGATCCTGATCATCGCCGAAGAGGTTGATGGCGAAGCCCTCGCCACTCTCGTCGTCAACAAGCTCCGCGGCACCATCAAGGTCTGCGCCGTCAAGGCCCCCGGCTTTGGCGATCGCCGCAAGTCGATGCTTGAAGACATCGCGATCATCACCAAAGGCACCGCGATCTTCGAAGAGCTCGGCATCAAGCTTGAGAACCTCGAAGTCTCTCAGCTCGGCCGCGCCAAGAAGGTCAGCATCGACAAGGACAACACCACCATCATCGAAGGCGCCGGCGACGAGAAGGCCATCAAGGGCCGCATCGAAGCTCTCAAGCGCGAGATCGATACCAACACCAGCGACTACGACCGCGAGAAGCTCCAAGAGCGTCTTGCCAAGCTCGCCGGCGGCGTGGCCCAGATCCACGTCGGGGCGGCCACCGAAGTCGCCATGAAGGAAAAGAAAGCCCGCGTTGAGGACGCCCTGCACGCCTGCCGCGCTGCAGTCGAGGAAGGTATCCTGCCCGGCGGTGGTATCAGCACCATCCGCGCGGCCGCCCGTTGCCTGGACAAGGTCCGCAAGCAGGCCGCCAACGATGACCAGAAGGTCGGCGTTGAGATCGTGCGCCGCGCGATTGAATCCCCGATCAAGCAGATCGCCGAGAACGCCGGCGTCGACGGCGCGGTCGTCTGCCAGAAGGTCAAGGAAAACGATGCCGTGAACTTTGGCTACAACGCCCTGACCCACGAGTACGGCGACATGGTCAAATTCGGCGTGCTCGTCCCCACCAAGGTCGAGCGTTCTGCCCTGCAGAACGCTGCAAGCATCGCCGGCCTGCTCCTGACAACTGACGCCATCGTCAGCGAGATCAAGGAGGACAAGCCCGAGATGCCCCCCGGCGGCGGCGGTGGCATGGGCGGTGGCATGGGTGGAATGGGCGGCATGGGAGGCATGGGAGGCTTCTAGCCCCTCATCCGCACAAAGCCCGTCACACACAACAAACCTCCAAAAGCCCAGGGACAGCAGTCCCTGGGCTTACTCTTGCGCATTAGCGATCTCCCCGCAGATGAGGAAAACCCACCCACTGCTGTGGGTGGGCTTTTGGCAATCAAGCACTTCCGATTGCATAATGGGAGCATGTCGGCACTCGCTCCTTGGCGCGACTGGTATCACTGCGTAGTCACAACGTACGGCGCATGGCTCCGTGGTGATCCGCGCGGCTGGCGTTCACGCCATCACCGTGAGCATATTCAAGGCGACTACAGACGCCCTCCCTCTTCCGGCACCTACGTCGCAATCAAAGCGATAGCACTCCTGATGATGATGATCACGGTGTCTGCCTGCCGCGAAGATCATGCGATGCATCAGCAATCGAATCCCATGATCACGGTCGGACAAGACTATGCGTCCGCTCATCGCATAGCTGTTGCCTCCGGTTATCCAATCAGAGATGCAGCGATGCTTGAACGGGTGCCGACGCCTACGGGTTTCGTTGTCGATCTTCCGGAGGATCGTGGCCTCATCGTGGAATGCACACCAGATAGACATCGGGTCACATTCATGCAGATCGTGTCGCATTGGTCCGTCTCCAAATCCGCCCGCGTGTATCAGGAGGTGCAGCGCTTCGAGTTGCCGCCGGCAAAACGCATCCCGTAGCCTGCTCTGACCGCAACTGAAGTGCCGTCGCTCTTCGCTACTCTGCCGGTATACTGCCATTCTGCACTTACTTACTGCGAGGCACATAATGATCCTAAAGCACACCAACACCAACCCCGTCACCGCCCTCCCCGGCATCACACGCCGCACACTGGTTCACGGCCCAACGCTCATGCTCGTCGAATTCACCCTCGAAGCCGGCCGGGATCTTCCCATTCACACCCATCCTCACGAACAGGCCGGCTACATCGTCTCCGGCCGCCTCCGCCTCAACCTTGACGGCGCCTTCCACGAACTCGGCCCCGGCGACAGCTATCACGTGCTGTCCAATGTCCCCCACGGCGCTTTCATCCATGAGACCGCCATCGTCCTTGATGCATTCACGCCCCCGCGCCAAGACTACATCGACGCCGCGATTTAGTGTTTGAGCCACACGGCAAGAAATGCTGCGGCCGGTAGAGCCGTCCTCATCCCGCGATCCGGCACTATCACGCCGCCCAAGAGTTCGCTCGCACTGCCGATCTGCCGCCCCATAGCATTCTCATAGAACCTACAGCTTATCGAAGGGAGGACTCCATGATAAGCGCTAATGAATTCCTGAAGACGGAAATGAACGTTCTGTCGCGGGGTTTTATACCGCCCGAAGAGGTCGAGGCCTTGGAACGGCAGCCCCTCGCGATGGCGCGTTCACATGTATCCTGGGGCGGCATAATCGCCGGCTCGTTGCTGGCGGTTTCGCTGCTCGTGTTCTCATGCGCCCTTGCGTACGCCTGTGGCATCCCGGCATTTGCTGAGAACGGGACGTACGGGCTGGGCGCCGGCCTCTGGTCTATCTGCAGCGCGATCATCGCTTTTGGAGCTGGTGGCTGGCTTGCTGCGTGCCTGGCTTCCACCTTGGATAGCCGATTCGGCTTGCTGCACGGTGTGGTCGTGTGGGCCCTTACAATCCCGCTCTTGCTGACACTCACCGAACGCCTCTCGCTCCTTGCGGGCAACGGCGTGGTTGACTCCAACCTGCGCGAGATGGCCCTGATCGCCCCGCGCATCGGCGGAGCCTGGGGCGTTGTGCTCTCGCTGGCCGCGGGCCTGGTCGCCGCGATGATCGGCGGAAGCATGATCCACATTAGCAGTCAGCGGAAGGTAACAGCAATACCGAGCGTTTAGCGATCTGAGATATCCTCGAAGGAACTGTCCGGGTCGCCACAAACACGGGGCTTGCTGGCGAAGGTGTCCTTGCCGATCGCCTTGCCCGTCTTCCTGGTGACGAACAGCTTCACTACCGCGCAGTTCGAATAGCGCTCCATCGGCACGCGCAGGAACGTGCCGTCGAACTTGAAGGCGACCTCGCGGTACTGTTTGTCTCCGGGCAGCATCAGGCCGACGCGAGTCACATCGTAGCCACGGGCCACGCGGAAATGCGCGGTTGGCCGCCTCGCCCAGGTGACCTGGTCGCCAGCGTCGATGGCCAGGTTGACGATGCTCGCCACATAGCCATCCGCGACGGTGTACAACTTGCCGCGGCTGCCCTCGGGCGGGCGAATCGGGTCGGGCTCGAAACAGAACACCCGCCGCGAGAACTGGGCATAGAGCGGCAGGTACCTCTGGTACAGGGCGATGTTCTCCTCGCTCGGCTCAGCCTCGCGCGGGTAGCAGCCGTGCCACACGGCTCGCCGCAGGTTCTCATCCAGCGAGACCTCATTGGTCGTCCACATGAAGAACATCGGGTTGGCAATCGACGCCCAGAAGAACTTCTCCTCGTAATTGTCGCCGTTGCCTTCGAGCAGTTGCCCGTCGCAATATCGCATCGAACGAACCGACATCGGCTTGTTGGCGAAGCTTGTAAGATTCTTCGCCCGCATGATGTTCTCCTTGATGAGCTTCTCGATGTCATCGTAGGAACGATTCATGCTGTAACACGGCTTGCCGTTGACGACGGTGACGCCATCATCGTGGCCGAAGTCGATGTCAAAGTGACGGAAGCAGTCCAGGAAGAAACCTCTAAGCGTCGGGTAAGTATCGAAGATCTTCCGTGCAGACTCGTATGCAAACTGGCCAAACGACCAGCGCGGATCGGCATTCATGTTGTGCGACATGTACCAGCCCGACGGCAGCGGCTTGCCATCTTCATCCTTGCTGATGCTGTCGGGCCACGCCGCTTCGACGCGCGGTCGATAGCCATCCGTGTAATTGAAGTACCAATGACAGGCGATGCCGGCGTTGGCGAGAATCTCCAGCTTGCGCTTGATGTCCTCACGGGTGTGAAACACCTGCTGCAGCGGCAGATTCAATCGGTCGGCGACTTCCTGCTCGCTATGCGTGGCGAAGTATCCCTCGATCTGCTGCGGCAGGCGGTCCACCTCGGCCGGATCGACGCTCTTGCCCGCCTTGGCCGCCTGCTCATTCCGTTGCTTCATAAGCTGGTGCCGCATCGTCTCTTTCGCGTGGATAGTAAACCAGCGGTCCTTGCCATCCTGGAAATAGTCGCAGTAATCCTGGAAGTGCCCGTGCACCTCCAGCGTCTTGACGCCCATGCGGACCCACTTCTCCACCTGGTCAGCATCATGCACACCGCCGCAGCGGAACACTCCCTCGCGCTCATAAATGGCTTCATTCCACGGATCGAAGAACTCCTGCCAGCGCTTATAGACTTTGCCCAGGCCCGGCCGCCAGTCGCCCTCGTGGAAGAACACCATCACCTTGGTGCTCATCGGCCGATCACCCACCAGGCCGATGTAATAGTTGACCGTCTCCAGCACGGGGACATCGCGAATGTCCTTGTGCATCGACCCCCAGTTGAAGCACTTCTCGGCGTTGTTGAAGACGAACTTGGCGGCCGGCACGTTGGCATCGATCGGCTCAACCACGCTAAAGCCCACACCCAGTCCGCGGTGGTAATGACTGCACATCGGCAGGATGACTTCCTGCTCGCTGAAGTATGGGATCTGCGTGTACATGTGCTCAAACGGCGTCATGCCATCAAACGTCCGTTCGCCCACCAGACACGGCGCCCAGATGTCCCATCCGGCGATCAATGGCAAGATGAAGTACACGCGCAACGAACGGTCGGCCACCTTCTTGCTTCTCTTCGTCGCCGCCACCTCCCAATGCAGGCAGTCATCATCGATCTTCAGCGTGAGCATCAGCCGAAACGGAGCATCCTTGAACTGCTTTTCAAAGACGATCGTCTGACCGCGCTTCTTCGCGTTTGCCAACTTGAACGGCGTATCGAGATCGCTGTACCAGGCGCGATCGTGCTCGTCGAACACGCGGATGCCACCCAAATAACCGGGAATGCCACCGCGGACCTGCTTGAACAGGTCGATGCTGGTGTTCTTCCAGGTGAGAGAACGAATCCAGCCGGTGGACTTCTGAACGCCGACCTGAACATCCCCATTCTCCAGGATCCACAGATCCGACTTCTTCGCAGGTGCAACCGTCATGGCCATATGTGACTCTCCTTTACCCGGGGCAATCGATTCGGCGTATTACGGGCAGATGGCCGACACCTGTCAACACCGGCACCCGTATGGCCGCTTCGCTGGTAGTGGCGACGATCTTGTCGCCACGTCTCTCGCCTCCATCCTTCATTGCACGTAATCGGCCCTAAGAAAAGGTTCAGACAGAGCCGTTCCGCCCCTTGGATGCACCGCGCCGGCCGGTGCGTGCGCTCCCTTTTGGGGGCGGCGCACCCAGAGAGTACAATGCAACACGCACATGTCATGACCGGCCTGCAAGGAGTTTCCGGCAGTTGCTATCGACAGAAATCACGAATACTCAGAAGAGCAAAGCAATGAAGATATACATCATGACCGATCTTGAAGGAGTAAGCGGAGTTGTTGATTTTGAATGGAGGAAGGATGAATCACCTCCAAATATGCTCAAGCGCCAGAGGTATTCCAGGCTTCTTACGGGTGAAGTGAACGCGGCGGTTGACGGATGTTTCGCGGCCGGCGCAACCGAGGTTCTCGTGGACGATGCGCACGGCGGTGCGTATACGATTGATTTCGAGAACGTGGATAAGCGGTGTTCGGTTCTGCATGGCAAATTCAGGCCCGGCATGATGTCGTGCCTGGATTCCTCGTTTGACGCCATGCTCATGATCGGGGCGCATGCGATGGCAAGAACTCCAGGTGGTGTGCTTTATCACACCATGAGCCTCGATACGAGGGAAATCAGGCTCAACGGCATACCACACGGCGAGTTTGGGATCTTCGCATTCAAGGCGGGCGCTTACAATGTTCCCACGATAATGATCTCCGGCGATGAAGCGGCATGCAGGGAGGGCAAGAGGTTCATCAAGGGACTTGTTGCCGTGGCCGTAAAGAAGGGCCTGTCACGCTACAGTGCAGTTTCGATCGCGCCCGAAAGGGCGAGAGAGATGATACGAGAAGGCGTCATAGAAGCGATCGGAAAACTAAAACACATAAAACCCTACAAGCTCAAAGCGCCCTTCACATATCAGGAAGATGGTTATCCCGATGGCGATAAGAAGATCGAATCGAGCCATCCGGACGACCTTCCCAAGGTCTGGACCACTGGACCCATGATAAAAGCCAGGACTGCCAAAGAGCTGATAAAGAAGGTCTGGGGACAAAAAGTATGAAGGCCCGGCTCCCCTCACCCGTAGATCGGTGCCAAACTCCGCGAAACCAGATTATCTAGCCCATGAAATCAGATCCCCTATCAGTTGAGGCGCATCTTCCGGTCGTCACGGTCAATCCCTCCGCCCATCGCGGCTCGCCGACGGCCGGCATCCAGGAGGCCATCGATTCTCTCCCCGAAGGCGGCGGGATGGTCTTTGTCCCGCACGGAACGTACCTCGTGCGCCGGAGCATCGTGCTTCGCGCCAACGTGACCTTGCGCGGCGAGGCAGCGGCGACCGTGCTCATGCGCCCGGCGCCGATCTTCTTCGATCTCACAGCCCCCACCACAGCGCACTGCATGGACGCGGAACTGAGCACGGTCGAGGGCTTGCAGGTCGGTGATGAAATCTACATCGCCGACAAAGCCCAGGCCGGCTGGCATGCGCGCCATATGACCATCACCGCCATCAAAGGCACGCGCGTCCAGGGGACACTGGTAGTCGGAGATCCCGAGCGGTGCTATGACTCCAAAGGCGGGGCGCACGGCGCCAACTACTTCCCCATGATCCTGGCCCCCAGGATCGCGGGTGAGGGCACGGGCGCGGGGGTGATGGACTTGATGGTGGACGGCGGCCCCAGCACCTACGACCCGAGGCGGATGCTCGACTTCACCTGCTCGGCCATCCACGGCGTCCACTCCGACAACTTCCGCGTGCGTGGCGTAACCGTCCGCCGCTGGCCAGGCGACGGCATCAGCACGCAAGGTGGCAGCGCCACCGTCACCGAGTGCCTCGTCGAGGATTGCCTCGGCAACGGCTATCATCCCGGCACCGGCATCTCCAGCAGCATCTGGACGAACAACATCAGCCGGCGCAACGGCTGGGACGGCTTTTTCTTCTGCCTGGCCGTGCGAAACGCCATCGTGTCCAACAACCTTCTGATCGACAACCATCTCAATGGCATCGGCGGCCTACAGGATCCCGACGCCTACAACGTCATCACCGGTAACGTCATCGCCCGCAACGGCAAGCGCGGCATCGATGCATTCGGGGCCCTCGGCAACATCATCGCCAACAACCTCATTCAGGATAATTCGCGTTCGGTCCCCGGCGCATTCGCCGGCCTCTGGATGGAGAACCACTGCGGCAACGTCGTAACCGGCAACCTTTGTCCAGACACAAAAAACGCGCAAAAGACGCCCACGCAGGCCGGCGGCATCGAATCCATCGACCCGGCCGGTGAAAACACGATCGCCAACAACGCGGCCACTCTCCACACCATGCCCGCCGCTCCCCCGCCGCCCAAGGCAGAAATCCGGCCGGTCGAAAAAGCCCCGGTCCTTAAAAATGGCCGCCTCGATGACCCGGCATGGAAAGCGGCCGACGAACTGGTCATGGCCCTTCGCGCAGAAGATGGCACACCCGCCCAGACGACTACGCGTGCCCGCTTCCTGCGCGACAACCGCTTCCTCTACATTGGCTTGCATTGCCCCGAACCGTTCATGGATCGCATCAGCGACTGTGTCACACAGCACAACGGCCCAACCTGGTCCGAAAACTCCGTCGAGATCTACTTCATGCCCGATGCGAGCGGCCCGCGCTGCTTCCAGCTTGCCATCAACTCCCTGGGGACCCTCCTCGAGCAGCAGTACCAGGGACGGAAAAGCAGCGCCTGGGACTCCAAGGCGCAGGTGAAAGCCTACCGCGGCCAAGACTTCTGGTCACTGGAAATCGCCATCCCCCTGGAAGCCTTCGGACCCGAAGGCCTGCCTTCCGGCCGCCAGTGCAAAGCCAACGTCTACCGCACGCGCCTGACGCTCTGGCCCGAGGAACGCTCCTGCTGGTCTCCGACCATGGGCGGTTTCTTCCTGCCGCGACGATTCGGTACGTTAACGGTGAAATAGCCGTCGCGGAACGCGACTGAGGGCAGTCTGCGACCGCCGTGCGGGCGCGTAGCACGAACGTGCGTTATAGCGTCAGCAAGCGCTCCACGTACTCGTGGTGGAAGCGGGGGCGTCCCAGAGCGGTTTGCACTCAGATGTGGCGAGTCGCAGCGCAGCGGATCTGGCCCGATGGCAATGAACGAGGAGGAATAGGGTTGGTGGACCCGTGACGACGAGCGAAGCAGCCAGCGGGACAGAGACGCAAGCTCCGGCCGCTACAGATGGGTGCAAGCCGCTGTAAGACAGGGACGCCATCGCCGGGGAGTGGAGCGACCAACAGGCGCGACCCCATCCCTTGTCTCTTTGCCCTTCGCGCCCTCACCAACATGGATCAAGTAAAAGGGCATGGGCCAGTACATCGTCAATCTGTTGATGGCCGTGAAGTAGTCGGGCCCGTCTCCACCCGCTCTGACGGAATCGCCGCGCCACATTCCTCTTTGCTAGCACGCAGGTCGTATCCGCAGATACACAACAACCAACGGCAAACCGCCGCAGCGACCTACGGCACCATTTCCACACGGACCTCTTTGCATCGCTGCAAGGCGGCATCGCCGGTGACGAATACCTCTGCACGCGCAATGATCGCACTGGCAAGATGCAGAGCGTCCGGCGTCTTTATCCCCAGTCCAGCCCGCAACTCCGTTGCTTTGTCCAGCACAGCATCAGACAACGGCAGGATGCGGAGCGACTGCCGCAAGAAAAATTGATCATAGAGGGCCAGAACTGAGCCGTTACGCTCGCGCAACGGCTTTACGCGGCATTCTAGCCGAGACAACGCCGAGGTCATCACTGCTCCATCACCAGATGCCTTTTGCAGCCACGCCGCGACGCTGTCGCGTACTTCGCTGGTACCCTCATGGACATACACGATCGCACATGCATCGAGGTAGATCGTCATCGCGTGCCCCAGGAATCACGCTCCTGCTCAATCTGCGACCTGATATTCCCGGCCGTTCGTGTGCCCGTCGGCAGACCGGCCAGATACGCCTCCCACGATCCCTCCGTCCCCTCCGTGCGAGCCCGCACCAATACCTCGACTTCCATGCCGGCGCAGTTCACCGGTTCCTCCAGTTCCACGTGGGTCGGACTGATCAAGTGCCCTTTGACTAACATCGCCGTGGTCATCAGTTTACCTCAGTATGTCATTCTATATCCGATGGCCGGCAATTGACACAATAATGTGCATGCCCTCAGCTCAATGCGCCTCACGCCCTCTCGACCTTCACAGAAAACGTCGCCCGCGTAATCTCCGATTTCCAATCTCCAATGCATTGATCGCAGAAGGCGCAACCCCATCCCTTTTCTCTTCGCCCCTCACGCCCTCACCAGCATGGATCACGCAAAGGGCATGGGCCAGTACATCGTCAATCTGCTGATGGCCGTGAAGTAGGCTGGCCGGGCTGCGCCTGCTCTGCCGCAATCGCCGTTCCACATTCCGGACACCGCTCTTTGCCTGCCCGTGGTCGCCCCATCTTTGCCAGCCCCGGTTGAGCCCGCATGCATGTAACCCGTTCGACAGTAACAGTGCCGCGGCACTTGCCCGGCGAGGTTTGGTGTGTATGATTGATTGCATGGAGTACACCTTCCGATGGGTGCAATGGAATCGGGAGCACGCAACCCAGCATGGCGTGAGCATGGAAGAGTGCGAGCGGATTGTGCGCCGGGGAAGATACCGGGAAACGGGCGACGGGAAATACCGGGCTGCGGGACGCGGCGACGGCGGACGATGGTTGCAGGTGGTGTTCTCGCTGACGGAAGAGGACGAGGTGTTCGTGATTCATGCACGTCCGCTCACGGAAGCGGAGAAGCATCGAGAACGGAGAAGCGAGCGATGAAACGAATCAACCCTGACAAGATGAGCAAGACGGAACTGGACCGACTCGGCGAGGAGGCCGAAGCGGTGACGTTTGACAACACACGCCCACTGTCTGCCGGGGGACGCCGGGCGCTGGAGCGAGCGGCTAACAAGGGCGGGCGTCCGCGCATTGGCGCCGGCGCACAGCGGATCAACATCACGGTCGAGCGCGGGTTGCTCAGACAGGTGGATGCCTTCGCCCGCAGGACCGGTGCTACCCGCGCTGCCCTGGTGGCCGAAGGGCTAAAGCGGCTTGTAGGCGTCTGAACTAAGGAGATCGGCTCCTCAATCCAGAATCCCGAATCCCAAACGCATGTCTTCCGTTATCGCTCTCGCCCTCTCGCCCTCTCGCCTTCTGCCATTCTCGCTCTCCGCTCTTTTCTCTTCGCCCATTCGCGCCCTCACCGGCATGGATCACGCAATGGGCATGGGCCAGTACATCGTCAATCTGCTGATGGCCGTCAAGAAGTCGGGCCCGTCTCCACCTGCTCAGCAGGAATCGCCGTCCCACACTCCGGACACCGCTCCATGCTGGCCCGCATACCCGCAATCTCCAATCCGCGTCTTCATCCCGAATGCATCGCTCCCCGCTCTTCTCCTGATCCGCAGATCATCGCCGATTCTCGCAGATTCAGCGCATCAAGAACAACGCCACGGCCCAACGACGCAATTGCCCCTCAAAGGCATGATCCCCTATAATGCCACTTGGAGAGATCAAATGACTTATTCCACACTGCGCATGAATGGCAGGGAGTTCATCCTCGTGCCCAAGACTGAGTTTGACCGGCTTAAGCTGCAGGATCGTCGTGATGCGCAGAAAGCACAGCGGGCTCTGGCCCAGTACCGTTCCGGCAAGGTCCGTACAGTCTCTCATACCGATCTGAAGCACGAGTTGGGGCTGTAGGCATGGCATACCGGATTGAATACACCGCCGGTGCCGCTCGGGTTCTGCGAAGTTTCGACCGAACACTGCAACGCCGGATATTGGCCAAGATCGAATCCCTGCAAGATAATCCCCGCCCTGCCACTGCCGTAAAACTCACCGGCCACGACGTCTATCGCATCCGCATTGGCGATTACCGTGTCATCTATGCAATTGCGGACGAGCGGTTGGTGGTCCTGGTTGTTGAGATCGGCCATCGCCGGGAAGTTTATCGCGGGTGGTGAACGCCACGTCCGTAGTACACACTTCAGTCCTGGCGCGCCGGGATTCGAAGTCCAGCCTTCAGGCCGTCCATCTCTTCCGCATGCACCCGCCTTCATCCTTCATTTCCGCTTGCAGTTTATCCCGATTATATCGGGGCTCTCCGCTCTTCTCTCGCCGCCACCTTCACCTTTGCCATCGTCATCATCTTCTCCACTCCTTCAAGATTGCCGGTATGTCGACCTTTCCAGAATTCCCAAAGACAAATACTTACCTCACGCAGTCGCGGAGACGCAGGGAAAACCGGAAGACACGCTTTTTCTTCCTCTGCGGCTCTGCGCGAGAGACTCATTTGTCCAGTATGATAAAGCCCTGTAGCGACGCCGCGCGTTCCCGCAACCTCGCCATCGCTTCGTCCGAGAACTTCCCGGGCAGCACAAGCGAGGACAGCAAAGGTATGCCCTCCAATGCGCGCAGGCCATCGTCTGTAAACCGGCCGTGAAGACGCAGGAAACCCAGCTCACGGAGCCCTGAGAGCGACACAAGTGATCGATCGGTCAATGTCCCGGGAGTGTCCAACATGAGTTGTTGTAGTTTCGTCAACTTTGTCAGGTGCGACACGCCGGCATCGGAGATACTCGCGTGCGGAGCGTCCCAGTTCTGCACAATCAGCTCTTGAAGTCCTGGCAATTGGCCGACATCGGCCAGCACCGTGTCGTCCAACGCAAGCCCGTTTCCTTGAAGGCACAACGTTCTCAGCGATTCCATACCGGCGACGTTTTTCAGCCCTCCATGCACAAGGGCACTGTCCCCCAGCCGAAGGAACGTTAGGTGCCGGAGTTCCTTTAGCGCAACCAACCCCCGGGGCGTGATGTGGGTTCCAGCAAGACTTAGTTGCTCAAGCGATTGCAGCGGTGCCAGCTTGGCGAATCCATCATCGCCGACGGCACACTCGTACAGTGCAAGCCGTCGAAGGGATCGCATTCTCCCCACCGAATCCATGCCTGCGTCCGTTATCCTCGGGCCGCTCAGTTCAATGGCCTCCAATGCCGGCAGATGGGCAAGGATTGCCAGCGCCTGATCGTCCAATCCGGAGATTCCATCAATCTGCTTCAGAGATGGATGGTCACCCAACGACACCAGCCCGTTCGCCGTGATCCCGTCGGGAAGTTGCAGTTTCTCAAGCGTCGAGATTGCCGCGATATCGACCATTCCAGCATCAGTAACGCGTGTATAGGCGATACGCAGTTCCTTGAGATGCGGTAACCTCGACAACGCAGTGATCCCACGATCCGTTATCGAGGTATCCTGCATATCCAGAGATTCCAGACTCGTCCACTTGGCGATCTGGTTCGTAGCCCGGTCCGTCACTCCAGCCTGATCTGCTCCCTTGATCTCTCCATTGCCGAGCCTTAACCACCGCAGCTTCGGCAGGTTCCCCAGGAGAACGATGCCTTCGTCACTGATATGGGTGCGCCCGAGGTCCAGCAACTGTAATTCGTTCATCCCCGCCAGTTGTTGCAGGCCAGCGTCAGTAATCCTGGTGCCCCAGAGCTCCAGGCTCCGAAGGTTTCTGAGCGATCCGATTGCCGCAAGGCATGAGGGTCCGGCCGCCGTGTTCGTGAGTTCCAGATCCTCAAGCTGCGCCAGTCCCGCGATCGTCGCCGCGACCTGGTCGGTTATCCGTGCCTGGCCAAGACTCAGCGACTTCAAGCCTTTCAGAGGCAGTACCGCTGCAACAGCCGCATCATCCGCAGCCGTGTTATCCAGGGATACGCGGTAGACCGAGTCCACCGGCAATGCCTCAAGGCTCGCGAGTTGGCCCACTGCCCCTCCGCTCACGCGCAGTTCGACCTGCTTGCCCGCTGGAATCCGCACCTGTCCGGCTGCCGGCGCAAGATACTTCCAGTCCTGCCCGCCGGTATCGTGCGGACGATCATCGCGCAGATACAATGCCCCCAACGTCACCCCCGCAGGGAAGCTCAGCAATCTCTCCTTCGCGGGATTCGTCGCTGCCTGCTGAGGGGGTGGCTGTTGAACCGACGTTCCGCCCAGCATCGCATTCCTGCTTTGCGCATAGACTGCCGCGCCTGCCAACGTCAGACCAATCGCTGCTACCGCCACCACTTTCACCTTCGCCATCACCATCATCTTCATCGCTCCTTTCGCAATCAGCTCGGCCGTTCCATTCCCACCCCCATCCCCAATCCCCGCCATCACCTTCTCCACCAATCCCGCCGCCCCACCCTCCATACCACCCTCCACCGTATGCGCCATCACCATCGCCCCCAGACTCCCCGCCTCCACCTCCACTCCCTTCCCCGCCAGCTTCTCACGCAACTTCCCCACCGCCCGCTCCACCCGCTTCTGCGCTGCTTTTTCGCTGATCCCCAGGCACAGCCCCACTTCCGCCAACGGCCGCTGCTCGCAAAACCTTAAAACAACCGCATCCCGATCCTTCTTCCCCAATGTCCCCACCGCCGCATCCAGCTCCGGAGCAATCTGTTCCCAATCCGCTTCCATATTCGTCACCTCACCTCGCAGCCGCGCTGCCTCCGCCTCCCGCCTCTTCCGTCGTAACCGCTCCCGCTCCACCTCGCCCACGCAGTAGCTCAGCGCCCGAAACAGCCATCCACTCAGGTAGAGGTATCCCTTGAGTTTCCCCGCCCGCCGGGCCAGCATCGCAAACACCGCCTGCGCCACATCCTCGGCCGCATGCTCATCCCGCACCTGCCGCCGCGCTGCCGCGTACACCCAGGCCTCATGCCGCTCAACCAGTGTGCTAAATGCCTGCTGGTCCTGCTCTTGCGCGTATCTGCCCAGTAGCTCGATATCGTCCATACCACATTCCACCCTACCGTATACTGGCCGCCAAACCCGAAAGGCGACAACAAAGTCACCAGATTCCCGTTCTCCGCCTTCTCCGCCGCCTCCCCGGCGACATCGCACAGCGCCCCGCGATATCAGTTTATGTGGTGATTCGCTCCAGTGCCCGGCGATATGCGAGATAGTTGTGCAGCGGAATGCTCGCCCGCACGCGCCCATCGGCCAGGGGAATGAAACCACCCTCGGCCAGAAGCGGCGGAACCTTCTCTTGGATCTCCCGC
>CAIQIQ010000003.1 GCA_903871935.1 uncultured Phycisphaerales bacterium
CTTTCGTTGCTGTATTCCGCCGCGCTGGAGACCCCGACGAAGCCGGGCATAACGGCCGAGGTGGCCGGGCCGAAATCGAACTTGCGCATGCCCTCCACCGGCACTTCCTCAGCGCCCTTGATCAGGCGGATGTTGTCTATGAAGATCGTCTGCCGGTCAACCGCAACGTTGAATGCGACGATCTTCGAGGCATCCAGCATCCGCCGTCCCTTTTCGGTTCCCAGGGCGCCGACAGGGAGTTTCACCGTCGTCAGGCCCGGTTTGAGCATCCGCTCCCAACTGTGGCGCTGGTCGAAGCTGGCCTTGGGTTTGTCCATGACCCAGCCGCTGACGGAGACGGGCTTGTCAGCGGGGTTGAAGATGTCGAAGGCCAGCGTGTCGAAGTGGCTCCAGTCGCCGCCGAAGTCGGTGAATTGGACGTTGCCGGCCGGGGCATTGCTTTCGAGCTTGAGGGCCTTCCTGTTCTCGGCGGCATGCTCCTCAACGATGGTGAGCTTGCTCTTGCCCTTGAACTCCTCAGGCCAGTCTTCCAGGATGTACTTGCCGGTGTCGGCGCCCTCGAAGCCATAGAGCACCTTCACCTGGAAGTCGCCCGAGCCCCTGACCAGCCGGATGTTGTCCAGGTAGATCGTGGCGGGCTTGGCGGCGTCGCCGTTGGTAAACGAGAAGGAGAGCCACTCAAGCTTGTCCACGTCCAGGGGCTTGGTGGTCCGCCCGCGGAACATGCTGCCCAGCGGGATCTCGATAGTCCGCTTGCCTTCGGGGAGGCTGAGTTGCAGATTAAAACGCGTGTCATAGCTCTTGGCTTGGTCGTCCCGCGCGTAGCAGTAGACCTTGACCGGCCCGCCTTCGATGAAGATGTCCACGATCAGCCGGTCGTACTTGCTCCAGCTTCCACCCAGGTTCTGGCCACGGCCGAAGCTGAACCCCATGCCGAAGCCCTTGGCGTCCAGAGCAATTTTGCCGGCCGTCTGGCCCTGCGTGGCGTGGTCGGTTACGAGGGACAGGCGCTCGAGACCCTCGAATGCGTTTGTTTCCCCCTTCTCGAAGCCCGCCAGGATGGCTTCTTTGGACTCCGCCGGTTTGATGGTGGGAGATTGGGCTATCGCCGAAACTGCCAATGTGGCCATGGCCATCATCGCAACGAACAGGCGCGAGTTCATGTGTTTCTCCTTTGGGAGGTTAAGGCATCGTGCATCTCGCACCGGCCGCCGTCAACAGCCAACAGGTCGCCCGAGAGTCACTTGATGGGAGGGAACTAAGGGGATGATTCCAACGGGAACGCATGATGCCGACGGGGATGTGACTGCAATCACGAATCACGCTACTGGCGGTGCCATGCAGTCGTTCAACCACTATACGTACGACGCCCACGGTCAGCCCATTGCCATGACAACGGCGGTCGGCACATATAGCTACGGTTACGACGCCGATGGTCAGTTCATTTCGGTGCAGGCCCGCGGCGGGCGATCGATCACGTATTATCGCTGCCAGTGCGCGGTTGCCGTGTCGTCCCTTATGGGCAGGATCAGAGCATCGTGGTAGCAGTGGCCGTGTCAAAGAAATGTTGCGGACCTTACAGTGCCGCACTCAGGGCAACGATCCGGCGTCGCTCGCATGTCATACCCGCACTGGACACATAGTCCCTGGGCAATCCGATTTCGCCCACGATACCGGCGATGGAGCCTGTGGGTGTAATCGGCAGCGGACAGGATCGAGAAGAGCAGCAGCGGCGAGTACAGGAAGACCATCAGCAGGTTCGGGTTTGGCGCCAAAGCGTTGGACGCCGGCAGGCGCCTGTGCACGTAGTAAAGACCCAGTGCACCATGAATCTCCACCAGCGGCTCTCCGCCTGTGGCGACCTCGGTCACGGGCCACTGGATGAGAGCCGTGCCATCAATCACTGCACCCTCAAGCGGCAGGGCGATGGGACGCAGAAAGCTCACCACGATCACCAACAGCGTAAACGCCGCCAGGATCTTGGAAATCAGACTGACGATCGTGAGGAGGGGTTTCACTTGTGTGGCATTGTAGCATCGGGTATCGCCCATCAGCGCCTCCTGCCGGCGCGGATCATCCATGACGTTCTGCGACTTGATGCCTTCGCAGGCGTCCGGCCACTGACAACAGCAATGTGTCCCCACCACCTACCGTCCCCGGAGCGTATCCATCGCGACAATTGTTTCGGCAAGTTCCATGGTCTTGACGGCATCGGAGAAGTTCGAGCCCGGCGGCGTCCTGGTTCGGATGCCGTCGATAAACTCGCGGTGCTTGGCGAGGAATCCGGCGTAGCGCCAGATCTCGCTGCTGCCGGCCACCTCCTTCGTATCATGGACTACTCCCTTGGTGTCGCCATTGGCGTAGAGGATGCCTTTGCCCTCATGCTCGGCGTCCACCCAGATCCCCGGAGAGTGCATCTCGACCTTGAAGATGCGCCGGCCGCTCGCCCACGTTGTGACCATGATGCCCACAGCGCCGGTGGAGAACTCGATCAGGGCGGAGACGGCGTTGTTATCCGGCACCCCGACTCCCTGCATGACGCTGTGCACCTTCACCACCTCGCCGCCGCACATCCAGCGAATCGTGTCGACGGCGTGGATGCCGTCGTCGATGAGGCGGTCGCGCAGGTCCAGGTAGGGCACGATGTTGCACTTGAAGAAGACGCAGCGTGCGTGAAAGATCGGGCCGCGCTTTAGGCACTCCTCGCGCAGCTTCACAATCATGGGCGTGGCCCGGCGCTGGAAGCCGACCTGCGTGATGCATCCGTTGGCCTCGGCCAGCCGGGCGAGGTTGCGCGCCGAGTGCAGGTTCACCCCCATCGGCTTCTCGATGAAGAGATTGAGCTTCTGCTGCAGGCACCATACCCAGATGTCGTACATGATGTTGGGCTGGCCGATGACATAGACAGCTTCAGGGGCGACCTGCTCGATCATCTTTCGATAGGCCAGGGGATCGCGGTCGGCGCCGTAGCGCTTCTCGATGCCATACTTGTCTGCGGTGGTCTTGAGACGCTCAGGATCGATATCGCAGATGGCGGCAATCTCGACGTCCTTCATCGAAGCGATCGATGGATAGTGAACGTAGTTTGCCTGGTCTCCAGCGCCGACGATGGCGACGCGAACTTTGCGGTTCTGTGATGCATCTGTGGCCATGCTATTCCTCTTCTTCTGGGATCACGTGCAATGCAACTGCTCTGCACTGATCCGGGATTCCTCAGGCCGCCTTGGTCTGCGCCTATTGTCGCGGCCGGCGGTTCGGGCATCGTACGTTCACGCGAACACCGCGGCAACGCCATGGTGTCGTGGAACCATCCGTCGTTATACCTTGAACCGTTCAAAGGTGTGCCGCGTCGGTAATCCCCGTGCGATCCAGAATTCGCGTTGGGTTGGTAGAAGGTAGAAGCTGTCAATGGTCAGGCAGGGATCTCCGCCAAGGCGGTTCCGGCAGATCGTATGCCCCGGCCGGCCGCCCGTATCCCGCAGCATGGCTTCGACCACCGCCGGGCTGATCCGGCCTCGGTGCTTTCCGATCAATTGCCAGATGCGTTTGGCTCTCGCCTGCGTATTGTTCTCCCCCGTCGAACGCGGGACGAGTTGGCGGGTGATCCGGGTAAGTACCGGGCTTTCCAGGTGGTTTGCCCTTCCTACGGCGTCCGTACATTCGATGCAGTCGATCTTTCCCGGTATTCCCTCCACCACCCATGCATTCTTCCTGGCGTCGGCCAGAAGGAAAACGAATCCGCCGGCGTTGGGCGTTTCCCGCAGCAGAGAGACGGCCTCCTTGCAGTCTTTGCAGGCCAAGATGCCTGTGATCAGGTTCGCGGTCGGAACGCCGGTGATCGGTGGAGCGGGCTTCCGCCAGATCTTCCAGATAGCAGTCGTCCACACCAGAGACATCCCGTGCTCGTTGATCCCGGCATCCGGGAAACGTCCCGGCCGGCTTGAGTAGGTGAGCATCCGTGGCCAGCCTTTGGCTTTGAACCTCACCAGCCGGGACCAGGGATAGATGCTTGGCATGCCGTCCCAATTCATTCCGATGATCGGCTTTCCGTCGACGGTTCCCTCTCCGGTGGCGGCCACTGCGGTGCAGTTACGGAGCCGGCCCAGGGCAAAGTCCTCTTCGCAGAATAGACGGGCGATATCGAGATAGGTCCGCCCGCTCCCCGCGGCAATACCTTCAACCAGCGCATCGAGCTCGCGTTTGTACCTCCAGGGGAAAGCCATGCACTTCTTCACGAAATCCCACTGGATCTTCTTCATCTTGAAGTCTCCATCGAGCCCGAGATTGATGCTCTCGTGGAACTCCTCGCCATACGCTCGCCCGCACGCATACAGGGTGCCGGCATAGTCAATGACCTGGAACTGTGTCTTCTGTAGAGCCATGTTCGCCTCTCAAATCACCGTACGGAAACTCGGCGGATGCATCCGCTATTGTGCTGCTGTCGCAATCTTGAAGACAGCGATGCCGTTATGCTCCACGCGCTGGGTAGTTCTGATGGTAAACGCGCCATGTTTCTCTTTCACCATCCGAACCTTGTCCTGTTTCCATCTTCCGTTGTCTCGCAGGCTTTCGACTTTCCCGGGCTTGCGGCTGGCAAGACACACGGTGAAGGTCAGGTCACTGATTGCATCACCATGCGGGTTTCCGATGCCGACGATGATCCTGTCTTCCTGAACCACCAGGATAGGGAACAGAGTCTGCACATGCGGAGTGACCAGGGCCAGGGGTTTGCGGTTGAGCCACTGCAGAAGGGCATGGAATTGCCGCTTTCGACTCTCATTCATGAATGAGGAACTGAGAAGGCCTCCGGCCTGCGTGTCAAACGGGACGATGGCGGTGCGGCCGCCGAGGTGGTTCTGGCTTACTACGATCCCGTGTCCCGTCGGTTTCATCGCATAGCTGCAGATGCGCGACACGATCCTGGCGTCCTTCGTTAACTCAAACTGCCAGGGACGGGCGGGTTCAGCTCGGAAGTTCAGAAGGTCGCCTTGGGCGCCAAAGCGGCCATCGGTGATCTCTTCAATCACGGCCGGGACATCCTCTTTGCGCGCGGCGACGCCGCACAGGTCGCCCTTGCCAAGCATGATGAGCGATTCGGCAGCTCGCGCATCCAGCAACACGCCTTTGGCGAACATCCGCTGGATTTCGTCATCGCGAAGGCACATGACCTGCTCACCGGTCAATACCGTCACATCGCCCGTGCCGTACTTGGTGGCAAAGCCCATGGCCGGAAGAATGCTGTCCCAAGCTCTACTGCGAATCAGCGCATTGGTCTTTGCAGCGTTGCCAACGCCACGGACATGGCGCCCGATCGCGGGATTGATATAGAGACCAATGCCTTCCTGCTGCTGGCGATCAATGCCAAGATCGGCGAGGGCCTGCATAAACGGTTTGTCGCGGCCCAGCATTTCCACGCAGCGATGGTCGGCCAGGAGATCGAGCCGGCCGCAGAACCGGTATAGATCAAAGGTCACCTCAGGCATGCCGATGAGCTGGGCGAAGGCCAGTTGCAGCCTCACCACGCTTGCGGATTTGAAATAGGTGGAGAATGGGTAGTTCTCGATCTCGCCGGCCATGGGGATGTGCTTCGGCAGCACGTGCATGACCTGCCTCGAAATGTTGATGCCGCTGACAAAATCGACCGAGATGGATTCGGTGTAGCCGCCCAGCCCCGGCCGCACCCAGGGGACCGGTGAACCCAGCGCACCAAGGTGGTCCTCCCACACACGACCCTCACTGGCGTGACCTTCGATGTCGCTGACCATGAGCGATACGTGTGTGCCGGGGCTCACCGCATGCACGGTCTCGGCGGCGCCGCGCACGATTGTCTTCAACATATCGGCCTGAAATGCGAACATCGCATCGCGAACGGTATTTGGCGGATCGGCGAGCACAGCCTTGAGAAGCTCAGTGCGCGTCCACATCCGGCCGGTTCGCTTCCCCATTTCGGCAAGGCAGTCTTCGCAGTAGCAGAATGACTGCAAGCCCGCGCGAAGCGTGGCACGGGTATCGTCATCAGCCCAGATTCGCTGCGGCTTGAGCGCGCCGAATATCCGGTACATCTGGTTGACGTGATCAAGCCAGCGCTGATCCCGCGGACAGGCGATGCAGCGGCTGACCGTTCCGTTTTCAGCAACCGCCCAGCGGAAATCGAACCGGTCGTCACACACCCGGGCATCGCCGGGGTAATGGGAGAACCCAAGGGTCCACCACATATTGATCGACGGGGCGATATTCCTTTTGCGCAGTTTTCTGAATACCGGAGCCAGTAGCGCTGCTACCTTCTCGCATTCCTCGATGGTGCCCAGGCCCGGCGAGAGTTCTTCGCCATGCGGCACAAAGAACATGACCTCATCGGCCTTGGATGTTTCGATAAGCTCCCACATGGCTGCCTCGTCGGCCCTGAATGAACGCGGGTTCAGCGCAAGTCTCAAATGCCAGCGCACACGATTCCCAATCGGTTTCTTCTTTAGTAGTTCAGACATGGGTCAGTTCTTCTCCTCATCAATTGGGCAACGAGTATACCGGTCAGAGGCTGGAAACACTCTCTCACATGGCTACACTCATCCGGAACCGCATGGACAGAATCATGCAGGTCCGGTTACTCTTCCAGCCTGGTATTCATCTGAGGTCCTTATGCACACCAATTCAACACGCATCCGATTCGGTCGACTGATTGCCGCTGTGGCTGTCGCCGCCGTCGCCCTTGTCGTCTCGCCCGCGCAAGCAGCCGAGCCAGTCGGCGCCCGGCCTGCAACCGTCTGCAACGTTAAGGTCCTTTCCGACAAGGTTCTGGATGTTTCCAGCTTCGACGCCTGGAAGAAGTCCTACATCGACGGCAAATCGACCAATCAGGACAAAGCCATTGCCATCTGGCAGTCGGTCATTACGTTCCAGTACCAGGACATGCCGCCGGCCGAATACCTGCAGCACGAGAATCTCGTCTACGATGCGATCAAGATGTTCAATGTCTATGGCTACGCCATGTGCTCTCCCCACAGCTCGCACATGACTTCTCTGGCACGCCAGATCGGCTTTGGCGCCCGCGGCTGGGCGATTTCCCATCACAGCGTCAATGAGTTTTTCTATGATAACTCATGGCATCATTTTGACTCCTCCCTGATGTGCTACTTCCCCAAAGAGGATGGCACGATTGCCGGCATCGAAGACATCTGGGCGGCGATCAGGCCGTTCTATGATGCTCATCCCGAAATGGCCAACGCCGACGAAAAGCAGCGGGATAAGCTTCTACGCACATTTGAGTTCGCCGATGGCCGAACCGGCTGGAAGAAGGGCCCGAAACTGATCGCTTCCAGCCCGCAACTGAATGCCAAGGGCTGGTGGCCGGCCGGCACCCACGGCTGGTATGCCACCATGCAGGACTTCGATGGCACAGCCGGCCCGGGCCAGAAGGCCTACATTTTCGACTACGGCGCTTCGCTGGGCTATCAGGTGAACATCCAACTCCGCAAGGGCGAACGAATCACCCGCAACTGGTCCAACCAGGGCTTGCACATCAACATGGTAGCCGGTGCCAACAATGCGCCCGATGCCATGGCGGATGCCAGCGGTTTCCTCAAGAACAACCAGGCTTTCTGCGACAAGCTCGACCCCATGCATCCCAATCTTACTAATGGCCGGATTGGCAACGGCACGCACGAATACACCGTGCCGATGGATGATGCCGAGTTGGCCGGCGGCGCTGCACTTGTCTATAGCAACCTCACTGCCGCCGGCGGCAAAATCGCGGCCAAGGATAGCACCAAGCCCGGCGAACTGGTCATCCGCATGCCTTCCAGCTACGTCTGCCTGAACGGCAAGATCGACCTGGTCGCCGCAGCATCGGCCAACTCGCCGATCACCATCTCGCTCAGCGACAACAATGGCCTGGACTGGAAGCCCGTAACTAAGCTCACTGACGCATCCGCCGCGTCCGTGGACCTTTCCAAGCTTATCGTGCGCCGATATGACTATCGCCTGAAGTTCGAACTTGCCGGGCAGTCGGCCATCAGCGCTCTCAAGATCACCGACACAATCCAGCATTCCCAACGCCCGCTGCCTGCGCTGGCCGCCGGCGAGAACACCATCACCTTCGCGGCCGGGCCGCGCGAGAGCACGATCACGGTTGAGGCCAACAACATGCTCAACCACAAGGACAAGCAGGTCCTCTACACGGATTTCCATCCGACGATCAAGAACCTCAAGGAGGATCTGGTCGTCTCCGGCCCCGAGGGGAGTATGACCGTCCCGATTGCTGTTCCCGCTGGCGCTGCAATATCCCGACTGCGCATCTGCCCCGTCTATCGCGCGTGGAGCGACGGCGATTCGTGGAAGGTGGATGTCTCCTTCGATGATGGCAAGACATTCGCTTCCGCCGGCGACACGCCTACGCAGGCGGGCGGCCGGCAGAACTACCTGATCGTCAACGATATCCCCAAGGATGCGGCCAAGGCCCTTGTGCGCTTCACCGGCAAGTCGTCCGCGGGTAACCAACTCCGCTCATTCCGCATCGACGCGGATTACACCACGCCCGCCTTTGGCTTCCGGCCGGTCAAGGTGACGTACGCCTGGGACCAGGCCGGCCAGGAGAAGCAAGACGAGCACATCGCCAGCAAGCCGGAAGAGACGTACAAGATCGTTTGCGATGCCAAGCCCAAGATGAAGTCGATCACGATGGAGCTGGCGGAATAGGATACAAAGCGGCCCAGACGTCGGCGCCGCATTAACGACCGGTGATTCCCCAAGCCTTGGCGAATGCCTCAAACGACCGGCTGGGCGGAGTGGCCGGCTCGGCTGGGAAGCAGCAGCGCGGCAGGCTCTTTGCCGCGAGGTGGTACGACAGGCATTGGCAGCATACGCCATGCCTGTCGCAACCTGTGCTGGTGCATGGGCACTTTGTCTCATTCTGGATCTTTCGGCATTCCATGGGATGCTCCGGTTGGTGGATGTCGTACTCTCAGACGCAGCGCAGGTAATCTCTGACCTCAGCAAGTACGTCAGCACGGCCGACGTATGGCTTCACCGCCAGGCAAAGGTCCCACTCATACGGTGTGTTCAGTTGGGCATCTTCCAGGTAGAGCACATAATCCCATGCGGGATTCCACGCCGGCTCCTTGCCGCCGCCGCAGGGCGAATAGGCAAAGCGGAAGCGCTCGGGTTGCTTGAACATCATCAGGAACACCTGGTCGTAGCACAGTCCGTAGTAGAAGGTTAAGGGCCCGGGCAGCGGCTCGCGGCCGAGGGTCAGGGGATCTGTCGCAGGCACGGGACCGTACCAGATTGCCTGCGGCGCCTGGCTTTGCATTGCTGGCAGGTGCTCTGCCGCAGTGATCTCGCGATCCGCCGGCAGCGGGCGCTGGTGCCAGTCGGCCACACCGTGATCGAGCTTGGTCAGGCCGATCCAGTTCTCCAAGTCGCCGCCCTTATCCCACGGCCGTTTGGTGTAGATGTGCCGGTCCGGCACGCCGTGCATGTAGCTTGCGAATAGGCTGTGGAAGGAGTTCTTCTGCCCCTGCGGGCAGAAGCGGCGATGGAATACCAGTTCGATGTGCTGGTGCAGGAAGCAGGGCTCGGACACGCGAAAGGTGATGCGGGCGCTGACGTGCGAGTGGGATGTTTCGCTCTGCACGAGCGTGACGCTGGTCGTATCCGCCGACTCGATCGTCATCGGTTCGGATCGGGGTTCAAAGGGCGAGACGGCTGTGCCCGGGAACGGTGGCATTCCCGGCAGGGCGATGATCTCGTAGTTCAGGCCGGCCAAGCCCGGCACGAACAGGTTGTTGCCCATCCGATGCGGAACCAGCGAGGCCACGCCGTTCATGCCGGCACGATGGATGCCGTACGCCTCGTTCCCGGCAATATACGCGCTGAAACTCTGGTTGGTGATGCGCCCGAAACCTGTCATGACCATCTCCTGATGAGCCGCGAAGACTGCCGCGGCGATTGCGGCATCGTAGCGGTGAGGTCGATATCGGACAACGTCCTCGATCAGGCCATCGTGCTACTGCGCATCGCTGCGCGGGACTGCTGCAGAAGGCGTTTGCGGACGGAATTGATCAGGACATTGAGTTCCTGGTTGGTAAAGCCGTGCGCCGCCGCCAACTTCCGGAGGATATTGACTTCCTCGGCCGTCAGCCGGCCATCGGCGAAACCGGCTTCGACCATCGTTTCCAGCCAGGCACGAGCCTCATCGCGATCGGCCGGCGCGGCGACATCGAGGCTGCCGCGCTTTGCGGCTTCGACCATCTCGCTGAGTCGTTCCGCAGATATCTGCCGGTGCTGGGCGATGGCGGACAGATACTGCCGTTCCTTTTCGGACACCTCGCCGTCGGCAAGAACTGTCTGGATAACCCATCCCAGCATGCCGCTCCCGCGCGGCGAGGGAGATGACAGAGGAATCGGCGCGGTCTGCGACTGCGCCAGGTTCTTACGGCAGGACTGCAGGATTGCCTGCCCTTGTGGTGATGATACCGCACAGACCGCGTCCAGCACCCAACCGTGCCGGCCATCGTTGAGGATGGTTCCACAGAACTCGCAGGCGGGCGAGGCATCGTGCAACATCGGGCCGCCGCAGTTGGGACAGTGTGCTGAGGAGATGGCGTTGTTGGCGTCGGTCATCGCGGTGCTGTCTCGCGTCAGCAGGAACAACTGCGAGATCACACCGGTAACCCCTTCACCGCCATAGGATTTCCCGGAGTCGCCGGTGTGGCGCGTGCCCGACCAGGTGATGCGAACGGCCGCGCGGTCCTGTCCATCCTCGCAATACAGGCCCAGGACGCTGACCGACCCCACGCCGCAGTTGGTGTAGTAGGTCTGTCCGAAGTTGGCAGCGAAGTCGCGGCAGAAGGCTTCGGTTGCCATCTTGCGCAGCGGTCGGCTATCGCGCGCCCAGCCGGCGGCGATCGTCCGATAGAAGATGACCGATGCGGTATCCTCGATCGTTTGAGTGTTCAGCATTGGATCACGCTGGCGCATGGCGGCCAGGCCCGGCACGGCGTTTTGCGGTCGGCCATCCCACTCGCACTCCTGCGTGATCTCCGCCAGAACCCAGTCGTACTGGCCGTTGCGCACGATGGCGTTGCACTGCTTGCAGCGGGCGTGCTGGTTCATCTCCAGCGTAGCGCCGCAGTTGGGGCAGTTGCCGGCGAGCAACTTGAAGCCGCCGTCGGCCGGGGTCTGCGTGCCGCGGCGGCGGATGAATGACCAGATCTCCGTGAACTCCGAGGTGGAGTTGGTACGCAGACGCGCGCCGTTGCTGAGCGACACATCGTAGTCGCGAGCTGAGGCGGTAATGCGGACGGCGATGGTCTGGAAGAACTCGTCGCTCTCCACCGATGCGATGGTGACCGACAGAACCTTCAGATCCTCGACCACATTGCGGTATCCGACCGCCTGCATCTCCTGCATTTGCAGCGTGAAGCGCTCGAAGATGCCATCGGATACGAACGGCCGGATCGATTCCAGTTTCATCGCCGACCATGCGGCCTGGACGGTCGTAAACGCTTTGACGATGGTGCTGCAGAATCCGGCCGGGTTGAAGGCGGGATCGTCGCGCTGCAGGGCGGCGATGGCGTTGGCCCGTGCCATCTCGTCACCCGTCGATATCCCCTGGCGGATGGTTTGGGTCTGCTGCTGAGCGAGGTAGTACCTCAGCAGGATGATCGCGATGATGATGGCGATGATGATCAGCACTGCAGCAGGACTGAGATTACCGCCACCGGAGTGATAGCTGCCGCCGCGACTTCCGCCGTGGTTTCCGAAACTGTGACCGCCGGAGAAACTGTGTCCGCCGCCGCCACCGAAACTGTGGCCGCCGCCGGCACGGGCTTCCGCGATTTGCGCGACGAACAGGATCGTGAGGGCAAAGACGAGAATGGCGGCGATGCTTCGCCGGAATTGCTTCCGCATTGATGATGGATCGTACCGTATCACGTCAGTGGGGCAATTACGAAAACGGGTCATGGCAATAGTCGCCGCTCAGGGACGGTACAGCGCGAACGGGGCTGCGAGCGATGAGAGCCGTCGAGTGCAGGCGTCGATGGCCGCGGGGCTGGTGTCGGAGATCAGGAAGCGCCGGCCGAGGCGGTGGGCGACGGCCGCCGTTGTGCCTGAGCCGGCAAAGAAATCGGCAACCAGATCATCGGCGTTGGAAGAGGCGAGGACGATTCGCTCTAAAAGTTTCTCCGGCTTCTGCGTTGCGTAACCCGTTCGCTCCGGGTCCTTCTGCTGCAGGTGCGAGATATCGGTCCAGACGTCGGCGGGGGTCATCAGTTCATCTTCGCTGTAGGTGTAGGTCTTGCCGTTGGAGCGAATCGAGTAGACGGCTTTGCCGCTGGCGTCGAGGTGCCGTTTCATGTGATTGCGCTTGATATCGCCGCGACGGATGCCGATGGCTTCGAGGTTGAACGTGAACTTGTCCGATTTTGAGTACATCCAGATGACATCGTGTTTGGCGGACCAGCAGCGCTTTTGCCGGCCGCCGGATTGGTAGTGCCAGATAATCTGGGCACGGAGGTTGTCGGGGCCGAAGATCTCATCCAAGAGCAGGCGGAGATAGGAGGAAGCCCGATAGTCGCAGTGGACATACAGTGTGCCGACGGGTGAGAGCAGGCGATGGATCAACTGCAGGCGCGGGAGCATTAGGCTGAGGTAGCCGTTGATCCCGTTGGCATGGCGGTCGGAGTAGGCGTGGCCGGTAAGGTTGCCGTGCAATGCGAAATCCGCACCGGTGTTGAAGGGGGGATCGATGTAGATGAGGTCGATCTTCGCAGGAAACTCCGCCAATAGACTTGCCATCACGGCCAGATTGTCGGCGGCGTAAACACGGTTCGTGGCCTCGGTTGCGCCCGAAATTGCGAACGCGGTGGGGAGGGGGAATGGATCAACCGACCGGCCGGTCCAGGTGAGCATGGGGAGCTTGGTTCGCTTCGCAACTGCCATAAAACCCGATTGTACCGGTTTCTGCGACGATGACAGCCATGTGCAATTGGCGGCGGCTGCATGACATGGAGTATCATTGCTGCACATGGCAAGTGGTGAGAAGCTGGACTCTGGGATGGCTGCTTTCCGCGGATCGGCGCGGCTGGTGTTCGACGCCGCCCACTTCGATGCCGTTGTGCGCGAGGGGATGCTGGGGGCGAAGGTCAGCGTGGATATCGCGACGGCCGACTTCAAAGCCATGCTGGTGCCGCAGAAGGGCTCTTCACGTGGGCGTGCGCCGTCCATCGTGCAGCACCTGCGGAAACTGGCGGACAAGGGTGTGGAGATTCGCCTGTTGCATGCGGGCACGCCATCGTCGGCCGCCCTGAAGGAACTGAAGAAGGCGCTGCCGCAGCGGCTGACGATTCGTCGCTGCCCTCGGCTCCATGCCAAGGCTGTGGTGACGGACTGCCGGCGGATGTACCTGGGGTCGGCCAATCTCACAGGAGCGGGCCTGGGGGCAAAGGCCGAAGGGAAGCGGAACTTTGAGTGGGGGATCATCACTGAGGATTCAGGACTCATCGATCAGGTGATGGAGCAGTTCAATATGCTCTGGGAGGGCCAGCGGTGCAAGAACTGCCGGCGGAAGGAAGTCTGCCCCGTGCCGCTGGAAGAGCCGGGGGAGTAAAAAGGGGCCGGGTGTGGATAAGTGAACAGGTGCGCAAGTTCTCTCGAGGATACCCCCATATCGCTATGTCTTTGGAAGACATGGAGTTAGGAGCAGATCGGGGGAGGAGGTGCGCAAGTTCGGGGCGATTGTGGATAACTCATCAACGGATGAGGGACGAAAGGTCGCCACGGCGACTAAACTGCAGGATGAACCGGAGCAGGCACCGAAGATGCTCAGGTTAGCGCGCGCAGTTCACGGTGTGTGTGATTGATCTCACATATCTTGGGAAGGTGCTCAAGATCGGTGCGCATGTTTGGGCGGCATGGCCGGCTGGCCGGGCGGAACGCTTAGGACGTTCCGTTTTGTTCCACGTTGGTTCATCCGACACGGGAGATCAGGAAGCGTATTCGGTTGTCAAATAGCGTGGCCGGGCGCGGCCGGGAGGGGTGAAGAACAGATGCCCCCATAATAAGGGGTGGTCGGCAAGATTCGATAAGGTAAGGTTGAGGATTGACAAGGACTTGCGCGCGGCGGCGAAAATTCGCAGATTGTTAAGCGGACTCTGGCATTGGGATTGCTATGCGCAATGACAGAGCGCCTTGCATCGAGGGCACGCAGCATCTGGGGGTTTCAGCGGCGTAAGTATCATCCGGCGTACGCCTCCTGGGGCGTCGCTTCCAGCGTCGGATTGATGTGCAGACCCGGGCAGCTCTCGAATTCACGCAGGCACTCCGGGGAGCAGAAGTAGTAGGTCTGACCCTTGTACGTCGAGGTAAGGCCTGCTGCTTTGGCGCGTTGCCTATCAACTTCACGGTCACATACTGGATCCTGTACCATAAGCCAACCCATCTTCCCGCCGCCACACAAGCCGGCAAACGCCTGGTTAGCCCGTGCAAACTGCACTGGGCCCGGACATTGTGAAAATTGTAACAAACTATTCTCTGAAGGGAAAGGGAATTCTTGGGAAGGCTGATATCCCTTGGTGGAGCTCTAGGTCTTGGAGAAGTGCATTAGTCTCACGGCTGGCTGCGGGAGGGGCCTGAAGCTGCCAAGATCACGGGAATGCGGAGCCTATTGGCCTGCGTCATGCTCGGGCCCGATTTACGATTCCAGGCCGTCATTCGCTCCTCCTGTCAGTGAATGTGAGTGCCGGCCTATTATCTCTGCATAACAGCGTTGCCAGGCACTTTTCACTTGGAAAGGATCGAACATATGCGTCAGGTTTCCGAGTATTCCGCGAAGCAGTTGACCCCGGAACGACTCATGCAGTTCGCCTGGGGCTATGCGATTCCCCTGATCATCGAGGCAGCCCTCAAGCATTGCGTCTTTGATGTGCTGGATGCCGGTCCGAAAACAATCGAGCAGCTCGGCCGCGAAACGGGTGCCTCGGCTCGTGGATTGCGCGCCATTCTCGATGCCCTGGTTTCGGTCGAATTGCTTGGCAAGGAGGGTGATGCCTACGCACTCGTTCCCGAAAGTGCGCAATTCCTCGTCAGCACAAGATCGTCATTCCATGGCGGAATCTTCAGGCACATCAGCGCCCAACTTCTTCCCAACTGGATGCAGCTTGACGAGACCGTCCGCACCGGCAAGCCGGCGCGGTCCGTCAATCGCGACAAGGATGGTCCCGCTTTCTTTGAGCAATTCGTTGAAGACATCTTCCCGATGAGTTACCGCGCGGCTCAGACACTCGGAGATGCGCTGAAATTGTCGGATGTCAGGCAGCCGGTCAATGTGCTGGATATAGCCGCCGGCTCGGGAGTCTGGGGCATCTCTCTGGCCCAGAAATCCCCTCATGTTCGTGTGACCGCCGTCGACTGGCATGAGGTAATCCCCGTGACCAGGCGTGTCGCCAAACGCTTCGGCGTCGACGATCGGTTCCGCTACATCGAAGGAGATATTCAGAAAGTCGATTTGGGCAGCGGCTACCAGGTCGCAACTCTGGGCCACATTCTTCACAGCGAAGGCGCGACCCGCAGCCAGTTGCTGCTGAAGCGCGTCTTTGACGCATTGTCGCCGGGCGGAACGATTGCGATATCCGAGTTCACGCCGAACGAAGATCGCAGCGGGCCACCCAATACGCTGATCTTCGCCGTCAACATGCTAGTCAACACCGATGAAGGAGATACTTTTGCGTTCAGCGAAGTCCGATCGTGGCTGCATGATGCGGGCTTCGGAGATGTCCGATTGTTGGAAGCGACAGCGCCATCGCCGCTGATTCTGGCGAGCAAGCCCATGGTCACTTGTCACTAACTGCGTCGCCTTAGGAATCCCGGCGCAAACCATACTGTTTGAACAGGAGGCAATGGAGGTAAGGGAGAAATGCGCAGAACAGAGGGCAGCGCGGAAGGGCCTGTCGCGCCCCACCAGGCCATCTGGTCAGGCTGGCCGTTTCTGCCCACCCGTCGCGGGCCGGTGGCCGCGCTCCACTGGTCTCGGAAGAGGTGGTCTTGGAGAAGGTGACACTGCAAATCCTGGCGAATCTGTGGGATGCCACCTGTTCTCGCACCGTGTTTATGACGAGTGGCCCCTTGTCCGAGAATCTCGGCGCTGATACCCCGCTTCCCGCGGCAGATCTCATTGACGGTCTTGGGCAGCACGCCAATATGTATCGCCAGCGCCGACTGGGTAATGCCCCGCTCCTCAAACTCGTCCAGCAGCACCGCACCGGGGTAAACAGCAATGGTACGCGCCATGGGCCACCTCATCAGTGTTAGTCAACGATCTCAACACGCTCCGGCCCAAATTGCGTCCAGACAAAGCAGATTCGGTACTGATCATTCAGCCGAATGCTGAACTGTCCTCGGCGGCATCTTCGCGCATAGACGCTGATAGACCGCGTCTACAGGAGCCGGCCGATCTCGGCGAGCGGTTCGCCCGCATCCAAAGCCGTCACGGCCTGCGGCAGCAGGTTCCTGAGCAGCAGCCTAAGAGAGGCATTGGAAGTATTGCCACAAGGATCATGCTACGAATACCGGGTGGTCGAAGCGGCTGGAAGCCAGAGCCAGGCAGGCGCGGACATCGTCAGTCTCCAGGTCCGGCAGTTCTTTGACGACTTCTTCAGTACTCAGCCCGGCCGCCAGGAGGTCGAGCACATCGCTGACGCGAATTCGCATGCCGCGAATGCAGGGCCGCCCTCCGCACTGGCGCGGGTTCACGGTCACGCGTTTGAGTAGCTCCATCTGCATGCCACAATCATATCGCCGCGTGCCGGCATTGTCATGGACTTACACAAATCCCCATTCGACCGGGACTTGCACCTACATGCGGTGCTGTTCGACTTCCTCGCGTGCAATGCGGCACCACATGTCAAAGCGTTCCGGGTGATTCTCGCAGGTGTGCGTATCTGGCGAACATGATGCAGGTGCTGGCGGCGTTGTTTGAGTCGGGCCAGAAGGGGCGGAGGTGAGGTCTCGGACGTTCAGGGGATAGCGCGGAACTCAAATCCCATGGACCATATCACAAGGTTGGCCAGCGACCAGAAGGCGGAAATGGTCACATCAGCGCAGATGATACCCAGGAAGAGGGGCTGTGCCCGGGTGAACATGCGGGCCCCGCCGAAATTGAGCAATAGTGTCTTGGCAAGCCAGCCCAGGAAGATGCTGAACCAGCTTACCCAAAGCCCATACGTGTAGCAGAGGAGAAAGCCCACGGGATGGAGCGGCCAGTTGGCAATGGTCAGACGCAGGGCTCCAAGAGTGCCAGTGATTCCTGCGCCGATGCCGATATGCAGGAGGCGAGAGTGGCGGACCGGCTGGATGCCGGTGACGGTGTAACGTACGGACGGGCCCATGACAGTGTCGGGGACCATGTTGTTGATCACCCACCAGTTCAGGGGCGCCTTGTTCGAGCGGTCGAGCGTGGCGGCATAGCGGTACTCGACATAGAGCATGGCCACGCCGGAGACGACATAGGCGATGGCAAGGGCGAGCACGAGCACTGCGACAACGCGGATGCCCTTGCGCCAGGCGGCGACACTGGTGCCGGCACTGGTGCCGGAGCCGCTGCAGGCGGTGTGGTCGGCCACGACCAGCGCGTGCTGCGCAAAGGGCGGGAGCGTTTGTCGCATGTCGGCGGCGAAGATCCCGGAAAAGAGCCGGGCGAAAAGATAGCTGCCAGGCGTGGTGTGCGGCAGGGCGGGAATGGCAACCGCTGCCACGTCGTAGGGATGGGAGAGCGGCACCGGAAGCGAGGGATAGATCATGCCGGTGTCGGCGACGATGCGGGCCAGTGCAATGTGGAGCATCAACAGGATGCCGATGATGACCAGGGCGCCGAGGAGCGTGGTGCCTGCCGCCATGAGCCAGGCGATCAGGAGCAGTTGGCAGCCGACGAAAGCCCAGCCGGCCAGCCCGTAGGGAAGATAGCGCCCGCGGGGATCGTCGCTCCGGCCGGCGCCAAACATCTGGCGAAGAACGGCAAACAGGTGGTGCCGTGCGATGTAGAGAACAATGCCCACGAACACCACGACCGAGCCGAACATCTGGTCATGCGCCATTGGCTCGGTGATGTCGGTCTGCCGCATGCCGCAGGCCATTCGGGCAACCTGCAGAAGCACGAAGATGAACCACAGCGAGAATGCCGTTCGGGTCTGCATGAAGACGGCGAGGCCAGCGATGGTGAAGAAGATCCGCTGGGTCATGAATTCCCACTGGCAGTAACGCCAGGGCTCTTCGGTCATGATCTTGCTGAGATCGAACGACAGCGGGATCTCGGGGATGTTTCTCGGGAAATACACCCCCAGGCCATTGAAGAGCTTGATGAATGCGATGGCGGAAAAGCCGATCCAGAAGAGGTAATTGTGGAAGAGCGTGTTAAGCATCCTGCCCGGCGCCGGGGGTTCGATCAGGGACATGTAGACCGTGACCAAGGGGAACTGGAGCCGTTCATTCTCGACCCACTGACGCCGGAGAATGATCATCGAGGTGAGAATCGAACCAAAGAGGCCGACGAGGAGAATTCCCCAGGCCATGGCGGGGCGCAGCCACGCGTGCCAGGGAACGGCCAGAAAGTGCGCGGTGAAGGTATCGGTGTCGGTAAGGGCGCGGCCGACATATTGCTGGACGATCGGGTCGATGCCGCGCTGGACGGGATCACTCGAAGGGAAGGATGGAAACAGCCAGTCAGGGGGATTCACCCGGCGCAGAAGGTCGGCGAATTCCGGCCGCTGGGCTGCATAGTAGAAGATGCCGGTCAGATGGCCGGGCAGGTATCGCATCAACCCGCTGGAGGGCAGGGCGCAGCCGACCAGGATCATGCCGATGACGACAGCAAGCTCACCGGGACTGAAAGCGTAGCGTGGGGCGAATCGGTGCAGAGGCGCGTTGATGAGGATCACAAAGAGCATCAGGAAGAGCAGCAGGCCCGCTGGCAGATAGCTCCTGATGAGGCAGGCATTGTTCAGGGCATGGTTATTGAAGGGGGTGATGGCATTGATGGCGATGACGCCAAACAGGCCAAGCAGCACGCTGCGCAGGTTGACGGGGTCGCGCCCAGGCTCTGCAAGAGGGAGCGGAGGGGTTGCGGAGGCGGATTGCTCGGTGGAACCGGGGTTCATGAATAGTCGTTCTCAAGCCGCCGGGACAGCCGGCGGCGGTGGCACGTTCGGCTACCCATGCCACATCACCATACGGCCGGTCATGCTGAATGTGAAGGCGCAGGATCGAAGGGCGGTTGACTGCCGGGTACAGAAGGGTTTGTGGGTCCAAAGCGGGGGAAAGACCGAGGTCTCGCGAACGGTTGGCCGCATTCGCGTCACCCGGCTACCCGAGTCGGGAACAGGCCCAGAGCAACCGAGCGGACGTAATCCGCCATGCCCTTGAAACCGGCCCGCGAGGCGTTGGCCTGGATGATCTCGCGTTCATCGGCCGACAGGCGGATGTTGACCTGTTCAGAGCGAATCTGTTCTCGTGCCGGAGCGGGAGCGGGCAACCCGGCGGCCAGATCGGAGGCAAGTCCCGCGGTAACGGCTTCACGTGCGGAAGCCAGAGCCGACTCAACATCTTTGCCATCTCCGAGGCAGTTGGGCAGTTCGACGCATCGCGACCACCATTCGCCCCCTTCCGGCCATACGGTGTACTTATATACATGGGCCATCTTACGAGCGGTGGCGATGTGCTGCGCGGAAGGGACGCTCTTAGCGGCCTTCATTGATCTTTTGTGCTTCTCGGTAGTAGCCATACTTCACCTCGCCATGATGGACAGGCACCGGGAAACTTCTGCATCCCGGCTTGACGAAAACATGATGCGACCCCGTCACGTGCGATAGCGCCCAGCCGTGCTTTCCCATGTACTTCCTGAAGTCACGGAACTTAACGGGGCTGGGCATCGAATGAGTATAGCCTGTGCTATATCACCGTGCAACCGTACTGCCTATCGCTAATGCGTGTGATGGCTTTCAACGGGATCTGCGAATCCAGGCCCCAACTCGACTTCTTCCCGTGCAATCCGGCACCACAGATCAAAGCGTTCCGGGCGATTCTCGCAGGTGTGCGTATCCTTGAGGATCATCTCGAGAACGCAGCCGTTGGCTCGGGTCACGTCCAGGGTGTGCCGAATGTAGGCGCGGACTCTGTTCTCGTCGAACCGGCCGACCAGGTGGCTGGGATGCGGCTTCCACGAATAGATCGCCTTGTCGCCGAGCTTCTGGGCGCACCTGTCCACATCCGCGAAGGGGGAGATTGAGATCCGGCGGAGGTTCTTGATCGTCAGGGCCAGGTCGATCTTGTGCGTCAGGTCTTCGCAGCAGCCGTAGCCGTTCAGGGCGAACGGTTGGAGCAGTTCGCGTTCGTAGCGCAGGCTGAATTCCTCGTGCATTTGCGGGGAGACCAGAGCCAGTTCCTGTGCCTCGGCGGAGCCCCACATGTCGCACGGCCGGACATGCCCGGGGTCGAAGCCCGGGGGCGGCAGTTCGCTGGTAAATCCATTGCCTCCGCTGTTGTGGTAGGTCCAGTCGTTGTTGAGGCTGAGCAGGTTCTGGTCGATGTACTGCTTCATGAGGTGGTGGTGGCCGTCGGTCAGCAGGCGCATCGCATCGTGCAGCCACTGGGGATCCTCGATCATGTCCTCCATCACCTGTTCAAGACCGCGCAGGGCGGTGTACTGGGCCATCAGGTGGAATGACACGTGCGCTACACCCTTGAGCCGGATGTCCAGGATGTCGCCAAAGAGCTGCTGTGCCTCGGTCATCCGGCGAGCGGTTTCCACAGTGTCTTCGTGGATTTCCGGGAAGCGGATCTGTTTCAGGTCGGAGGGTTTGTGGATCACAGGCTGGAACGCCCTGGCTCCCAGGGCTTCATCGCTCCAGTGCCATTGGGCCTCAATGCCCCAACCGGAACTGACGATGGCCCGCCGGATGGTCCAGGTCTTCTCCACAAGGTTGTCATCGCAGAAATGGTCGTGGTAATAGATTGACCGCCGGAGCTGGCCCTCCATCTGCCGGGCTGTCTCGCCTTCGCACTTGAGCGATTCTGCCGGTACCAGTTCCCGCCAGGATCCTTCCGGCGACAGCCATATCATCGGCCGCTTGCTTCTAAGGTCGTTGTGCAGTGTCCACTGCCTGCGCCGCTGCTCCTGGATCGGCAGGGCGGCGATGTCCGCCAGGCGCTTTGCCAGGTCCCGAAGGATCGTACGGTCGGCTTCACTGATATGGTCAGATCCGGTTGGCATTTCAATCACACTCCATGGAATCCATTGAACGTAGCCGTTTCAATGTACCACTGGTCTGGGCCCCAGCAAGGGCAAAGAGTAAAGGATGAGCTGAACTATACGGCGGCTGCGCGGTGATAGGATTTTTCGTAGCCGCCAGTAGAATGCCGACACGTTCGGTTCATCTAACACGTAAAGGAAGAAGTCATATGGAACTCAATTGGGGCATCATTGGTGCAGGATCGATCGCTCGCGCGTTTGCGACGGGCGCCAAGACAAGCAAGACCGGCAAACTCAAGGCGGTTGCGAGCCGGGATCTTGCCAAGGCGCAGAAGTTTGCCACGGAGTTCGGCGTGCCGACGTCGTACGGCAGCTATGAGCAGCTGCTGGCCGACAAGAGCATTCAGGCGATTTACAACTGCACGCCGCACCCGATGCATGCGCAGTGGACCATCGCCGCGCTGGAAGCTGGCAAGCATGTCCTGTGCGAGAAGCCGTTTGCGATGAACTACTACGAAGCGATGAAGATGATCGAAGTGGCGAGGGAGAAGAACCTCTGCCTGCTCGAGGCATTCATGTATCGCTGCCATCCGCAGACGGTGAAACTGGTGGAGCTGATTAAAGGCAAGGCGATCGGTGATGTGCGGGTGATCCAGGGCACCTTCAGTTTCCATGCGGGCTACAACCCGGAGAGCCGGCTTTTCAGTAATGCTCTGGCCGGCGGCGGGATTATGGATGTGGGGTGCTATCCCGTCTCGATGTCGCGGCTGATCGCGGGCGTGGCTCAAGGCAAAGACTTTGCCGATCCGATTGAGGTCAAAGGCACCGGCCGGCTGACGCCTACTGGCGTCGATAGCTGGGCGGCAGGGACGCTTAAGTTCCCCGGCGACATCGTGGCGCAGGTTGCCACGGGCGTGGAAGTGAATCAGGAGAACGTCGTTCGCGTATTCGGCTCTGATGGGCAGATCACCATGCATAATCCATGGGTCTGCAATCGCCAGAAGGCGGAAGTGGGCAAGATCATTGTGCGCAAGGGACAGGCTGCGCCCGAAGAGATCGAGGTGCCGGCCGACCGCACGAGCTTTAGCTACGAGATCGATGTGTTTGCCAAAGCGGTTGAGGATCGCTCGCATAAGCCCGCGCATCCCGCCATGAGCAACGAAGACACGCTGGGTAACATGCGCACGCTGGATCTGTGGCGGGCGCAGGTGGGCGTTGTGTATGACATCGAGAAACCGCAGAACTTCACCTATACCGTCAGCCGAAAGCCGCTGGCCGTTCGCGCCAAGAACAACATGCTCTATGGCGAGATGCCGGGCGTGGACAAGAAGATCAGCAGGCTGGTCATGGGCGTGGATAACCAGCATTCGATGTCGCATGCGTCCGTGATGTTCGACGACTGGTTCGAGCGCGGCGGCACTGCGTTCGATACTGCCCACATTTACGGCGGCGGCCAGTGCGAACGCATGCTGGGATGGTGGATCAAGAACCGTGGATTGCGCGAGCAGGTTGTGCTGATCAGCAAGGGAGCACATACGCCGTTCTGCGATCCCAAGAGCATTTCGACGCAGCTAGCCGTGACGCTGGAGCGCCTGCAGACGGATCATCTGGATCTGTACATTATGCACCGCGATAACCCGGAGATCCCGGTGGGCGAGTTCATCGATGTGCTGAACGAGCATTTCAAAGCGGGACGTATCCGCGCGTTCGGTGGCAGCAACTGGACGTTGGCTCGGGTGGATGAGGCCAATGCCTATGCGAAGAAGACGGGCAAGCAGGGCTTTAGCCTGGTGAGCAACAACTTCAGCCTGGCGCGGATGGTTGATGCGGTGTGGGCTGGCTGCATCCAGACGGCCGATCGCGCCAGCCGCGAGTGGTTCAAGGAGAGGAACATGCCGCTGTTTGCCTGGAGCAGCCAGGCTCGCGGGTTCTTCCTGGATGGGCGGGCAGCGCCGGATAAGAAGGAGGATGAGGAACTGGTGCGCTGCTGGTATGCCGATGACAATTTTGAGCGGTTGGAGCGGGCCCGGGAGCTGGCGAAGAAGAAGAAATGCCTGCCGATCAACATCGCGCTGGCGTATGTGCTGCGGCAGCCGTTCCCGACGTTCCCGTTGATTGGGCCGAGGGCGCTGTGGGAGACCCGGACCAGCCTGCAGGCGTTGGATATCGAGTTGACTCCGCAGGAACTGGCATGGCTGAACCTGGAGGCATGACCACAGGCAGGTGATTACGGAAGTATGCGGCGGCCAGTTGGTGGGAAGCACCGGCTGGCCGCCGGTGTTTGCGGTTTGCACAGCACCAAAAAGAACGTCGCCGCGGAAGCGACCGGGTTACCGACGGCACCACGCGTTGTCGTTTACGGCTGCTTCCTTTCGGCCCTGACCGGATTCACAACACCACGCTTGCATCGGACCCGGCCGCATTCCACGGCGACGGTTCGAATGCCAGATTGTAGGGGTGGAACTGTAGCGAAGTTCCTCAGCATTTGCAAACGCCCCAGCCAGGGCCTAATGCAACTGCAGCAGGCTCGACGCGGCGGCGATCCGGACATCCTCGTCGGTGTCATCAAGCAGCTTGCCCAGCATCTGCTGCGCGTCGATGCGGCCGATGGCGCCAAACGCCATCGCGGCCAATTGGCGTCGCCGTGGGTCTTCGCTGGTGATGCCCTTGGTTGCCACGCCATAGCCTTCATCACTGTGGATCATGCCCATGGCACGGGCCGCGACAAGTGACACTTCCGGGTAGGCGCTGGTGAGCATTCCGCGCAAATGCTCCGCCACGCGCGGATCGTGGCGAGACGCCAGAGCGGTGGCTGAAATCATCTGGTCATCGGGGTAGCGGCTGATGGTGCCGATCACGAGCGACTCCAATGCATCATCGAAACCCAGCCGCCAGAGACTTTCTGAGGCCTGCAGGCGAATCGTGGGATCATTGTCGCGCAGTTGATAGCGCAGGATATTCTCGGCCGACTTCTCCCCCAGCAATCCCAACAGCAGCGCCGTGTTGGCACGCACCTGACGATCAGGGTCGCCTGCAAACTCTTCCAGTTCGTGGCTGTAGCGCACATCGCCGATGCGATGCAAGGCGAAGATTGCGGCGGCTTGGACGCTTTTATCGGGGTCGTTCACCAGCTTGGTGGCCGGGACGGCGATCTGGGGCAGGCGGATTTCGCCGGCCGTCATCAATGCGGCGAAGCGGACGACCGTTGCCGGGTCGGAGGTGGCCTTGAGAATGATCTCACGGCCGGTGTCGATGGGGAGATAGCGACTGGCTTCAACGGCATGGGCGCGGCAGAAAGGGTTCTGTGAGTTGGCCGAGGCGCGGAGCTGGTTGAGGGCTCGCGTTCGCAACGTTTGATCGGCCGCCTGCGGTTGGGCTTTGGGGTAATCCGGCGGCTTGGGGACGGGACGGGTCAGTTTTTGGCCTTCTCCGGCGCCGCTGGATTTGCCGAAGCAGCCGCACAGTCCCGTGGCGACTACCGTCGCCAGTGCCAATGTCACGTATCTTTTCATTGCCTTACTCACTTCCCTTTGGTCATGTCCGTTGCCGGGCGCCGGCAGAGGATGATCGCTACTGCGATATTCACCGGCAAGA
This sequence comes from uncultured Phycisphaerales bacterium, assembly GCA_903871935.1. Lineage (GTDB taxonomy): Bacteria > Planctomycetota > Phycisphaerae > Tepidisphaerales > Tepidisphaeraceae > CAIQIQ01. Next base: position 24,830 of record CAIQIQ010000003.1, read on the forward strand.
CCCACGCGATGATATTCCAGTTATCCTGAGCGAACCATGGCAGTAGCTTAAGGCCAAGTCCAAGGGCGCTGCCGGCTGCCATCGCCATGGCGATATACTGGCTAATGCGCGAGGCCAGCGGATGTCGCGGCTGGCTTGTGCGATGTCGTAACGCCCATGGCAGCAGCACCAGCAGAATCAGCGCGATGGGCGACATCTGCAGAAGGTTTTCGTTCCGGTAGGTTGCCCAGTGATTGGTCAGGAACATCAGGTATGAGCCGATGCATCCGGCGAAGGTGGCCAGCAGCGTCCAGAGCAAGATAAATGTGTTGAGGGCGATCCGCGCCAGGCCATGCTGCTGACGCTGTGCAAGCATCAGAAGCGTTGCAGTCATCAACAGTCCCGCGGCCGCGAACCATGGCAGGACGCGGGGCGGGGCATCGGGCACATTGCTGCGGGTGGCTTGGTAAAGTACCTGCTCAGAGCGGATCAGGGGAATAGTGGTGTTGGCATCCTGCGTGATTGTCACGGTGCGAAGGTGGGCCTGCATCAGTTCGGGTAGGTACATTTCCTGCCAGCGGGTCATGGGTTTGTCCACGTCTTGGCCGAGGATATATTCCAGGCAGATGAAGACTACGGGATTGGATGCGGCGATCCGGCGGGTGTGGAAGCGGTAGGTATGATGAGGCACGATGTCCTGGGTTTGGGCCTTGAGCTGGTGGGCGAGGGCGCGATCGATGGCATCACGGACGCGGGTGGAGCAGTTGTCGTTGTAGGGGGCGTAGATGTACTCGCGGTTTTCGGGTTTGGCGCTGTCCCAGAGGAAGGCGGCGAGGCGTATGCTCTGCTCGCGCGTGAGGTTCAGGTCCTGGATGGTGGTAGTGCGGTTTGTGGTGCGGTAGTAATCGAGCATGTCGGGGGTCGGGCCGAAGGCAAGCCAGTAGTGCTGGGTGCCCTGGATGAATCCGGGGAGGAAGTCGGTCAGGACGTTGTCGCCAAAGGCGAAGACGCCGTAGTTGAAGGAGATATCGTTGTAGGGAGGGCGGATGGCATCATCCTGGATGCGCAGGGCGTTGTGGGCGAACCGTTCGTAGAGTTCTTCGCCGGGGCCGAAGGTGACGAGGGAGATGGCAGGGCGGGTGGTTTGGGCGCAGAGGGTGGCGGGGGCGAGGAGGAGGAGCCAGGCGGCGGCGAGGATGTTGCGGATCGGTGTCACTGGTCGAGCATTGTGGCGAAGCGAGGGGCAGGAGGGAAGGGCGGGGAGGGGGACAGGAGAGGTGGAGACACGGAGATGCGGGGACGCGGGGAGCGATGAGCGGAAACAAAGAGCGGGTGTGGATAAGTGAGGAGGTGCGCAAGTTCCTGGCGAGATGCCCCCTTGGCGGTATGTGCTGGGAGGATAGGGAGTTAGGAGCAGATCAGGGGAGGAGGTGCGCAAGTTCGGTGCGCTTGTGGATAACTCCGGGGAACCGCAACGGCCGCGGAAATAAAGTGGGGCACTTTGAGACATTTTGGGGCATCGTCCTGATGCAATCGAGCGGGCCCCCCCCAAAAATGTGTGACATTGAGTGACAAAGTGTGACATCCGGGGGAGGAACGTAGTACGTGATGCGTAGTACGTGGAAGACCATGGAATGTGGGTGGAATCCCGGAAGGCCCACCGACGGTGAGTCCGTGGGCTTGGGGTGGCGCGGATTATTCACTTGCCAGAGAGCTAAGGGACGCGGGAAAACACGTCCCCCCATAATAAGGGGGTACTGGCAATATTCGATAAAGAGAGATTGAGGTTTAACAATGGTTTACGTTCAGCGAACAAAATTCGCATTATTTTTGGAGAGCGGAGGCATGCGGATTGCTTGCGGCGGAACGCTCCGCCACAGCGAGTAAGCAGCGGCGGCCCCACACCTCCGCCGCCAAGGGGCGGGCCCAAGGGGTCGCCGGGCGACTGAGTACAAATCGCGACTGCCGTGCAGGCCATAGCACGGACGTGCGATATAGCGTCAGCAAGCGCTCCACGTACTGGTGGTGGAAGCGGGGCGGCCAAAATAGGACGCCATCGCCGGTGAGTGAAGCGAACAGCAGGCGAAAATCTACCTCTCGCAACGACGCAACGACGCCACCAAACAAAGAAGACAGCAGAGAGACCAATCCGCGGATCAGTGCCGATTTTCGCAGAGTGGATACGGGGATGCCGAAATGGAGACCGACCGCGGATGACGCGGATAACGCGGATCGGATAGCGGAAAGAAGATAAAGCGAGGAATGGCCACAGAAGGCTCAAAAAGCATAAGAAGGCGATCCACAGATTGCCACTGATTGGCACAGATTCGAAGGCGTGAAGAGAGGAACACGGAGAACATGTCGGGGCTGGTGGGGCATCGTGGTGTCTGATGCCGCTTGATGGATGTGCGTGAATGCCCTGAAAACAGCGGATGAAATGGGCATATTGCCAGATCACTATTTACGTCCCCATACCACGTCCTCGTTTGGGATGCGGAAAATGAGTCTGGATTCGTACACGGACGCGGAGCGCGATAGCTCCCACTTTCACATTGCTGAGGCCATGCGGCGAAATGTGCTTTGACCATCTTTATTCCCTGACCCTCCTTATTCCCCCCGCACGACATGGAGCACCGCGCAAGGGTTCCAGGTGGGATTTCTGCCGAGGCATCATCGGTTCCTCGTAAAGGATGAGCGGCAGGGGGATTCGGTCCAAGGGGTGGAGATCGCGACGGATCTGCTGGCTGGCAGGTCGTATGTGATCGATCCATACCCACGCGAAGGGGATCGATCCTGGAGTCCCATCATTGTGCAACGAGCTGAAGGCCATGACCGGTAAAGGGCTGAGGCGGCATGCACGCGAAAGAAAATCCGGTTCCCTTCCCGGCTCGCTGTCGCGTTCTATCAGGTTGCTGGCTTTCTCCTCGCCACGTCCCGTTCCAGTGCCGCACGAATCAACTGAAGCGAGACGCGAAAGCTCGTGTTCTGTAGTTTCCTCAACGCCTCTGGCAGTTGCAGAAGATCCATCCTCGCGGCCTGCTCCAGGACGGTGAGAGTGCCAAGGACGCGTAGCCCTTGTGCCGCAGCAAACTTCGTCCCGTCACGCTCGTCCATCAGCAGCCAATCGGCATTCAGTTCCTTGGCCAGTGCCATGGCACTGGCTTCACCAGGCCCGAGTCTGGCCGGGCACTCCAGGGCCTCTCGTGCCTTGACCACTCTCATCCAGGCAGGTGGTTGCTGTGCCCACCGCCGCACCACTTCCGGGGTTCGCAGATGGCATAATTCGGCGATGACTTCGGGCGGAGCATAGACTTCGCCGAACAGTCTGGGCAGTACTTCGGACTCGCCGATGAGTAGCAGATAGTTGATCGGAGACGTATCGGAGACGACGATCACCGAGCCAACTCCCGCCACAATTGGTCGGCTTGGCGCTCGAATTGCTCGATCGTCATCAGGTCCTCAGTAACGTTGTGCGTCTTGAGCACCACGTCCGTCTCGATGCGAGAAAGCCCCAACGCTTGCGCAAGTTCGTGATGGGTGAGCTTTTCCTGCCGATAGAGTTCGACCAAAGCCGCCTCCTTGGCCACCTGATCGAGGTCGCCAAGCTGCCGCAGCTTCCGTTCGATGTTGTTGGGCAGTTCAAATGTCACAAGCATACGTCATTCCTTGCCGGACTATTCTAGCAGGTCTGGGGCTCCAAGCCACCTTCTCTACAACTGCGGCACACTGATCTTGATTGACTCGTCCGGTGGCTGGCTATAGTTTCTTCCCCAGGAGGCAACGCATGCAGTATCGCAAGATGGGCAAGTGGGGTGTGAAGCTCAGCGTGGTCGGGCTGGGCAGCTATCTTACCATCGGATTCAAGCTTGACCTGGAGGCTTCTCGCGCTACGGTCCGCGCTGCGCGCGATGCAGGGATCAACTTCTTCGACACCGCCAATGCGTACAACATTGGCGAGGGTGAGAAGATGCTGGGGCAGTGCCTGGGGGAGTTCCCGCGATCCGATGTGTTTGTCCTGACCAAGGTCTGGGCGCCGATGGGTAAGGGGCCTAACGACAAGGGTTTGTCCAAGAAGCACATCTTTGAGCAGTGCCATGCGAGCCTGAAGCGGCTGGGCATGGACTATGTGGATCTGTACATGTGCCACCGGCCGGACCCCGATACCCCGCTGGAGGAGACGGTGCGGGCGATGGAAGACCTGGCTCGCATGGGCAAGATCCTCTACTGGGGGGTGAGCGAATGGCCGGCCGAGATGATGGTCAAGGCTAATGCGGTGGCGCGGGAGATCGGGGCGCGCGGGATTGGCGTGAATGAGCCGCGATATAGTCTGCTCTATCGCCATCCCGAAACATCCGTCTTCCCGGCCACGATTCAGGAAGGCATCGGCAATGTCATCTTCTCGGGGTTGGCGCATGGGATGCTTACGGGCAAATACAGGCCCGGGGAAGCTGTCCCGGCCCAGACGCGGATGGCGGGCGATGATACGAACATGGTGCTCAAGGCCATGTACTGGAACGAGGAGAATAAGAAGAAGGTCCAGGAGGTGGTGAAGCTGGCGGAGGAGATGGGCACGAGTTGTGCGACGTTGTCGCTGGCGTGGTGCCTGCGACACCCGGCGGTGACCAGCACAATTATCGGAGCCACGAAAGTGGAGCAGGTGCAGGAGAACGCCAAGGCGGCCGAGTTGAAGATCCCTGATGATGTGGCGAAGAAACTCGAGGAACTGTTCCCGCTGCCTAAGAGCGGGGCGGTGTAGGAAGGTCAACCACGGAGGCGCGGAGACACCGAGCAAGCTGGACCCCCGGCCTCATTTCGCGTCTTGTCCGCTCAGGATCAATGTGACGAAAGATCAGATCATCCAGAAGTTGCATGAATACGGTGTCATCTCGTGCCATGTTGCCAACAGTGATGGACTGGTGCCTCTGCGTGGTGGTCGCGTGGCAGAGCATGTCTACCGTTTCGACACGCCGGGCGGCTGCCCGCTGGCCGTTAAGGTCGTTCGCCCCAATGAAGCATTGATCCTTCGGGTCCTGGCGCATCTGCGATCGCGACTTGTTCCGAGCATCTGTTGTCCGGAATTGATTGGTGAGGGTTTGCTCATATGGCATTACCTCGATCCCGCCGCAGTTGGTCCGCTGCATCCCGATCTGGCAAAGGCGTATGCCCAGTTTCACAATGCCACGGACGATGGGAAGGTGTTCGCGGAACTGGGCCTGCCAGCGAAACTGGAAAAGTCGGGTCAGGAGTTCTACATCGACACGTTGCATCGGTGTTTCGGTGCGGCCATGGTCAACCTGGCAAAGCTGCAGGGATATGCGTGGCCGGTGCTGGATACGGTTCGTCAGACAATGGCGAAGGTTGGGGAACGTGAGGATGAGCTTGCCGAGCGGTTTGGCAACACCCCATTTGCGTGGATCCACAATGACTTTCGCGAAGAGAACCTCGTCGGCAACCCGCCGAAACTGATCGACTGGGGCTCTTCGTATGGATATGGGCCGTACCTTTGCGACATCGCACCGTATCTGGTAGAGAGCGATGAGGCGATGCGGGCATTCGCGGGTGAATCGGCGATCTATCAATCGCGCTCGCAGAACGAGCGGCAGGGCGATCTCCTGGCGTGTACGGCCGCTGCGCTCACGGGGTATCTGCACTGGCACCTCGGCGACATGCTTAAGGATGGCGACATGGAGCGTGTCCGCTCCGCACTGGACCGGCGCCGCAAGCAGTACCAGTGGTTGCACACCATGCTGGCCACCGGCTAACGTGAGCTCTTACGAGCGCCTCCGCCGCTCGGCAGTCACCAGCGCAATCATCGGCGCCACCGTTCTCTCTACATCTTTCAAGGCTCGGAGGAGACATTGTCGGCCTTTTGGTGAGGCGCCGTGCGCTGTGACTTCCCTCCGCCAGTGGACTGGCGGCGTGCGGGGTGCCAATACTTATCTAACTGAAGGAATTGAACATGCTTGGCACCGAGCAGGTAGAACGGTTTTGGCGCGACGGGTTTCTCAAGGGTGGGCAGGTCCTTACGCCCCAGGAAGTGGGGGAACTGCAGGAGGAGATGGAGCGGGTGATCCGCGATGTCGGGAAGAAGGATGTGCCGCAGCCGGTGCGCTGCGTGAATCTCAATCAGCGCGAGCCGGCAGCGCCAGTGTGGCAGATCGTCAATATCTGGCAGGCCAGTGAGCCGTTCAAGCGGCTGGTGTTTAATCCCGTCGTGGCGGGCGAGGTAGCGCAGCTGTTGGATGCGCGGGAGTTGCGGCTGTGGCACGATCAGATCCAATACAAACCCTCAACGGCGGGAGGGGTGAACATGTGGCACCAGGATTGGCCCTACTGGCCGATCCTTTCAGAGCCTGCGCAGGTGACGGCGTGGATTGCGCTGGATGATGTCGATGAGGAGAATGGGTGTATGAGCATGGTGCGCGGATCGCATCGATGGGGGAATACCATCGAGTTTCTCCATTCGCTGGGGCAGGATTTTGGCGCGATGCCGGCACAGTGGAACGGGCATGCGGTCGAAGTGGTCACCTGTCCGGTGCGCGCGGGGCAGGTGCACTTTCATCATGGGCTGACGTGGCATGGGTCTGGCCGCAATCGCAGCATCCGCAAACGCCGGGCGATCGCACTGCACTTCATGAGCGAGAGGACGCGGTACAACGCCAGCGGGAATCACATCATGAAGCCGTTTGTGAGGGTGGGGGATGGTGAGGTGATGAGTGGCGAGGTGTTTCCGCTGGTATGGTCGGCGGCTGGGGTGAGGGTGTGAGAGAGGAGGGATGCATTGGTGGCTTCGCCTGCTCTCCATCGCTGCACCCGTCTCAAAGAAGCCCGTACCCCATTTCCTCGATCACGGTGAGCCACCAACCACTGGGATCGCTGATCGCCCGCGCATCTGATTCCGCTATCATATCACGTAGCCGACCAGCATAGTCTGCCGTGTCGAGCTGGTGTCGGAGGGAAGCGACTCTGCAATAATGCGCCAATGAGACACCCATGGCGTGGACACTGCTGTTAACGAACATCGGTGCATATGTGCCTTGCAGATCTATCCAGAACACCTGACCAGACCGATGAACATCCAAGACAAACATAAGTCCGTAGTTCTCGGCAATACAGCGTGCATCCCCTGCCCATGCCACCTTCTGCAGGACGCCAGCCGAACCCGGGATAGTACGGGCCTCCTGGAGTTCCCTGCAGGGGCCGAAATCAAAACCGAACATAGGTTTTGCCGGAAACCCTACTTCCACCAGATAGTTCACCGATAGGACATCGATTGGCAAAGAGGTGGCCACATTCCGGTCTGAGACGATTCGGCCTATGTCCTTGAATGCATCAATCACATACTGAAATTCCGTGCGCATGTTACCTCAGTAGTCTAGGGCAGCCGTCGGAAGCGGGAAAGAGATCTCTATGCGTAGAGGTGCGCGGGATGCGTGACATGTCACTATCACATCCGGGAATCCATGTGGAGAAATGTCCTTGACCCATCCAATTCCGCCAGTCGAGCGATTCGACCTTCCCTGCGTCAAGCCCTGCACCCGGAGACGGGTGCGGGCACCACAGTCGGAGACGACTGTGCCACGTTGAGGCACCCAGTTTAGCCGGGCAGGCCGCCGACGGCGGGCGTGGTCAGTGCCGGGAACTTTAGGGGCTGTTGGCGCACCAGGTCGCGGGCGGTATCGATGATTTTGCCGACGACGGCCTCACCGGTTCCTCGCGCGAAGGGGGTGGTGTTGGGCTCGTAGCCGCCCAAATAAAACTGGTTGTAGGTGGGGAAATAGCCCAGGCAGTCGGTAGAGGTGAATAGGGTGTAGCTCTTGAGGAAGGGGCTGGACCACTTGAGCATGGCGCCCAGTTCGGCCATTGGCTCGCCGGGCCAGCCGGCCAGCAGTACGGGCCCGATGCCCAGCAGGCTGATGTCCACGGTCATCTGTTTTTCGGCGGGCAGTTTCTGCTTTCGCGCTTCGGCTTCGGGCAGCATTTCTATCGTGGCGGCATCTTTCATCGGAAGCGCCATTTCGGGGTAGGCAAGACGCAGTTGGTTGTCGAAATCGGCCGCGATCGAGTCGTAGGTGCGGCAGATTGCCTGTCGGGCCAGGGTGGTTCCCATTGACTCAGCACTGGCGAAACCGGATTCGGGCATCAGGGGATGATTGTCGCCGGCAGCGCCCGTTGTCGCCAGGCAGGTGCAGCCTTCGAAGGTCTCCTCGACGCGACGGCGAAGAACGCCCTGAAAATCGGCCGACACCAGGTTGGAGGAATTGCCGACGTTCAGCGGGTGGGAGGTGTAGTTGGTGATCAGGGCCTTGTAGCGGTTGCGGGTGCCCTTCTTGCGGAAGGCGATGATGCCCAGCTCGCGATCGACGAATTCGCGGCTCTGGCCCAGGAGCTGTTTGTTGTCGGGGATGTACAGGAAGCGGCGGTCGGGGAAGTTGTAGCGCCGGTTCATGTTCTCTTCGACGTAAGTGTAGTTGTAGCGAAGTTCGCACTCTTCGACGTTGGACTTGGCCTGCTGTGCGGCCTCGATGGACCACTGCAGCAGTCGTTCCATGTAGTCTGCGCGGCATTGGCCTGGTATGTCAGCACCAAACCGTTCTTCCAATGGATACGGCGCGGAATGTACGTGCGTACAGTGGAGGTAGATTCCGGCCACGCCTGTGGCCTGCGTGATGGCTTTGCGGAAACGCAACTGGGTCGGCCGGAGGAGGCCGATCAGGTCATAGCTCAAGAGAATTGCTTCGCGCGAGCCATCGTTGAGATAGAGCGCGGTCACGGAGATGTCGTCATGGACGCCCGTGTTGGCGTAATCCGGCCCGTAGCCGCAGAGATGATGTCCAACCTCGGGATTGATGACGCGACGACCCGTTCCAACCAGCATTGACATGTTTGCCTCGCGAGCCAGAGAGAAAGCACCATCAGTTCGCCATTGCGTAGATCTTCTTCGCTTGGGCGGCGAAGCGTTTGGCCAGATCGTCGATTCTAAAATCCTTCTTGCCGTTCAGGTAGGTGTGGACGGTGTTGTTAAAGGGCCTGTACCAGTGCTTGGGGATGCCTTTGAGGCCGACGCAGGCGCCGACGAGGGAGCCGGCGGTGGCGGCGGTGCAGTCGTTGTCCATGCCCATGGCGACTACTTCGGAGATGACCTTAGTAAAATCGGTTCCGCCGATAGCGATGCCCCAGATGGTCAGGCAGGCGTTGTTGATGGTATGGACACCGTGCATGCCGGCGAACTGCTTGTCCATGGCCGCTCGTGCCTGCTTGTAGTTCTTGATCCTGGGGCTGATCTTGAGCGCCCAGCGCACGGCTTTGGCCAGGGCGCAGTTGCTGGGGATCTCGGTCAGGCCGATCTCGATCGCCTTGATCGGGTCATTGACGGCAAAGCCGGCGGCGATGGCGGCGGAGAAAAACATCTCGCCGTAGATGCCCTGGCGACGATGGCTGATATAGGCATCGCGATAAGCCATGTCGGCGGCGAATTCGGGCAATGCCGGCGCCATATAGCCCCACGGATCCGAGCGGATATCAGCGCCGATCCATTCGCAGAAGGGATTGTCCTGCTCGCCGACCTTGCCGGCCGCGATGCCTTTTTTCAGGTTCTTGAGCGCCACATCCTCGGCCGTGCAGGCGTAAGGGAGATATTTCAGCCAGCTCTTGCCATTGTCTGCAACGCTGAACTTCGGACCGTGATCTTCAACCGTTAAGAGACCCAGGATGGTATAGGTCACATCATCATCGACGGGCACGCCGTTCATCTTGCTGCGCGTGTACTCATCACAGCGGCTGACGCTGTAACGTTTGTGGTGGCGGTTGGGGATTTCGGTCCAGTAGTCCGTAGGTGGGAAGGGCGTGCCCAGTTCTTTCGCCCAATCCTCCATGGCCTGGACACTCCAGAATTCCACCGGCGCCCCCAGTGTGCATCCGGCGAACCGGCCGAGCATTGCGCCTTGGAGGCGATCGGCATATTTGGCCGGGTCGAAGCTGTCCCACAGTTTGCGCGGGCCCTTGGGTCGCAGCGCCTTGATGGCCTTGAGGTCATTGGGCTCCAGAGCGACGAGCTTCTTGTCGGCCGGCAGCTTCCGCAGTTCCTTTACCGCCGATGCCATTGCTTTCTCGGCGCGGGCAAGGATGGGGTCGATGCGCTTGGCGCCATACTCGTGCGCCAGTTGGGTGTAGACGCCGACATCATAGGTGTACTTGCCGAAGTTCGGGATCTTTGGGTATGCCATGGTCAATCAACTCCTGTGCTCAGTTTGAGGGATTCTGCACAGTATCGTGAGCCTGCGCGATTACTCAAGGCGCTGATTGCGATCTCCTATAAGCTTAGTCTGCAAATGTAATGGCGACTTTTCTGAAACAACGGTCAAGTGTCTTCGGCATATTTGGCGAGGAGAGCAATGGCCGCAGAGCATGAACGAGGCGAGTCGTACGAAGTGGCGGCCGGGCCGGGTCAGCCCCGGCCGGCGGCGAAGCCGGAGTCGCAGAAGGCCGTGCCGCCTCCAATACTCGCCTACCAGGGCAAAGGGCAGGAGAAGACCTTTGTCCCTGAAGCACTGATCAACCGTCAGGCGCCCATGGCGCTCCTGGCAGGGGGGCTGGTCGTGCATTTCACTGCGGCAGCCTGGCAAGCATCGCCCGGCGGGTGGGCGCGATCTTTTGGTGCGGTCGGCATTGAACTCATGGCAAGCACCGGTCTGATGCTGGCTTGCGTGTTTGTGGCTGCCCGAGTGCGCGGCTTCAAACTCGGAGCGTTGCCTAATGCGATCCTGAAACTGATGGCAATCTCGGTAGCGCCGGCTGCGGCGATGATGCTCCTGTCGTGGCCTTTGAGCATTGTTCCGTTGGGGTTCCTCGTCAATTGGGGCATCGGGTTCTGCCTCTATTTCGCCCTGCTGGGCGTATTCTTTGATCTCGATCAGGAGGATACCTGGCTGTGCGTTCTGCTCATCTTCGTCACGAACCTGTGCGTGAATCTGGCGTTGCGATATGGCGTGTCGACTCAGTGACTAGCGCGCGCGACGCGTTGCAGCCGGAGTCTCTTCCGCAGTCTTTTGAAGCGACTCACCGACCGTGTTCAGGTTGAATCGAACCATATTCGCCGCAGCGCCCTGACTTGAACGGAGGAGCATCTCCTGGGTGGAGAGCGCCTCAAGCTCCGGGCTGTAATTCACCATACCGAAACAGTAGTTGATCCAGAAGAAGTTGACCTGCTGGGCGCCCAGTGATCGAGCCAGTTTGGGCAGCATGGTGATAAACCGCGAGTCCAACGGCGCCCAGAACGAATAGGCATCGCGCTTGTAGATGGCCTGATAGTCCCCATAGCCGTCCCGTCCATCCGTTTTGTAGAGCCATGCTTCGCCAATGATCCACTGCTTTTGATGCTTCCGGGCCGTTTCACTGATCTGCTGAAGTTTCGGAAGGAGCATTGCCCCGTTGATCGGGTAGATGTGCGCGTCCAGATAATCAACTTTCGTTTGCGCGATGGCGTCAAACATCCCGATTGGACTCCATGTGCCAGCGCCAGCGCCGACCAGGACGCCCTTGCGATCCAGCCCGCTTAACTCATGTTCGATCAGTTTGATGAAGTTCGGACCATTGAGTTCCAGGCCGGTATTGCGTGCCTGGCTATCGGGTTCATTCTCCAGCGTGAGCAGGTCAGGATGCACCTCGTTGATGATCTTTTCGATCATTGCCCGCTTCTCTTCCATGTACCGTTCCAGGGTCAGCCCCTTTGGGTCATATGGCAAGTGGCCGTATGTCGGGTCGTGGAAGGCCGAAGTCGCCTGCACCTGCACCTTGAGCCCGCGATCGTGTGCGGCTTTGGTGGTACGCACAAAGAATGCGAGGTACTGATCGCTGTTGGCGTAGTCGGGATTGATGCAGGGATAGGAGATCTGCACCTTGACGCTGGAGACCCCCAACCTCTTCATCGTGTTCAGGTACACGTCGACGCCCTGGGCGATGCGAGGCTGCAGGATGACCGGGCCACGGTTGGCATCGGCTGGAAGCAACTGGGCGCCGATGGTGATCGGGGCGTCATCTTTCGCAGGATGCTGGCGGACGTACGCCTCGGCCTCATTGAGTTTGGCGTCGAGTTGCTCATAGATCGACTTGTATCGCTCCGGCACCGGGGGATTTTCCTCTCCTCGCGCGGCCGGAGCGAGCGAGACGACACAGAGAACAAGCAGGCAGACCGATCGCATCATGGGGTCCTTTCAGGTTGCGATACAGCTATCACGCACGAACCTGCAGGATATTCCGGGCGTGCTGCAGCTCACGACGACATCGCCTCATTAAGTCCGACGAATGTCGCATCGTATTTCCCGTATTCAGCGGCAAATCGCAGCCCTTTCACTCGCTCCACGCATACCTCCACCGCATCCGGCTGCACCTTGAGAATCTGCATGACCTCGCCGACGAAGTCTGCCGGCGGCATCGCTCTGGGGTCGCTGGCCTGCTGCGTGCCCATCAGATGTGTCTGCACGTAAGGTGGCGCGATCTCAATTACCTGTGTGGTGGTCTTGCGCAACTGCCAGCGCAGCGACTGCGTATAGGAGTGAATCGCGGCCTTGGTGGCGCAATAGGTCGGCGTCATGGCAAGCGGCACAAACGCCAGCCCGGAAGAGACATTGATGATTGCCGATCTGTCCTGTTTCCTTAGCAGCGGCAACAGCGCGGCCGTCAGGCGCATGGGTCCCAGTACATTTGTGCGCAGCATCGCCTCGGCATCTGCCAGGTCATCGGTTTGTGCCTGAAGATTCTCCGGCCGCATGATCCCGGCGTTGTTGACCAGAACATTCAGCTTCGGAAACTCCCGCTGCATCTGTGCGGCGAACGCGCGGATGCCCGCTGCATCCTCCACATCCAACACCACGGCCCTGATCGCAGGATTCGCCGCCACGACCTCGTCGAGCATCTTGCGTCGCCGGCCGGAGACGATGACCTGATTGCCTGCTTTCGCCAATGCCTCGGCCAAACCGCGCCCAATGCCCGAACCGCCGCCCGTGATCAGGATCGTGTTGCCCGTGATCTTCATGTGTCGTCTCCTTGAGTTGACTCGTGCAATGCAGCAATCATAGCCAACGGCGAGACAGCATATGCGATTCGCCATTTCCGGTAGTACAATCGACGCGGAGATCGCATAGCAGATATCGAAACAGGAACGGAGGCAGATATGAAGGCGGTTGTTATCGGAGCAACGGGGCATACAGGATCGTATATGGTGCCAGCACTGGTGCGCCGGGGGTACGAGGTGGTGGCAATCTCGCGTGGCGGCCGGCAGGCATACACGAAGGACTGCAGTGAGTGGAAGTCTGTGCAGACCGTGATCGCCGACAGGAAGCCCCTTGAGGCCGACGGAAGCTTCGGCCGCTTTATTATGAGCTTCAATCCGGATGTTATCTGCGACCTGATCTGCTACACCATGCCGCAGGCAGTACAGATCGCCGAGGCGGCGGCCGGCCATGTCCGGCATCTCATCCAGATCGGATCTGTCTGGGCATATGGCTATGCGGCCACTCAACCAACGCGGGAGAGCGACAGGAAGAACCCGCTCGATGACTACGGGCGGAACAAGGGACTGATCGAGGACTATCTGTGCGGCCTGACGAAGAACCACAAATTGGCGGCTACGGTTATTCATCCGGGGCATATCTCCGGCCGGGGCTGGGCGCCGATCAATCCCCAGGGAAACATTGACATGGAGATATTCAAGAAGATCAAGCGCGGCCAGGAGATCATCCTGCCGGATAACGGGCTCTCAACACTGCACCACGTCCACGCGGAGGACATCGCTGGCCTGACGCTGGCCTGCCTCGACAACTACAGCGCATCGGCCGGCGAGGCGTTCAATTCCGTCTGCGAAACCAACCTGACCCTCAGGGGATACGCTGAGGCCGTTTACCGATTCTTCGGGCAGACCCCGGCAATCAAGTACGAGAGCTGGCAGACCCTCAAAGCCCGACTCGATCCCGGCCAGGCGGGCATCACCCAGGACCACATGGACAAGAGTCCGTGCTGCAGCATGGAGAAGGCCAGGCGAACGCTTGGCTTTGTGCCGCGATATTCGAGCGTCGAGACGGTGCTGGACGCGATATCCTGGCTCGACCAGAACGGCAGGTTGTGAGGAAGTGTCAGGAAACGGCGGTTGGGACGATAAACGCAGTCTATCGAATCTGATTCCGCGAAGGTGAAGTTGGCGAGCTCAGGGCTAGGCGTTACGGGGTGTTTTCCGCGTCACGTGCAGGCCTTTCTTCGCATTATTCATCGTTGCCAAGAAACAGCGTCGTCAGCTAACGTGAACACAAAGGAGAATCGTCACATGAAAGCCTTACTACTGGCACTGTTTTCCCTATCGGTATTGGTTGCCAGCTCGGCCATTGCCGACGAGGCTGGTAAGCATCCCGCTTATCTGCGAGCCTTGGCCGATCTACGGCACGCCAGAGCGTTGATCGAAAAGCCAACTGATTCGGCCGCGGTCGCCAATGAAGAGAAGACGGCTATTGCCGAAATCGACATGGCGATCAATGAGATTAAGAAGGCTGCCATCGACGATGGCAAGGATCTGAAGGACCATCCTCCCATCGATGCCAAACTGGAGCGTAAGGGCCGTTTCCATCAAGCACTGGAACTATTGGCCAAAGCCCGCAGCGACATCAAAAGGGAGGAGGATAATCCCGCCGCTGCTGGCCTGAGGGAACGAGCCCTGTTCCACATCGACGAAGCCTTCGTCACCATCACGTTGCACCTGCCCAACATCAAATAGGCGGTGGCGGATTGTATTCGATTGGAGGTCAGGTTCAGGAGGCACGAACATGGAATATCGCTCTCTCGGCCGGACGGGTGTGAAGGTATCGCCGATTTGCCTGGGTTGCATGATGTGGGGCGCGAAGACGAAGGAGGAGGAATCCATTCGCATCGTCCATCGTGCTCTGGATGCGGGGATCAACTTCCTGGATACGGCCAACGCTTACACCCGCGGCGTCAGTGAACAGATCACCGGCAGAGCCATCAAGGAATCCGGCAAGCGCGATCGCATCGTGCTGGCGACGAAGGTGCATGGTGTGATGGCGGATGATGACCCGAACATGCGCGGCAATTCGCGGCGCCACATCCTCCAGCAGTGCGAGGCATCGCTCAAGCGATTGCAGACAGATTGGATAGATCTGTACCAGATGCACCGGCCGATGTCCGATATTCCCCTGGATGAGACGTTGCGGGCACTGGATGACCTGGTCCGTAGCGGCAAGGTCCGCTACCTGGGCACCAGCACATTCGCGGCGTGGCAACTGGTGCATTCGTTCTGGATCTCCAAAGAACTGGGGTTGAATCGGATTGTTTGCGAGCAGCCGCCGTATAACCTGCTGGATCGGCGGATCGAGCGCGACTTGGTCCCCATGGCGCAGACCTTTGGAATGGGGCTGATCCCCTGGTCGCCGCTGGCGGCTGGGTTCCTGACCGGCAAGTACAAGCGCGGCGAGGTCCCGGCCGACGGGCGCTGGAAGGGCGGCCAAGGCCCCGGCGGGCGAACGCTCAATGATCATGCATATGACATCATGGACCGCGTTGCCGCCTTGGCACAGGCGAAGGGGTGTACGCCCAGCCAACTCGCCCTGGCGTGGTGCATGCAGCAGCCGGGAATCACCAGCCCGATCATCGGTCCCAATTCCATGCAGCAGTTTGAGGATAACCTCGGCGCTCTGTACGTGCAGATCACGGCCGAGGACCGCGCAGCGCTGGATGAAGTTGCCCCTCCGGGTGGGGTGACGGTGAAGTATTACGAAGCGGACTTTGGTCCCACGCTCCAGCGGGTGTTGTAACTCGGGCGTTCTGGGGCAGTGCCAAGATTGCCAACCGGATGCAGTGGCGGCCGTCTGCTACCAAATAAGTCTCCATTCGCTAAACTCTGGAGCGCTGTTGGCCGGTGGTTGCCGGTTGACTTTGGCCTCCAAGGAATGAGATCGCATGAAGGTACTTCTGATCGGTAGCGGCGGGCGCGAGCATGCTTTGGCCTGGAAGATCGCCTCCAGTCCGCTGGTGAAACAGGTCTTCGCGGCACCGGGAAATCCTGGCATCGCTGAGTATGCGCAGTGTGCGAACCTCGCCGTAATGGATTTTGATGGCATTGAGAGGTTCGTTCGCGCCAATGCGATTGACCTCGTGGTGATTGGACCGGAGGATCCGCTGGCGGCAGGATTGGCCGACCGAATCATCGGCATGGGCCTCAAGGTCTTTGGGCCGTCAAAGAATGCGGCGCAACTTGAGGCGGATAAGTGGTTTGCAAAGGAATTGATGCGGCATCAGGCCGTCCCGACGGCCGAGGCCAGGGCGTTTTCTGACCCGAACACCGCCGATGAGTATGTGAAGATGCGCAACACCCCGTGTGTGGTGAAGGCCACCGGGTTGGCCGCCGGTAAGGGGGTCAGCATCTGCTATCGCACTCAGGATGCCCTTGAAGCGATCGACCGCATCATGCGCAACAAGGCGTTTGGGGCGGCCGGCGACCGACTGGTCATTGAGGAAATGCTCAGCGGGCCGGAGTGCTCGATCCTGGCATTCGTAGATCGCAAGAGCATCTACATCATGGAGAGCGCTCAGGATCACAAGCCGGTTGACGATGGCGATACCGGGCCGATGACCGGCGGAATGGGCGCCTATTCGCCCACGCCCGTGGTGAACGATGCGATCATGAAGACCATCCAGCGCGACATCATCGTGCCGGTGATCGATGGGCTTTGGCGCCATGGGGTCGACTATAAGGGTGTGCTCTATGCAGGCCTGATGATGACCGCAAATGGGCCGAAGGTTCTTGAATTCAATTGTCGCTTTGGCGATCCGGAGACGCAGCCGCTGATGATGCGATTCAAGAGTGATCTGGTGGAGGTGATGCTCGCCGTTGCCGATGGCAAGCTCGATCAGATGGACATCCGCTGGGACCCCCGCCCGGCCATCAGCGTGATCGCCGCCAGCAAGGGCTATCCCGGCACCTATCCCAAGGGCATGGAGATCGCCGGCATCGATAATGCGCAGAGCGATCCGGATGTGATGGTCTTCCACTCGGGCACGGCAATGGCGAATGGCAAACTGGTTACCGCGGGCGGCAGGGTCCTGGCGGTGACAGCGTTGGGTGACGATATCAAGGATGCCCACCGCAAGGCCTATGAAGCCATGGCGAAGATACATTTTGATGGCATGCACTTCCGGAAGGATATTGGGCATCAGGCAGTGCGATAGGACATGCGGCGTTCAGACTTCTGCATGCAAGGGCCTATTGCGGCGAGCGGCGTCCGGCTAGTGCTCTGCGGAAATCACGGTGCCCATGAATGACCCGTACGACCGTCATAGCGGCGTCGTCAAACCTGTACGCGATCACGTACGAGTAGACTGTCCAAAAACGGTATCGCTGATCTTTGACATCGGAACGAGTGTGCCCCATCCCAGGCATCTGCATCAGGCGGCGGATGGCGGCTTCGAGTTCTTCGCCGACGCGGTTTGCGTTGGCGACGCTGTCTTCGGCGATGAAATGCCAGATCTCAAGCAGATCGAGACGAGCTTGAGGGAGGATCAACAGTTTCATCAGCGAGTCTGGCTCTTGGGCCTTGATCGGAGTGAGGCCAATTCGGTCAGGATCTGTTCGCCATCCAAGGCATGGCCGCTACGTTCACCATCAGCGAGAAGCTGGTCGAACTCGCCATTGTCGAACTCGCCGGCGGTCTCATCCTGAGCCAGGGAACTGAGTGCTGCGGCAAGAACATCTTCCGGCGTCGCATATCGCCCCGATTTCATGCGCCGTGCGATCAATCTCTGGATGGCAGGCGTGATGGCTACATGCATACGTGTGCTCCTCAATGGCGATTATATCTTGCCGCGTATACGGCGTCGATATAAGCGGACCGGTTTATTTGCCAACGCGGCATGCTCAGCCGTTGACGTTGGGGCACACACGGGCACAATACAGGCAGAAAACGAACAGGAGACGCGGGCAAATGGCGCAGCAATACAAGATCGTTCTCGTGGGTTGCGGCAGCATGGCCAACGGCTGGATCAGCAACGCACTGAAGATACCAGCATGCAAGGTCGTCGGCCTGGTCGATGTCAGGAAAGAGGCGGCCACCGCGATGGCTCAGAAATATGGCCTCGGCTCCGAGATTGTTTTTGACACGCTACAACAGGCGATCGACGCGACGAAAGCTGATGTGGTCTTTGATGTCACCATCCCTGGCGCTCACCACGACGTGACGCTCACGGCCCTGAAGAACAACTGTCATGTTCTGGGAGAGAAGCCGCTGGCCGACAGCCTGGAGCATGCCCAGGAGATGGTGGCGGCCGCCCGCAAGTCGGGCAAGCTCTATGCGGTAATGCAGAATCGCCGCTTCGACCCGAATATCCGCGCCGTCCGCAAGGTGATCGAAACGGGCGCGATGGGCGCGGTTGCTGAAGTGCACGCCGACTTCTTCATCGGCGCTCACTTCGGCGGATTCCGCGATGTGATGGACGATGTGCTGATTGTTGATATGGCCATCCACACGTTCGATCAGGCCCGCTATATCAGCGGCTGCGATCCCGTGAGCGTCTATTGCCACGCATCGAATCCGGTGCACTCATGGTATAAGGGACAGGCATCGGCAACGTGCATCTTTGAGATGAGCAATGGCGTGGTCTTCACCTATCGCGGCTCCTGGTGCGCCGAAGGGCTGCAGACGACGTGGGAAAGCGATTGGCGCGTAGTTCTGTCGAAGGGAACGCTGCGATGGGATGGCGCCACATCGATCAAGGCGCAGGCGCTCAAGCCCGATGGCAAACCCGGCTTCCACAGCGAGATGGTGGACGTGCCGGCAACCATCGAGCCGTTGGCCGTCGGCGGCCATGACGGCCTGATCCGCGACTTTGTCGAATGTCTGCAAACCGGCCGCAAGCCGATGACGATCTGCGATGACAACATCAAGAGCCTGGCCATGGTGATGGCGGCCGTTGAAAGCCGCAAGACCGGCAAGAAAGTCGCGATTCGCTGGTAGAGTAGAGCCGGTGACCTCACCGGCGGAAGTCTGCCCACTCGAAGGTCCGCCTTTTCAATCTGGTCCGGCGGGCGGAGCGGCGCTGTACCGGTCTTTTTACCTGCTATTGGGCCGGTGAGGTCACCGGCCCTACTTTTCTTCGCATCACCATCAGATCACCAACCCGGCGTTCATCGGAGTAAAGCCAGGCGCGGACGGTGCCCAGATTCTCCAATTGTCCCTTCGTGGAACCGGGGAGGACATTCCACAATGTGTCACTGATGATCATGAGCTTGGGCCATTGCTCCGGTGGCGTCTTTTCCAGAAAGCTGTTTTCCTCCACGACCCGCAGTGTGCCGCCTTGATAGTAATGAGCCGAGGGTTCACGGAAACCGTAGGCGATCTTCGGAGTGATCGGGTAGACCACGGAAACGACGTCGCCAACAGAGGCCTTGTCGGCAAGTCCGTCGTATTTCGCCAAGACCTTGGCCAACTCCTCACCGTAGCGCATGAAGCGGAATTCCGGCAGCATCCACGCATAGGTTGCCGCGATCAGTACCATGAACGCCCCAGCCATCCAGCCGAAGGCGATGTAGAAGCGCCGCTGGCGGAAGTACCACCATACACCCATGGTGAAGACGAAGCCCAGCACGGAGACGACCGCCATCCGGGTGTAGGGCAGGGCGCCAAGCCTTAGGGGTGCGTATGCGGCGATCCATGGGGCGCTGGCCAGAGGGCCGATCAGGAGTGCCCAGATGCCTACCGCGATCACGGAAGACTTCCAGACCAGGTTCTTGTATTGCAGACGTGCGCAGCGGACCAGAGCGTCGGCACAGAGGAATGCCAGGAAGGGATAGGTGGGCAGGACGTAGTGTGGCAGTTTGGTCTTCATGACCTCAAAGAAGATCCAAGGACCCAACGTGGCGGCGATAGCGAAGCGGGTCTGGGGGACGTGACGCTGTTTCCAGGCAACGTACACGGCCGTGGGGATCAGCAGGCTCCAGGGGAAGAACGTGCCCCACATCAGTGCCAGGTAATAGCCGAATGGACCTTTATGGCCTTCCAGCGAGGTACGAACGTGCTGGCTGGCCATGTCCAGCGTGGCCGGCAGCCAGCGAGGCTCGCGAATCTCAAGGACGATCAGCCAGGGCGCGCAAACCGCGGCGATGATCACCAGCGTGATCAGAGAGACCAGCGCCCAGCGGCCCACACTCGCCCAGAGCTCTGCGGGGCTTTGGCGCAGCCACGGCAGCCAGCGGTCGTACTCGATGGCCCCCATCGCGATGAGCGTGAAGATTGTCGGGATCAGCGCCACCGGTCCTTTGGTCAGCCCACCAAACCCCAATGCGATTCCCATCAGGAACACACCCCACCAGCGGAAGCCGTACAGGTAGAAGTACATCAGGATGAACTGCGCTGACACCAGACAAACCATCAACGTGGCGTCCGTCAGGCACATCTTTGCCGAGATGATCGCCATCACGCAGGTGCCGTAGATCACCGCACTCCAGACGCCGCGGAGCGGGCCAGCCATCTTCCATAGCCCCCAGCCCAGCAGGCACAGCACGGTCGTCTGGGCGATGGCGGCGTAGAAGCGGACGGAAAACTCGGACGGGCCGCCGAAGAGCCAATAGCCGCCAAGCTGCAGCCAGTAAACAAAGACTGGCTTTTCTGCGCGCAGGCCGCCAAGGAACTTGGGCACAACCCAATCACCGGTCTGCCACATTTCCCTGGAGCACTCGGCGTACCAGCCCTCATCGCGATCCCAGAGGGGAACCTGCCCATTGCCGACCAGGTAGAGCCCGGCACAGGCGAGGATCGCGATGATCAGCCACCAACGGAGTTTGCGCGGATCGGTCATCTGGGCGGATAGAGTAGGGGATTGCGGCGGGTGGTCAACGTATGGAGGCGGGCTGGGTGGTACTTGGGCGCGAGGTCTCACGACGTTCCTGGGCCGCGTCGTATCTCCAGGTATGCCCAGGAGGGACGAAATCGGTCAGGTCGACGACGGTTGAGCCGTCGGGCCGCAGGATCATGACCTGATAGGTGCCGGAGGAGAGAAAGAAGCGGGCACTGTACTGGTTTTGCTCGTCAAGCTTCATGCTCAGGTGGGACAGCGCCGGGTCAGCCGCTACGGTGGGTATCACCTCGACGGTGTCGCCATCCAAGAGCTTGTCACCGGCCACGACGATCGTACAGTTGGTCTCCGGTGTGATCAGGAAGCGATACCAGATGATGGCGGCGCACAACACGACAATGGTCATGGTGGCCGCCAGTGTGAGCCATACCGTCCAAGATCTGGTGGCGGGTGAGGGTCTATCGCTGTTGCCGTTGCTGTCGCTGCTATCCATGGACGTTAATGAGTCTACTCGCAGAGGTCCGGTAAGCAATGGACAAAGGGGCATCTGCTGCTTAGTCTTTGCCCCGCCATGAGCGAAACTGCTTTTCAGAAGTGCACGAATCCCGCATGCGGGGCCACCTTTGGCATCGACGAAGTCTTGACCGGCTGTACGAAGTGCCGGAGCCTTCTGGACATAAGCTATGACTGGAACCGTCTGCCGGTACCGCGGAGCCTGGCGTTCTTCGAGCATCGGTGGATGACCAAGGGGATGAACGCATCTGGGGCACTGGATTTTTCCGGTGTCTGGCGTTTTCGCGAATTGATGCCGTTCTTTCGTAGCGAGGCGGACATCGTCACGATCGGCGAAGGCAGGACGCTGCTGCAGACGGCCGATCTGCTGGCGAAGCAGATCGGGATGAAGCAGGGGAACCTGGCGCTGCAGTATGAAGGGCTCAACCCTTCCGGAAGCTTCAAGGATAACGGGATGACGGCGGCCTTTACCCACGCGCGCATGGTGGGGGCGACCAAGGTGGCGTGCGCGTCGACGGGTAATACCTCGGCGAGCCTTGCGATGTATGCATCGCTGACCGGCTTTAAGGGGCTGGTGTTCATCGGTTCGGGCAAGATCTCCATCGGCAAACTGTCGCAGGCGCTGGATTACGGCGGGCTTACGTTGCAGATCCAGGGCGACTTTGATGACTGCCTGCGGCGGATCCGGCAGATTGCGGCCGACCCGAAGAACGGCATCTACCTGATGAACAGCGTGAACCCCTTCCGCCTGGAAGGGCAGAAGTCGATCATGCTGCGGGTGCTGGAGGCGCGCGGGTGGGAGGCCCCGGACTGGATCGTCGTGCCCGGCGGAAACCTGGGCAATTGTTCGGCGTTCGGCAAGGCGTTCATGGAGATGAAGGAGTTGGGCCTGATCAAGCGGATCCCACGGCTGGCGATCATCAACGCCAGCGGCGCCAATACGCTCAATGAACTGGTCAGCTGCCGAGGAGTGAAGTGGAATGGCGGGAACTTCGATCAAAAGACGATCGGTGGACTGTATGCCGCGATGGATGAGAGCGGATACAAGCCACACACTATCGCATCGGCCATTGAGATCAGCCGGCCGGTGAACCTGCCCAAAGCGCTGCGGGCGCTGGACGTGATGAATGGCGTGGTGCGGGAAGTGACCGATGAAGAGATCCTCGAAGCCCGCGCCAAGGTGGCACGCTGGGGATTTGGTTGCGAGCCGGCCAGTGCGGCGACGGTCGCGGGCCTGCAGAAACTGATGGCGGAGCAGATCATCTCGCCGTCGGAGAGCGTGGTCTGCATCCTGACCGGTCATGAGTTGAAGGACCCCAATGCTACGGTGAAGTATCACACGGGGATCGACATGAAGGCTGCCCAGGACCTGGCCCCGCGCGAAGTGCCACACGGCACGCTTTCCAACCCGCCGATCCAGGTGGCGGATGATCTGGATGCGATTTTGAAGGCGATCAACGCGTAAGCGAGTAGTCAAGAAGGGCCGATTAGAGTGACGGGAGCGATTGGTGAAGGGTCAGCAGGGGGGCGAAGAGATCGCCCTGCTTATCAACGCGGCGGAGCGTTTGGTCGCTTTGAAAGACCAGGCGACTGGGGTCATTGTGTTTGATGGCTTGGGCCAGTTCATCCCAACTGAGGGGGGGCGTTCGCGGGCGCGCAGAGAGCGGGTGGCGGCAACGCCCGTGGCGACGGCGGCGTGGTCGTCCAGGGGGGTGGCGCCCTCGTGCCGGCCGACCCGCAGGTAGCTCAGGAATGCCTCGACGCCCTGCGGGTCCGCGCTACCGTGCGAGTCGATCATCGGGGGGATGAAAAACGTCGTTTGGTGCAACGCAGGAGGACGGACTTGGTAACTACATGTCAGAGGAATCAATGATGAGAATCAGGATGTTGGCGGTGGCGTTCGTTGCTCTGGCTCTTGTTGCTGCGGGACAGATCGTCCTGGCGGCGGACGCCGGTCAGGCTGGGGCGGGGGCCGCTCCTGCAACGACCTCCAAAGTGGCGGCGAAGACGTTGAGCACGTTCCATTGCTTAGGCATCTACTGGTCGCCGGAGAACGGGGCGGCCGGGAAGAAGGTGCTGGTGAAGTTTCGCGAGATCGGGCAGGCAGCATGGCGCGAGGGACTGCCGATGCGCTACAACCCGGTGAAGACGCCGGAATGCAAGGGCGACTATCGCGGCAGCATCGTGAACTTGACGCCCGGCGCCACCTACGAGGTTGCCCTCGCGCTGGAGGGCACCGCCGTTCGCACATCCTTGAAGGCTGCCACCTGGAGTGAAAAGTTTCCGGTGGCTTCAACGGTCAAGGTTGCAAGCAGCGCGACCACGCTGATGGTGAACAAGTCGGGCACTGCCGATGGCTACGTTCTCTATGATGGCACCGGCAGCATTATTGACTGTGCCAACAAGTCCGACCTGGGGATTTCTGTGGATGCCAGCTATGTGATTCTGCGCGGCTTCACGATCAAGAACGTGAAGCAGCACGGCATCCGCATCATGAACGGCCATCACATCGTCATCGAGGATTGCGACATCAGCAAGTGGGGCAGCGAAGAGGAGAACGGCTACGGCTTTGACTATCAGGGCGGCGTATATAGCAACAACAAGGACCTACGTGCCCTCGTTATTCAGCGCTGCAAGATCCACAATCCTACCTGGAACACCAATAGCTGGGCGGAAGACCACAACAAGAGCAGGCATCCGGCAGGCCCGCAAACGATCGTGTTCTGGGAGGCCGAGGGCAACAATGTCATCCGCTACAACGAATTGTGGTCGGACAAAGACCACTACTACAACGACATCATTGGCGGCGGCAACAACGGCAGCTACCGGGGATTCCCCGGAGCCGACAGCGATATCTATGGTAACTACATGGCCAACTGCTGGGATGACGGTATCGAGTCCGAAGGCGGCAACCAGAATGTGCGCATCTGGAATAACTATATCGAGAACACCATGATGACGATGGCAAATGCCGCGACCTCGATCGGGCCGCTGTACGTCTGGCGCAACGTTGCGGGGCGTTCTTACAGCAAGCCCGGCAGCAGTTGGAACCTGACGCACGGGGGTTTTATGAAGATGGGGTTCGCCGACAGCGAAGATTGGATGACCGGCCACATGTACATCTTCAATAACACTCTGCTTCAGCCGAACGACGAGGGGCCCAATGGCCTGGGCACCGAGTCAAGAATCATCAAGCATTGCGTCAGCCGGAATAACATCTACCACGTTCGCTCGAAAGACACGCACAGCATTTCCACCGACAAGAGAAGTGCCGACAACGACTTTGACAACGACCTGCTGTCGGCCGGTCGATATCCCACTGACCAGGAGAAGCACGGAATCAAGGGCAAGCCGCTGTATGTGCCTGGCGCGGGATTCTCCTTTGAGACCAAGGCCGGTGATTTCCAGTTGGCCGACAATAGCCCGGGACGCGGCAAAGGTGAAGTGATTCCCAATTTCTGCGATGCCATCAATGGCGCGCCGGACATGGGAGCACAGCAAGCCGGCACGCCGCCGATGGTCTTTGGAGTGAAGGCCCAGTTCATTCCGCCGGTCGCGCCGGAGCGCATGCCGGTCAGATAAGGTACATCGGGTCAATTGGAATTCGCCTGTTTTACGTGCTCGCGAAATCTCGCGAACGAGCACTCGCCATGTGTACGGACATAGTCGAACCGGCGCATCTGGCGCAGGCGCTGGGCACGGGGTTCATGCAGATGGCCGGTACGGCTGATGAACTGTCCCCACCAGCCGTTGCCACCCTTGGCGTCGCGCGTGGTTGGCGCCAGAGATGTGGCAAACTCGGCCGGGAACAGCCTCTGGAAGGGGAGCATCGAGTTGATCCAGGAATCGACGCCGATCCGCGCGATCTTCAAACCGCGGCTGTCGATGTCATCGATGATTTGCCCCAGCGAGGCAAACAGTTGCGGCATATGCGCAAAGGGCGACTCGGGCATGTAGACGTTGTGGATGTGCAGGGCGATGTAATCGTTGCGCGCGTCGTAGCGCCATAGCCCGAACGGCCGGTCTTCCTCCCACTCCTTGCGCTGTTGGGCCAGGTACTTCACCATCGGCGCTGCGAGCAGTTCGTCGTACACGTGCTGCGCCACCCGTTCCAGAGGCACGTCGGCGCACGCGGTCAGGATCTGTTCCAGTCGCGTCGCGAAGGCCAGCCACGCCGGCTCACGGCAATGGGCCGGCGCTGCGGCATCCATGAAGAGTCGAGCGTAGAACGGTGTCCAGGCGGCCGCGGCATACTCAACGAGAGTTCGCCCGGCCGGCGGCTGAACCACGCACTCCGCAGGCCGATCTCCGGCCCTCAGACTGTTGGCCAGGTGATAGACCACGAGCCGCGCAATATCGCGCTCGCACTGGCTGTAGATTGCCCAACCCTCCTCGCAACCGTACCTGCCGTACTTATGCAATTGCTCACTCATATCGTACCTCGCGAAGTTCACTTGGCAGGGACACCGGCAGCAGCCACCTCATGGAAGGCGTCGAAGTCGCCCTTGTTGGGCTTGGGGCCATCTTCGGGTGAGGCCAGGTCCTTCCTCTGCCAGACGCGGATGTAGTCAACCACGTAATCGGCGGGGAGCTGGGAATCATCCACATCTTCGTTATCCCAACCACCGATCTCGTTCTGGAGAATGAGGTAAGCCTGCTGATTGGAGATGCGCGGGCTCTCCCAGCGGAAGATCTCTTTGCCGTTTCCATAGACAATGCAAGAGCCGGGCGTCCACAGAAGGCCGACGACGATGAAGCCATCCTTGTCGGCCTGCACATAATTCGATGAGGTGCCGATGGACTTGTGGGCGGTGCCGTAATCATCCCAGTGGCAGGCGATATTGAAGCGGTGTATGCCCCAGGAGGACTGGCTCTCCGTGACATCAAACTCCATGCCGCCATTGGCGGTAGCACTGCGATTCTCTCCGTGCTGCAGGCCTCGATCCGGCATCATCCAGAAGCCCGGCCAGAGAGACTTTGCCGTGCCCTGTTTCTCGCGGATTTCGAAATAGCCGTAGCGCTGGGTCCACTTGCCATAGGTATCGGGCTGGCCGGCGGCGTAGTCGGTCAAAGCGCCGGCGGAGTCATCATTGTGGTGGCCGGGCTTTTTCTCCAGGCGCAGCTTTAATAGACCATCTCCCACGATGACCTGATCCCTGGAGAAGTGCATTCGCTTATCCCACCAGTTCGAAGAGTGCACATTCCACCGGTGCAGGTCAATCCTGTCCCCGTTGAACTCTTCATTGAGCGTCTGCTTCCAGTCGCCTTCCACCGGCGGTTTTGTTCCCAGCCAGTCCGGCAAACTCAGTACCGGCTGATCGGCCACGATCTCGGTAACCAGCAGCGACTTGCTTCCTGCCGCCTTGTCCGCCAGGAGCGTGATGCCCGTCGTGGCGTTGCTGCGATATTCGGTGCCTGTGCCTGGCATCGCGCTCCAGGAGCCCTTTGCCTTGGGAACGAGCTGGGCGGGATCAACGACTCCTTTCCAGGGGACCCTCGCTGCAAACGGTACCACGATCTGCGTCTGGGCACCGGGAGCCAGGGGTGCGCTCGCCGTGATCAGATCGGTGGAACCGGCTTCACTGTCAACGCGAACCGAAGGTGTGATCGGGGCCTGGCCCGTGTTCTTGAGCGTCAGTTTCACTTCGACATGCTCGTTCAGATTCCACAACCCCTCGGCAGGCCTGAAGGTTACCGATTCATCCTTGCCGCCGGCGAAACTCATCTGCAGCGATCTGCCATCGGGCGCAACGGATGCCTTTGCACCGCCGATCGCCGCGATCTGACTTGCCGGTTGGATCACCGTACCCGCGCCCGTGCCCAGAAGGATGCCGTTGGAGGGCTTCTTCGCCACGAGATCCGGGTCAAGACCGATCTTTTCGCCCACCCATCCAGCCCCTTGAACGCGCTCGATGCGGAAGGCGATGTCTTCACTCACTCTTCCGGTGAAGAAGAGCACCTGAGTGATAGCTTCGGGCTTGAGCTTGAAGGCAGGGCGGAAGCCGTGGGAGTATCCGAAATAGACGCGAATGGTTTTCGTCTGGCCGGGATCAATCGCTTTGGATTCGTCGTTCCACGGCTGCTTTGTCCAGTCTCCTTCATTATCGATACGCAGGTGAAGGTCGATCTTCTTCGTTCCCGTATTGGTAACCTTGGCCTCCACATGTCCATACAGGCCCAGGTTCCACGGTGTGCCGCCCTCGGGCTTTAAGCCAACCCCGGGATAGTCGGCCGCGCCGCCCTTGATGTGAACGGTAAGGCCGTCTCTATCCAGCGACGTGGAAACCTGTTGGGCGTCTGCGCCTGCAATCGCAAACTGCTTGCCCGCATTGGGCAAAGCGGGATCGAAAAGAAGCTTAGGCGCAACGCCAGCTTGTGCATAAAGCGAAAGCGGCAAAGCGAGAACGAGCAGCAGAGCGTAAACAACGGTTCGCCAATTCATCCAGGCTCCTTTGTTGGCGATCTATCATAGTGCAACACCCCCATCCACCAGAGCCTCATCCTTCCCTTCGATTCGGATCGATCCTTTCATCTGATCGAGGGCAAACCGAATAACGACCTCACCGATCGTCACCGTCACCTCGTTCCCCTCGCGGTGGGCGCTGGCTAGCAGGACATCCGCAACGTTCGCATCCGTCGCTGTCAGCACGTGCAGAAAGTACTCGAACTTCGCGGGCGCGGTTCCCGGGCCGGCGGAAATCTCCATGCGGCAATTCGGGGCAGGACAGTTCTCCACCACTGGGATGAAGCGCTTCCCGCCATGGGTGTATAGATTCTCGCCGTGATAGAGTTCGACGGTCGGCTTCGCCGGCGAGAGTGTCTGAATAAACAGTCGCCCCTTTCCCTGCGTCACGACCCAGTGCGCCCCATGCTGCTGTGGTACGCTGACCGGCTGCAGGAGAAACTTCTTCTTGAACGCTTCGTTCGTCGCATCCACACGGTCAAAGATCACAAACGTGCCTGGGCGCAGAAACACGATCTGGCGCGTGACACATTTCGCCTTCTTCGCCGAATACGATTTCGTGATATCGCCGGCCGTGTACAGGTAGCTGCCCTGGTCCCGATAAGCGGCCAGTCGCCCGATTTCGAGCTTATTTCGATGCTCCTCCCATTCACTCACCAGACACACGCCGCCATTCTGATGCAGGCTCGCTCTGGTTCCCTCGAACATCTGTCCGCCGTCATTCTCGGCGGTGGGCACTGCCCTAATCTCTTCCCACTTTTCCGACGGATCCTCGATCAAGAGCGTATTGTGCGCGATCGTCCGCAGGTAATAGTTGATGACGTGCGAATCTGTCCAACTGTCGTAGTGTCCGCCATCGCCAAGCAGTTCCTCGTTCTTGAAGATGAGGAAATGCCCGTTGTCGAGGTGCTGATGCGCGGTGAACCGCCGCCCGCAGCGGAAGAAGAAGTGTGTTGCATCTTCTTTCCAGGAACTGCGGGCATAGACATGACCGGCGCCGGGACTCACATGCGACAGCTTGAATTCATCGAGAGCCCCCGGCTTGACCGAGGTGTCATTCCACAGGAATGACATGTAGAGATTGCACGCCAGCGCGACGTCGGGCGTCTGCAGGTTGAAGGCGTGAATGGCTTGGTATGCGGGATCGTTGCGATGGCGATTCACCAGGATGCGCAGCGTGGTCAGCGTCTTGTCACGCTCGTAAGTGTTGTACCGCCCCGCGCCATCACCCATTGGGATCGGACGTCGTGAGACGCCGATCGGCTTCACGGTCGACGTCGCATATCGTCCTGGCACCGAGGACGGCGGCATGACCGGCGGATAGAACTCGAACATGGCCGCCGTGGCACGGTGATCGAAGAACTCCGGCGCGGCCGCGTAATAATCGAGCCCCTCCACCGTTCGTGCCACCTCGCAGAAGAACATCCACTCAAAGAGCCAGAAATGAATGTAGTATCCTTCCGCCCATCCGCCGCCGTTGCCCGCCAGGCGCAGTCCCGGCGCAGCCAGGTTCAGGTAATCGCGCTCGAGATCTTTGAGAATCGTCCCGGCCTCCGGGTCATCGTGCATCAGCGCATAGCCGGCCATGCCATAGCCCCAATGCTTGTAGCCATACCACCCGTTGTGAAAGACCGACGGCTCTGACTCGTGATTGGCATCGATCGTCGCGTGTACGTACTTGCGGAACCGTTCGCGCTCCGCCGCGGTCCACAGGTCGTGGCACAGGTCGTACGCAATCGCGCATTTCGCCAGGTCGTGGGCAAAGGTTACATGCCCGACCTGGATCGGCTTGTCGATGTAATGCTTGAGCGCCAGATCGACGACCTTACGGCCCTCGCTCTTGTTCCCCTCGATCACATACGCGATCGCCAGCCCATACATCTTCGCTTGCAGCTCGTACGTCCGTTCTTCCAGATCCTGCCTCGCATAGTCGACCATCTGCTGATAGGCGTGCGGGCGCTGTTTCGCCAGATCGCGCAGATACTGTCTTGACCCCAGCAGCCGCGGTCGATCCGTCGTGATCTCGTGTCGTGCCGCATCAAATCCGGAATAACTCACCTTCGTCACTTACACAGCTCCTTAATGGTATCGGGCGGCGGCACTATACCACTGGTCCGGGGACGGGCAATGGTGCTGTGGACGGCAGCCGTATGCCCTGCAAATGCGATTGCGGATATCATGCGGCCATGAAAGCAGCAGACATTGTCGGGCATTTCCTGAGTCAGGCTTCGTGGGTGCAGCCGGGCAAGACGGTGGATCGTGTCATCGTCGGCGATGAGAACGCCGAGTTCTCGCGTTGCGTGGTGAGTTGGATGCCCAGCATGGCCGCGCTAGAGGAAATGGTGCGGCGTGACGTCAGACTGATGATCTGTCATGAGCCGACGTTTTGGAATCATCACGACCAGATCCCGGGAGATGACCCGGCGATTGCGCAAAAGGTGGCGTTTATCCGCGCGCATGGTTTGACCATCATTCGCAACCATGATTGCTGGGACCGTTGGCCGGAGATTGGCATCCCCTGGGCGTGGGGCCAGCACCTGGGTCTCGGGAAGCGGCCGGCCGTCGTCGGCGCCGATGGCTACCAGCATCGCTATGACATCGCTCCCCGTCCGCTCGCTCAGTTTGCGCAAGAGGTGGCCACGGCGTGCGCTGCGTTAGGCGAGCCGGCGGTACAGGTTACCGGCAGGGCCGACCAGATGGTTTCGCGGATCGGCGTAGGTACCGGTTGCGGGTGCGATATTCCCACCTTCATTGCGATGGGGTGTGATGTGTCGGTTGTGTGTGATGATGGCTCCTGCTACTGGCGCGATATCCAAAGGGCCAGAGAGATCGGGCATCCGGTCGTGCGCGTAAACCACGGCACCAGCGAGGAGCCGGGGATGGTGACGCTGACGAAGTACCTCAACACACAATTGGACGGCATGACAGCCGAGCTAATTCCGCACGGGAGTATCTTCCGCCTGGCGGGACAGGTCTGACCTCACTTGAGCAGTTGCGCGACCAGTTCGATGGGATGCAGTGATTCGCGCTGCGCGCCATCGAGGATCTGGTGGCGGCAACTGGTGCCGGGGGCGACGATGATAGCATCGGCCGGCGCCGATCGAACGGCGGGGAGAAGGGCCATCTCGCCGATCTGTACTGAAAGGTCGTAGCGATCGGTGGTGAAGCCGAACGCGCCCGCCATGCCGCAGCAGCCTGTATCGAGCACCTGAAGCTTCTTGCCGCAGAAGCGGCGCAGGAGTCCCGCGGAGCTTTCCACCGTCCAGAGCGACTTCTGATGGCAATGGCCGTGCAACACGACCGGCGGGAGCGTCGCCTGATCGGGCAGGGCGGGCCGAGTGGGATGCTTATCCCAGTTCTGGTCAATGAATTGCTCAATCAGGAACGACTTCTCAGCAAGCTGACGGCGCAGGTCGATCGAGGATGTGCACTTCAACTGCAGGTAGTCATCACGGAAAGCGCTCAGGCAGGAGGGCTCCGCAACGAGAATGGCCGCAACCGAGGCGTCTTCAACATACTTCTTGAGCTGGGCAACGACTCGGTCGGCCGAGACGATGGCTTCGTCGAGCAGGCCTGTAGAGATCAGGGATCGGCCGCAGCAGGTCGTGCCGGCAAGGATCACTTCGTATCCGAGCTTGTCGAGGACATCCTTCGCCGCGAGGCCGATCCGTGGATCGTTGTAGGAAACAAAGCAATCGCCGAAGAGGACGACGCGCTTCTGGGGTTTCAAATCCGAGATCTCAGATCGGAACTGCCGCTGCAGGCTCTTGGCGTATTTTGGCATCGAGCGTCGAGTATCGATCTTCAGGATCGACTGCATCAACTCGCGGACAAAACGTTGTTCAAGAAGGAAGTTGGCGAAGTTTGGCATAATCGCGCCAAGGCGATTGAGCGTGCGAACCCGGCCAAAGGCGCGGGCTTGGAGGGGCTTGCGTCCGGCCGCTTTGTAGGATTGAGCGAGATACTCGGCCTTGAGTCGGGCGATATCGACATTGCTGGGGCATTCGCTCTTGCAGGCTTTGCAGGAGAGGCACAGGCGCAGAGTTTCCATAGTATCCGGGTCATTCCATGCCGGAGTGGATCCTCCGATCTGCCCGGAGACCGCCAGACGCAGGGCATTCCCCCGGCCGCGAGTGGCATGACGCTCATCGAGCGTCGCCCGATAGGATGGGCACATCGTTCCGACGGCTGTGCGGCGGCACACGCCCGCGCCATTGCAGATCTCGGTTGCCCCGCGGAACCCTTCCTGGTCGTCGTAGTTGTAGTAGGTATCCACTTTGGGGAATTGCAGTGCGCGATTCTCTGGAAGAATGCGCAGATCTTGCGTGATGGACAGCACGTCGCCGGGTGAGGTGATATTGCCCGGGTTCATCAGGCCCTTGGGGTCAAAGACATTGCGCACCTGGCCAAAGGCGGCCATCAGTTCATCGCCGAAGTATTCGCGGAGAAGAGGTCCGCGGATGCGGCCGTCGCCATGCTCGCCTGACATCACGCCGCCGCACTCCTTGGCCCAGCGGGCGACCTCCTGTGCGATTCCGCGAAGGTGGTCGCGATCGGCTTCATCGTGCAGATTCAGCATCGGCCGGACGTGCAGCACTCCCACCGAGGCATGTGCCCAATATGCTGCGCGGGTCCCGTGCCGCGTAACGATCTCCTTGAAGCCCTGAACGAAGCGGTAGAGGTTCTCAACCGGCACGGCATTATCTTCGACGCAGGTTAGCGGCTTACGATGGCCGGCCATTCCATGCAGCAGCGGTTCACCCGCCTTGCGTAATGCCCAGGCGCGCAGCAGAGCCCCGGCGTCGGTGTAACAGATCATGGCCGCCTGCCCGAGGGTCGCCTGGAGCAGGCCGAAGCGGCCCTGGACCGCGGCTGCGGAGTCTTCCTGATACTCGACGTAGAGCACGGCCATTGGCGGCTTGCCCGCGATCTCGGGCATCAGGTCCATGTAGCGGCGGCATTCACTGTTCCCGCGCGCGGCTTCGAGCACGACATCGTCAATCAGTTCGACGGCGGAGCAGCCCGTGGTCAGGCAGGCGGGCACGGCTGATATCGCGTCTTCCAGGGTGACAAATGACAGGATCGCCAGCCCCTTGGCCTTGGGTATCGGGTGCAGCTTGAGCTTGGCTTGCAGGGTGATGGCGAGTGTGCCTTCCGAGCCGCAGAGCAGACCGGTGAGATCGAGATCGTCTTCGGCCACGTCGCCATCAAACTGCTGCAGCACGAGATCCAGGGCATACCCGGCATTGCGGCGCTTGGTCTTGGGAAAGCGTTCGCGGATGAGCGATGCATGGTTGCGGACGATCGCGCCGACGCCATGGGCCAGTTCGGCGGCAATCGGGTCGCGGCGTCCAGCGCCGGTGGAAAGAGTTGTCACGCGTCCATCAGCGAGACAGACCTTCAGTTCCAGAAGATTCTCACTGGTCCGGCCATAGCGGATCGAGCGCGCGCCCGCCGCGTTGTTCCCGATGCAGCCGCCGATAGCGCACTGCGCGGAGGTGGCGGGGTCGGGCGCGAAGAACAGGCCCGTCTTGGCGAGTTGCCGATTCAGTTCATCGACTGTAATTCCCGGTTCGACGATGCACCAACGCTCCGCCGTGTTCACCTCGAGCAGCTTGCGACAGGTGGGCGAGTAATCCAGAACCAGGGCGCGATTCACGCATTGGCCCGGCAGAGATGTGCCTCCCCCGCGTGGCAGCAGGGGGATGCCATTGCGGAAACAGAACGCGGCGATGGTCGGGATCTCATCCAGGCTCTGCGGGTGTACGACGCCCAGGGGCTCCATCTGGTAAATAGAGGCATCGGTGGCATAGAGCATCCGCTCATGGCGCGAGGTTCGTACCTGCCCGCGAATGGCCGGGCGAAGCTGGTTCTCGAGCAAATCCAGTACGGTATTGAGGTCAGTGGTCATATTCGTGGGCGGGAGTGTACCATCTGGACTGATCTCTTGCCTATGGAGGTTGGCGAGCACTACCATTGTGTTGCCATAAGAGGATAATCAGATATCATTAGTGTGATTATCCGCAGGAGATCATCAAATGGACGCTGTACTGCTCTCTCGGCTGCAGTTTGCCCTCACCATTGGGTTTCACTTCCTTTTTCCACCTCTGACCATCGGCTTGGCATGGCTGCTGGTGGTGGCGGAATGGAAGGGCTGGCGCAACAACGATGAGGACTGGACCAAAGTTGGTAAGTTCTTCTCCAAGATATTTGCCCTGTCGTTCGCCGTTGGCGTTGCCTCGGGCATTGTCATGGAATTCCAGTTCGGCACTAACTGGGCGGAATACTCCAAGTTTGTCGGCGATATCTTCGGTGCGCCACTGGCGGCCGAGGGCGTGCTTGCATTCTTCCTTGAATCCGGCTTCTTGGGGCTTTACCTGCTTGGGCGGGGGAAGATCAGCAAGGGTTGGCACTGGTTCTCCATCTTAATGGTAGCCGTTGGGGCAACCATTTCCGCCTTCTGGATCATCGTCGCCAATAGCTGGCAACAGACCCCCGGCAACTTCGATCCCTCCGGCGCCTACGTCCTCGCCGGTACCGCCGTCGAGGGTGGCAGGGCGGTCATGAAGGACTTCTGGAGCGTGGTGTTTACCTCCTCCACGATGATCCGCTTCCTTCACACAGTGATCGCGGCGATTGTGGCCGGCGCCTTCTTCATGGCCGGCATCGCTGCGTACCTGCTCCGGAAAGACAGCCAGGACCCCGTCGCCCGTCGGGCCATGAAACTCGCGATCTCCATCGGCCTGCCGGCCGCGCTGCTCGTCGCCTTTCCCACTGGCCATATGCATGCCCAGCAGGTTGCCCACGATCAGCCGGAGAAGTTCGCGGCCATTGAAGGCCTCTACCAATCTGCCGACAGCCACGCTCCTCTGGTCCTCTTCGCCTATCCCACGGACCATCCACCCGAACTCAAAGGTAAGATCGAAATCCGCGGAATGCTTTCCTGGATGGCATTCGGCGATATCTCTGCTCCGATCAAGGGCTTGGATGCATTCAAGCTTGATGAGATTCCGCCGCTCTGGATGACCTTCGTATCCTTTCACAACATGGTGATACTGGGGATGAGTTTCATCCTGACGATGATGTGGGCGGCGTGGTGCTGGCGCGGCCAGACTCTGTGGACAAGTCGGCGATTCCTCATGCTGATGATCTGCATGGTGCCGTTGCCGCTGGCGGCTTGTCAGTTCGGATGGGTGACGGCCGAGGTCGGACGTCAGCCGTGGATCGTCTATAAGCTGCTCAAGACGGCCAATGCGATCAGCGTTACCGTGCCCCCCGGCCAGATCCTGTTATCACTGGTCCTGATCTTGGGCGTGGAGTTGTTGATTCTCTGGGTCTACTTCCGCACCCTGTTCAAGAAGGTCAAGGCCGGCCCGCACGCTACTGCCGCCGCGGCCTGACCCTTCGTCGCCTAGTCGTTACGTCGCTTCGTCGCTGTGTTAAATGAGGCAACCATGGAACCGACAACTCTTCAGATAACCTGGTTCATCCTGCTGTTCGTGCTGCTGATCGGCTATGCCATTCTCGACGGCTTCGACCTTGGCGTGGGCATGCTTCACCTTACTGGCAAGACCGATTCCGAGCGGAGACTCGGCCTGCAGGCCATCGGCCCGGTCTGGGATGGCAACGAGGTATGGCTGCTCACCGGGGGTGGGGCGCTGTTTGCCGCCTTTCCCTTTGTCTATGCGACGGTGTTTTCAGCCATGTACCTCGCTCTGGTGCTGGTGTTGCTTGCCCTGATAGGTCGGGCGGTTGCCATTGAGTTCCGCTCGAAAGAAGAGTCGCCGATCTGGCGTAACACGTGGGACGTGATCTTCTTCCTCGGCAGCGCCCTGCCCTCACTGCTGTTTGGTGTAGCTTTCGGGAATATCCTCCGCGGTCTGCCGCTCGACCAGGTCAACGGCCAACTCCAGTTCACCGGCGGCTTCTTTGGCCTGCTCAATCCGTTTTCGGTTGTCTGTGGCGTAATGAGCGTCCTGCTCTTCCTGCAGCACGGAGCCATTTATCTAGCGCTGAAATCCGATGGGCCGCAACAGGAGCGCTCGCGCAAGCTGGCGATGGCGTTCTACCTCTTGGGCGTGGTTGTCTATGCCGTACTGACAGCGATTGCGATGGTCAGCTATGAACATCTGTTCCGCGCTTCGCTCGGCCGGCCGCTCTACTGGCTCTTTCTGCTGATTGTCATTGCCGGGATGCTGTCGCTGCCGGTGCTGGTGTATTCGCGCCGCTTCGGCCGCGCCATGATCGCTTCGTCGGCGATGATCGCGGGGATGATGGCCCTGGCGGCTCAGAGTCTCTTCCCCCGCCTGGTCCCCTCGACGGTTGCATTGAGCCGAAGCCTGACCGTGATGAATTCCAGTTCCACGCAATACACACTGGGAATCATGCTCACGGTTGCCCTGATCGGCATGCCCATCGTGCTGCTCTACACCTTCTTTATCTACCGGGTCTTCAAAGGCAAAACGATCGTGCACACACACGGCTACTAGGCTCACGCATACCGCGCCGCTACGGTGCACGTCAATATCCAGAAGGCCACCGCGTAAGCGCGGCTCCGTCAACGGATAGGCATTCTCTCCGGCCGCGGGCCGTAGTGGGGAAGTTCGCTGTTTACCGGATACGCCCCGAGATCGGCGGGATGTTCTTGCGATCCATCATTGAACCCCGGCAGCGCTTCGGCCGCGCCCACGGCCGAAGATTTCGGATTCAGCCGTAGGTCAATGGCCTCCGATCTGTATACGGTCAATCCGGTCGTCCAGGCATATCCCGGCGCGTTGGGATTGTAATCCGCCGCGGTTTCCGGTGTTTTTATGCCGCTGAGAAACAGCGTCGCCGGATCGACCACCACCAGATGCTTTTCGATCGGTGACTTGGCGCGCACTTCTTCCGGGGACGCATAGCGCACCTTCGCGTAGCGCAGGAAAAATGTGCCGGGGGTGAATCCGCCGAAGCCGTCATAGTCGAAATCCATGTTCGTCATCGGCAGATCGAAATCGACGGCCGGGCCGGCGGTGCCGATGAACAGGTTGTTTCGCATGTAACAATTGTCGGACGCCTCGCCGGTGGAGACATGCAGGATCGGCCCGAAGTGCACAAATGTGTTGTGCACCACTACCGCACCCGACGGGCTGTTGTGGAGTTTCAGGAATTCGCTGCGGGCGTTGTAGACGACGTTGCGCACGGCATAGACGGGCCCGCCATAGACGGGCTGAAACGAAATCCCGGTAAGCGAATTGACGTAGCGGTTAAGAAAAGTGCGGCAGTTGCGGTGTGAACCGTCCATCTCGCAGCCGTCATCATAATTGTTGCTCACATCATTGTTGTGGATGTCGACAGCCACCGTCGGCGTCGGGCAATCGGCGGTGTCGATGCCATCCTTGCAGTTGGAAACGCGGTTGTAGCAGATCGTGTTGCCCTGTCCGCCGAGCCAGATGCCGCGGTTCTCGCCGATCGTGTGCCATTGCTCTGAAGTCGCCGGGAACGGTTGGTGGCCGGTGATGGTGTTGTCGGCAATGAAGAAGCCGCCCAGTTTGCCCGAGTCGTTGCGCTCGCCAACGATCCCATAAAGAAAGACATCCAGCTTGCAGCGGCGCACAGTGATGCGGAAAGAATCCTGCAGGCAGAGATCGCTGTAAGCCTGGCCGCGCATGGAGAGTCGCTCGAAGATCAGATCGTGCATACCGCTGCAATCGATGACATGGCCGGGCGGATAGCCTTCCGAGCCGATCGGGAAATCGGCTTGCAGAATCGCTTCGCCATCGCCCGCGCTGCGCCAGACGATGGGCTTGCCCTCTTCGCCGCTTCTGCGCACTACCCACCGGTCGTCATAGGTGCCCGCGTGCAACAAAAAAGTGTCGCCCGCCTTGGCCGATTGTTCCGCCGCGGCGAGGCCCTTGAACGGATTATCTATCGTCCCGCTGCCGCCGCCATTGCCGGGCACAACATGATATGTCGGCCCGCCAACTGGCGCGAGCGGTTCGGCGATGGTGTGCGCCCGCAGAATCTTCTCCGCCGCGCCGCCATCCGGATCAACCAGCTTGAGCCGCAGTTCGTATTCGGTGGCTTCAGGCACATCGATGATCGAGCCCGCGAAGAGCCAGCCGTCGGCAGGAATCGTGATCGCCTTATCCTTGCTCGCCCCCCGCGCCACGCGAAAGAGCGGCGGCCCGGATCTCCAATCTCTCTCGCCGGCTTTGCGGTAAGAAACATCCACGCGTGCATTCTTGTTGGCATCGCCCTGGATTACCCAGTACGCCCCGAGACATCGCCAAGTCGCAGGCTCAAGCACCGGATCGGCCGCGGGCTCGGACGCATCCCCGCCGCGCGCGATGGAAACGAGTGAAAGCATAAGGCCCAAGGCGAGGATAGGTGCGAGGCGCATAGACAGGTTCCTTTTGTAATTCATGGCGCACGATAGCCCTCAAGAATGCGCTTGTAAACAAACTGACAGGAGCTTTGATTCGGCGGGCGGGGTCGGTGGTCCGCGGGTGAGGGGTTTACCTGCCAACCTGTCCATACCGAAAGCACGTGACAAGGTGATCGTTCACCAGTCCCGCGGCTTGCATGAACGCATAACAGATCGTCGAACCCACGAACGTAAAGCCGCGCTTCCGCATGTCTTTGCTCATGGCGTCCGATACACTCGTGTGGGAGGGCACCTTTGCCATCGTCCGCCACGTGTTGACGATCGGCCTGCCGTCCACAAACCGCCAGATGTAGGCGTCGAAGCTGCCGAATTCCTCCTGGGCCTCCAGCAGCGCCCGGGCGTTACGGATGGCCATCTCGATCTTCAGCCGGTTGCGGATGATCCGCTCGTCGTGCATCAACCGCTCGACCCGGCGCGCCGTGTAACGCACCACCTTCTTTGGATCAAAGTTGTCAAACGCCGCCCGATACCCCTCTCGCCGTCGCAGCACCAGGTCCCACGAGAGCCCCGCCTGTGCGCCGTCCAGCACGAGAAACTCGTAAAGCTTGCGGTCCTCGTGCACCGGCACGCCCCACTCGGTGTCGTGGTACTCGATCAGCCTCTCGTTCGTGGCCCAGCCGCAACGGTCCATCGCGTTCTCCATTGATGCGCATTGTAGGCACTGCCCGGCCGGGATGATTCATCTGGTGCAGACTGATACCCCTTGATAGCATGCAACCCGCATCCAGCGGGATGTTACTGGACCACAACCCCATCTTGGAGAACATCATGCCCCAGACCATGGCTGACCTGAAACCCATCACCGGCCGGTGGTACACCGCCAGCTTCCATGCACCTTCGCGGCAAATCCGCATCACTGCGCGGAAATCGCGTTTCTCCATGTTCGTGCCGATCATCTCCGCTTGTGACCAGCCTGGTCAGCGGGATGTGCACCAGGAACTTTTAGACTTCCGCGTCCGCAGGAAGGGCGCGACAACGGTGCTGACTTTCACCGAGAAGAGCGCGCTGTGGGATCGCAAAGACTACACCATCGAGTTTGGCCCGGATCGCATCCGCTATTTCTATCGCGTCCACGGCAAGGGCGCTGTCAGCCGCGCCTACTTCTTCCGTTCCTGGTTCAAGGATGCAAGCACCGTGGAGGAGGAATTGGGTGTGGTGCCGGGCTTCGACACCGTCTTCAGCCCGGCCGTCAATTTCTTCGGCAAAGAGTACTATTTCCCTGGCGACACCGCACTGATGACCGTCGGCGACTCATCACAGTTGTGGGGCCAGGGCCTCGCCAGTTCGCCGTTCTGCTTCGCGTTCAACGATCGCGGCGACCGCTTGTGGGCCTGGGCCGGCCTGGGCGTACGCGCTGGCCAGTACACCTTCGAAGAGTTCACCTGGAACGAGAACGCCACCAAACGCATCTTCGGCGCCGGCGGCATAGACTGTAACTACAACGGCAAACTCACCGTCGACGGAATGTGGGAATCGCCGCATCTTATACTGGGCGCATCGGATGATCCGTACCGCGCGGTCGAAGCCCACACCGCCGTGCTGGAGAAAGAGTACGGCCTCAAGCTCCCGCGCAAGAGAAAGAATCCCGACTGGTGGAGCTCGCCCATCTTCTGCGGCTGGGGCGAACAGATGAGCCTGGGCTTCCGCGACCACGGCAACGTGGAAGGTGTGGATGTGGCCAAGTACTGCACCCAGGTCATGCATGACGAGTGGCTCGAGATCCTCCGGAAACACCGCATCCGCCCTGGCCAGATCATCATCGACGCCGGCTGGCAAAAGCCCGGCACCGGGGGCGATATGCAGGTGGACGAGTCGCGCTGGCCGGACCTGCGCGGCTGGATCGAAGCTCGCCGGAGCGAGGGCATCCGCACCATTCTCTGGATGATGGACTGGCTGCGCGAAGGCGTCCCGGATGAAGAGTGCATCACCGACGCCCAGGGCAAGTGCCTCGCGGTCGACCCGACCAACCCGGCCTACGAAGCGCGGCTGCGGGCCATGGTCCGGCGGCTGGTGAGCGACCAGCCCGGCTGTTTCAACGCCGACGGCGTGAAGATCGACGGGGAGATGGGCTGCCCCACCGGCCCGGGATTGAAGAATCACGAAAACCTCTGGGGCATGGAACTCCAGCGCCGTTGGATGAAGATCGTCCATGACGAGGCCAAACGCTGGAAGAGCGATGCCCTGATCGGTACCTTCATGGCGAGCCCCTATCTCGGCGACCTCACGAGTGTCGCGCGGGCGGCCGACCTATTCAGCATCAAGACCTCTCCCGAAGACACCATGCGCCACCGCGCCCGCATTCTGCGCATCGCCAACCCGGCCTCGCCCATCGACTGCGACCACACATACTGGTACGACCAGCGCGATAACTGGATCGACATCATGCCGGCCATGCTCAAGATCGGCGTGCCCTGCATGTACCACGCGAAATACGTCTGGCACAAACGCCCCTTCGCCTGGCCCTACATCGAAGAAATGACCCCCGAGCACTACGCCGTAGTCCGCCGCGTGTTCGACACCCAATGGAAACGGCTGGGCCGCAAGACCAAAAGTCGTCGCTGAACGCCGCCGCAACCGACAGCAGATCGCTCACTGGTGATAGGAACTCTGGTTCCACAGGGGCGCGTTCGGGTCTGGGGATGAGGTGTTACGAACGTTCAATCAGTCGTAGCCGTCTTTGCGATTGGTCACCTTGATGACGTACAGAGTGGAGCCGGCAACATGGAACCATATTCGGTAGTCACCAGACCGTGAGCGCGAGTATTGCCGTAGCGACCCATGCAGCGGCTTCGTATCTCCAGCTGAGGGATAGGACGCCAAGAGCTCAATCTTCGATTTGATCTGGTGCTGAATGCGTTTCGGAAATGAACGGAATTGCTCTTGCGCCTGAGCAGATAGTACGACCGCCAGAGGCATCTACATCCCCGCTTCGGCACACACCTGGTCAAAGCTCTTCCAAGTCCCCTTGCGGTTATTCTCGGCGACGATGCGGTCCAGCTCTGCTGCCACCTTGCGATCTCGAGCAGCAGCCTTGCTGGGCTTGACGGGGAGGAGAACCGTCTTGGCCACAGTGAGTTGTGGTGAGGTGGTATAAACTTGCGGAGTGGTGGCGGCTCGAATCATGGCTTGGTCTCCTGAGGAACTATAACGTTGATCGGCGTCTGAGCCAAGATGCTTCCATTGGATTCGGCGCTGAACATGTATCTGCCGGCCTCCTCAACCAGCAGGGGTGGCACGCGGGCTACCAGGGTTTGCACGTTGAGCGGCGTATCGGACTGAAACGTCGCCCTGATCTTCATCACCGGTTCGTTGTCCGACGGCCTGCGAATCACCAACTCTACCTCTTCAGTCCCATGCAAGTCCGATGTCCTGGCATACGCCACGAACCCGCCGACATGGCCGGGAAGCTCACGAACAAAGATGCTGCCCACGATTCCCATCAGGTTGTGTTTGTCGTGGGCGTGAGTAACCACGACGTCGTCACACAGCAACAGGCAACTGCAGGTCGGTGCGTGGGTCTTCGCTTTGACGTTGCGCTTGCTCATACAGCGGTCCTCCCGTGTCCTTCCTCAGTCTATCGCGGCCAGCATGGTATGACCTGGTGTGGCCGTTGCAAGGTTGATGCACCAACTGCCTCCGCCTGCTTTCCGCAAGACCTCCGCCGACAGGCGATCAAGGTTCTGTTCGTTCGCGGGAACAACAATGTGTTCAACGCGGCTGGCTACTTCTGAACTCTCAAATGCCTGCGACCAGGATACGACAGTTCCCACCTCCGATGCAGACAGGATGATGGTCAAGCGAAACTCTGGCTCCGAGATGTGCTGAATAACGACCTTCCTCGGTGGTTCTATTTCTGCAAACACACTTTCGTTGGAATACTCTTTGCCATCTGGTCCATGCATGATGAAAGACCATCGTCCGCCCTTCTTGAACTCGCAGACACTGAAAGTATTGGTGAAACCGGCTGGACCCCACCACCGCGATAGGCGTTCCGGATCGCTGATCGCGGCGAAGACTTGTTCGACGGTGGCTGGGATCTCGCGAGATGTATTGAATGCTGTCATTGGCTTCTCAAATGATAGGAGAGCTAATCCCGCAGGGGCAGGGCTGAGGCCTTAGCGGTGAGACATCGTATCGCCTGTCCTATATATTGCTCATCGGTCCGCTTAAGCCTCAAAACAGGCTCTCAACTACTTCGTCATTTTATCTGCGTCGCGGTCCACCGTTCCGAACAACTCCCGGAAGCTCTCATGCACAATCCCGGCCGCCTCGGGGGACACCCAGCAGAGATGGTCCACCTCGGCCCCGCCTTCCTCATAGGCCTGCCGGGTCGGCAAATACCAGATTCCACCATTCGCCAGGCTGACAAAGAAGGTATGGGGAGAAGTGGAGAGCGACTTGTATGCGACCCCGTTCTCACCGAACACTTCGGCGTTTATCGCGGCCCAGGCCCAGTCGCCGCAGCGGCAGACCTGGAGCTCCGCGGTCACCGGTGGCAATTGCATTTCGCCCTTCCAACTCCGCACCATGTTCTGCGCCCGCTCCAAAACCGCTTCGAAATACGCAATGGTCCCCGGGGTAACCTCGGGTGATCGCCGGTACCCC
Organism: uncultured Phycisphaerales bacterium; assembly: GCA_903871935.1. GTDB lineage: Bacteria > Planctomycetota > Phycisphaerae > Tepidisphaerales > Tepidisphaeraceae > CAIQIQ01. The sequence goes on from CAIQIQ010000003.1 coordinate 67,663, forward strand.
ACGAGTTCCTCCCTGACCTGCCGCACGTATGCCTCCGCGTGCTGCAGCGAAGACCGCCGGTACGGCGGCAACGGCACCAGTCTGGAGACAACCTGCACTTTGGCGACCGGTCGAGGGACAATGCCGCCCCGGATGCGCACGACCTCCTCCGCCACCTGCCGACCCTGTCTGCAGGCTTCGGCATAGTCGGCATCAAGCCGGACCGGGTTTACTTCACCCAGCGCCGCCTGCCAGAACAGGCAAACGCCGCCCACCGTCTTTTCCACCGTATCGCGCAAGGCGCCGCAGTAATCGGCCGATACCACGCGGTACCTGTAAGCCAGCACCACCGGATGCATCGCGAAATTCACCACGGTGGCCAGCGGCTCCCCTGTAATCGCGTCTATCCGGCAAACGCCGAGGGTCCGGTCCACGAACCCCTCCGGGTTCTGGCCAAAGTCAATGCGCCCATCCGGCATTCTTTGCCGGCGATTGATACCAAGCGAGCAGGTCCCGGCACCGGCGCCCAGCACCGCCGGCTGCAGCCGGGCGTGAGCTTCCTCAGCGCAGGAGATGGCCTTCGTCAAAAGATGGCAGGCGTAATCTTTCTCGTCGGCCCAGGCCGGGCTCGTCTCCGTTTCCCATAGCAGCTTTGGAGAAAAATGGTTGTGCGTTGCGCACAGCATGACTTGTTCCGGCGGTACGCCGAAGCGGTCCCGCAGAGCGCCCCGCAGCCGGCGGGCAAACTCCGCCGGGATCACCAGGAGATCACACACAACGGTGAAAACCGTGGTCTGGCCGTCGGACAAAACCAGCGCGCACGCCTGCAGCGGATCATTGACGCCCACCGATGGCTGGATCTGCCGCGCAAAACCCGCCAATTCAGCAGGCCCTTCCGGGGTGATATCTACGCTGGCAGCGCCCGCAAGGAAGCGGCCAACTCCTGGCGAATGTGATGTAGTTCCCTGTCGCATACAACTCCTACGAAACGTGCTCTGCGGGTGGTCTGCAGGGCCGCGCTGGACTAAATCGAGTTCTGATCTCGCCCGGGCGGGGCCAGGGCTTGCACAGGCTTGTCCATCCATGGCCTTCGTAAGTGCCTCATCCAGTCGATCAGGGCAAGCAGGACACCGCAGACAATCAGTCCAACACCCGTGGCCAGCGTAGCGAGCATCGGTGTTGCCTGCGCAAACATCTCTGTGCCGGTCGTCTCATCGGGCACCGAATTCGCTATGACCAGATACCCGACACTGGGTACTAGGATGCTCAGCACGATCAGACACAGGCCAATCCGTATAGACCAGGACATGCTCGCCATCCTATATTCTCAGGTAAGGAACCCACGCATGGCAAAAGTATACTACATCGGCGACTGGGCTATTCAGTTGGGCCCGGTCTATGCAGAGACATCCTTCAATCACGTGCCTAAAGGCCTCGATCTCATCAACTACGGCAAATGGCTGGTCCAGGCGGTGCAGTCGACCGGCCGGCATGAGATTGTCAGTGTCCCCACCTGGGACTTCTACAATATGCCGCCCGGAGAATATGAGAAGGTCCTGGACCAGTATGACATCGTCATCTTCTCCGATGTCGAGGCGAAGAACTTCCAACTTCATCCCCAATTCTTCAACCGCCACCTCTTTGGCACCAAAGTCCTGACGTTCCCCGACCGAGTGCGCCTTACCGTCGAAGCCATCAAGAGCGGGACTCACATGATCTTCCTGGGCGGCTGGCTGAGCTTCAACGGCGAGATGGGCAAGGGCGGCTGGGGCCGCACCCAACTGAGAGAGATCTTGCCCTGCGAATGCCTGGATGTGGAAGACCTGCGCGAGAGCACCGAAGGCTTTATTGCAAAAGCAACCGTAGCCGGCCACCCGCTCCTCAAGGGGATCGACTTGGCCGGCATGCCCCCGATTCTGGGCTTCAACCGCGTCAAGCCGCGCACCGGCTGTCAGGTCATCGCCGAATGGTCCGGCGAAGGTGACCCGGCCATCTGCGTCGGCCAATTCGGCAAAGGCCGCGTCCTTGCCTACACCTCCGACCCCGCCCCGCACTGGGGCTGCAACTTTGTCTTCTGGAAAGACTACGCCAAACTCTGGACCAACGCCTGCGACTGGCTCTGCGGCGTTCCCCAAGCCTGACATCTTCGAGATGCTCTGCTATTCTGGCATGCAGAAAGAGAGGCAATAGCATGAGCAGTCGTAGTTCGCGGAAGTTGCGCATTGGCGTGGCGGGCCTGGGGCGGATCGGATGGGACTTTCACTGCAAGGTCCTCGGCCATCATCGCGACTGGCAACTCTTGGCCGTCGCCGACCCGGCGCCGGAGCGTCGCCGCGAGGCGCAGCAGGTCTACGGTTGTCAGGCCTTCGAGCGCTTTGAAGACATGCTCCAGCAGGCCGACCTCGATGCCGTGGCCATCGCTACGCCGACTCACTTCCACAGGCAGCAGGCGCTGGCGGCGATCAGGCGCGGGCTGCACATCATGCTCGAGAAGCCGATGGCGCCATCGCTGGCCGATGCCCAGGCCATCGTTCGTGCCGCGAAGAAAGCGAAGCGCGTGCTGACCGTCTACCAGCCGCACCGTGCCGCTGCATACTTTCAGCACCTCCAGAAAATCATCGACTCCGGCCGCATCGGCCAGGTCTACCATATCCGCCGTGGGCTATTTCGGTTTGTCCGGCGCGATGACTGGCAGAGCCTGACGAAATACGGCGGGGGCATGCTTAACAACTACGGTGCCCACTGCCTCGACCAGGTGCTGGCCCTGAGCGGCTATGACATCACCAAAGTCTTCTGCGACCTGCGACGCGTGGCATCCCTGGGCGATGCCGAAGATGTGGTCAAGGTAGTCTACCAGACCCGCAGCGGCGCCATCGGCGAAGTTGACATCAACCAGGCGACGCTTCACACACCCTACGACCTGGAGGTCTACGGCACCCGCGGGGTGATCACCATGCGCAGCGATGAGTTCACAATCCGGTTTCTCCGGCCCAAAGACCTCAAGACCAAGACGCTCAACACAAGCCTGGCCAGCGCTGGGCGGAAGTACCCCAGCGATGACATCAAGGACAAACGGGAAGTGGTCAAGATCGATCCCAAGCTGGAGGTGGATGTGTACAGAGATCTGGCCCGAGCGATCCGTTCCGGCGGCAATCCCTTCGTACCGCCCGAGCAGACGCTGCAGGTCATGCGGATCATGGCATGGTGCCGCAAGGAAAGCGGCCGCATAACACAGACGCCCTTGCTTTCGTGAACCCGGCTCTTGTGCCCTGGGAACCCAGCTTCTCTTTGCGATACAGACTTGACCCGGCGCTAAGTAAGATGCTATCTTACCACTATGACGACCCGTATCTCCAGCAAGGGGCAGATCGTTCTGCCCGCCGAACTGCGCCAGCAGGACGATCTTCGCGCGGGACAGGAGTTCGAGGTTGAGCGCCTGGACCGGGGACAGTATCGGCTGGTTCGTCGTGAGCCGGTGACAAACGAGGGCGTCGTGGACTGGCTCCTGTCCTGTCCTGTGAAGGGCTTCTTTACGCCGATCCCAAGCGAATCCACCGATACGTTGTGAGATACCTTGTTGACGCCAACGTGCTGAGCGAACCGACAAAGCCGCGGCCGAATCCCGGCGTTGTCCTGTGGCTTCGCCAACATGAGCGGGACATCGCCGTTGATCCGATCATTGTCGGCGAAGTCAGGTTTGGCATTCTGCTTACTTCGCCGGGGCGGCGCAGGGGGCAACTGGAGCAATGGTTCCAGAAGGGCATTGAGCGCGTCCATTGCCTTCCATGGGATGCCGCCACCGGACTGCGCTGGGCGGAGTTGCTGGCCGATCTGCGCAAGAGCGGATGCGCAATGCCCATCAAGAACAGTCTCATCGCAGCCACAGCGTTGGTCCACGGACTCACCGTCGCGACCCGCAATCTGCGCGACTTCTCCAATGCGGGCGTATCTGTTGTTGACCCGTTCGCCCAGTGACCATCGTGCAGACGCTGTGACTGGCTTTGCGGCGCTGTGTAGACCGATGGGCGATCCGGGTACTCGCTGGCAGTTTGATATAATGGCTCTCGTGATTGACGCTCAACGGAGGCACGATGTCTGACAGATTCAGCGATCGAGCCACAAAGGCCATGCAACTCGCAAAAGGCGAGGCAGAACGCCTTAACCAACCATACATCGAGCCGGCACATATCCTGCTTGGATTGCTGGAGGAAGGAACTGGCGTCGCGGTCGGCGCCCTCCATCGATTGGGTGTTGACCTGTCTGCATTGCGTGTGGAGGTGGAAAAACAGGCGCAGGCACCGCATTCGCATGCCGCATTGCCAGCCGTCCCTTTGGCCAGGAGCGTGATCGAGTACGCGATCGAGGAGTCCCGTCGCTCCAATCATCGTTACATCGGCACAGAGCATCTCTTGCTTGGGTTGCTGCGTGTACCGGACAAGGCGACCAGCCATGCCTTGGCCAACATGGGTCTTGATGCGCACGATACATATCCACGCGTCTTGGACCTGCTCGGCATCAGAGGAACTCCCGCGACAGAAAACGCCACTGATGACACCAGCGACTGAAACGATCTAACCAGCACAGGCGCATCGCATGATACGGAACGGAAAGAAGTTTGGAACCAAACAACTGCCCTCCGCGGCAGCGTGGTTTGTCCGGTCCTTCTCCGCTCCCTCACTACGTCGGTGTCCAATTCCTGATCCAGATCGTGGCTTCGCGGTTCTCCCCAAACTTATCCACAACTTATCCCCAAAAAACCGCGCGGAATTTTGGCCGCGCGCAAGTCTTTGCCAGTCCTCATCTTCCAAAACCGAACCCCTGCCAAACGACCCTATATTATAGAGGAGCGCGTGTTTCCATCCTCTTGGTCGCTGCTCGGCCATGCTATTTGGCAACCGAATAACATCCAACCGTTCGGGCCGGGCGGCAGCGCGCGCAGCACCTGCCGCCAATGCAATCCACCTCGCACAAGCCCCAGACATGCGCACGCAACCTGCGCACCTTTGTATGGTCACTCATCACTCCCTCACTCCCTCACTCATCACTCATCCTGCAGATTCGACTTATCCACAATCGCGCCGAACCTGCGCATCTCCTCCCCCGAATAGCATCTAACTCCATATCCCCACAGCACTTGGCGCACAGGGGGTATCCTCACCGAGAACCTGCGCACCTGCGCGCTTATCCACACCTGGCCCCTTTTTCATCCTTCATCTTTGCTTCGCGTAGAAGCTACCCTCATACGCCGCATCCAGCATCGCCACCACATTCTCCGGCGGGACGTCGCCCATGATGTTGTGGACCTGGTTGAAGACAAAGCCGCCGCCAGGCTTGAAGATGTCGATCAGACCCCGGACATTCTGTCTCACCTGCTCTGGCGTCGCCGTGCCCAAGACATTCTGCGTGTCGCAGCCGCCGCCCCAGAAGATGATCTTGTCGCCAAAGTTGCGTTTGAGGGCTGCGGGGTCCATGTCGGCGGCCGAGATCTGCACGGGATTGATCACGTCGATCCCGGCATCAATCAGCCCCGGCAGGTACGCCCGAATCGAGCCGCAGTTGTGCATAAACACCTTCAGATCGCTGTTCTGGTGGATGAAACTGCAGAACTGCTTGTAGTAGGGGAAGACGAACTCCTCCATCATGCTCGGCCGGCACATCGGCCCCGACTGCATTCCCATGTCATTGCTGACGGAGATCATCTGGACATACTTCCCCATCGCCCTAATAACTTTCGCGGCTCGACTGATGGCATGCTCCAGGCGCGCTTTGTTCTCGCGGTGCACACCCTCCGGATCTTCGATCATCTGCATCGCCTGATCGAACCCGTCGAAGTAGCAGTCCATCCCGCTTCCATAGGCATAGCCGCCGTAGCTGGTGGCGTATGGTGTCTCTTTGTAGATTCGCTCCGCGGCCGCGGCGTACATGGCGATGGCAGCATCCTCATCGAGCTTGCCCCAGTTCGAGATCCACGCCCCGTCGAAGAAAAAGCCGCCATCGGGCATCTGCATCGTGCGCTCGCCCTGGCTCGTTCGCCAAGCGCCCGTCGCATCGCGCTGCAGATCCATGGTGGCCGGCATCCAGAACTGATACTCGCCACGCGGATTCCAGCGCCAAACCGCCGGCCATTTCGGCTCCAGCATGATGCAGTCAATATGGAACCGCCGCCGAATGTCTTCATCCACCTTTGCCGTCACCTGCACCACATCCGGTATCCAGATCTGATCCGTGCTCAGCCCCAGGTGCTTGCGCAGGTGCCAGTACGCAAAGGCAGAAATGCTCGAGGCGGTGTACATGCCCAGATCGATGGGCAGGCGATCCACGCTCTGGCGGTTCAAGGTGCGGATGATGCGTTCACGCGATGAAAGAGTCTCTTTGCGGCTCATTGGTTCGATCAGAGGTACTTGGTTATGCACAGCACACGATTCCGTTGCCGGTCATCGGTCAAATCGGCCGAAATGCTGGATCGCCGACATGATCAGCCGCATGCCGGTCAGCCGCGACCCATTATTGATCGAGCCGGCCGTGGAGAACATCAACCCGCGCGTTTCCCGCGTCATCTCGTAATCGCGCAGGAACTCCAGGATGATCTGCTCTTCTTCATTGCGGCTGAACGTGAACGGCGCTATCTGCCCGTCGATGACCGTCCGCGGCATGTGCCGCCGGATGTCGCTGGCCAGCACGGTGGGCCCAAAGTTGACGCCGGTGTAATTCAGCGGCCCAAGGACCGGCAGCAAGTGGCCCATCGCCGAGTCCGAGTGCTGATAGCGGGGATCTGCCGGCGCCGGCGAATACGCATCAAACATGCCCTTGACGATCGGCAGGGCAAACAACCTGTACATCTCCGGCGTCATCAGGCAGCAATTGTCATCGGCAAAGCCAAACCCGCGCGGCGCAGTCGCCGGCGTGTAGCCCGCTTCCGTATCGAGCAACCGGGCAATCGCCAGCATGGTCTTGAGGATGGTCTTGCTCAAACGGACCGCCAGGTCGGGCTGATCCAACACCAGCAGCAACAGCTCCTCTGCGCCGTAGATGCTCGTGGCAAAAGTAACCGGGCCGCGCTGGTTGCGATACAGCGGCGGTTTGCTTCCCCGCGCCAGCAGCCGGGCCTTTTCCGTATCCCAGTTGGCAGGCAGCAGGAAATCACGCAGATGTTCCAGGGGTTTCTCCACGCGATCCAGCAGAGCAGACAATTCATCCGGACTATGCGCCGACTTCTGCAGCCACCACGACCAGCCATGCCACTCATTCTTCGCCTCAAACACATCCGCCAACGTCTTGCGGTGCGGCCATTTCAGCGTGGGATCGGAGGGCTTCTCGTCCAGGAGCCTTCGCCCGACGATTTTCTCGGCTTTGTCGTTGTATGCCTTGTTCAGTCCCAGCCGCCAAGGCTCATCATGCTCATAGCGCCAGTAGTCCTCCGTGACTCCCAGTTCGTCATAGACACATTCGCCGCTCATCAGGATCCCCAGCGCAACCTGCGGGATATCGCGCCCGAAGGGATCTTTGGTCGCCTTCGCCTGATCGGCCCAGAATCGCTCGATATCCAGTGGCGCCAGCCCATCGTTGCGCCGCGTCTCGGCAAGGAGCGACTGTGCTTTGCGAACGTGATCAGGACGGTAGGGGGTTGCCACATGCATAGGTGCGACGATGCTACCGGCCTGACTGTACCACCGCAAACCATGCGGGCTTATGTTCCGAGGTCCGCTGCCGTATACTCCCCGCGCCATTTGTAGCCGGCGGCCAGGAAGTTCGCCGGGCGTTGGAGTTGTTCGCTATGAAGATGACCAGAACCTTTGATGCTTTCGGAAACTTTGACCACGAACTGGCCTTTACGGCGGCCTATCGGCAGCATGAGAATGCCCATATCGCCATTCGCGAAACGGCCTGCATGGACGCTCTTTATCCGGCCACCATGCTGTGCATTCGCGAGCATGATCTTTTCGCCGGCAGGGCGGCCATTCCGCTGGCAGGCTTCGAGACGGAACTGAACATCTTCTTCTGTGAAGAGCTCACCATTCGTCAGGCGATGGATCAGGGCAAGTTCGATTCCGCCTACCGTCAACGCGTCGAGGAAATGCTCACCTTCTGGCGGACGCAATCCACCCAGGCAAAGCACGATGCGATGATGCCGCCGGAAACACTCAAGGCGACGACCAATGCGATTGCCCACGGTTCGCCGCGGTTGGCCGGGACCGTGCTCGACTATGACAAGCTGATGCGACTGGGCATCCCTGGCCTGCTTGAGGAGATCAAGGTCAACAAAGCCAAAGCCGCGGATGCCGGCCTGTTTGAAGGCATGGAGCGTGCGCTCAAGGTCCTGATCAAGGTCTGCCGTCACTATGCACAGCAGGCCCGAGACATGATGCCTGCCGCCACGCAACAGCGACAGGCGCAGCTTCAGGCGATGGCACAGACGCTGGACAACATCACCGTTGCTGCGCCCAAGAGCTTCCGCGAAGGCCTGCAACTTCACTGGCTCTATTCACTGGTCGCGACCGTCGTCAACCATGGGCGTATGGACGTCTCGATGGGTGATCTGCTGACACGCGACCTCGACAGCGGCGTACTGACCGAGGCGCAGGCGCTGGAACTGTTGCAGGCGCTCTGGCGGCTGATGATCTTCCGCTGGAGCCGGTTCAATACACGCGTCGTCGTGGGCGGCAAGGGCCGGCGCAACCCCACCAACGCCGATCGCTTTGCGCTGCTTGCCATGGAAGCCACGCGCACCGTCCGCGATGTGGTGCCGCAACTGACGGTGCGGTTCTATAAGGGTCAGAATCCGGCCCTGATGGCCAAGGCACTGGATGTCATAGGCGAGGGCAGGACTTTCCCCATGCTCTACAACGATGACATCAATGTCTCCGCGGTTTCCTATTGCTTCCAGATACCGGAGGAAGATGCGGCCCATTATATTCCCTACGGCTGCGGCGAATACTCGCTCGAAGCGCTAAGCGTCGGTTCGCCTAACTGCTCCTATAACATGCTCAAGGCCGTTGAGGTGACGATCTTCGGCGGCCGCGACGCCCTTGCGGATCAGCCGCTGGGCCTGCCCTGTGCGGAGCTCGAAGCCTACGCGACCTATGAGGAACTGTTTGACGCATACAAGAAGCAGGCCGAGTATTTCGCATACCACCTGGTCAAGCGGCATGCTGTGGAATTGGAACTGTATAAGCAGACCGTCACCTTCCCGCTCTTAACGCTGCTGTACGACCACTGCCTGGAGCGTGGTCGGTCGGCCATCAACCGCGGAACCCGCTACACTGGAGCGATCTTTGAGAGCTACGGCATGGTCAATGCCGCCGACAGCCTCGCCGCGATCAAGTGGCTGATCTACGACAAGAGGCTGCTTAGCGCCAAACAGTTGCTGGCGGCCCTCAAGGCCAATTTCCAAGGCTATGAAAAGGAATACCGCCTCGTGCAGGGCGCTCCCCGATATGGCAACGATGACGATCGCGCCGATCTGGTCATGAAGGCCGTCAGTGATCATGCCGCCAATTACTTCCGCAGCCTGGCTCCCGAGTTCAAACTGGACTACAGCGCCATCGTCAACATCAACAACTTCATGAACGTCGGGCTGGGCGAGAAATGCCTGGCCTCGGCCGACGGCCGGCGGACCGGCGAACCTCTGGCCAACGGCAACACGCCAACGGCGGGGCGAGATGTCAGCGGCGTCACCGCCTTCCTCAATTCCATCGTCAAGCCCGATCCGCGCTATCACGCGGGCTATGTCCACAACATGAAGTTCTCCAAGGCGATGTTCACCCGCGAGCGGCCGAAGATGGAGATGCTGCTCAACACCTATTTTGCCAATGGCGGCACGCAGGCGATGATCAGCGTCGTCAACCGCGGCGACCTGGAAAACGCCATGAAGCAGCCGGAGCGCTATGGCGACCTGATTGTTCGAGTCGGCGGGTTCAGCGCCAGGTTTGTCTCCCTGCCGCCGGAGATACAACGCGATCTGCTGAATCGAACACTGTACGAATAAGCGTCATTACAGTGGGCCAGACCGGCATCATCTTCGATGTGCAGCGATCCAGCTTTCATGATGGACCGGGCATCCGCACGGCCATCTTTTTCAAAGGCTGCCCGCTGCGTTGCCTCTGGTGTCACAACCCCGAATCGCAGACCGCCCGGATGCAGTTGGCGTTCGACCGCCGCAAGTGCCTGAACTGTCTTTCGTGCCTATCGATCTGCCCGGCCGGCGCCCATGCGCAAAACGATGGTCAACATGTTCTCGACCACTCGCGCTGCCAGATCTGTGGCCAGTGCGCTGCAAACTGTCCTGGCGGAGCAACTCGCATCATCGGCCATTGCCGCGATGTTCCCGACCTGATGCGCGAGGTCGAACGCGATCGGACGTATTACGAATCCTCCGGCGGCGGAGTCACGCTAACCGGCGGTGAACCCACAGCTCAGTTCGAGTTCTGCGTGGAGTTGCTCAAGGCCCTCAAGGCCGCCGGTATCCACACGTGCCTGGAGACATGCGCACACGTGACCCCCGAGCGCATGGAGCAGCTGCTCGACCTGGTGGACCTGTTTCTCTTCGACTACAAGGCCACCGACCCGGTTCTGCATGAGCAACTGACCGGCATACCCAATCAGCGCATCCTGGCGAATCTCGATTACCTGTTGACCATATCCGTGCCCATCATCTTGCGCTGTCCGCTCGTACCCGGCATCAACGATCAACCCGAGCACCTGCGCGCCATTGCCCGATTGGCGGCCAGCCACCCCATCGCCATCAAAGGCGTTGAGATCATGGCCTATCACAACATGGGGCAGGACAAGGCGGTTCAGATCGGCCGACAACCCTCCCTGCAAGACCTGCCAACCGCCAGCGACGCCGTCAGAGACGGCTATCTCCGGACTCTTTGCGAGATGGGCTGCCACGCCGTCGTCGGGTGATGCCGCCGTAATCGCAACGCTCCAGATGTCGCATGGCGGCTACTTGCGATTTTCGCGCAGGTAAGTCTTCACATCCTCGCGCAGCTTCTCCACTGACAGGTTCTTCCCCGGGCACAGCGTTTTCCCATTCACATCACGGTGCCCGATGATGCGGTCGGAAGGAACGCCATACTCACTTGACAGATAGGCCACCAGTTTCACCAGCATCTGCCACTGCTTAGCGGTGGGCTCATCCTTCTCGAAGTTCCCCACCAGGCAGATTCCGATCCCGTGTTCGTTGTATTGCCCATCAGCACTCTTGGCGTGTGCTCCTTGTTTCTGCTTCAGCCAGCGGCTGCCTACCTCAACGTCGCCATCGGGCATGCCCTCGCCATTGTCGATTACGAAGTGATAGCCCAGTTCATCGAACCCACGCTTGCGGTGCCAAGTGTCAAACACGGCCGCCCCGCCGGACTCCGAGGCGCTGTGGTGGATGACGATCCACTTCCAGGTGCGCGCTGTTTCTTCCGGCCGCCAATGGCTGGGCACGACGATGTTGGTGCCGGTAATCTCCGGCAGCGGTCGGAATCCCCAGTGCGTGGTCACGACGGCTCCGCAGCCAATCAGGATGGCCGAGGAGAGCGCAATGAAGAACCACGATCGCGCTGGGCTTGCGCGACGTTTGCGTTTGTTTCCGGGCGGTTTGTGTTTGCGGCGCGACATACCGCATCTCCCGGCGGCTAGCTTTGTGTCGGAACCCGTGCCGGCGCGTGAGTTCGACGGACAACCAGTGTCTTGGAGGTCCGGGCCTTGGATCGGGCATGAGATCCAGATCGGGCTTTGGCCTTGGCCAGGGCCTTGGATTTCGTCGGTGCCTTGACGGCTTTCGCAGATGCGGTCGGCTTTGTCGTCGGCAGCGACATCACAGCAGGGGAAGGTAGCGCCATCGCGACCGGTGCTGTCGTCGGTGGGCGGCTGGGTTGCGATTCTCCACCAGCAACGGCGACACTTTCGGGGGGTTGCGCCTTGGGGAAGAATACGATCAGCCCTGTAACGGTCAGGGCCAGCACCGCGAGAGCTACCGCCGCTATGGCCGTCCGGCTCAGAAAACGCGGCCGGGCACTGCTTCCAACACTACCATACGTGCCATCCATGACACACCATCTTTCCTGCCCATCCCTGGGCAAAGGGTATTAGTGTACCGCAGATGAGAGCCTTCGAGAAGGACAAACCGCTCAGTGTGCTATTGTAAGCTCCATTTTCTTCCAGAATAACTACTTGTGCCGCCGATAGATTCGCATGTGTGAGATGCACAGTATATGGAATAGTCCTCCGTTGTGCATGGTATTGATTCTTGGAGTGAAGCTGATGGAAAGGGTTCGGGGAGCAGCCCTCGCGAGGAGCACCGGCAATAGAACTTGACGGCTCTCAAGCCCGACCCACACCGCTTCGCCCAAAGCGGTGTATGCCTCCTGGAGCAGCGGCCGACCCAAAGCGGCCGCTGCTCTGTTTGTTTTCCCATAATATCTTGAGCCAGCGCAACAATGCGCGCACACCTCTCAAGCCGAGGAGACTGATCTCCCCGGAACGCATGAATAGCGCTCCGGAGAGAAAACATCTCATTGTTCAGCCGTTTGTGTGTGAGTCGACGGCGATGTTAATCTGCCGCTTTGGACTTCTCAGGTAAGCCGACGATCTTGCTCGCCGTGATCCACTGTTTGCCATCCTTCTCGGAGACCACACCCGTCACGGAGACACCCTCCTTAGGCCCGTGGCACACAGCGCCATGGCTGTCTTTGCTCAGGGTGTTATCGGCAAGCCAGTACGTGGTGGTCTTGTCGCCATCCTTCACCTGCAGAACGTTCTGACAGGTAGGGCTCTGCTTGAGGTCGCACTTGGCACAGGTCAATGTGCCTTTGAGCGTTACATCCTTGCTATCCTCCGCCCTGACGAACGATGCCGAGAACAACGCCAGCACCGACGCCACTAGAAATGCTACGAAAAATCGGCCGGTCATACACTCCCCCTCATAAAACGTCATCTTGCATGCAAACGGTTCGAGCCCTGCGGCACATGCCGTAAGGAACCCCCGAACCGTGCGAACTAAGGCTAATGGTATGCACGCCGCGTGGTATCCGTCCTGCGTGATTCGTTCATCCATTTCACACCATCGGATATGATTATCCTTGTAACCGTCGCCACTTCTGGCGCATCGGGTATAACGGTGGAATATGGACTGTGACGATCTGCTCAGACAGCTCAACGAATACGTCGATGGCAACCTCGCTGCCGGAGTGTGCGATGAATTCCGCGCCCACCTCAGGGACTGCAACCCGTGCCAGGTCGTCGTTGATAACGTTCGCAACACCATCCGCCTCTACAGCGACGGCAAGGAAATACCGCTTCCCGAGGCATGCCGCCTGAAGATCCACGATCTTCTCAAAGCCCGCTTCCAAGCCCGCTTCGCAAAATAGGCTCCGCCGAGCTCGTGCTTCTGTATTGCTCCTTCCATTCGCGTAATCCAAGCCATTTATTGCATTGCTTCCTGACCTGTCCAGCCGTAGCATTTGGAGTTGTACGGCTGTTCTGTGGTGTGCGTGATTGGAAGCCAGATTTGGCCGAACCGATGCGCAGACCTTGGGTGGCTGCCGTTTCGACGCAAGCTCGTGGCGATGGTGCATAGGGTGTCACAACCTGACCCACCAGGCTAAAGGCGGGGTAGTGAAGAAACGGAACGGCCGCAGCGCACAGCCTAATAAGGGCTATGGACTGCGGCTTTGAGCCAATACCCACAATTTATTGCTGTTGGGTTCGCCCACAGCGCTTCACACGGCACAGGCGGATCAGTGCGTACAACCTTCGGGTGAAGGCTTCACCCGCATCAGGCCGCGCCCAATATGGCGCGGCCTGAGTTTTTGGTGACTCTCGACAGCACGGACCTCGTCGGTATAATCCGTTCGCTCAATAAGCCCAGGTGGCGGAATTGGCAGACGCACTACTTTGAGGTGGTAGCGAGGCAACTCGTGCAGGTTCAAATCCTGTCCTGGGCACTGTAAGTTCGCCGCAAGCAAGCGCTTGCGGCCGTTTTGTTTGCAGGCCGAACGCCGATTCGCCACACATCCCCTCCGATCTGCTACCATATCGATAGGTATGCCCCGACGCCGCACCGAACAAGACTCCAACTGGACGCGCCGCTTCCAACAGGATCAGCACGACGCCGACTACACCAGTTCCAATCAGCAGTTCTCCAATCGCTCCAAATACGCCCGCGAAGTGCGGATGAAGCGCACGGCCGAGATCCGCGCGGCCAAGGAAGTCATCAGCGGCGACGTCGAAGGCCTGCCGCTCGGCGAGATCATCCAGGTGCACTCCCTTTTTGCCGAAGTCCTCTCACAAGACACGATTTACCTCGCCGTCAGCCGCCGGACCCACCAGCGCATGTCCGATTCCAGCGTGATCGTCGGCGACCGCGTCCGCTTTCGTCCGACCGGCACCACCAACGAAGCTCATCAGCCCGAAGCATCCATCGAATTGATCCTTCCCCGCCAGACCGTGCTGCTGCGCCAGAACAGCTTTCGTAAGCACCTGACGGCGCCGATCGTCGCCAACGCAGCGCAGATGCTGATCGTCGCGTCCATTCTTGAGCCCCGCCCGAAATGGGGCCTGGTAGATCGCATGCTCATCGCGGCGGAGTCTGGCGGTCTCAAGCCGATCATCTGCCTTAACAAACTCGATCTCGCCAGCGAAGATGCGGAACTCCTTGAAGAAGCGGCCGCCATCCTCGCCCACTATCAATCGCTCGGCGTCACCGTCCTACAGACCAGTATCCAAACCAGGCTCGGCCTCGACGCTTTGCAGCAGGTCCTCCTTACTGGTCCGACGGTTCTGGCTGGCCATTCCGGCGTCGGTAAGAGTTCTCTGATCAACTCCATCGCTCCCGGTATCGACATCCGCGTGGGCATCGTCAGCGCCTATAACGACAAAGGGCGGCATACGACGACAAGTGCCCGCCGCTACCAATTGCCCGGCGGCGCGATCGTGATTGACACGCCCGGAGTCCGCCAGTTTGGCTTGGTGAACGTTTTGCCCGACTCTCTGCTCGATTTCTTCCCCGACGTGGCCGCCGAAACGGCTCCTTTGTGGCGCACAGAGAGTTATCAGCGCATCTTGGAAACTCTCTAGCCGCACAGAGTTGGAGGGGCTCGGCGATTGTGGATAAGTAGCAGGTGCGCAGGTTCTCGGCGGGGGTACCCCCATGGCGCTATGTACTGTGATCGCAGGTAGTTATGGCGGAAATGGGGGAGGAGGTGCGCAAGTTCGGGGTGATTGTGGATAAGTCGCTTTGGAGGAGTCAGAAGTCAGAAGACAGAAGTCAGCATGCACCAAGGAGACAACCCACATTCAAAGGTGCTCAGGTTGCGATGTGCATATCGGGCGCGTGTGAGGTGGATTGCGTTGGTGGTGGGTAGCGTGCAACATGTTGCCCCGATGTTGCATGGGGAAAAAGGGCGATCCTGAGCGGTAACGGCCGTGGTGCGGGGCGGATCATGCAGCATGGATGTTGCATCCGTTGTTGCATGGTGGGGTCCGCAGCGGAAATAGAGTGGGGCACTTTGGGGCAGAATGGGGCATCGGGCTGTTGATTGACAACAGGCCTGGTGAGGACGGTGGTATTCGGTTGTCAAATAGCGAGTTCCGGCACGGCCGGGGCCATGCGAAGGCGGAACCTTCATCGCAGCGCGCGGAGCCTCTACCTATACAGGCGGTGTCGCGCTTTGTGCGCACAAAGCGCAC
>CAIQIQ010000004.1 GCA_903871935.1 uncultured Phycisphaerales bacterium
CGTTCTCTGATGCGATCTGGCATGGCGGGATAATAGCCGAACTCCGCGCACTTTCCCTGAATGTGCCGAAGGCCGGTCATGTCGCCGCAGATGACCAAGATGCTCAGGATCGAGCACAGATTGGGCGATCCTGTGTCGGATAGATCACGCTAGAACGACACGCGACCACTCCATATCCCGAATCCATGGGCATTGTGGATAAGTGAGCAGGTGCGCAAGTTGCGCGGGGGATACCCCTAGAGCGATATCTGCTTGGAGGACAGGCAGTTAGGAGCAAATCGGGGGAGGAGATGCGCAAGTTCGGTGCGCATGTGGATAAGTCCCCTGGAGAAGTCAGAAGTCAGGAGTCAGACCAAGACCGACGTTCAAAGGTGCTCAGGTTCGTGTGCGCATGTCCGGACGGCATGGCACGGATGGTCGGGAAGAACGCGAGAGCACGTTCCATTCTTATCCACTTTGGTTGACCACGTATGGGCGAGATCAGGAAGCGTATTCGGTTGTCAAATAACGCGGCCGGGGTGCGGCCGGGAGGGGTGGAAAACAGATTCCCCATAATAAGGGGTGGTTGGCAAGATGTGATAAATGGAGATTGAGGTTTTATAAGGGTTTATGAGCGGCGGGGAAAATTCGCAGATTGTTAGGCGAGCTCTGGCATGGGAATTGCTTAGGAAGGGGGCGGTGAACATGGGCGATTGCACCGCAGGTGGCATCAGTGCTGTAGTCCAAAGAATCTCTGGCGGCAGAGATGCTGCGGCAGCAGGCCACAAGCCTGCTCCACGAAGCGGCCGCTCTTGTTATTCGGTGGAACTATAGGGGCCTGAAAAACTGCATTGATCTCACGCCCGGCCACGGTAGCGACCTCCAAGATCGCGGAGAATGCCAAGCCTATTGGTTTGCGTCATGCTCGGGCTCGATTTGCGATTCCAAGCCCTTTACTCGCTCTCTCCGCGCCCAAGTAGGTAGATCCTCGCCGCGTCATACTCGCTTAGGGCCGCAGCACGTCTTCCATCCATGCCGGTCCGATGTGATCCGCGACTGATCGGCCGACCTGGTCACGACGCGTTGCGTCTGCACCCAACCTGATCAGAAGACGCATCATCTGGGTATCCTGCTGGTGATGGCCCCATCCCGCCGCCCAGTGGATCGGCGTACATCCGTCAACATCCTCTAAGTTCGGGTCCGCCCCATGTTCCACTACCAGATAGGTCACAGCATCTTGCGATCCGCGGCCGGCCGCAATGTGAAGAGCTGGCATCAGTCCATCATTCGCCCTGCCCCCGACCGCAAACAGCATGTCGAACACCGGCCGATTCATCGGCTTCCCCGGTAGCGGCAGTGACGCCTTCAGTGCGCTCTGGCCATCCGGAGCGACGTAGTTTGGATCAGACCCAGCCTCCAGAAGTACTTTGACCATTTCGGCGTTCCCGAGCATGCATGCAGCGAGCAGCGGCGTGTACCCGTCGCCATCCAACTCCGTGACATAGCTCGGATCACTTAGGCAATATCTCCGGACGTAGTCCGGCTTTACTCCACTTAGATCCTGTACATGCCAGCCATCCACCAACCTGCCTCCATCGACACAACCGCATGCCACATCCTACGCCATCCCAATCGTCGGGGCTATGACCGCTCAAATGGCCAGCGAAAGCGGGAAACCATAACCTGCTTCAGTTCATTACGGGTTGGCCTATGACGGCTAACTTGGCAACGGCAGGCTTCTGGCGGGGTTTGGCGTTCGGGAATAGACTGAAGCCGCCAGATGAGACGCCGCCTCTTCAACATCCTCTCGGCACTGTCGCTGCTGCCGTGCGTGGTGACGATAGGGCTGTGGATACTCAGCATATGGGTGGGGATGGAGTGGCGGTATTTCAATGGGAGTGGGAATCTGTATGTCGTGTCTGTCCATGGATGCATTGAAGTGATTCATACCACGCAGTTTGTTAACATTGGGCCTCCTACTGAATTCCATGAATGTTCACCATGGTCGTTTGGCACTTTCGGGTGGAATCACCTCGGCTTTGATGTGCACCTTCCCACAACCGCCAGAGGAGTACTATGGTTTGCCATACCTGACTGGTTCGTCTGTTCTACCACCGCTGTTCTTCCATGCCTTTGGTTTCGGTCATATCGCCGAGGTCGGCTGGCTGAACGCAAGGGTCTGTGCCTCAAGTGCGGCTATGACTTGAGAGCCACCCCAGACCGTTGCCCAGAATGCGCAACAGCGGTGATTGTGACTGAGGCAAAGGCATGAAACGCCTACTGTTCACAAATCGCACGGGGCGATGCTCTGGAGAGGGCGAGACAAAAAGCAGGGCGGGATGCGTTGATCGGTGTTGCGGAGGGGATAAGCTGAAGGCGCAGGAGGACTCGCGGCTAACGTGGCGGAGATACTGGAATCATGACTCAAGCGGATGACAACAATCTCCCAGCCAAGAGCAGTGGAGCAGGCAAGGGACAGTTTCTGGTTTACACTGCCGAAGATGGTCAAGTAAAGATCGATGTGCGCCTGGAGAATGACTCGATCTGGCTTACGCAGCAGCAGATGGCCGAGCTATTTGGCACAACTAAGCAGAACATCAGCCTGCATCTTCGCAATATCTTTGCCGACAACGAGTTGCAGGAACCATCAGTTGTCAAGGAATACTTGATAACTGCCCGGGATGGGAAGAACTATCAGGTCCAGTTCTATCATCTCGACGCCATCATCTCGGTTGGCTACCGCATCCAGTCGGCCATCGCCACGCGGTTTCGCATCTGGGCCACCCAGCGGCTGCGGGAATACATCATTAAAGGGTTTGTGCTGGACGATGAGCGGCTGAAGAACCCTGACCGGCCGTTTGATTATTTTGATGAACTGCTTCGGCGGATTCAGGATATCCGCACTTCCGAGCGGCGTTTCTACCAGAAGATCACCGACATCTACGCCACCAGCATTGATTACGATCCCACTGCCTCGCAGAGCATTCTCTTTTTCCAGACGGTGCAGAACAAACTGCACTGGGCCATCACCGGCCAGACGGCCGCCGAGATCATCCACAGCCGGGCCGACAGCGGTAAACCCAACATGGGTTTAACCAGTTGGCGTGGAGCGAAGGTGCGGAAAGAGGATGTGATCATTGCCAAGAATTACCTCAATGAGCGGGAACTGGCCGCCCTGAATAATCTGGTCGAACAGTACCTGGTTTTCGCCGAAGGTCAGGCGATGCGGCGTGTGCCGATGCACATGGCCGACTGGATCGCCAAGCTCAATGCATTCTTGACCATCAACGACCGGCATATTTTGGAGCACGCCGGAAAGGTCTCCCACGAGTTGGCCAAGGAACTGGCGGAGAGTGAATACGAGAAGTTCAATGGCCAGCGGATTGCGCAGACCGATGTGGTGGGCAATGCATTTGATCAAGTTGTTAAGAAGCTTCCTCCCAAACCACGGAGGAAGCGGAAGGGGCAGGAATGAAGAAGACCGCACTTCAACGCGTGGCTTCTGCAAATGCTCATGAGGTGATAAGCTGTGCGGCATGATCAAGGACGATCTCAAGGGTCAGCGCGTGACGGTGGCGGGGCTTGGACGGTTTGGCGGCGGGATTGCGGCCGCGAGATGGCTGTGCGAGCGGAGGGCTCGGGTGCTGGTGACGGATACGTCCACGCCTGAAGGTCTCGCGGCATCACTGGAGCAGCTTAAGGGACTGGATATCGAGTATCGCCTGGGTGGGCATGTGGTGGAGGATTTTACCGGCTGCGACCTGGTGGTGGCTTCGCCGGCGATTGCTCCATCGAATCCGTATTTGCGGGCAGCGCGCGAAGCGAAGGTTCCGGTGACGACGGAGATTCGCCTGTTTGTGGAACGCTGCCATTTGCCGGTGGTCGCGGTCAGCGGCACCAAGGGCAAGAGCACGACCAGCAAGCTGCTGGCGCTGATGCTGGAGACGAAGTATAAGGTGCATCTGGGCGGGAATATCGGCAAGTCGCTATTGTTTGATCTGCCGCAGATGAAGGAGGGGACGGAGGGTGCGGAGGGGGAACTGGTGCTGCTGGAACTGAGCAGTTTCATGCTGGAGTACCTGGGCGAGATTCAGTGGGCGCCACATGTCAGCGTGCTGACCATGCTCGATTGCGACCACCTGGAATGGCATGGCACGCGCGAGGCGTACCTGAACGCCAAGCGGAATCTGGTCCGGTATCAAAAGCGGGGCGATATTGCGGTGCTTGGGGGCGATTGCGCGATTGCGAGGGAGTTTTCGGGCAGCACGGCAGCGCGGGTGGTGTGGTACAGCATGACCAGCCGGCCGCGGTTCGCGCTGACGATTCCGGGTGAGCATAACCAGTTGAATGCCCAGGCGGCGTTCGCGGCGGCGGAGTGTCTGGGGATTTCGTGGGAAGCAGCGCAGGAGGCGATTGGTGATTTCCGCGGGCTGCCGCATCGACTGGAGCTTGTCCATCAGCACGGCGGGATCGCGTTCTATAACGATTCGATTGCCACGATCCCCAACGCGGCGGCGGCGGCGCTGGAGGCTTTTCCGGCGGGCAAGGTCATTCAGATCGTCGGGGGGCATGACAAGCAACTTTCGTATGACCGGATGAGCGATGCGATTGCCGCGCGGGCGAAGGCGATGCTGGTGATCGGCGATGCGGCGCCGTTGATTATGGCGAATATGAAGAAGCGGCATCCGCAGTATGCGGAGATATATGAGTTGGAGGATTTGGCGGCGGCGATGAGGAAGGCCAGGGAGCTGGCGCGGCCGGGCGATGTGGTGCTGTTGTCGACGGGATGTGCGAGTTACGGGCAGTTCGCGAACTTCGAGGTGCGCGGGCAGAAGTTTGCGGGGTTGGCGAAGGAACTGTTCAAGTAGAGTACTTGCGGCGGAAGTGCTCTACGAAAAAGCCTCTCGCCATGGTGGTGACGAGAGGCCGGGGTTTGCTGGGTTGGATGCGGGCGATTACCGCTTGTCCATCGCCACATAGTCGTTAAGGGTCGGGCCGGTGTAGATCTGGCGTGGCCGGGAGATGCGGGCACCGGCTTCATCGTGCTGCTCTTTCCACTGCGCGATCCAGCCGGGCATTCGGCCGATGCTGAACATCACTGTGAACATGTTCACGGGCAGGCCGATCGCCTTCATGATGATGCCGGAATAGAAGTCGACGTTGGGATAGAGTTTGCGGTCGACGAAATAGGAGTCTTTCAGCGCCAGTTCTTCGAGTTTCACGGCGATGTCGAGCAGTGGATCCTTGATGCCCAGGCGGTTGAGCACCTTGTCGCAGGACTGCTTTAGAAGCTTGGCGCGGGGGTCAAAGTTCTTATAGACGCGATGGCCGAAGCCCATCAGCTTGAAGCCGCTGGTCTTGTCCTTGGCGAGCTTAATGCACTGCTCGGGGGTCAGGCCGCCGCGGTGGATCTGCTCGAGCATCTCGAGGACAGCGACATTGGCTCCGCCATGCAGCGGGCCCCACAGGGCGCAGACGCCGGCAGCGCAGGAGGCAAACAGGTTGGCCTTGCTGGAACCGACCATGCGGACGGTGCTGGTCGAGCAGTTTTGCTCGTGGTCGGCGTGGAGCACCAGGATCAGGTTCAGAGCATCCTCCACTTCCTTGGGGGCGATGTACTGCTGATAGGGCTCAGAGAACATCATGTGCAGGAAGTTGGCGACATACCGCATGTTGGGGTCGGGGTACATGAAGGGTTTGCCCATCGCCCGGCGGTAGGAGTAGGCGGCGATGGTGCGGACTTTCGAGATCAGGCGGGCGGTGGCCTCTTCAAAGGCCTCGGCATCGTTGAGTTGCAGGAATTCCAGTTGGAAGCAGGAGAGGGTATTGATCATGGCCGACATCATCGCCATCGGCGGGGCGTTAACCGGAAAGCCTTCGAAGTGGTGCTTGAAGGCCTCGTGCAGTGGGGCGTTTCGAGTAAGGCGATCACTGAAGCGTTGCAGCTCATCCTGCTTGGGCAGTCGGCCAAAGATCAGCAGCCAGGCGGTCTCGACAAAGCGGCTGTGTTCGGCGACCTGCTCGATGGGGATGCCGCGATAGCGGAGGATGCCCTGGTCGCCGTCGATGTAGGTGATAGCGCTCGTGCAGGCGCCGGTGTTGCCGAAGGCCGGGTCGAGCGTGATAGCGCCGGTCAGGTCGCGCAGCTTGGAGATATCGAGGCCAAGTTCCTTCTCAGAGCCCTCAATGACGGGCAGGTCAATGGTTTTCCCGTCGATGGTCAACGTAGCTTTATGCGACATGCTCTATCCCTCGTATTGCCTAAAGGCTCGTATAGGGTTTTTGTGTGCGCTGCGGACAACAGCGGCCGAGTATACAGAAACCGACCGGACTGCCAATCCGGGCTGCGCGACATTCTAGGCACGTTGTTTGCTAGGGATCGCTAAGTCTGCAAATCGGTGGGAAAGGTGGTGGGCAGGGGGCGTTGGCAGGGGGATAATCAGATCATGATCAGAATCAGGGAAATCGTGGATCCGGAGATGCGGCAGCGGATCGTGGGGGCACTGGCCGATCGGCGCGGCGTGGCGGCGTCGGCGATCCCGGCATGGTTTGAACTGGATGATCTGGACTACGTGGATCTGCTGAATGATCTGAAGGAGCAGGACCAGGAGGGCGCGCCGGAGGATGAGTGGGGGATGTGAGGGGGAAGGGGGAGGGCGAGAGAACGGTAAGCGGAAACGCTCAGGAGAAGGACAAAAGCTTCATCGAGCGACTGAGATCTTTGCGGGGTCGCCGTCTTGGATGGTCACGCTGATTACCGCCGGTTCGCCTGCGGGCAGGGGCGTGGCGAGTTGGGTGGCGGCGGCGCGCCGGTCGGGGCGCAGGGGTGCGAAGGTGTCTAGCGGGATGGGCCTGGGTTTGGTGAGCGTGCAGGTGACGATGCGCGAAACGGGGTCTGTGGGTGTGACACTGAGCGCGGCCGAGGTGGTCTGGTCGGCGGCCTGAGCGAAGATCACGAGTGTTGAGCCCACCTGGCAGGCGATGGCATCTTTACCATTACTTCGGCCGATGAGATGGGCGGTGTGGGCTGGCGGGTTGTCGGTCGTGCCGAGGGACATGGCGACGAGGAAGTCATCGGACTCGGCGGGTATGGTGGGCTCGAGTTCCAGCCGCCAATTGCCGGTGTCGAAGTAGCCGGCCTTGTTGAACCCCTCAATGGGGTTCTGGCCATTGAAGCCGTTTTTCTGATCGCCGTCTGTCTCGACGTAGAAGCGGTAATCGTCGCCGCCGATCAGCAGCCAGCGACTGGCTTCGGGCAGCAGGGCCTGCACGTGCATGATGCCGGTCTTGTTGGTGACGGTTGCATCCCGGGCGGAGGATTCGAGGATGCCGTTATCGGGCGTTCCTTTGAGCACGGTGGTCTGGGCGAGGTCGGGCTTGTTGATCGTGTGGAGGAGCCATTTCTTCTGGTACTGCGCGGCGGTGGCGATGATGTGGTCGTAGACGATTACCGTCTCGGGTTGTGGCAGGTAGAGCAGGGCCCGCACTGCCTGTCGGATCTTGGGTTTCTGGCCGGGGGAGCAGAATGCCTCGCTGTTATAGGCGTTGGTGAGATCGGCCGCGACATAGCCAAATTGTCCGGGCTGCCAGGCGTATCCGATGAGCTTGCCGGCGGCCATGATGTTGCCGGGCCGCGAATCGCGTCGCCAGGAGGCGGCCGAGGTGATCGCGCTGCCTTGGGGCAGGACGACGCGCTGGCCACCGCTACCGGTGAACGGGCCGTCATAGTGCTGCGTGGTCTCCAGGATCTCGCCGGGCATGAGCACGAGCGGGCAGTTGGCGGCCACCGACTGGACGTAGTACATCTGGCGGTGGGTGCTACCGAATTCTGCGTAGGTCCCTGAGTTGACCGCGAGCGGCGCTCCTTTGTAGATCGTGAAGGTGCCGGCGTCGTAGTGGGCGTGATGAACCTGGATGTCGCCGGCCTTGAATGAGATGAGAGTGTCGAGCGGCGTCCAGCCGGTACGGAAAACGGCGAGGTTGTATGAGCCGGGGCCGAACAGGTCAGACAGGGGCAGGTCCTTGAGCCCCGCCAGCGGCTCGGCCGGCGCGGATGTGGCGGGAGATTTGAGGGTCGGATCGAACGCGAGGGCGGCGATCCAGCGGTATTGGCCGCTATAGGGGTTCTTTGTCTTCAGATGGCCATTGAGCGCAAAGGCCTGCAGATAGGGATCGCCGGTAATGCGGGCATAGTAGTCCATGGTCTGCGCCCGCCAGGAGTAGTCGATCCGCACGCCCTGGAACACATCGCCGTAAAGCAGGAGGCGGTCGTCCGGGCCCTGGCCGTATACGTGCCAGAGGTCGGTCCGGCGGAGCATCTCGGCGAGGTTGATGCCGGTGACTTGCGTGGTGCCCGTGGCGGTCAGCCAGCAATCGACCGCCAGCGCAAACGGGAATGACCGGTTGCCCAGCCAGTAGGCGTAGCCCTCGGGCCAGCCTTCGCTGAGCCGCAGCGCCCGGCATGCATCGCCGAAGAAGCGGGCGATCTGCGAGCGCAGTTCGGCGGCTTCCGGGGCGGTATCGAGTGCAAGGCAAACGATCAGGCCGAGGTTCGTAATCTTGGTGCGACCATGCCAGAGCGATGGGCAAAGCTCCCAACCATCATCGTTGAGCAGTTCGATCGCGCGTTTGGCATTGGCGACGAGATATTTCTCGATGACCTGACGCTTCTGCGGCGTGATCGATGGGTGATCGTAGAGCCAATCGTACGCCAGGGCGTACTCCCAGCCATTGCTGTAATACTCCGAGCCGATGTTCTCCATCGGCCGGGAGAGTAGTTGGTTGATGGCGCGATCGGCGGCTTTTTCGTCGCCGGTCAGGCGGTATCGCAGGGCACTGGCGGCGGGTGAGGGATCCTTTTCCGCAGGTTGGTCCAGCCAGGGCTTGAGAACACTCCGCAGGTTTGTTGCCTGCTCAGCGGGCTGGGGTTCGGTCTCGTATAGTTGCCGCAAACGTGCGAAGGTCCACGGGCCTTTGCCTTCGGGGCGGAACACCAGTCGAGGGTGGTCCGTGGCAACTGGTGGCATTCTGATATCGGGTAGATCGCCGGAGGCGGGGCCCGCGAGAAGCAGAGCCGCCTGCATGGCGAGCGCAACCAGGGACCCGAGAATCATGGTGAGTCGGTTTCCGAGTGGCCGCAGGCAGGATGGACGGGTGTTACGCATGGTTGTCTCGAATCTGTGTGTCGCAGGCGGCTATGCGGAGCGTGTGCCGATGAAGGCGGCCTGGCGGCCGGTGAGGCCGTGTTCGCGGCGGTGAGAGAAGAAGAGATCGGCATCGCTGTAGGTACAGAGGTCAGTGCTGTCGATGTTGGGAGCGGGTATATCGAGCTGCAGGGCCTGGTGGACGAGGGCTTTGCGCATGTCGATGTGAGCCTTGCGGCCGACCTGGCGGTGAATGACGTCGGGCGCATCGGGAAGCTTAGCGCGGAATTCGTTGACGACTTCGTCGCCAACTTCAAAGGCATCGGGACCGATGCAGGGGCCGATGGCGATGAGGATGTCGCAGAGGAGGACTTGCCTGATGCGCAGGGCGTTGATGGCGTTGGGGAGGATGCCCGCGACGATGCCGCGCCAGCCGGCATGGACGGCGGCAACAAGCCGGCCATCACGTGAGGCAAGCAGTATGGGGACGCAGTCGGCGGTGCGGACGGAGAGGGCGAAGGAGGGGCAGTCGGTGAGGAGGGCGTCAGCCTTGGTGTCCGAGGGCGGGGCATCGCCGTCCCACAGTTGGGCGATGACGTTGCCATGGACCTGGTGGACGCGGGCAAGCTGGCGGCCGGTCAGGTCGGCGGCTTGCATGGTGCGGCGGTAGTTTTCTTCGAGGTTGGCGGGGCGGTCCTGAATGGGGTGGCCGTTGGGATTGCCGAAATTGAGGGAGGCGAAGGGGCCGGTTGAGACGCCGCCGACGCGAGTGGAGAAGATGTGGGGGATCGAAGCGCGCCGAAGAAGAGGGGAGAGGACGGCGAGGGGACCGGAAGGGAAGGCGACTTGGTGGAGCATGGTGGGGATTGTAAATGACCAATGACCAAGAACCAATGACCAATGAATGACCAATACTCAAGGACCAATGACCAATGAATGATCAGATCTCAATGACCAAGTCATTTGCTGCTTCTGCCGATTTTGGCGAAGATCAGCACCAGTTCGTGGGCTTCTCTCCAGAGTGTGCGTGCGTCATCGCGCAGGCCGTCTTCCGCCGCCGCCGCCATGCGCAGCCAGTGCTTTGTCTCCTTCGCTTCGCGGCGACATATGCCGATTTTATAGCGGAAGTCCTTCTTGGAATCGGCATCGTCGGCCTCGCAATAGTTTGCCCCGACGCTGGTGCTGGAACGCACCATCTGGCTGACGATTGTGTCATTGACCGGCCCGCGCGGCAGTCGCTTTGCAAGCGCAATCGCCGCCTCACCGAATGCCGCCGTGCGTTCGGCAAGGTCGAACTCGCGTTCATTGGGATTTGGTTCTTGGTCATTCATTGGTCATTGGGATCTGGGCATTGGTCCTTCCGGCGTTACCGGGTGAGGATATCCGGGCGGAGCATGTCGCCTTGGGGGGCGTGGCCGGTGAGTTTGGGCCAGGTTTCGGAGCAGGTGGTGAGGATTTCCAGGCCGGAATCGGTGATGAGGACGGTGTCTTCACTCTTGGTACCCTGGATGGAGGGGTTCCAGGCGAAGGCCTGGTTGGCGAGTACGGGGTGTGGAGTGGAGGGGGTGGCAATGACTTCGCGGCCGGCGTAGCCGGTGGAGCCGCCCTGGTGATGGTTCTGCCATTCGCCGGGATAGCCGTTGGCTTCGTAGGCGGCTTGCAGATCGGCGAAGACTTCGGAGGTCAGACGGCCGGGCCTGGTGGCGAGGTTGACGGTGGTATCGACATTGCAGACGGCCTGTTGCTTCTTGCGGATGTCATCGGGGAGTGGGCCGAAGTGGATGAAGCGCGTGCAACTGGCGATCAGGCCGCGATATTCAGCGCAGACGACGAGCATGGCATAGCGCTGGAGTTTCCTGGGGGTGGGGATGGGATGGCGGTAGTCGAAGACGCGTTGGTCGGTGGAGACGAGGGTTACATAGGGGAAGGCGCCGGTACGCTGGACCTCAAATTCGAGGCGGGCGGCGATGTCGAACTCGGTTTCGCCGGGCTGGACCTGCCGGCAGACCGCTTCGAGGGCGGCGGAGGCGAGCTGGCCGCAATAGCGGTACTTCTGGATCTCCATGTCGGTGAGGGACCAGCGCAGTTGATTGAAGCCGGCGGGAAGGGAGGGTAGTCCCAGGCCAAAGTCGGGGCCGTCGGTGGCGATGCGCCGGCCGGCGATGACCTGAGCGACGGTGTCGCGGGCGGGCTCTGGATTCCACCAGGGGAAGTCGATGACATCGATGCCCATGCCGACGAGTTCTTCGGTGCGGAAGCGAGAGGATTCGATATGGTTGGTGAGGCAGATGAGCTTGTCGGGGGTGGCGAGGATGGCGGCAACGCCGGTTTCGCTGGCGGAGACGATATGGTTATCCCGGCCGGCGGTGATCCAGGCGAAGTTGGCGCGGGTACCAAGCAGGATGCCATCGAGGTTGTTCTGGGAGAGGTATTGCGAAAGACGAGCGAGCTTGATCTGGATTTCGTTGCTGTACATGGGGGAGCAATGTAGCCGGAGCTGCCAGCGGACGAAAGTGTTGGTGGGTTGGAGGGTTGGAGGGTTGGAGGGTTGGAGGGTTGGAGGGTTGGAGGGCGTGAGCAAAAGAGATATGGGCGTGGAGCGGGCCGATCGGGTATAATCCTTTTGTGTCTTGGCCTTTGTGGCAACAACTGCCGGGTGGGATATGAGCAGACAGACCAACATGCGGACAGGAAGAGTGCTGGCATTGGCGGTAGCGGCAGTGATGCCGATGGTGGCGTTGGGCCAGTACCAGACGGGGAACAGCACCGGGCGGCTGCTGGATGCGAACAACAGGTTGGGGAGTGCTGGAATCAACGACCCGGGTCAGACAACCGGGGGTGTGAATCCTAACGACATCGTGTATGGGAATGTGACGCGTGGTCAGCAGTTCCGCGGGTCGGTGAGCAAGGATCCGACGGCGTTTCGGGGCAACCTTGACCGGCCGTCGGACAACCTGGTGCGCGATGCCGGGCCGAGCGTGTATCAGCAGGGCGGCGTGAACGATGCGTATAGTGCCCAGCGGTTCTACGGTGATAACCGCGGGGTGCGGCCACCCGAAGGGTTCGGGCAGGTTACGCATGGGAGTGTCGGCGCCTTTGGTCTGGTGCAGCCGACCTACCGGGTGCCGGGTGATCTGCGCATGGATGACGCGATACCGAATCCCGATGTGAGTCTGTCACGCCCGCCGCAGTACATTATTCCGGGTGCCACCATGATGACCGAATTGGGCACCTCGAGGTCGCCGATGGGCGATCAGATGCCGGTGGTGGATCCAGGGCTGATGCCCTCGCGGGATCTGCTGAGGCGGTTGAACCTCGACGAGGCGCGCATTCGGGAGATGCGTGACGAGTTGCGACAATCGACGGTAGTTCAGAGTCATGACCAGGAGACACCGGCGAATCCGGATGACGTAACGATTGCACCGGAGACGCCGACGAACAATGCCCTGGACAGCAGCATGAATAGCGATGTTGCTGCCCAAGCCGTGTCGGGATCGATTAATACGCAGCAGTCGATGCGGCAGCAACTGCTGAGCGTGACACCCTCGGCAGCACGGCAGAGCGAACAGTATGCAGAATTGACCAGGCGCCTGGACCGGTTTAACAAGCGCAAGGCCATGACTGATGAGGAGGCCAGCCAACAATTCCAGAAGGACTGGCAGGCTCAGGAGAAGCAGAAACAGGATCAGGCGAAGGACCAGGCCGCGCGCAAGACCGAACAGCCACAACAGCCGGCGACTCCGTCGAAACTGCCCGATGCAACGGACGAGGAGATTGCGAAAAATGCCACAACGGATCGTCGGCGGATGGCAATGCGGCAGCAAACGGATAATGGTGAGAAGGTGGACCTGGTTCCCGCCGTTGCGCAGCCAGAGGTCCTCAAGATCTCGAGCTTTGCCGAAGGGGTCAAGGCGACGGGGCTAAAGAATCTCTTGCTCGATGCGGAGAAGGCGATGCAGTCGGGCAAGTTCACGCAGGCGTTGGATTACTATGATGGGGCCGCATCGGTGGCGCCGAACAACCCGCTGATCATGGTGGGGCGGTCGATCGCGGAACTGGGCGCGGGATACTATGCCCGGGCGCAGATCCACCTGGAGCAGGCGCTGTCGATGGATCCAGCCTTGTTGATGGCACGGTATGACCTGAAGGTGTTCTATGGTGAAGACCGCCTGACGTATATTGCCCGCGATCTGAAGGATCTGGCGCAGGCGGAAACGCGACAATCGCGGCCCCTGTTTCTGCTGGCCTTCATTGCCTACAGCACGGACAGCCAGCAGCGCGCGGCGGACTACCTGAGCCTCGCCGAGCAGCGGGGTGGATCCAAGGAGTTCTATGACAGGCTGCGCGAGTATTGGAAGTTGAACGCGGACGCGAAGAAGGGCGGGCCGGCGACGATGCCGGCAGCGCCGCCCGTGATGAATAAGTAGGACGGATAGACAGAAAGCAGAATAAAGAGAGGAATGACGACGCGGCGAGGCTATGGGCCGTCGCTGATGATGCGGTCCAGCAGCGCGGCGAGATTCGCGGAGGCGATCCCGCTGCGGGTATCGGACATGGCGTAGGGGATGATCAGGCGTTCTGCGTGAACCATCGCGCCACAGGTGTAAACGACGTTGGGAACGTACCCTTCGCGTTCGGACTCCAGCGGTTCGATCAGCGGCAGTTTCATCCTCCCGATCACATGGGTGGGGTCATTCAGATCCAACAGCGCAGCGCCGATGCAGTAGCGGCGAACCGGACCGACGCCATGGGTCAGCACCAGCCAGCCGCGAGGGGTTTCGATGGGCGAACCGCAGTTCCCGACCTTGATCAGCTCCCAGGTTTCGCGTGGTTCGAGAATAGGTTTGTACTCGTACCAGAAATGCAGGTCGTTGCTTTGCGAAACGGTGATGCTGTGGCCATCTTGCCGGCCGAGCATCCAGTAAGCGCCGTTGATCTGGCGCGGGAAGAGAGCCATGCCCTTGTCCTTGACGGCCGGGCCGTTCAGGGTGCAGATCTCGAAGGTCTTGAAATCATGGGTCTCGATGAGTTGGACGGCAATCGATTCGCCGGAGTAGGCCGTGTAGGTGGCATAATAGCAGGTCGAGCCATCGGGATTGCTGAAGCGGACGAAGCGGGCATCCTCAATGCCGTGGGATTCCCTGGAGGAGACGGGGAAGATCACACGTTCGCACAGAACATCATCGTTGTCGAACTGCACCCGGTAGTTGGACTCGGCCAGCCAACGCATCGCCAGGTGACCGGCATCGCGCTCGCTGCGCTCGAAGGAATCGCCCAATGAGCGGATGGCATCCTCCATTTCAGAGCGAGTGAAATGGTCGCTCAGCAGGGCAATGGCAGCGCCGGTGAATGCGTTCCACGTCTTGATCTCGCGCAGCTTGCGGGCGAACAGAAGCTTGTCGTACTTGCGGTGCGTTTCGATGACCGGCGTGCTGATGAAGGGGGTCACCGCATCGAGATGGAGCTGGTTGCTGGCGTCGATGATACCGGACCGGAACGCCACGGAACTGACGTGGCCTTCGCCGGTGGCGCGGAAGCTCATGATGAAGCGCACCGAGCCTGGCGGCAGGTCCTCCTGCGATGGATGGGGAACGATGGATGGGTTGAAGAAGGCGGCGGCCTCGACAGAGTATTCACAGGTCATGTAGGCGGCGAGCAGAAGCTGATCCTGCTCGGACATTTCGCGAACAATATCCAGCAGGTCGTGCTCAGGGCTGCTCTCCAGCCAGCGCACAAGCCGGGCAAAATGCCGACGCAGAATGCGGACGAATTGGCGGTGACGAGCGGAGAACCGCTGCTGGGTCTGCTGCCACTTGCGGGCGCGGGTTGCGGGCGTCAGGTCGATAAACTGGCGAACGACGCGCAGCGTATCAACGCCGCGGATACCGTCAGGGCCGAAATAGCGCGCCATCACGCGGGTGTTGTCATGCTGGAACTGCGCCAGGGTGCGTTGTACCAACTCCGCGGTCGCGGATGCTATTGGCGCCTCGCTGCTCATCGTTATTCTCCTGCTGCAACTCCGTCTGCTGCCTGAACTGCCGCAACTCAAGCAGGCTCAGGAGGAAAGCCAGCGTCGATTCGGCGCCCTGGTTTTCATTGGTACGGTCGGGATGGAGCCCATCGCGGCAACCGCCGGTCTGGGGGTCATAGACTGCGGCGTTCAGGTGATTGCGGCCAAGGAACCAGGCGAAACAGCGCTGGGCTTCCTTCATCCAGAACTCATCATGGGTGCTGCGGTAGGCCTCAAGGCAGGCGGAGCACGAAGCATGGGCCTCAATCGGCTGCTGATCGAAACGCGGTTTGGGTTCGCCGCGGCGCCAGATCTGGTCGACGCCTACCGGCTCGAAACAGCCTTCCGGTCCCGTCTGGACGTGCATCAGCCAGCGCAGAGAATCCAGTCCGGCATCGCGCCACTGGGTGTTTCCCGTCCATTGGCCGGCCATCAGCAGGGCGTGGGGCAGCTTTGCATTCACATAACTGAGGTACGGTTCAAACCAGCACCAGTCCGGCCCGTGGTTGTCCTGGTAGAGTTCGAAGAGCCGCAGCGCCAACTCAAGCCGAAGCCGTTTGATCTCCGAATCGCCACTCAGGGAGCGCAGGTAATCATGCATCCCCACCAGTGCGAAGGCCCACGCGCGCGGGCTGGTGAAGGTGCGGCAACAGGGGTATGCCACGGAAAAAAGCTGCGCAGCGGCGTTGCGGAGCGATGGCAGATGCGATCGACCCACAATCGCCCCCAGCGCCCAGAGCGCGCGGGCATGGCTGTCTTCTGACCCGACAGCATCCAACCAGCGGCGATCATACCCCACAAAGTTGTGGAACTGTGTTGCCTTGGCGTCGAAGCAGTAGCGGATGAAGGCCAGGTACTTTCTCTGCAGCGATGGGGAGCAGGTCTCCACCGCACGGGCTTCCTCCTCCAGCATCACCGCAACAATCAGGCCTCGGGCATTATCGTCAAGGGTATATCCCTCCGCGTAGTTGGGAATCGTGAAGATGGCATGCTGAAAGAGCCCGGTGTCATCGGTCATGGCCAGCAGGTGATCGAGTTTCACTTCGGGCAGTTCAGGCGTTCGCAGGAGAATGGAGCGGCGGGTGCTGGCGCGGCGATTCAGGCGGGCGCTGTGGAAAGATTCCATGTAGCGGGCGGCGACAGTGGGCCACACCATGCTGCGGCCGTGCTGGTATGCCTTCTTCCGCATCGTGTTTCGCGCGACGTCATCGTCGAGCAGGTGAGCGATTGCCTCGGCCATCGCGCCAGTGTCTTGGAAGGGGACCAGGGCGCCACGGCCATCGGCGAGGAGTTCCTCGGCATGCCAGTATGGCGTGCTCACGACAGCTTTGCCGGCCCCGACAGCATATGCGAGGGTGCCGGAGGTCACCTGCTGCCGGTTCTGGTAAGGGGTTACGTATACGTCGGCAGCGCCGATGAAGGCGATCAGTTCTTCGATGGAGACGAAGCGGTCATGGAAGGCCAGGTTCTCGGATACGCCCAGGCGCTCGGCCAACTGCTGTAGCCCGAGGCGATAGCTCTCGCCCTCGCTGGCGCGCACATGCGGATGCGTGGCGCCGACGACCATGTAGGTGGTCTGCGGGTGCCGGGCGATAATGGCGGGCAAGGCTTGGATTACATGCTCAATACCCTTGCCAGGCGACAGGAGGCCGAAGGTCAGCAGCACCTTGCGCGACTCAGCGCCGAACTGGTCCTTGTAGAAGCTGGGATCGACAAAGGGCACATCGGGGATGCCGTGGGGGATCAGGTCAATTCGCGAGCGATCGATGTTGCAGCCGGATTTGAGCAGGTCCACAGCACGCTCGCTCATGACCACAAACCGTTCGCAATAGCGGGACATTACCTGCATGACGCGGCGGTGTGCGGGCGAGGGATCTTCAATGACGGTGTGCAACGTGGCGACAACCGGAGCTCGAAGGTTCTTCAACAGGGTCAGGACAAACTCGCCGGCTTCGCCGCCGAAAATGCCAAACTCATGCTGAAGGCACACGATGTCGACGTTGGAAATGGCCAGGAAGTCGGCCGCCCGGCGGTAGGCATCCAAATCGCGATCGCCGATCTCAAAGCGGACGGCAGGGGGGTACTCATAGCCCTCAACCCGATCATTCATAGGCAGAACCATTGTCTGTATCTGCGGGAAGGCGGCAGAGAAAGCCGTGGCCAGGTCGGTCGTGAATGTGGCGATGCCGCACTGGCGGGGCAGGTAGTTTCCAACGAAGGCTATTCTTTGGATCGGTTCGGGCATCGCGGCAATGCTGGAAGCCCCAGTTTGTTCGACTCGACTCTCCCCGATCATGCTTGTCTTCCCCTCTAAGGAACCAGCCGCTACCACACATGGAATGGGCGAACGATTCGCCTTGCTCCTCTGCAACAAGGGGCGTGCCACAGGCAACGAAGCAGCGATTATTTGGTTGCTGCCGCTTACGGGGCCGGAATCACTGTGCGGTACCAGTCCATCGTGACCTTTAGGCCCTGCTCAAATCCAACAACCGGCTTATATCCGATCATAGCGCTGATTTTGGCGAGGTCAGCATAGGAATGTTTGATATCACCGGCCCGATCAGGCTGGTAGACGGGCTTAAGATCCTCACGGCCCATGGCGCGGGCCATGGTTTCGGCAAGCTGGTTGACGCTGATCTGCCCGGCGCAGCCGACGTTGAGAACCTCGCCCATGATGGGCTTGGGAGACCGCATGGCCAGAAGATTGGCTTGGACAGAGTTGTGGACGAAGGTGAAATCGCGTGATTGCAGACCATCGCCAAATATGGTGGGGCGCTGGCCGGCGATCAGTGCCTTGGCGAAGGCGGCGATGACGGCAGCATAGGCGCTGTTGGCATTCTGGCGGGGGCCAAAGATGTTGAAATAGCGGGTGCAGCAGGTGTCCAGACCGTAAGCGTTGCTGTACGCGCTCATCAAGGCCTCATCGGCGACCTTGTTGGCCGCGTAGGGGCTCTTGGCCCTGACCGGCATATGCTCGATCCACGGCACGGGGTTGTCGCCGTAGGCACTGGAGGAGGCGGCAAAGACGACCCGCTGCACTTTGGCGGCGCGGCTGGCTTCCAACACATTGAGCGTGCCGGTAACGTTTACATCGTTGTACAGGCGTGGCTGTTCGACGCTACGCGGCACTGAACCGAGCGCAGCCTGGTGGAGGACGTAGCGGCAACCGGCCACCGCACGCTGCACAGCGGCCATGTCGAGGATAGAGGCGTGGATGAACTCGATTGGGCCAAAACCGTCGAGATTGGCACGATCGCCGCCGGAAAGGTCGTCGATTACGACCACCTTGGCACCCAGGGAAGTCAGAGCTTCGCAGAGGTGCGAGCCGATAAAGCCGGCACCGCCGGTGACCAATACGCGAACGTCGCGAAATGCATTGCCGTGCAGAGCCTGCCAGTCGGTTAACCCAAGTGTCTTCATGAGCTTAATGTCCTTTAGTTCAACAACGGATTCATGTCAGCGGAGGCGACAGGATTTGAACCTGTGGTACCCTTGCGGGCACTCCGGTTTTCAAGACCAGACCGATCCGCAGAGACTCCCAGTAAAACCGGGACTTTCTCTCCACTTGAGTCTAACACTGCCAAGAGCAATACGCCAGTTACTGGCATGCTGGGTGGCATACAAAACGATGCTGACTTGGCGGAGATTCTGGCGGCATGGCCAAACCTGCCTAAGGCGCTCAGAGCTGAAATCGCAGCGATGGTGAAGTCGGCCAGGGAAGGGAGCAGGCTATGAACGATGTGCTATCAGCAGGCGCAGCAACGACCGAATCCCCAAGGAAATCGCTATTTCACCGCCTGCACCTCAGGCGGTGATACCGCGTGGCGGAAGCCCCTATAAGTGTGCAACAATGAACAAGACAGCATGGACAGACCCGAAGGGTACTCAGGAAGCTCATAGGCGGGCTGGCGGCCGGCGCAGGTACAATGCCGAACGCCGCACACAGGCGGCCCGACGACTCATCCCACTGGCACGCGAGATCGCTGCCGTGGGAGCCTTTAGGAAGACGTTGGATGGAACGCAACTCACGGAGCTGCCTCGACATATGATTCTGTCGTTGGCCAAGGTCTTGGGCGTGCATCGTTCCACGGTATGGAGAGATGTGCAGCGGCTGCGCAAGTGGCCCTCTCGCTGGAGGTACTCCCGTGATACTGGCCTGGTCACCGTTCGCCTGTATCGGCTGGGGGTGTTTGTTTGGCGCCCCCGAGGTCGACGGCGATGAAACACTGAGCCGCCAGGGCCATGCCTCTAGTGAATCCGCATGGGGGCGATAATCATTATTGCCTATGGTTCAATCACAGGTGCGTCGTGAAAGAGGTAGGTTGCCATGGCGATGCAGGATGGCTGCAGTGCATCAAGACTCAATCTCGACGCGCAGGTACATGCGACCCACGGCAAGCACCAGCCTTTGCCGATAATTCTCGCCGGTAACATGAAACACCGGTTCGCCCAGTACCTTCGGTAGGACTGCTGAGGGGTCGATGTACACCTCGCCTACTAGCCAGGTGTGGTCACGGGTCCGAAGGCGGAAGCCGAAGTTGTTGTCGAACGGCAACGACCAGAACCGTGCCCTCTCCCCATTCTCAACGTAGTACTTCAGCAGCGCAAAGGTCTGCTTGATCTGCTGTGTCCAGGGACACGAGGTGAGGCAGCTCCAGTCTGTTGCGATCTGGGCATGGATATCCTTTGATGGCAGGTATCCCTTCCGCGACGTGAACCGTGCTGTTGCTGTCGTGTTGTCGAGCACGTAACGCTTGAGGTAATCAATGAGTTCGTTGGCCGGAGAGGCATCGTCCAGGTTGATCTCCTCTGCATCGCCTAGAAGATCGTCCACATGATCATCGAGTGAAAGGGCGATATCGCCAAAGTCACCTTTGCTTTCCTTTCCCTCCCGTGTTCTCCACTCAAACTTCGTTTCACAAAGAAGCAGCCGACCGGCAGGAGCTTCAATGAACGCGAGAAAGTTGCACTTTGGCCGCCTAGTCTCCGTCACACGCTTGATATGCGCACCAACCAGCGAGTCAGGGAGCCAACTTAGAGCTTCGGGGAAGTAGCCGGGCATATACCGGCTTTCACCACCCTTGACCTTCAGTTCCCATGTCATGTCCGGTCCGATGGCGATCTCTACTCCGATCGGGTGACCCGCATCATCAGAAGCAATGTAGATGGCAAAGTGCGGATAGCACTCCTGCACTGATCCCACCTGTATCGCGGACTTGCAGTGCGCCACGTTTGTCAGCACACTTGCGAGGATCCGAGGCCGACTCCAATCCTGTGCGGCGATCGGCTTTAGCTCATTGATCTGCCGGTCAAGCTCTGCGAGCTTGCTGTCCTCCTCGCTGATCTGGGCATCGATCTCGCTGATCTTGCCGCTCAGCGCCGCTGTATCCAGCCCTTCCGCCTGTACCTGTTCGAGAAGTTTCGCTTTCTTCGCACGCTCCTGCGCAAAAGTATGTGATGTATTCGCAACCCGCTGTCTCTCCGTGTTGAGACGAGCGATTTCATTCTCTCGGCGGGTCGCCTCCTGCTTAGCCAGTTCCTCCGGTCGAGTCAGGTAGTCAGTCAGGTCTATGTGGGTAGGCGGGTCAACGACGGCGGTCGCCGGTTCTGACGCTTGCATGGTCATATGTGTGCTCCTGTGCTCTGGTGGACCAGAAGGCAACTCGCCTCACGGCCTTCCTTTCCAGCCTACCGCCGGAACAAGCGCTACGCCATTATGGTCGGGGTCGGTTTGTATAATCGCTTCAGCCCTTTGGTAGGATGCATAGGTTTCGTGGTACTGTGGTCGAAATATCCCCTGGTGCGGCCGCGAAGAGCAGTCGTAGAGGCCAGAAGGCATCTGGTGCATGCGCTGCGGCGTTGTTGTTCAGGTGGGTGTATCAGGGGCTACTCGCCGTACCACCGGTTGACGATGCCTCCTGGCCGGCCGGTGTTGGTGTACCTCGGGCCACGATTGCGGGACGACGAAAGTCCCACGAGAAGACAAAGCTGGTTTGCTTGTCGTAGAGGATGACGCCCTTGTGCAGCGCCATTCTCCTGAAGATGCTGTATTCACGTGGGTGATTTTCGGGCTGCCCCATGAACTTGTAGCGGCAGGAATTCCGCTTCGGCATCGGCCATTTTCGGATGAGCTTGTTTGCGGCCAGTGCGATATAGGCCGTCTGGAAGGCATACTCGGTATATGGTCCATCCGCATCGAGCCATGGTTCGATTTCCCGCCCCTGAACTCTGGCCGCAGGAGGGTTCGCAGTGATCTTGGCCTTTAGTTCCTTCAGCACTTCCAGTCTGGCCTGAAGCTGGATAACGGCAACGCCGGCAGTCCCTAGCTGCTGTGAGCCAGCCAGGGCCTTGACCTCGCCGGCGACAAACTGTCCTGCGAGCTTCCCGACCGCTTCCATTGTCTGCCGTAACCGATCCTCGTGCTGGCGCGTGAGGTCATCCAAGTCGATTTCCCTCACCACGTACAGGAGTACGTTCTCCTCCGTCGATTGCCATTTGCGGGCCATCACTTCCTCCTGAGCCGCTGTCTGCCGCCGCAATCGCCTACCGCCTCTGCGTCTTGATCTCCTGAGCCTTCTTGATCCGACTCTCCATGTCGGACAATTGGCTCCAGGTGTATTGCTTGTAATCCACGTTGACGCCGAGCGCCTTGATTTCGTGGGCTTTCTCGATCCGACTTTCCATATCGGCCAATTCGTTCCAGGAGTATCTGCTGTAATCCACGTCGACGCCAAGCGCCTTGATTTCGCGGGCTTTCTCGATCCGGCTCTCCATGTCGGACAATTGGCTCCAGGTGTACTTGCTGTAGTCCACGTTGACGCCAAGCGCCTTGATCTCCTGAGCCTTCTTGATCCGATTCTCCATGTCGAACAATTGGCTCCAGGTGAATTGCTTGTAGTCCACATTGACGCCGAGCGCCTTGATCGCGCGGGCCTTCTCGATCCGATCCTCAATGTCGGACAATTGGCTCCAGGTGTATTTGCTGTAGTCCACGTCGACGCCAATCGCCTTGATCTCCTGGGCTTTCTCGATCCGACTTTCCATGTCGAACAATTGGCTCCAGGTGTATTTGTTGTAGTCCACGTCGACGCCAAGTGCCTTGATCTCCTGAGCCTTCTTGATCCGGCTCTCCATGTCGCTGTCGGTGGCGGCAGTGCGAGCCGGTGCAGGGGATCGTACTGGCGTTGGCGTGTAAGCCGACCTGGACGTCGCCGCATCGAACGAAGGCGCTTTCGCTGGTGCCGGCGTCGCTGTCGGAACTACAGCGCTCGCTTTGGCGCGATCGATGTCTGCTTGAGGAATCGTCCAGGGAGCCTTCGCAGAAAGCTTCTTGGCGAGTTCGACCATCTCCGGAGAGACCCGCCACTCTGGCGGAACAAGAACCTTATTGGAGGGCATGTTCTTCTTGGTGTAGTCCAGCCACTCTTGCGGAGCGAGAACCTTGCTGGATGCCGCGTTCTTCGCAGTGTAATCCAACCACTCCTGCGGAGCGAGAACCCCGCTGGAGGGCGAGGAACCAGCTTGGGCGGCATTGTCCCGATTGTCTACGTTGGATGGCATGATGATCGCAATCAGTGCTGAGGTCGTGACAAAAAGAACAGCGACGGCCGCTGCGACCGTGACCGGCACATACCATCGCAGGCGCGGGTGACGTAGCCCAACAATGGAGTGGTAGCGAAATGCGGCAACGGTCACAAAGCCCCAGATGATGATCGGACCCGCAGATGCGCTTCCCGGCGTACTCGAGGAGAGAAGCAGGGCAACATTGCCCAGCAGGAGAGAGGCGGCGGCGACTCTGCTGCGGCG
Organism: uncultured Phycisphaerales bacterium; assembly: GCA_903871935.1. Taxonomy (GTDB): domain Bacteria; phylum Planctomycetota; class Phycisphaerae; order Tepidisphaerales; family Tepidisphaeraceae; genus CAIQIQ01. The sequence continues at coordinate 22,939 of CAIQIQ010000004.1, forward strand.
GAAGACGGCCAGCACAAGCCCTGCGAACAGAAAACCCGTCGGCACATAGTATGGGTTGAACAGCTCGAATCGGTGATCTGGCGATACGAGGCCCCAGGTCCCCGACACGAACATTGCCACAGTCGCAACTATCCCCAATGCCCAACCCCATGTGATCGACATTATTGCGGTTTTGAGTTTCCGGTCCTGTTCGGGGCTGAACGGTGGACCGTCCAGCAGGGCGCAGTTCCACAATCGCGAGAAGCCATATGTGGCTCCGCGATATGCTTCCGTGTGGCTATGTGCAGCCCCAACCTGACCCGCTCCGTCCCGCCCATCCATGGCGACCACCGCGCCGCACACCACGCAGACCTTGGCTCCTGCCCCCAATCTCGCCGCACATTGCGTGCAGAAACCCGTCTCTTGGAGACCCGCGGTGGCAGCCGATGAGCGGCCCGGCCCTAGAATCTGCTCATCGCTGCACTTCGCGCAGAATCGCGACCCTGGCGTGGTAGCCGTACCGCACCGAGCGCAGTAGGAGATCTTTTGGGGCGCAGGCTGAGGAGTGCGCTGCGGGGTGGCCGCCTGATCGGTATAGCACGGAAAGCGCTGCCAGACCGGCCATGTCGGGCGGATCCGTCGGAGAATAGCGCTCCCCACAAGCGTGACGCCGCCGAGCAAGAAGGCTACGGCGATCATCGTCACGAACGTTCTGGTGCGGCTGGCCGATGCGGCGCACTGCGGGCAGACGAATCGCGCCGACTGGCGGTACTGGTACATCGCCGCCCGGGCAACTCCTTTAAGCGCAGAGCAATAGCCGAGGTGGTAGATATTGCATCCCTCCTGGACGTACACAGTGTCGCTAGGGCCGGGGGGCGCATACATCCTGCAGGCGGCAACTGCGAAGATTAGCCCGCCGATCACAAGCAAAGTCCCTAGCACGTAGGCAGCCGTCGGTCTCAGTATCGCGACCAGCAGCCGTTTCGCAGCACTGCGTAGCGCGATCGGTGCCGTCCGCACGCTCGGATCCCAAGTTGGCGCTGAGGTGCGCAGAGGAGCCGCAGTACCCTGGGCCGTGGCTCTTCCGGCGACATCTGGTTCGTCCTCTCGGGCGAGGGCCTCTCGGCAGCGAGCGCAGACTGTATGGTTGTTCCATATCCAAGGTGTCTGAAGCGCACCTATGACCTCCTGGCAGTTCTCGCATTGCTCCATGACCTTGCCTCCTGTACGCGAACCTGGACCATCATGAACACGATCACGCCACGGTTCCGGAAGGTGGAGTTGGCGCGACTGTTGGCAGCGACTGCGCCTTCGGAATGCCTTGCTCTGTTAGGCCTAGCGTGGGAATTGGCGCGACGATCAACGACAGCAGGCCGAACACACCCAATGGCCGCCGAGCCCTATTGAGAGTCCTGTGCACGGCAGTGAAGTATCCTTCACAGACATACTTCTTGTCAATAACTAGCCTGCCATCCTGTGCTTGGTGATGAACTACGCAAGGCGAGGATGGCAGCGGCGATGAGCCAGGAGGCGGTTGCCGCACGCGCGAAAGTAACCCGGGAGTATGTGAGCCATGTTGAGCGAGGGGTTTACGCGCCCACAGTCACTGTGCTCATGCGCCTCTGCGCCGCAATGAACACGCGCGCCTGGAAGGTGCTGCGCCGTGTTGAGGGGGATTGACCGCCCACTTGCGTTTGCCGACGCCGCGGAGGCCCCCGGAAAGAGATTCCGTGGAGACGTGGCCACACGTGGCACTCAAGTCGCTGCCAGCAATGCGCACGATCACGGGATCCTTGAGCTATGCGCCACGCCCGACAGCCTCAAACATCGTTCCGACGATGCTAGCTATGTGATAGCCCTCATGCTGGATCCTCATACTCATTCACGTCGCCGCGTGATAATTGGACAGAAGAACTACTGGCAAGCTGAGCAATAACGCGGTATTCTGGTTAGGTCACGCGGAAGGAGAGGGAAAATGACTAAACGCCTCGGGTACTGCTTTGTGGCCGGGATCGTATGGGTACTGTTCATGGCGGATTCTGGATTCGGGCAGACCACCGCGCCGGCCGAAGACGTGAAGTCCAAGCTGCTGCCGACCTTAGCGATGCTGGAACACGGCGAGTACAAACAGGCGCTACCCACGCTTCAGGCCTTGCAGCAGACATGTTCGCGATTGCCGGGCAAGCCGGATGAATGCCGCATCCTTGTAGCACATGCGTTTGGATATGCCCTCAAGATGAACAAGGATGAGAAGAGGGCCCAGACCTATCTGGACCAAGCCATAGGAATGGCGGTAAGCTCGCGTGTTTATAGCCGCGCCCTTGCGATCAACGCCACCAAAATGGATATAGCTGGTGATCACCGAACGGAATATCAGCGTGATGCGGCCTACCTGCTTGCCGTGCTCGATGTGACGCCCAAGGACGAATACCTGATAGACCTTCTTGGAATCCTGCTTGATCGAGGTGCCAGCGGCAAACCGGTGATAGCCATGGCTGATGTGCGGGATCGATACGGCGAGCTCACAGCCGAATTGGAGAAGCAGCGGCCAGGATTACGCCGCTGGGGTGTGGTGTGGGTCAGCTCTACTGACTACGACATCTTGGATCATGACCTCGCTGACGCATTGGCTGTCCTGCGTGACATCGATCACAGGCTCAACGATGTAGATGCTCGACAGCGCCAGTACAACGCAGACGCCAAAGCGGCGGACCGTGCATACGCCCAGGCGAGGCGGGAAAAGTTGTCATCCAACGTCACGGGAGCCGATCCCGGACAGGCGCAAGGTCGTATGAGCAGTGCACAGAGCGATGCCCGTTCGGCACAGCGCAGCATTGAGGAGCTAAGAAGGGATCGTGAAGGCTTACTAAAGGAACGGGACCAAGCGGTCGCGAAGACTTTATGGCCGAGGTGGACTGATGAGAGTCTGATGGCGTTGCCTGTTGCTGATGCAGGGCAAAAACAGCCACCGCCACCAATGCAAAAGCAGCCGCTGGCCCTAGTCACCAGGAAAGGCGATCCCGTCACCTGGGCCACAGTTTCGGGTGGCGCACCTGTGCCAGAGGGTATGTCTACATCGGCCACGCCCGCAACACCGTCGGTCTTTACTGAAGGCAATAGCAAGTCGTCCGGATCGGGATTCTTTGTGACCAAAGACGGCTACCTGATCACGAATCATCATGTTGTAAAGGGAGCAGCCGCGATAAGAATAAAAATGGAGGCTGGTCTTGTTGCCGCCCGCGTTGTAGCACAAGATCCGGAGAATGACATTGCTCTCCTAAAAGCTGATGGGGAGTTCACGCCGGTAAGCTTCGCGGCCGAGAGGACGGCAAAGCTGGGCCAGACAATCTTTGCAGTAGGCTATCCGTTGACTGAACTACAGGGTTCGTCAACGAAGGTGACTCGGGGCATCATCAGCAGTATTACGGGATTCCGCGACGACGTACGGCGATATCAGATCGATGCAACAGTCCAACCCGGCAACTCGGGTGGTCCAGTGGCGGATGAGAATGGCAATGTTATTGGCGTGGTAGTCGCACAACTCAATGCTGCCGTGATAGCGGAGCGTACAGGCACGGTTCCGCAGAACGTCAATTACGCCGTGAAGAAGTCATACGTGCTCGCGCTCATCGACAGCGACCGAGATGCGTCTGAGAAGGTGATCGCGGTCCAAGGGGTAACGCACGTTCCGTTTGAGGAAGCTGTCGAGAAGGTTCGCAAGGCAACGGTGCGGGTTCTTGTGTACTGACCCCCGCCAATGGCGACCTCGCGAGACACGCTATAGGCGTTCAACAATGGGCAGGGCGGCGTGGACACATCCAAGGGTTGCGCTGGCAGCTCACAGGCGGGCTGGCGGCCGGCGCAGGTACAATGCCGAACGCCGCAGACAGGCGGCCCTGCGACTGATCCCACTGGCTCGCCAGATCGCCGCTGTGGGGGCCCTGAAGATGACGGCGGACGGAATGCAACTAACGGTGCTGCCTAGACATATGATCGCGTCGCTGGCCAAGGTCTTGGGCTTGCATCGTGCCACGGTATGGAGAGACGTGCAGCGGCTGCGCAGGTGGCCCTCTCGCTCGAAGTACTCCCGCGATACTGGCCTGGTCACCGTTCGGCTGTACGGACTGGGGGTCTTTGTTTGCCGCTCTAGAGGTCGACGGCACAGTAGACACTGACTGCCGCAGCAATGCCTCAAGTGGATCCGTATGAAGTCAATAATCATTATTGACCATGGCCCAATGATCACGTGTCGTGGTGAAAGAGGCTGCGTGGTTGCCATGGCGATGCTGGATGCCAGAAGTGGCATATCCGCTCAGGCCCCTCCAACCCTCCGAGGGAATAGGGTTGGACGCGCAGAAACCTCCCGAAGGGTCTGACGTGCCACAGAACTCCACCAGGGCAGCGGACGTGCCAGAACGCCAATCGGCGATTAACACGGTGAGTGGCTGATATGACAAACGATATCCCGATAGACTCCGTTGGTGATGGAGCCCGTGGCAGGGATGCTCGCCAATGCCTGATGACCTGTCAGAGGCGGTTCGGGCGTGGCCGAGACTGCCGGAACACACCCGGGCGGCGGCGCTGGTGCTTGTCACGACAGTCAGAAAGGAAAGCTGAATCATGCCCAGCAAACGTCACCAGAAGAGCGAGGTAAAGCCCCGCGAGGCGTTGCCGGCCACGGAGGCGGCGGCTATGCCACCGCGATTGGATGACGGAGCGCGGAAACCTGATGGTAAATAGCCGCCCGTTAGGTACACCACGTGTCGGCAGGTTAGCATCAAGGAAAACCACCCAAGCAAAGACCCCGGTTGTTTTGCGTGCGTTTTGAGCAGTAAACACCGTGGTTGTATCTTCAGTGGGCAGCGCCGGGCTTGAAGCGGCGACACATGGGTTCTCGATCTGCTACATGGCGCAGGGCGAGCTTGTTTTTGCGTATCTCGTTGAGGAGCCCAGAATATGGTCGTTCGACGTGCCATGGTCCCTGCACCATCGCTCAAACACTGTCAGGAGAACTGGCCATGACTCAAGCCTACCCCGCACATTGGACATCTACAGACTTTGTGACAATTCCTGCAGCAGAACCGAGAGAACGCAAGGTGGACCGTGCCCTTTTGACAACCCAGGAGGCCGCCCAATACCTCCAGATCGAGGAATCGACCCTCACCAACTGGAGGTGCACGAAACGATACGGTGTCCCTTTCATACGCGTGGGAAGGCTTATCCGATACCGTCTCTCCGATTTGGAAGCCTTTCTAGAGTCCCGGACCGTCCGCCCGGTCGATTGGCCGCGAGCGCGGGCGAAGAGGTGAGCCGATGATTTGAAGTGTATAAACGACCGGGTCCAACGGCAGGGAATCGCTCTCCATGGGCGGATTCTGCAACCCGGTTTGATCTTGGCGGCGTCGTCCGTTCACCGGGATCTGGTGAGGTGGGCTGATGACCCGGCTCGCTGTAGAATGGCGGGTAAGATAGACAACGGGACGGCTAGGTAGCTCCTGGCCAAGCGATCCGGGCGGCCATGGTTGCTCACCTGTCGCCGTGCCGCCCGGATTGGCCCGAGAAGGACAGGTGAGACCGTGGCGGAACACGCAAAGCGCAAAACGCGCGAAACGTATGCTCTTGGTGACGAGCCGCCGGAGCTCGATGTCATATTCCCAATGCCCTATCCGCCATTGGTGATGCTCCAGCACTTGGCCATGAAGGTCGCAAGTATACAGGCCCGTATTGGTCGGCATATTGCGGATCTGGAACGGTTCTGTCTAGACATGTCGCCACAGTGTTGGTCCCCTCATCTTTGTCGCATGCGGCAGCTGGTGCACCCACAACGCGCGGAGCTTGAGCGTGCCATGGGGGATCGGTGCAGTGTCATCCGCGGTGTGCCAAACCGAGAGATCATTAGCGCGGTTGAGGGGGAGTTTGGTGGTGGGTTCGCGCTATTGGAGAGTCCTTTCAAATGGTGCGGGCAAACGTTCGCCAGCGCTCACGCTGCGGCGTTCGCCATAGCGGAGGTGGCCCTGCACGACGACTTCCTAGACAAAGCGTCGTCTGCATCCATTCCCGCGCTGGCCTTCCCAGTGCTCGTGCAGGCCGCAAAGCGTGCTTATATCCAAGATGCGGACGAGAGCCGTATGCAGACCACACTGGAAATAGAGCGGGCCAAGGCTGAGAAGATGGGGCTGAACTTCGCGCGGCGAGACGAGCATTGGGTGATCTGTGTACAGCCCGAGTCCGGCAAGGGCGGTGGCGCGCCCGAAGGGGTGGTCGGTGGCAACGTGTCGGGAATGGATCCCAAAGAGGCCCTACTGATGACCATGTTTCTCAAGAATCCAACTATCAGCACCCGCAAGGCGTCGGAGACAGCCGGCGTCAGTAGGAACACGGCCGGGCGGCGGAGAAAAGAGTGGGTCGAGAAGGGGCTGATACCCATGCCTCCGCGCGATCCTCATTCAGCGCATGACCGGAAAACGGCGCTGCTGAAACGCGGCAAGGCGACGACACCAAGCGATCTTCATCTGGCCCAAAACAAGTAGCATTTGGGCCACCGTTTTTTTTCTGCGAGTCACTGAATCCCCCGCATGTACCGGGGGATTCTTGTTTGGCAGCTTGGCCCACAGTGGCCCAAATCGTGGGCCAATCCTCTTGCTCTATATAGGCGGGCAAGTGTCCGCCGCAAGAGGACTAGACAATGGACCAGAAATTGACGTTACCGGAGATAGCGAGGCGGCTGGGTGAGCCGTTGCACCGTGTTCGGTACGCGGTGGAAACGTACCGAATTGAACCGAGCGAGCGCATAGGCATTATGCGAGTGTGGGGAGAGGCCCAGGTTGCCGCGATTCAATCCGCCCTGCGCAGGATCGCACAGGGGAGGGGGAACTATGGCCGCTGAACCCTTGGTCGTCGACATTCGCGGCGTTGCCGAATTGCTGAGCGTGTCCCGCGCAGGCGTCTATAACCTAATCGCGGCTGGCAGGTTCGGGCCGGAACGGATTCGGCTGGGCAACAAAAGCGTTCGGGTATCGGTTTCGGAACTCCGGGCCTGGCTGGCGGCTGGTGCGCCTCCTCAAGACCGGTGGCAGGAAATGAGAGGAACGGCGCAATGACCACCTTGACCAATCCAATCGCACAAATCCATCCGGCCACAGACTTCAATGAGATTCGCCGCGCACTGCACCTGATCGTGCCGTTCGGTCAGGTATTCGAGATCCGTGCACTCGACGCATCGCTGCAAGGCGAGCGCTATATTGGCACCGTATCGGGGTACTTTGACAGTGCAGAAGCGGCAACGCAGGCGATCAGGAAACTGACATCGGCGACCGGCGTCTATGTTACCCTCAATCCGGTTGACCCTGCACTCTTGGCCCGGGCCAAGAACCGTCTGCATATGTGCCGCAGGGATGACCCGACCACCGGTGACGCAAACATCATGCGCCGGAGATCGTTGCTGGTAGACGTTGACCCAAAGCGGCCCACAGGAATATCGGCAACAGATGCCGAGCGCGCGGCCGCTATTGCCTTGGTGCGGACGATCCGCCAGACGCTTGCTGCCGAGGGGTGGCCTGAGCCGATCCTGGCGGACAGTGGCAATGGCGGTCACCTGCTGTACCGCATCGACCTTCCGGCCGACGACGGCGGCCTGGTCGAGCGATGCCTGAAGGCGATCGCCTTCAAGTTCGGCACATCGAAGCTCGACGTGGATACGAAGGTTGGGAACCCCTCCCGAATCACAAAGCTCTACGGGACAGTCGCATGTAAGGGTGACCATACCGCTGAGCGGCCACATCGGCTGGCACATTTGCTCGAGGTGCCTGAGACGCGTCAGGTTGTCCCTATCGAATGCCTGCAGGCTCTTGCGGCCTCAGTGCCATCCCCGGCGAAGACGACGGCACAGACTCTCACGGGCGACAAACAATTCGATCTGGATCGGTGGATGAATACATACTGCCCCGAGGCGGAGGGACCCGTGGACTGGTCCGGTGGGAGGAAGTGGATCTTCCCAATATGCCCGTGGAATCCCGAGCACACCAACCGGAGTGCTTATGTCGTGCAGAGGACGGATGGCGCGATCGGCGCCGGCTGCCATCACAACGGGTGTGCGGACAACGACTGGCATAGCCTGAGAGCAACTCGTGAGCCGGGGTGGCAGCGACCGTCGGAGCGGGCATCACATGCTCCTGCTGCCCCCGGGCAGGCAACGGATGCCGACGATTCCGCTGAGGCCGGGGGCGAAGAGGCTGCCATCGTTCCACTCGGAGAACGCGATCCAAGCACCGGCCGACTCGTCCTTTCCCCGGCCAAAACGCTGCCGACGGCGGAGGCGTTTGTGCGGCAGTTCTACATGCATGATCAGTCGCCGACCATCCATAACTACGTGGACAAGTTGATGGTCTGGCGCGGAAACCGGTACGTTGAGGTCGAGGATGAACAGATCCGGCACGCCCTGCAGCCTTGGTTGCATGGTGCGTCGAAACATCAGTTCGATAAGAAGACGGGCACGTTTGAGCTGGTGGACTTTGACTCCAACCCACGCACCATAGACTCGGCCCTTAGATCTATCCGCACGTATACGCATGTACGGGCTGAAATCACTCCGACCGCATGGCTGGATGGGGGCAAGGGCCGGCCGGATCCGCGTAACATCCTGGCGTTTCCGAGTGGGATACTGGATCTGGCTACCGGGCAGGTACTGCCCCCGACTCCGGCACTCTTTAACACTGCGGCAATCGATTTCGACTACTGCCCGAACCCGAAGCCTCCGAAGTTGTGGAATGCGTTCCTCAAGCAGTTGTTCGGCGATGATCTCGAATCCGTCCAACTGCTCCAGGAGTGGGCGGGGTATAGCCTGGTTGCCGATACCAGTCAGCAGAAAATGCTGATGATTGTCGGCCCGAAGCGTTCGGGGAAGGGCACCCTCGCTCGAATCCTGACAAGCCTCGTTGGGGCCGGCACCGTCGTTGGTCCGACCACGGGCAGCCTTGCGGGCCAATTCGGTTTGCAGCCACTGATCGGGAAGTCGCTGGCTATCGTGTCTGATGCCCGCTTCGCTGGCGAGAAAGTCGCCATTCTGGTCGAGAGACTGCTATGCATTTCGGGGGAGGACACGCTTACCATCGATCGGAAGTTCCTTCCCTCAGTGACGATGCGTCTACCCACTCGGTTTATGTTCCTGACCAACGAATTGCCCCGGATGAACGATGCCAGCGGCGCACTAGCTAACCGTTTCCTGATTCTTCGGCTTATACAGAGTTTCTTCGGCCAGGAGGACCCAATGCTCACCCAGAAGCTGCTGCAGGAGTTGCCGGGCATCCTGTGTTGGGCTATTGACGGCCTCAAACGTCTTCGTGACCGAGGTCATTTTGCACAACCCCGTTCGGTCGCCGATGCGGTTCAGGATCTTGAGGATCTCGGCTCGTCCGTTGGAGCGTTCGTCCGGGAGTGCTGCGAAGTCGGTCTTGGTCGCCGGGCATGTGTCGGGGAACTCTACGAAGCTTGGCGCAAATGGTGCGAGGCCGATGGGCGGAACCTAGTGATCAACAAGCAGACTTTCGGCCGGGATCTGTCTGCAGCAGTACCGGGCATCGTGTGCCGGAAGAATAGCACCGCGGGCACGCGTTTCTACGACGGAATCGGGCTACGCTACGGGGGGGCGGTCTGATGCACTACCCCATTTTCTTCTCTCTCTCGTCCCTGGGTGTCGCACAGTACCGCGATAGTACCGCGATGCATCTACCCATCGCGGTACTGTTTCAAGCGGTAACCACTGCGTCGCAATCTACCAGTGCCGTGAAGTGCCGCGGTCTTTTCTATACACGCGCGTGCGCGGGCTCGCATACGTGCATCCACGCACACGCAGGAAGCGATATAGCGCACAATAGGGAGGACCGCGGCACTTCGCGGCACTGCCACGACAATACGCAAGGGCGATGGGGGTCCTGCGTCGACCTGCCACATCCCCCAGAACGGAAGCTATCCTATGCCCCCTTTGAGCCCCAATCTCCGTTTGCGAAGTACGAGGGCGAAACAGTATCGCACGTACTCAAGCACGATCCGGACTACTGCCGATGGTTCGCCAGGAACGTAGGAGCAGAGACTGAGGAATGCGAAGAGGTGATTGCGGAGATCCAGGCAAAACCATCAAGAACGGTTGAGGAGACCGGTCACCAACGCAGTAGTTTCCGTAGCGGACAGCGTTGTATGCCACCTGGCATGCCAGTGGCCGCGACGTTGACAGGCAGGGTAGGATAAGACCATGGCAAAACTAAAGAGCATCGTGGAGCAGTTGCGGGCGGAAGTAGCCGAAGCCGAAAAGCGAGGTATGACTCGCTATCAGATTGCCAAGCTGGCGGGGATGCGGCACATCGTGCTCAAGCGTGTTGCGGACGGCGAAGCGATCCCTCGCATCGACACAGCAGAGAAGATCCTGAACGCCATCGGACGGTCGTTGATAATAGGCACTAATTAGTGTATAGTGCTCTTGGCGGCATTGCTGGACGCTGCCAAGACGAAAGGTGCAAAATGAGAATCCGCAAGATCACCTACATCCGTGACGGGAAGAAGACCCAGAGCGACAAATGGTATGCTTCGTGGCAGGATTCATCCGGGCGCCTGCGCCGGTTGGCGCTCTTTCCTGACCGTAAGGCCAGTCAGGAGGCCGCCGGGAAGATCGAGAAGCTGGAATCCATCCGGGCATCGGGCGACATGATCCCGCCAGAACTCTCCCGGTTCATCGAGGGCACAACTCCATACATCCGGGAGAAGCTGGCGGAGTTTGGCGTACTGCCACAATCGGCCATCACGGCGGGCAAGCCGCTTGCCGACCATTTGGCCGACTTTGCCGACGCCCTCCGCGACAAGGGCACAACCGACGCTCAGGCGGAGCTTGTGAGTGTCCGGGCCGGTCGCATCTTCAAGCTGTGCGGTTTTGTCTCGTGGCAGGACATATCCGCCAGTCGCCTGCAAGCCTGCATTGGCGAACTCCGCAAAGACACGCCTGAGAAGAGGGGCTTGAGCATACAGACCGCCAACTTCTATTTGAACGCCTGCAAGCAGTTTGCCTGATGGATGGTGAAAGATCGCCGGGCGCATGAGTCGGCCATCGGCCACTTGGACGGGCAGAACGTCAAACTTGACCGGAGGCATGATCGCCGGGCACTGTCTGCCGATGAACTCTGCCGGTTGCTCAATGCGGCGGCGGCCGCCCCGGTTCGCTTCGGGATGACCGGCACGGAGCGCGCTTGCCTCTATCGCCTCGCCGTTGAGACAGGCTTGCGGGCTGGCGAGCTTCGGAGCTTGACGGCCGGGAGCTTCCATCTGGACGGCGACGCCCCTACGGTGAGCATTGCGGCGGCCTACGCCAAGAATCGCCGGGAGGATACCCTTCCGCTTCGCAAGGTGACGGCCGAAGCCATCCGCCCCTTTATCGCGTCCAAGATGCCGGCGGTGACGGTGTTCGCCATGCCGACGTGTCCCGGAAAGACGGCCGACATGTTCCGGGCCGACCTTGCCGACGCCCGCAAGGCATGGCTGGATGGCTGCCAGACGCAGCAGGAACGCGAGCAAGCCTCAGAGAGTACATTCCTGCTTCCCCTTGACGCAGCGGGCCGCCATGCCGATTTCCACAGCCTGCGGCATACGTTCATCAGCAACCTTGCGGCTGGTGGCGTTCACCCCAAGACCGCCCAGACCTTGGCGCGGCATTCCACGATCACCTTGACGATGGACCGTTACACCCACGTCCGCGCGGCCGACTGTGCCGACGCCCTGAGTGTGCTGCCCAACCTCCCCGATCCCCTGAGCTTGCCTCAGCAGGCCTTGGCGACAGGAACGGACGGCCAGAGCATTCAGATTGACGCTACTGGCATGCTGGGTGGCATACAAGGGGAAACAACGGGCACAAGCGGTCAGATGATGGTAACCCCCTCAACGCAAGAATCCCCAGTAAATACCGGGGATTCTGAAGCGGAGGCGACAGGATTTGAACCTGTGGACACCTTGCGGCGTCTCCGGTTTTCAAGACCGGTGCAATAAACCGCTCTGCCACGCCTCCGGGCGTTCGGGCGGGAAGTTTAACGGATGGGAGCAGGTTTGTCAGGTGGCGAGATACGCGAGTACGGAGACGATGTTCATGGCGCAAGCACTCTTTCGAGCCCTTATGTAATCATGATGGGACATCTGCCAAGAAACGGGAGGTATTCCCATTGCGGTGAGGAGTTTACGGCTGGTATGGTGGCCCTTGTTATGGTTGTGTCTGCAGAAAGACGGTAGCGGGCTTGAGCTAGCTTGAGGATGACACATCGGTCTTCCCCGCATCCTGTTGCTCTGAATAATGATGCTTGAGCAGTATCCCAATCCACGAAAGGGAATGGCGATGGCAAACACATCTCTGGCGCGGCCGGCAGGTTACGGGAGACACGCGAAGCTTGGCCGCAGGCAAACCATCGGCAGGGCGGCGGCATCCGCCATCGAGGCACTTGAACCGCGCACGCTCTTGAGCGTCGATGCGGGATTGCAGTTGGACATGGCGCTGCCATACCTGCCGAATACTCCAAAGGCCATTGCCCCAGTGCTTCCTCTGGGGGTACTGGCAGGTTCGCTGACGGTGCCGGTGCTGCACAGCTATCCCACGGCGGCGGTCAAGATATACCTGGACTTTGACGGCCACGCCGCGATGACTTGGGGCAGCTACAGCGTGACGGCGACTCCCGCCTACAGCATCGACACGGATCCCAACAGCTTTAGTGCCACGGAACTAAGCAACATCCATGAGATCTGGGAGCGGGTGTCGGAGAAGTATTCGCCGTTCAATGTCGATGTGACGACGGAGGATCCGGGGAATACAAACGACCTGCAGACGGTGGTGGCGGTAATCGGCGGGGGCGGGGGCTGGCTGGGCTCGCTGGCCGGTGGTGTCGCGTATGTGGGCGGCTTTTCCAATAGCGCTCCCAACCAGGTGTGGGTATTCCCCGATAATCTTGGGGCCGGCTTCCCTAAATACGTTGGCGAAGCCACAGCTCATGAGGTGGGACATTCCTTTGGGCTGCTGCATCAGAGCCTCTATTCTGGAACGACCCTGGTTCAGCAGTACTACTCTGGCGATGCGAATCGCGCCCCGATTATGGGAAACAGCTACTCGTCTGTCCGGGGGATGTGGTGGAACGGGACCAGCAGCTCGTCGACGACGATACAGGATGATCTGGCGGTCATTGCCAGTCCGACGAACGGATTCGGGTACAAGGTGGACGATGTTGGGGATACCACGTCGACTGCAGGAACACTGAGCATCAACAACGGAAATATCAGTGCCTCGGGGATTATCGGCAATACGGGCGATGCGGATTACTACATCCTGGATATCCCTGTGAACGGCACGATGGCGATCAACCTGAATGGCCCAAACGGCGCCATGCTCGATGCAAAGCTGGAGGTGCGGCTTAGCGACGGTTCGGTCTGGTTATCAAGCGATTCCACGCCAAGTACCACGGAGTCTCTCAGTGGCTCGATCAGCGCCGGCCGTTATTACTTGGTCGTCCGCAGCCATGGCGGGTATGGCGATATCGGACAGTACACCATCAGTGGAACCGTTCCGAGCGTCAATCAGGCACCGACGAACATCAGCTTGTCGGCCAGCAGTATTGCTGAGAATCAGGCGGCAGGTACGACGGTGGGTACTCTCAGCACCACAGATCCGGATGCCGGCAACACCTTCACCTACAGTCTGGTGAGTGGTGTCGGTAGCACGGACAATGCCTCGTTCACCATCTCCGGAAGCACGCTGCAGACCGCGGCGATCTTCAACTTTGAGGCCAAGAGCAGCTACAGCATCCGCCTGCGGACGACTGACCAGGGCGGCTCGTGGTTTGAAAAGGTCTTCACGATCAGCGTGACCAACGTCAACGAGACGCCGACGGACATCGCGCTGTCGGCGAACAGCATTGCCGAGAACCAACCATCAGGCACGGCAGTGGGCACGTTGAGCAGCATTGATCCCGATGCCGGCAACACCTTCACCTACACCCTGGTAAGCGGCACCGGCAGCACAGACAACACCTCGTTTGCGATTTCCGGAAGCACGCTGCAGACCGCGGCGATTTTCAACTTTGAGGCCAAGAACAGTTACAGCATCCGCCTGCGGACGACCGACCAGGGCGGCTTGTGGTTTGAAAAGGCTTTCACGATCAGCGTGACCAATGTCAACGAAACCCCGACGGACATTACCTTGTCGGCAAGCAGTGTCGCTGAGAATCAGTCGGTGGGTACGGCGGTGGGCACGTTGGGCACAGTTGATCCGGATGCCGGCAACACGTTTACCTACAGCCTGGTAAGTGGGACCGGCAGCACC
>CAIQIQ010000005.1 GCA_903871935.1 uncultured Phycisphaerales bacterium
CATCGCCGGCGAGATCATCGGCCCATGCGTGTCGCCGATGGGCTCGGAGAAACTGGCGCAGTCCACCTCGACGTCGGCCAGCACCCGATCGATGAGCCGGACCGTGTACTGCGCCTGCTCATCCAGCACCCGCCGCACCTGGTCGGGATGATCGGCGATCTGGTACAGCACGCTCTCCAGGCTGGCCCAGGCTTCGACGCCCATGGTCAGGAACAGCCCGCGATGCACGAAGAGTTCGAGGATGTGGTCGCGATCGCGCCAGCGTTGCACGCGCTGCGCCCAGTCCTCCGGCAGCGCGATCGCCGGCCGTGGGGTCAGGTCCAGTTCGATGCGTTCGCGACGATCGTAGTGGAAGATCGATCCCAGATCGGCTCCCGGCGCCAGGCCCTCGCTTTCCCAACGCCTCAGCACATCGTCACGCAGTCCCTCCTCCAGCCACGGCACCCGGTCGGGCCGGCCGAATGACATCGTGAGATGGAATCGCTCGCGGGCAGTCATGTCCTTGCCATCATACTCTCTTCCGGAACTGAATGGGCGCGGATGGCGGTTCCTGTAGGTTCATTACCTGTCAACACCGGCCCCCGTACGGCAGCTTCCTTAAGCCCAAACGGGGCGGATTTGCAGTCTGGATTGTCGGGCAGCGTAAGTCGCAAATACACCTTGTTGTCTCTACTGAATACGACGCAGTCCGAAACAACAATGGTATGATGTGTTCCACCACCTCCGGGATCTTCGACTGGCTGACCGAGAACCACGCGTGCTCTCTCGGGCCAATCGGTCAACGCTCGGTCATCCTTTGAACACCATCGTCGGCACCACGGGGTTAGTTGCTCCGAAAGTCGGATCAGCTTCCAGCAGCGCCTTCCGGCCGGCAGCAATCCAATCCTCGATCGGCGAGGATGCAGGACACAAGCGGCGATAGTCGCATTCCATGGCGCAGTACATATCAACAGGTGATAACTGCATGATGTCAGGCTGCTCGTACATGCGGGGAGTGTCCCAGTACCTCGCGTTCTTGTAGACCAAGGCGACGCCAGGACCGCTAACATTCAGGCCCTCGCTCACATGGTATCGGACGAGTGCCGATAACACGCGCCCCTCGGTTGGCCACGTTATTTCACGCAGGTCCAGAAGCTCGATGTAGTCAGGAGTTGCATCATGCTTAAAATCCACACGCAGGTAAGATGCTACGCCCGCCATCGCTTGAAACGCCGGGGTACCGCAAATCGGCAGGAACTCAGGCTCCCATTCGCCCGTGACAGCATTCAAGTACGATCTTGCCCTCTCGTAGTATCGCGGGTCCGTCCCAAGGCGCTTCAGGTACTCCAGCGCACCCTCCCAGCCAAGCAGCGCAGCACCCCATCCGAACTCAAGACGCACCCAGGGACTGGCGTGCTTCTGGGCGAGCAAAAGCAGCTCGATTCGCATGGGGTGCGATAGAAACGGCAAGGAAGCGGCCGCGATTGCCGCGGCATCCTCCGAGTCGGGTGAATTCGCCTCCAGGAACTGCCGCAGTCGCTCGACTCCGACATTCTTGTCATAGGGATGCGGACGAATACCATCTTCGCGGGTGATCGTGTTAGCCCAAACCAGAAATGGCAACTCGATCGGACCTCTGGGCAGGTGCTCCGAAAGCTGGCGGAATATGTGATGAAATGCAGCGCCATAGTTATCCCGCCTTCGACCGAGCTCCGTATCAGTACCAAACTGGACGAAGACGCCATTCCAGTCGTCACGCTGCCCGATTCCCGCAGCCGCGGCGCGTACGACGCGATCCCAGTCTTCACTCCGACTGCTCGCCGCAAATACCCGCAGCATCCTGCCCAAAGCAGGTCGCGCGTGCTCCAGATTGAAACTCCCGTCATAGATTCGGGCTAGCTCGGGGATCGCGCCGCGCTGTAGCCGCGGCCTCGCCATTTCGCCCCTGGCATCTCGCACGAATTCGACCAACGCCTCCAGTCTAATGCCAGTGGCGGGATAGGACGCCGGCGCGACGCTGGGAAATGTCCTCAAGAGTGCGCAGAGCACATCAAAATCTTCGGATGTCGTCGCGTTCTCAACCCTGTGCGTCCAAAGAGCTTTCTGCCAATCGGGGCCTGCCAGCAGCCCCTGATGCACCGCGACCGAAAACGGCAACTTTGCTTCCACAGCCATGGCAGGAATGTAGTAGCAGGACCATCGATTGGCAACCAGGGTCAAACAAAGGGGGCAGAGCACATTTTCATCGCCGTCTCCTGCCATCCGTTCTCTCTGTTATCTTCCCTGGCGCGGCATGAGAGAGGTCTGCGCCTGCTGTTCGCTTCACTCACTGGCTTCAGCGGCCCTTCATGGTCCACCTCGGCTCCCGGCGGGTACGCCTTCGCCTTGCTGACGCAGTCGCATTGCATCGCAACACCGTCGGCGCGGCCGCCGCATCTTGGCCTGAGTCGCATCCCGCGACACTTTGGAGCCGCCTTCGGCGGGTGGGGTAGAGAGGGGCCAGTTTCCCGTATGCTCTGCTGTCTCCGCTACCTCGGTGTTCAAAATCCTCTCTTCAGTTCCACCATCTTATCCGCGTCATCAGCGTTATCCGCGGTTGATCCTCTCCATGTGTCCTACGCGTTGCCTTGTGGTTACCGCACACCCTCGCCCGTCACCCCAACGCCCTAATCCGTCCCAAGTCCAACTTCCCCGCCGCTCCCCACCCTTTCACTCCCGCTAGCATCGCTGGCCGGAACTGCTCGACGGGCCTGCGTCGAGGTGCGCATGATCTCCGCTGTCCGGCCAATCTTTGAGCTCGTAGGCTTGTGCCGCTCCCTCCATTCGCTTTCCATGTTCACTGGCATGCACTAATCTACTCATGATCCTCTAATCGGCGATGGGAGCACCTATGTCCGAGAATTCAACCCCGGTGTCGGCTGCGCCTCCTACATCCATTAGACCCACTTGCGGGATTGTGATGCCCATGTCGGCCACAGTTGAATGTAGCGAGCAACACTGGCTTGAGGTGCGATCCCTTCTCGCTGCTGCGATTGACGGCGCCGGACTCAACCCAAGGCTCGTTAGCGAAGCCAACGATGTCGGCGTCATCCACAAAAGGATCATTGGCAATCTGTATGACCTGCCCCTTGTCATATGCGACGTGAGTGGGACGAATCCCAACGTCATGTTTGAACTTGGCATGCGGTTGGCGTTCGATAAGCCGGCAATCATTATCAAGGACGATAAGACAACGTACTCGTTCGATACAGCGCCCATCGAGCACCTCACATATCCGCGAGACCTCCGATTCAATCGAATTGTGGATTTCCAGAAGCTCCTGCAGGCGAAGATCGCCGGCACCATTGCCGCCGCGACAAGCCCGAGCTACACAAGCTTCCTGCAAAGCTTCGGCACGTTCGCCGTCGCCCAGATTCCAACCGCCGTGGCAAATCGAGACGATCTCGTCCTCGAGGAACTCCAAGACTTACGCAAGATGATCCATCGTTCAAATCCCGCCTCTGGACGAGACGACTGGTTATCGTTCTTTGAGCGCCGGAATCCTCCCTCTTACATCAAAATCAGAGGCGAACTGCAGGACGTCTTCAGCTTTACAGACCAGCTCGAGCATCTGCACTCTGTGACGAGGAGCCTTGTGGTCATTATCGGCAAGGATTCCGCTATGGTCGTAATCGAACACTCCAAACGCCTTCAACGTTCCGAGATCAAGCCCATCGCTGACGCGTGTCACCTGAACGTCGTCTCTTGGACTGGCATCGACGACAGTTCTGCCTCCGGTTCTTCCAATCCAGCAGCGCAGAACGATTGATGCTCAATGTCCCGCCGCCCTGGGGAGCGCGAACGCGCTAATAAAGCAAGTCTGGGGATGGAAAGTGAAGGCCCGCCTCCCCGGCGACATCGCACAGCGCCCCGCGATATCGGTTTATGTGGTGATTCGCTCCAGTGCCCGGCGATATGCGAGATAGTTGTGCAGCGGAATGCTCGCCCGCACGCGCCCATCGGCCAGGGGAATGAAACCACCCTCGGCCAGAAGCGGCGGAACCTTCTCTTGGATCTCCCGC
>CAIQIQ010000006.1 GCA_903871935.1 uncultured Phycisphaerales bacterium
CCGCCCGGCCTTCTCTCCCCGTTGCCGGGCGCATGGCGGCCAGCGGTTCGCCAGCACCACGCCCCTGCGCACTCTCTTGGGCCCCCAGCAATCGCCATTCCAAGTAAATCGACAGGCCCTGTAATCGGGATAAACTTCAAGCGGAAACTGCCAAGGATTCTGAATTGACGGCGAGGATTTGAGATCTCAGGATTTCAGAAGGGAAGAGCAGCCTAAAGGCTGTACTCCGAACGGTACTGCGACGGTAATCCGAACGGACGAGATTGCGCGGCGGCTGTCTCGCGCACCGGGAATGAGACGCGGACGATGCGCGCGGACGGATGAAGGGTTGACGCCGGTTTCGGCGAAACCGGCGTACGGGGACCGAATTCTCGCTTGGTGGGGGGATGGTCGGCGCGGGGGAAAGCGACTACAAAGTCGCTTCTACGTTCGGCCCGGCGATTGATTGGGGGTGGAGGGGTGGTACATTGGCGCGTGGTGCTGGGGGTAGAGGATCGACGCGCGAATGATGGAAAACAGGACCGTTTGGCAGTTGCTGGAGGCCAGGGCGCAGGGATGCGCTGATGATGTCGCGCTAATCAGCGGCGGTGGCAGGGCTTATACGTATGGCGAGTTGTGGCGGCAGGTGGAACGGACGGCGGGGGCGCTGGCGGGGCGGGGGATCTGCAGGAATGATCGGGTTGCTATTGTGTTGCCGGATGGGCCGGAAATGGTGGTAACTTTCCTGGCGACGGTGGCGGTGGCGGCCAGTGCGCCATTGAATCCGGCGTATTCTTTGGATGACTTCCTGTTCTATCTGGGCGATTTGCGGGCGCGGGTGCTTATAACGGCCGAAGGGACGGCTCCGCTGGCGCAGCAGGCAGCGGCGAAGTTGGGCATTCCGGTGTTGCTGGTGCGCGAAGCGAGTCGCGGGGAGAGTTTGTTGCCTGCGCCGGACGCCTGCGCAAGCGCGGGCGCGGGTGAGGAGAAGGTTGGCGAGTGGGCCCAGAGCCAGGATGTCGCTCTGGTGCTGCATACGTCGGGCACGACGGCTAAGCCCAAGCAAGTGCCGCTCTTGCATCAGAACCTGGCGTACTCAGCGCGGAACATTGCACAGTCGCTGGGGCTGGGGGCGGGGGATCGGTGCCTGAATGTCATGCCGCTGTTTCATGTGCATGGGCTAATTGGTGCGGTGCTGTCGAGCCTGGTGAGCGGGGGGAGCGTGGTGTGTACCGGTGGGTTTTCGGCGGGGAAGTGTTTTGAGTGGATGCAAAGGCATTCGCCGACGTGGTTTACGGCGGTGCCGACGATGCATCAGGCGCTGCTGGCGGAGTTGGGCAGAGGCGGAGTCTTGCCGGCGAGGGGTCAATTGCGGTTTGTCCGATCCTGTTCGTCGGCGCTGGCGCCCAAGCTGATGGGGGAGTTGGAGCAGGCCTGGGGTGTGCCGGTGATTGAGGCGTATGGCATGACCGAAGCTTCGCATCAGATGGCGAGCAATCCACTGCCGCCAGCGGTGCGCAAAGCGGGTTCGGTGGGCGTGGCCACTGGCACTGAAGTGGCGGTGATGGACGCGGGTGGAGAGCTGCTGCCCGCGGATACGGTCGGGGAAGTGGTGGTCCGTGGTGAGAATGTCACGCGCGGGTATGAGGGGAATGACGAGGCGAATGTTAAGTCGTTTACCAACGGCTGGTTTCGCACGGGCGACCAGGGACGGCTGGACTCGGCGGGGTATTTGTTTCTGACCGGCCGGCTCAAGGAGATCATCATCCGAGGCGGCGAGAAGATCGCCCCAAGAGAGATCGATGAGGTGCTGCTTGAGCACCCGGCGGTGGCGCAGGCGGTGGGCTTCGGTTGCCCGCATGTTACGCTTGGGGAGGATGTGGTCGCGGCGGTGGTGCTGAGGGCTGGCGCGGCGGCCACGGGGGAGGAACTTCGCGAGTTCGCGGTCGGGCGGCTGGCGGCATTTAAGGTGCCCAGCCGGGTGGTGATCGTCGAGAAGATTCCTAAAGGGCCTACGGGCAAGATGCAGCGGGCAAACCTGGCGCAGCAGCTTGCCGACAAGCTGCGCAGTGCGTATCTGGCTCCGCGCGATGAACTGGAGGCGTTCCTGGCGGACATCTGGAGCGAGATTCTGGATGTTCCGCAGGTTGGGGTGTGGGACAACTTCTTTGCGTTGGGGGGAGATTCTCTGCAGTCGACGGCCGCGGTTCTGCGGGTGAATGAGCTGTTCGAGATCGAATGCCCGATGAGTGTGGTATTTCTGCATCCGATTCTGGACAGGTTGGCGGAGCAGGTTCGGCAGCGGGTTAGGCCTGAACGATTGGCGTGTCTGGGTCAGGCGTTGCGGGAGAATCTGGCCGGGGAGCGGGGATCTGGCCTGCGCGCGGTGCGGCTGAAATTGCGGGAAGAGGCGCGGGCGCAGCGGCGGATCGTGGCGCGAGACTGGAGCGCGGGAGCGGGGGCAGGCGCGGGGTGGGCTCCGCTTTCCTTCGCCCAGGAACGGATGTGGTTTCTTGCGCAGTTTGAGCCGGAAGCGCCAACGTATAACAACTCTCGGCTTTGTCTGAAGATGAAAGGGTCGCTGGATGCGGGCATCCTGGAAAAGGCGTTGAACCAGATCCTGGAGCGGCACACGGTGTTGCGCTCGTGTTTTCCATTGATGGACGGGGAGCCGACGCAGGTTGTGTGCAACTGGGAACATCGGCGCCTGGCCCGCCACGATTTCTCCAAGCTTGCGCATGATGAGCGCGAGAAACAGTGCGCGGAGCTGGCCCGAGCGGTTGTGCTGGAACCTTACAACCTGGTGTCGGGGCCGCTGGTGAGAATGGCGCTGGCTCGGTTGGCGCCGGAGGAACACCTGCTGGTTGTCGGGTTTCATCATGTTGTTTTTGATGTCTGGTCGAGGCGGATTTTTCAGGCCGAGATGCGGGAGCTTTATACCTCGCTGCTGCGGGGGCGAGCGCCGGCGCTGGTTCGGCTACCGATTCAGTACCGCGATTTTGCCGTGTGGCAACGGGAGCAATCGCGGAGCATGCAGGAAGCCGACCTGGTCTATTGGCGGGGCACACTTGCGGGCGAGTTGCCGGTGCTGAATTTGCCCACGAGGGGACCTCGGCCGGAGGTGCTTCGCTATCGTGGCGGGCGCTGCGAACGCGTGTTGCGAGGTGACTGGGTTGCGAAACTGGAAGGCGCCGCCCGCGCCCAGAATGCCACATTATACATGTTGCTGCTGGCGGCTTATGCGGCCCTGCTATACCGCTACACGGGGGAGGAAGATTGCATCGTGGGCTGTCCGGTGGCGGGAAGACTGCAGGAGGATATCGAGCCGCTGATCGGATGTTTCCTGAACACATTGCCCATTCGCCTGCGAATCGTTCCGGGACAGAGCTTCGGAGACTTGCTGCGCAATAC
The DNA here is from genome assembly GCA_903871935.1 of uncultured Phycisphaerales bacterium. GTDB lineage: Bacteria > Planctomycetota > Phycisphaerae > Tepidisphaerales > Tepidisphaeraceae > CAIQIQ01. Next base: position 3,391 of record CAIQIQ010000006.1, read on the forward strand.
GCGGGAGGCAGTGCTTGGAGCTTTTGATCACCAGGGGTTGCCGTTTGAGAGATTGGTCGAGGCGATTAACCCGCCGCGGGTTTTGAACCGAACGCCGATCGTGCAGACGATACTGAATTTGCGGAATGTGTCGCCCGCAGCGCTGCACTGGGATGATGTGGAGGTGAATGCATGGGATTTCGATGATGGGCTGGCCCAATTTGACCTGGCCCTGGAACTGGATGAACTGCCGGATGGGTTGCGGCTGCTGGTGAGGTACGATCGCGATCTGTTTGAGGCAGGGGCCATGGAGCGCCTGGCGGATCATTACCTGGCATTGCTGGACAGCCTGGCGAAGGCGCCCGAAGGGGCGGTGGATCGGGCGATGATGCTGCAGCAGGCCGAGCGTCAGCAATTGCTGGTGGAGTGGAACCAGACAGCGAGGGACTATCCGCAGGATTGCTGCATACACGACTTGTTTGGAGCGCAGGCGGCAAAGACGCCGGGCGCTGTGGCGGTGGTGTGGAACGAGCAGGAACTGACCTACGGAGAGCTGGATGCGCGGGCGAATCAGTTGGCCTGCTACTTGAAGGAGCTGGGGGTTGGTCCAGAGGTGCGGGTGGGAGTTTATCTGGAGCGCTCGAGCGAGATGATCGTCGGGCTGCTGGGGATCTTGAAGGCGGGAGGCGCGTACGTGCCGCTGGATCCGGCATATCCGGCAGAACGAGTGGCGTTGATTCTGGAGGATGCAGAGATCGGGTTGGTCCTTACCCAGGAGAGCCTGGTAAGCCGGCTGCCTTCGCGGACGGTGCGGATGGTTTTTCTCTCGAGTGTGCCGCGTCAGAAGGCAGAGGGGGCGCCCTGTTCCATGGCGAGGTCGTCCAACCTGGCCTATCTGATCTATACCTCTGGATCCACGGGCCGCCCCAAGGGCGTGGCCATCGAGCACGGCAGTGCGGTGAGTTTTCTGCACTGGGCGCGGACGGTCTTCACGGATGAGGAATTTGCCGGGGTGCTTTTCGGGACATCGCTCAATTTTGACCTTTCGGTCTTTGAGCTGTTTGCGACTCTGAGTTGGGGTGGCACGGTGATCCTGGTGCAAAACGTCCTGGAGTTGCCTCAAGGGGCGAGACGGTATCCGGTGCGGCTGATCAATACGGTGCCCTCGGCGATGGCGGAGCTATTACGGGCGCGGGGGCTGCCGCCGTCGGTGCTGACGGTCAACCTGGCGGGAGAACCGCTCAAGCAGGCGCTGGTGAAGGAGCTTTATCGGGCGGGGGTGAAACGCGTGTACGATCTGTACGGGCCGACGGAGACCACGACGTACTCGACCTGGACATTACGCGAGGTGGATGGACCGGAGACCATTGGACGTCCGCTGGCCAATACGCGCGTGTACGTGCTGGATGAAGCGCGGCAGTTGGTGCCGGTGGGAGTAAAAGGGGAACTGTATATTGGAGGCAGCGGGCTGGCGCGCGGGTACTGGCAACGGGAAGAACTGACTGCGGAGCGTTTTGTGCAGGATCCGTACAGCGCGGAACCTGAAGCGCGGATGTATCGCACCGGGGATCAATGCCGATGGCGGCCAGATGGGATGATCGAGTATTTGGGGCGCCTGGACCAGCAGGTCAAGATCCGCGGTTTTCGCATCGAGCTTGGTGAGGTGGAGGCGTGTTTGCGGCAATGTCGCGGGGTGGGCGAATGTGTTGCGGCCGCGCGCGAAGATGCGGAGCGCGGCAAGCAGTTGGTCGCCTATGTGGTTCCTTCGAGCCAGCAGGCTCTGGATGTGACGGAACTGCGATCAGCACTGCAGCAGAAACTTCCTGAGTACATGATCCCGGCGGTGATCATGGTGCTGGATTCGCTGCCGGTGATGCCTAACGGGAAAGTCGATCGGAAGGCGCTGCCGGAACCGCGGCGGACCGAAGCGCCAAGCGCTGAACCGGTGGCGCCCCGAGATGATCTGGAGCGAGTGTTGGCCGGCATCTGGGCGGAACTGCTCGAGGTCGAGCAGGTGGGAATCCGCGACAATTTCTTCGAGCTTGGAGGGCACTCGTTACTGGCGGTGGAGTTGGCGCTGCGCGTGGAACAGGCTTTGGGATGGCATATGCCGATCGCGGCACTGTTCCAGACTCCGACGGTGGAGTCGCTGGGACAGGCAATCAGGCAAGGGAAAGAGCGTCCGTTTAGCCTGGTGCCCATTCAGGCGCGGGGAACCAGAGCGCCCTTTTACTTCATTCATGGGATGGACGGCAATGTGTATGCATTCCTGGGTCTGGCGCGCGTGCTGGGAGAGGACCAGCCGGTGTACGGATTGCAGGCGCTAAGCGATGCCAACGGCGATTACCTCCACGGGGGCGTGGAAGAAATGGCCGCACAGTATGTGAAAGAGATCAGGGCATTTCAGCCGCAGGGGCCTTATTACCTTGGCGGCTATTCCATCGGCGGCTGGCTTGCCTATGAGGTGGCCCAGCAGCTTCACCGACAGCGAGGCGAGGTGAGGATGCTGGCTTTGCTGGACACGCGTCTGAAGGGTCCGCTGCCGTGGTCGTTTCATCTGTGGATGCACTTGCCCTACTGGAGGAAGAGATTCGTGGATCATTGCCGCCTGATCTACTCGGTGCCAGCGGGAGAACGGGCAGCTTACCTGTCCGGAAAAGTCAAATCCGTCAAGCGCATCCTCGGCAATGACCGGGCCAAGTCCGCCGCGGCCACGCGCATGGCGCCAACTGCGCTGAGGCCGGCCGACCACTCGGCTGGGATCGAGTTCCTGCGCGCTGCGGTGAACGCATACAAGGTTCGACCCTATGCGGGATCCGCTCATTTCTTTGCCAGCCAGGATGCTTACATCGCACCAGTGCTGAAATCCTGGAGACGGCTGGTGCGCGGCGGGATTAGCGTACATGGGGTGAGCGGCGACCACTTTGCGATGCTCGACCCGGAGCATGTGCAACAGTTTGCGCAGGTGTTTGGACCTCTACTGCGCCAGGTTCAGGATCGCTAGCCGGCAAGGGTGAACCATTGGACGCATTCTAAGTCGTGATGGCGGCGATGGCTTGCTGGAGACGGCGCAGCACCAGAGGTTTGGTCAGATGGGCGGCGAAGCCGGCATTGCGGGCGGCTTGCACGTCGGCCTCTTGGCCGTAGCCGCTCAGGGCGATGGCCGGCAGGGCGATGCCTTGGGCACGCAAGGCCCGCAGCAGGTCCAGGCCGGTGCCATCGGGCAGACCCAGATCCGAAAGCAGGAGATCAAAAGGCAACTCGCGGGCAAGCTTCAGGGCAGTGGCCACATCCGCGGCCATCTGGACGGTGTGGCCGTCGGCCGAGAGCAGCCGGGCCATGATCCGGGCAGAATCGGCGTGGTCTTCGACCAGAAGGATCCGCAGCGGGCGGGGTGGTACGGCCGGTGACGGGGCGGCCGCTGAGGATGCGACCGGCACGCTGGTGGTATCGGCCGGTAGCAGGGGAAGCCGAACGGTGAAGGTTGCACCCTTGCCTCTGCCTTCACTATGGGCCTCAATGGTGCCGCCATGCATTTCCACCAGGCCCCTGCTGATCGCGAGGCCCAGGCCCAGGCCACCGAACTGGTGGCTGATGGAACGTTCGGCCTGCTCGAAGGCATTGAAGATGCGGGTAAGGCCGATGGGGTCGATCCCTTCGCCACTATCACTGACGTCAACTACAGCCTGCCTGCGGCCCTGGCAGCGGCAGGTTACACGCACCTGTCCGCCCGCCGGCGTGAACTTGACGGCATTGGTAAGGAGGTTCCAGAAGACCTGTTGCAGACGGGCGGCATCGCCATAAACCAGGCAGCGGGCGACCGATTTCAGGTTCATCGTAAACGCGAGCTTTCGCACCTTGATGTCAGGCATACAGACTTCGGCAGCCTGCCTGATGACAGCGCCAAGTTCGACGGGTCGGCGATGCAGTTCAACTTTGCCCTGCTCGATGCGCGTGACATCCAGCAGGTCGTCAATCAGTCTCGCCTCCATCTCCGCGTTGCGGCAGATCACCTCCAATTGCTCGTGGGTATCGGCGTCAAAGCGCGGGTCCTGCCGGAGCATGGTGGCAGTCGCCAGCACGGGGTTCAATGGCGTACGAAGCTCATGGCTGAGCACCGCGATAAAGTGATCCTTGGCCTTGCTGGCGTGCTCCGCGGCGGCCTTGGCGGCCTCCATCGCCCTGTTGGCCCGATCATTTGCCTGGCGCAAACGAATGGCAGTAATTCCGTGTGCCAGATCGTGGGCTAGCTCCGCCAGCAGCGGCACCTCATCCTCGCCAAGCGATGCCGGTTTGTCGGAATAGATCGATAACGCCCCAAAGCACTTGCCATCGGCGACCAGGGGCAGAGCAATGGACGATGCGTAGCCGCGTTTGGCCGCCTCCTGACGCCATGGGTGGAACCGGGGATCGGTCGAGGTGTCATGGCAGATGCTTATCTTTCCCGTGCGCAGGGCCGTGCCTGCCGGGCTGCGACCACGTTCGGTGTCGTCCCAGGTAATCCTGGCCTCGCTTAGATACCCCTGTTCGATACCGGCGTGGCCAATAACCTGAACGGTCCTGGCTTCGTCGGCGAGGGCGTAGCCCACCCAGGCCATACGATAGCCGCAGTCCGTGACGACAATGTTGCAGACTTCCTGTACGTAGGGCGCTTCTTCGGTGGCCCGAATCATGGCCTGATTGCTCTTGCTCAGGGCCCGGAGGGTGGCATTGAGTTTCCTCAGGTCCTGCTCCTGTTTCTTCCGATCGGTGATGTCAATGACCGTGCCCAACGCCCGGAGCGGTTTTCCGATGTCATCGCAGACGATCGCAGCCTGAGCGCGGAGATGTACAATGGAACCATCCGGCCGAACGATCCGATGTTCGCTATCGAATGGCGATCCTGTCTGGAAGGCGGCATTGAGTTGTTTTTCAACCCGGTCTTTATCCTCAGGATGTAACCTCTGGTTGGTGGCTTCTATAGTGGGCGAAAACTCTGCCGGGCTAAGTCCATGAATGCGATAGGTTTCTTCGGACCACACCATTTCCCTGCTGATCAGGTCAACATCCAGGTATCCGGTATGGGCGACGCGCTGCGCTTCGCGAAGCCGCCTTTCGCTAATCAGGAGCGCCTCTTCCGCCCGCGTGCGGTCGGCTATCTTCCATACCGCATCCATCAGCAAAGTAAGCTGGCGAATGTCAGAGTTGTCGTAGTCTGTTTCCTTGTTTGCCACGCCGACAACGCCCACGATATGATCGGCGCTGAATACCGGAATGCTCATATACTTGTGCAGGGGAGCATGGCCCTGTGGGCACCCTTTTTTCAGCGGATTGGGGGCATGGAAGTCATTGACGACAATGGGCCTGGCCTGCCTGACCGCCTCTCCCCAGATACCTGTTCTATCGAGTTGGCAAACCGTTTGCTGGTCGGTGATCGCGCACTGCTGCATGACCTGCTTCGACCACGTATTGAGTGTGAATTCCTTCCGCGCTTCGCTGTAATGATAGATATAGCCGATCTTGCTGCCTGTCAGGGCAATGGCTTCGGCGAGGGCGAAATCAAGCAATTGCTGGATGGAATCGGCTTGATACTGGGATATCCTCAGGAGACTTTCCAGCCGAGCCTCGTTGCGTTTACATTCATTCTCCGCCTGCTTGCGCAAGGTGATGTCGGGGCTGCTGCCGACCATGCCCAGGAACTCTCCATCGGGGGAGAAGCGGGGCGCGGCGGAAGACTCGATCCAGCGCCATTCGCCATCAGCGCGACGAACTCGGGCCTGACAGTGAAACACCGATCGGTTGCGCAATGATTCGGCGAACTCAGCGGCATAACCATAAACATCATCAGGATGAACCAAAGGTTGCCACTTGCCCGGACCGACAACCTGCTCCAGCCGGACGCCGAAGAACTCTCGGTAGGCGCGGTTGACGAGCGCAAGGTTTCCGTCGACGTCGGTCATCCACATGACAACCGGAGTGTGGTCGACAATGTCCCTGTAGCGTGCAACTGCCTGTGTGGAATCGGCCAAGTCCTTGAGCATTTGGCTCCTGCCAACTCAAACCGCCAGTAACCCTGTAGATGGCAGATTCTACGGCACAGAGGTTCTGCCCCCCAACCCTCAAACTTTCGATTTTGTCTCTCGCAGAGGAATCTTGCCTCCCTGCCTCGAATCTGCTGGCTTCGCTACCCGAGCATGGTTTGGCGTAACTGGCTGTGGGAATGCGGTTTAGGGGGCATGGCCGGGAGGGCCCACAGGACAGTCATCGATGCCTGCGACTGGACAAGGCGGGGTGACAGACTCGACAATTGGCATACGACCATGGCAAAGACGCATCAGCAGTTTCTCTGTTCAAAGTGTGGCTCGCTGCACGTGAAATGGATGGGCAAGTGCCCCGATTGCGGTGGGTGGGATACGCTGCAGCCGTTTACAGCGCCTGCGCCCGATGCCCGACGCGATTCGATCAGCGGGAGATCGAGCGCAACGGCCGACCTGACGGCCGGGGCCGAGCCCAAGCCGGTGGGGGATATCGAGCAGGATGAAGTGGAGCGCATGCCGTCGGGGATCGGGGAGTTTGACCGCATCCTGGGCGGCGGGATTGTCCCAGGATCGGCGACGTTGATCGGCGGCGATCCGGGCATCGGCAAGTCTACGCTTTTACTGCAGGCGGCCGGAGAACTGGCGAACCGGGATGGGGCGCAACGGATTCTGTACATCACCAGCGAGGAGTCGGCGAAGCAGACGGCGATGCGGGCGCGGCGGCTGTCAATCAACTCGCAGCGGCTGCTGGTCCTGGCGGAAACGAACGTGCAGAGGATCGTGAATCAGATCCACAAGGTGGGGCCGGCGGTGGCGGTGATCGACTCGATTCAGATGATCTACAAGCCGGATATCCCGGCAGCGCCGGGATCGGTCACCCAGCTTCGCGAATGTTGCATGGATCTGGTGTATCTGGCAAAGAGTTCGGGAATCGCGGTGATCTTTGTCGGGCACGTGACCAAAGAGGGGACCCTGGCCGGGCCAAAGCTGGTTGAGCACATCGTCGATACTGTGGCGTATTTCGAGGGAGATCGCTTCCATACGCATCGCATTCTGCGCTGCATGAAGAACCGATTTGGATCTACGAGCGAGGTGGGGCTCTTTGAGATGACTGGTGAAGGGCTGCAGGAGGTGACCGATCCGGGGAGCCTGTTTGTGGAGAGCTATGGCGGGCAACAGCCGCCATCGGGGTCGGTCTTGACGGCGGCGACCAGTGGATCGCGGGTGCTGCTGCTGGAAGTGCAGGCGCTGACAGCGCCCAGTGTGATCGGAGCGGCAAAACGCAAGACATCGGGGGTATCGGCCGACCGGGTAGCGATGATCATTGCCGTGCTGGAGCGGCGAAGCGGGATGCGACTGGCCGCGGAGGATGTGTTTGTGAATATCGCGGGGGGAGTGAAGGTGGTGGAGCCGGCGATTGATGTGGCGATTGCGCTGGCGATCGCATCAGCGCACCTGAACCGGCCGCTGCCGGCGGCAACGCTGGCGCTGGGGGAGTTGGGATTAGGCGGCGAGATTCGGAATGTCGGGCAGTTGGAACAACGGCTGCGCGAGGCAGCGCGGCTGGGGGTGAAGCACGCGATTTCGCCGCACGGTTTGACTGACATCAATGGGATGACGGTGACGTCGGCGCGGAGATTGTCGCAGGCGATGGAGTTGCTCTCGTAGAGCCGGTGACCCACCGGCGAGGGCTAATCCTTGATGCCCATCTCGGTGCGGAGGTCGGGCAGTGAGAGTTTGAAGCCGGGGAGAATGACACTCTCGGCGGTTTGCGATGGATCGTATGCGGTGCCTGCGTCCCAGTGGCCGTCCGCCTGGAGGACATAGCGGGTTACCCAGGAGAGCTTGGGATCCCAGACCCAGTACTCCCGACAACCATGGCGGGCGTAGAGGTCCTTCTTGAGGTTCAGGTCGCGGAGGACTGAATTGGGGGAGAGGATTTCCATGAGCACGTCGGGCGAGCCGATGACGCCGCGCGGAGTGATCTTTGCGGGGTCGCAGACGACGCCGACATCGGGCTGGACAACCGTGTCAATCGAGTCCAGATCCGATGCATTTTGTACTGCCTGGGAGAGGAGGACATCAACGGGGGCAATGAATGGCCGACAAGGTTTGCCTTTTAGGAATGCCCGCAGTTCAGCGAAGATGATGCCTGCCAGCGTTTGATGGCCCCATGCCGGTGCTGGTGACATGTTCCATGCCTGCCCGCCTACAAGTTCCCATCGCTCGTTCTCCGGCCAGTTGCGATAGTCACCGTAGGTGAAATGGGTTGCTCCCGACTTTGGGCTCTGGACATGGGACATAGCACAATTCTATCGCTGCCTGCTGGTGAGCGTCAACGAATTGCCGGTGACGCTCAGGAGGTCACTTCGACCCGAGGGTACGGTAGGACTCAAGAGTGAGTTCGCGGGCAGCGCGGGCGGCGGCGGCAACGGCAGGGTCGGGGTCCGTCATGAGTTGGCGCACCTCGCGAATGGCGGCGCGGCGGTCGCCGGCAGTGTTGGTGTTGTATTTGTACATCCCGAGTTTCAGCGTGGCCTCAACGCGCCAGATGCGCTCGGCGCTCTGCTTCGCGATGACAAAGACATCGCCAACATGCTTGGGGTGAACTGAAGGGTCGACGCTGGTGATCACCCGTGCTATCGGTTCGATCCGCTCGGCGCCGTAGACCCGCTGGGCTTTAACGTAGTCGGTGAGCCGGATGGCCTGGGGCTTGTCATCCTGATAGACGGCGATCTGGCTCAGGATGGTGGCGGCCTGCGCCATCATGCCCATGGCGGTCGAGAGTTGCTGCCGGGTCATCCGCTCATCGTAGAGGCGCAGACCGAGCAGGAATTCGGCACGAAGGTAGCGCTTGGCATCAGCGTACTGGTGCTTGTCAGCGTATTCGGTGCCGATGCGGGCGAGAAGTGCGCCGATTTGCTGCAGAGCGTTGAGGGCAGGAGTGGCGCCATATCCGACGGCCGCATCGACGCGATGGGTGAAGATGCCGGCCCGGCGGTGGTCGGCGGCATCCGTGGCAACTTTGACGCCAACGAGTTCGGTCGCTGTTTGCAGAGTGAAGCCGACGGACTGGCGATCGTAGTCTTCCGGGTGAGCACGGTAATCGAAGACAGCCTGCCAGTAGAGGTCGCCGGCATCTTGATCACGGGCGGGTTCGGGGATGAGCGTATGCGGGTCGATGGGGAGTTGGATGGCCGCGAGATTCGCGGGGTCTCGTGAGAACTCGGTCGGCTCGGTGCGGCGGCTGGTAACGATGCAGGTGGTGACGATGACTCCGGCCATCGCCAGTACCAGGATCGCGGAGATCAGCCAGCCCAATCGGTTACCCCACATGGGCGAAAACATAGCGGAAGGGTAGGCGAATTACCACACCGGGCAGGGGTATTTACGGTGCCAACGAGAAAAAAGACTCCCGACCCCTTAAGTTAAGGGGTCGGGAGTCTTTTTGCATTGGGAGGCGGGACGGTGTATGCTGGGGGACATGCCAAGACGACCGAGAGTTGCGACGGGCGGGTATGTTTATCATGTGCTCAACCGCGCTGTGGGACGGTGGCAGATCTTCCGCAAGGATGAGGATTTCGCGGCGTTTGAGAAGATCATCGGCGAGGTCCATGAGCGCCGGCCGGTGCGGATACTCTCGTACAGCCTGATGCCTAACCACTGGCATTTGGTGCTGTGGCCCAAGGGTGATGGCGAACTCTCTGAATTCATGCGGCTGCTGAGCGTAACGCATGTCCAGCGCTGGCATGCTCACTACCGCACGGCGGGGACGGGGCCTCTGTACCAGGGGCGATTCAGGAGCTTTCCCGTCCAGCCGGATGGGAATCTGCTGGATGTGTGCCGGTATGTGGAGCGTAATGCCCTTGCGAGTGGGCTCGTTCCGCGGGCGGAACAGTGGCGCTGGTGCAGCGCCAGTCAACGCGAACAGACTGAGCGGCCGTGGCTGCTGAAGGCCGACCTTTGGCCGGTTCCTAAACCGCACAGTTGGCTGGAACTGCTCAATACCGCGCTGCAAGGTGAGCTTCAGCAGCGGATTGCGCGCAGCCTGGAGCGGGGATGTCCGTTGGGAGACGCGACCTGGATCACCGAAGCGGCACGCCGCCTGTCATTGGACAGTACCCTGCATCCCCGCGGGCGCCCCAGGCACCCGGTCGGATAAAGTGCAGCCGCCGGAGGCGACCCCGGCATCTGAAGAACAAGCCGGTGAACCATCGGCAGCGTAAGGGCCTATTATGTGATACCAATGTGCAAGGTATGCGGGTCTTGACGGGATTGCGCGGAGGGGGATACTGACTGGATTGCCGATGCGCCGACGTGTTATCTATAACCTGCTGACGGTGGCCGCCTTATTGGGGGCCATGGGTAGCGACTATCTGGCCCAGGCGGGCACATACGTTCAGGGGGAAGCCGTTGTCGGCGTGGCCGAGAAGATGGCCGCCCGCTTTGGCAAGGCCTTCCCGCAACGGTCGAGCCAGCCCGCGACGCGGCTGGAAAGCACGCGGCAGACCGCGGCTGTCACGCAAGAGTTTCCCACGGCTGGCCGGCGTGATCCCCAGCAAGCCCGGCATTGCAGTACGCAGACGCTTCATCTTCCCCCGCCGCTCGCTTGAGCATTTGCGCTGTCCCTGTTTGCATCAATAGGGCAGGTGCGTCACCACCCCGGGCCGGATTGGCATCAGGGCAGGCCGCATCACCCTGGCGGTATCAGCCTCTCTTTTCTTAACGGAACACTTCAATGGAAATGAATATTGGCAAGATGCTCACGCGCGTCTTTGGCTCTCGGAACGAACGTCTGCTCAAGCGCTATCACCGGATCGCGGATCAGGTCAACGCGGTTGAGGGGAAAATCCAGGAGATGACCGATGTGGTGATGCGGGAGCGCACCACTGAGATCCGCAAGGGCATCGCCGACGGTTCGATCACTTTCGACGAGGTCATGCCCGAACTGCTGGGGCTGATCCGCGAGTCGATGGATCGGCACATCGGCATCCGCAACATCTTCAATCCGGACGAGAGCTTCAATCCGGACAAGTTCGATGATACCAACCTCGAACTGTACGACTCGGTGCAGCGACAGATGATTCAGACCGGCGAGAGCTGGACACAGGTGGTGATCCCGCCGGCGCTTTACAAAGCCGTGCGCGAGATCTATCCGGAATCGCGGCCGCCGTTCCGCTGCCGGCCATTCGATGTGCAGATCATCGGCGGAATGGTGCTGTATGAAGGCAAGATTGCCGAGATGGCAACCGGCGAAGGCAAGACATTCGTTGCGCCCCTGGCGTGCTTCCTGCGCGTAGTGCAGGGGTTCCATTGCCATGTAGTGACCGTCAACGACTACCTGGTGCGGCGTGACTCGCTGTGGGTGAAGCCGGCGTTCGAGAATCTGGGCATGACGGTGGGCTATATCCAGAGCGACATGGAGCCCGGCGGCGAGACGCGCAAGAAGAGCTATCAGTGTGACATCACGTACGGAACCAATGCCGAGTTCGGCTTCGACTTCCTCCGCGACAACATGAAGGAGCGCGCCGACCTGCAGGTGCAGGGACCGCTGGACTACGCGATTGTCGACGAGGTGGACTCAATCCTGATCGATGAAGCCCGGACGCCGTTGATCATCTCCGGCGCTGCCCACGACGATGCCCCCAAGTATCGGGCGGCCGATGCCGTGGCGCGCAAGGTGATCGAGCTGAACAAGCCGTATGCTGCGGCAGAGAAGCAATCTGACGCGGCGAAGCGGGCGATCAAGGCCGCTGAAGGCGACCGCGACAAGGCCAAGGGCAAGCGCGATCAGGCCGGCGCTGAGGCAGCGCGAAAGCGCGAGGAAGCGGCGGAGAAGGCCCTGGAAGAATCCGAGGCCAAGAAGAAGCAGCTTACGCAGTATTACGAGGTGGAACTGGATCGCAAGAGCGTTCACCTCACACACGATGGCATCGCGGCGGCCCAGGATGCGGCCGGTGTCGGCAGCTTTTACGTCGGCGGCAATATGGAATGGCCGCATCTGATGGAGCAGGCGCTGCGGGCGCATGTGGTGTATGAGCGCGACCGCGACTATGTGGTGGAGCCGGGCAAGGATGGCTCGCTCGAAGTCGTCATCGTCGATGAGTACACCGGGCGCAAGATGGTCGGCCGGCAGTGGTCGGAGGGCCTGCACCAGGGAGTGGAGGCCAAGGAACGCGTGCCCATCAAGCAGGAGACGCAGACGCTGGCGACGATCACCCTGCAGAACTTCTTCAAGCTCTACAAGAAGCTGGCCGGCATGACCGGTACCGCCCAGACTGAGGCGGAGGAATTCAACAAGATTTACAGGCTGGAAGTGGTGACCATCCCGACGAACCGGCCGACGATCCGCGAGGACAACAACGATCGCGTGTATCGGTCAGAGCGTGAGAAGTGGGAATCGATCATCGATGAGATCAAGGTCTACTCCGATGCCGGGCGGCCGGTGCTGGTGGGCACCACCAGCGTGGAGAAGAGCGAGATGCTTTCGAACATGCTGATGCGCAAGTATGGCATTCAGCATGAGGTGCTCAACGCCAAGCAGCACGAGAAGGAAGCCATGATCGTGGCCAAGGCCGGCTATACGCACGACAACACGTTTGGCGCCAAGGTTGGCAACGTGACCATCGCGACCAACATGGCCGGCCGCGGTACGGATATCAAACTTGCTCCCGAGACGCTCTGGGATGTGGAGGCGAAGCAGGGCGAGGGCGGACGATATGTGTACACGCTGATCCAGCGCTCGACCGGGAAAGTCAGCGAGATCAAGGAGCCCCAGGGTGAGGAGGAACCCGACCCGCTCTTTGCGGTGTATCAGCTTGATCCCGAGGTCAAGACGGTCGGCGGTCTGCACGTGGTCGGCACGGAGCGGCACACCGCCCGGCGCATTGATAATCAGCTTCGCGGCCGGTCCGGCCGGCAGGGTGACCCCGGTTCCAGCCGCTTCTATGTGAGTCTGCAGGATGATCTGATGAAGATGTTCGCGGGTGAATGGACCATCCGCGTGCTGTCGCTCTTGGGCATGGAAGAGGGCATGGCGATCGAGGATAAGCGCATCAGCAAGGGCATTTTGCGTGCCCAGAAGAAGGTCGAGGAGCGAAACTACCTGGCGCGCAAGAACCTGCTGGAATATGACGAGGTCATGGACCACCAGCGCACGACGTTCTACGGCATGCGCCAGAAGGTGCTGTTGGGCCGGGAGATCGACCGGGTGATCTGGGACATGATCAGCCAGTCGATCCAGGATGCGGTGGATAAGTACATCGTCGAGGACCATGTCGCCAATGTGCTGGTGGAGTGGACGCGGACGACGTTCGAGACGGCGATCGAGCCGGAAGACTTCCGGAGCATTCGCCACCTCGAAGAGATCGAGGAACTGGTCAGATCCAAGGCCAAAGTTGAGGCCGAGGGCAACATCGCCTCGACGATGGGCGAGTTCATGGGTGAAGATGCCAGCAATCCGGAAGAGTGGGATATCAAGGGCCTGGCCAACTGGGCTGCCAACCGTTTTGGCGTTGAGATCTCGCCGACGGAACTGCGGACGATGGATCCCCTCCATCTGGAAGAGACGCTGCGGACCGCCGCCCTGGAACAGATCGACAAGCGAGACTGCTCGCAGATCATGCGCTATCTCGAGCCGCTGTATTCCGAGCATGAACTGTGCACGTGGGCAGAGAGCAAGTTTGGCATCGAGATCAAGCCCGAGGAACTCGTGGCCGATGTCGGCCGCGGGGTCCGCAAGCCGGCGGAAGAGATCGCCGCGCTGATCGAGACCCGTGCCCGGCAGGCCTATGCCGTGCGCGAAATTCTCTATCCCACGGGGCAGGCGCTGACCTATGCGGCCGGCGGCGCGGACAAAGAGAAGATCGAGAACCCGTATGCCGCGGAGTATGTGCGGAACTGGGTCTATGGCAAATACCGGGTGGCGATGCCGGTTGAGCATATTATCGCCACGCCGGTGGAGCAGTTGCACGATGAACTGATGGCGTTGCAGCGGGAATGGACCGTGGGCGGAACGATGCAGAAGGAGATCGAGGCGATCCTGCAGGCGCACAAAGACAATGCCGCGGTGGCGGCGGATTTCAACGACCGATTCGGGACTTCGCTGACGGCGAAGGAACTGGATAAGGCGGCCGCAACCGAGGGCGGCGTGAAGGCGATGCTGCTTGCCCGCGGCAAGGCGTTCTTTCGCCAGGAACTGACCGATCTCGAGCAATATGTGCTGATCAACATCTTCGATCAGACCTGGAAGGACCACCTCTATGCGATGGACATGCTTAAGGGTTCAGTCGGCCTGCATGCCTACGCGGAGCGCGATCCGCGCATCCTCTACAAGAAGGAAGGCTTCCGCTACTTCGAAGAGATGATGATTGGCGTCCGCGACAAGGTTACGGACCTGATCTTCCGCGTGAATGTGGTGGGTCAAGCCAAGGCCAAGAATGCGTATAAGGTGCTCGCGGCCTCGCATGAAGAGGTGCAGAGTTACGGTGTGAGCGAGACGATCGAGAAATCCGCAGAGGATGTGAAGCAGGCGTCGGGCGCCCCCCAGGGCGAGGGCGCCAGGGTGAAGGCGGTTATTCGCGATGGCCCCAGGATCGGCCGCAACGATCCTTGCCCCTGTGGCAGCGGGAAGAAGTACAAAAAGTGCCATGGGGCGAATGCCGGGTGATCGCTCATCAGGTGGATATTGAGCACTGCAAATGCATGAGTTGCACAGCCGAATCAGAGCAGCGATCCGACGAGGCAAGGTCGTGTTCTCGGTGCATGCCGATAACCGGCTCCAGCAACGTCGGATCGTCCGCTGGCAGGTGGTTGAGGGATTTGAGGATGGTGAGTTGCTACAGACCTACGCCTCAAACAAACCCGACCCTAAGATTCTGTTGCGTCAGACGCTGGCGGATGGGAGCCAGGTAGTCGCGGTGTGGGCATTCGTGAAGTCGATCGCATGCGCCAAACTGGTGACCGTTTACTTCGAGGAGAACGAATGAAAACGGCGAAAGAACGAATTCGGCACGGAACGGTGCGCCGGTATGTTGAGAGCGGCGACCTCATCGTCATCCTGGACGTTCCGGTGATCTACGCGCGTGAATCACCGGAAGAGCCGCTGTTGGAGGCCAGAACACTGAAGTTGCTTGATGAGGCACAACGGCGCGCCGATGCCGGTGATCGTAAATGGCTCCGCAGACATGGCAGGGTCTATGAGGCGCAGCCTGCATAGTGGGGTTCTGGTTTGGGGCGGCGGGAAACGCAGCGATGCAGGCTTTGATGCAAACAGCACGTAAACGAATCGCAGTGCTTGGGTCGACTGGTTCGATTGGAACCAGCACCCTTTCGGTGATCGGTCACCTCGGTGAGCCGTATCGGGCGGTGGCGTTGTCTGCGCATCGGCAGGGAAAGCTGCTGATGGAACAGGTGGCGCAGTACCGGCCGGCGGCCGTCTCGGTGACCGATGACAAGACGCATGCGGAATTGTGCGGGAAGCTCAAGGAGTTGAACGTACAGTGTTACTGCGGCCCCGAGGGGCTGGTGGAGATGGTTCGGCGCGATGACATCGATATTGTCGTCGCCGCGATCGTCGGGTCGGCCGGGCTGCCGGCAGTCCTGGCTGCTGTTGAGGCCGGCAAGACGCTGGCGCTGGCGAATAAGGAAGCCCTGGTGGTGGCCGGCTCGCTGCTGATTCCTCTGGCGAGAAAAAAAGGCGTGAGCATCCTGCCGGTGGATTCGGAGCACTCCGCCGTGTTTCAGGCCATGCACTGTGGCCGGGCAAGCGAGGTCAAGCGTGTCATCCTCACGGCATCGGGTGGCCCATTCCGCAAGGCAACGCGCCAGCAGATCGACCAGGCGACGCTGGCCGATGCCCTGAAACACCCCACCTGGCAGATGGGCAGCAAAGTCAGTATCGATTCGGCGACGATGTTCAACAAAGGGCTGGAATTAATTGAGGCCTGCTGGTTGTTCGACATTCCGCCTGAGAAAGTTGAAATAGTGATCCACCCTGAATCGGTAGTCCATTCAATGGTAGAGTTTGTGGATGGGTCGGTAATCGCGCAGCTTTCACCTCCGGATATGCGGACGCCGATTCAGTATGCACTGACGTATCCGCACCGCAGCAGCGGCTGTACACGCAAACTCGATCTACTGAAGGCATTTGCGCTGCACTTTGAACCGCCCGACCATGGACGGTTTCCGGCCCTGGCGATGGCTTACGAGGTGGCGCGCAAGGGTGGGACGTATGGGGCCGTGCTTAACGGCGCCAACGAGGCGGGTGTGAATGCCTTCACACAGGGGCAGATTGCCTTCGGACGGATTGCGGAAATAGTTGAGCATACAATATCGGCGCATATACCGACTTCCTCGCCCAGCCTGGGGGATCTGCTGGAGGCAGACCGATGGGCACGGGAGAAGGCGCAGAGTGTCATTTGCCGTAACTAGTGCCGTAAGCCGGCGCGACGAATGACTAACGACGAACAACAAGCGATTGAGGATACTGAATGGACTTCCAAGGCATCATCCTGCTGATTGTTGGCTTCAGCCTGATCATCCTGATCCACGAGGGCGGCCATTTCCTGGCCGCCAAGTATGTCGGGATCAGGGTGGAGCAGTTCGCGCTGGGGTTTGGCCAGGCGATCTTCTCCTGGCGCAAGGGTCTGGGGTTCCGCGCCGGCTCCAGTGAAAAGGAACGCGCGCAGCGCGCGGCCGAACATATTGAAGCGCGGCGCAGCAGCGAGCTGCAGTTGAAGGAGAAGGTCGGCGCGACCTCACAGGAACTGGACAGCGCCGCGTTGGAGTTGGGCATCGGCGAAACCGAATACCGCTGGAACTGGGTGCCCCTGGGCGGCTATGTGAAGATGATGGGCCAGGATGACACCAAGCCCGGTATCGTCATAAATGATCCGCGCAGCTACACGAGTAAGACCGTGGGGCAGCGGATGCTGGTGATCTCGGCCGGCGTGATCATGAACATCATCTTCGCCGCGATTGCGTTCATGGTGTTGTTCGTGGTGGGATTGGATGTTCCGCAGGCAGTGGTGGGCGGTGTGATTCCCATGGCGCCGGCACAACTGGCAACGAGGGCTGATGGCACGCCTGCTCCATTGCAGGTTGGTGATCAGATCATCGCGATCAACGGTACGCCGCAGCACGACGATTTCCGGAAGATCGCGCTCAATACCGCCCTGGCAAAAATGGGTGCTCCGCTGCGGATTGATGTCAAACGGGTGAACGGCACTTCCGAGACCGTATACATCACGCCCGAGGCGTCGGGGGGCTCGATGAGCATCCTGATGCTGGGTGTGCGGATGCCGAGATTGCTTGAGGGGCCGGACCTTTCTTCGCGGTCCTTACGGGACGAGTTGGCGGCCATTCCGGCAGAGAAACGGCCACTCGGGCCTGGGGATGTGATCACTGCGATCAATGGCGAGAAGGTGGAGAAGTCCCAATTCTACAAGCTGGATCAGGCATTGCAGGCGAGCCGGGGCAAACCCGTGGACATCACCGTGAGGAGCGCGGATGGCAAAGATCGCTCCGTCGCAGTGCCGCCCGCTCTCGATGTGCCGTTTGGCGAGGATGGGATGCAGTATGCGGGAATGGTTCCGCGGGCGATGGTGCAAGGGCTGACGAAGCCTTCCTCAGTCGAAGGGAAACTGCAGCCAGAGGATGTGGTGACATCGATCAGTGTGGCCGGCGACGTGAAGAATGACCCCTCGCCAAAGGACTTCAGCGAGCGCGGGCGCAAAGCCGGCGACCAGGGCGAGAAGGTGACGATCACGGTTCTTCGCGATGGAAGAGAGCTCAAGTTCCCGGACCTGGAGCCCAGTGTGCGGCTGGGGTTCAAGTGGGGCGAGTTCAAATGGGCAAAAGGCCTGGGAATTGGCGTGGGATATGAGCGCGACCACGCAGTGGTGGCGCGGGTGATAAAGGGTTCTCCGGCCGAGGCCATCCCGCTGGGCAGCGCCATCAAGGCGATCAACGGTGTCGCCGTCGAGTCATGGGATGATGTGCTGTTTGAACTGCGTAAGGTACCGGCCGGCGAGATTGCCCAAGTGTCTGTGACTGCGCCCAACGCCAGTGCAATGACGGTTTATCCTGTTCGTCTGGGCAAACCCGATGCGCTGCTGCTGGCGAACATGCGCTACGGCACCGACCTGCCGTTGAAGTTCGCGACCGCCCGGCGGACCACGACGAATCCCCTGGAGGCGGCGTGGTGGGGTGTGCAGGAGACACGCGATTCGATTCTGCAGGTCTATCTGACGCTAAGCCGTCTGGTCGAGGGATCGGTGCCCGTTAGCGGGGTCGTCGGTCCGGTCGGCATGTTCCAGATGGGAACGAAAGTTGCGAACGAGGGCGTGGACTATCTGCTGTGGTTCCTGGCGATTATCAGCGCAAACCTGGCAGTTGTGAATTTCCTGCCGATCCCGGTGGTCGATGGCGGGCATTTCCTTTTCCTGGCGATCGAAAAACTGCGCGGCAGGCCGGTTCCGGATCGCATCATCGCCATGGCGACGTGGTGCGGGCTGGCGCTGATCGGGTTCGTGTTCATCGCGGTGACGTGTCAGGACATCCTGAGGATGCTCACGGTGCATTGATCTGCTGTTAGCAGCTCATTCATCAGGTTGAGTGCGCAATTCCTGGATAACAGACTGATCGTTGAACCACGGATAGACTCCGCTCATGGACGGTGTACCGTCCACATCGCCATATCGCCCAGAGCTGCCTTAGCCCCATCATCTGCTGTTAGCCACGTGCCCGCGTTCTTATCCTGTCGGAGTGTGTGTTCCAGGAAGGCGAGCGATAGTGCTTTGATGTGGGCCTGGAACTGCGGGTCAAGCTTACGGTCTCCGGTCATGCCGGCCAGATGCAGGGCGGCGAGCGTCTCAGTGCCACCGGAGAAGATCATGTGATCGCCGCGTGTGAAGATTGCACGATAGCGCTCGTTCTTGGTCATCCGTTCAAAAGCATTCATGCGGCTATCGAGAGTTCCGCCAAGCATGGGCGAATCATCAAGCGTGCCCGTCATGTCGAGTACGGGGATGGTGATGCGAGCGTAGCCGGGTGCGCTCATCGGTGCGGGGGCGCTCATGGCGATGGCGCTCTTGATGCGCCGGTCGCGAAGCTTGCCGTCACCCTGACCGGCGCAGGCCATGGCGGTGAAGCCGCCGAAGGAATGGCCGGCGATGGCGATATGATCCAGGTCGAGTCGGCCGGCCAGGTCATTGCCCGCCTTGTTCATTGCAGCAAGCTGATCCAGAACGAACGATACGTCCTTGGGGCGATCCGTGGCGTTCTGAGGATCCATGGTCGCCCTGCGCAAGGCATCTGCCGGAGTTGCGCCATTCTGAATGGAGGCGCGGATGCTCTCTCCATCGGATCCGTGGTGCTGAACGTGGACGCAGAGGTAACCGTGTGATGCCATGTGCTGGCCGAAATAGGCGTAGCCCTCGCGCGATCCTCCCAGACCGTGGGAGAAGATGACGATGGAAAGCCTTGCCGGATCATCCTTGGGCATGTACATACGCACAGGAACGTCGCGGTCCTGGCGGGCGGCGTCGGTCCACGATCTATCGGTAACGGTGACGTGGAACTCACCGGGTGCGGAGTAGTCCTGAGCGAATGCACAGACGCTGGCACATAGGATCGCGTATATCAATGTCGCATTTCGCATAGGGTGTCTCCCGCAGAATGATAGCGCCGCGGATCAGGGGATGTTACCAGATTGGCAAACAAAGGACCCGCGGACGCATCGATGTCGGGAATGACTTCGGTGTCGTCCGCGGGTCCTGGTCTTGCCGGGGCAGGTAATGCGCCAGGCGTTATGACTGAGGAGCCGAGACCGGGCTGATGGTAACCGGTGGCGCTGCGGCGGGCGGAGTCTGCGCGGCAGCGCCGGTGGCGCGCTGCATGTACTGCTGCAGGAGCTGCTCGATGGCGCGGGGGTCAAAGGTCAACTGATTGCGGCCAGTCTGCAGCAGCTTCTGGTCGCGAAGATCCTTCAGGGCGAGGCTCACTGTCTCGCGGGCGACGCCGATGGCTTGGGCAAGCTGCAGATGGGTTATGTGGAGGACGATGCTCGTGCCGCTGGCCTGGCTGGCGGCCGGCGAATGGCTGAAGCGCACCAAGGCGCGGAGCAGGCGAGTGTGGCAGTCGTCGAAGACCAGTCGGCTGGACTCTTCGCGAGCGTGACGCAGCCGCTGCGCAAGCGAGCGGACCATTTCCGAGGCAGCTTTGGGATGCTGCTGGAGCAGCGCGATGAAGCGGTCCAGCGGCACTTCGGAGATGATCACCGGGCCGACGGCGATGGCGCGGGAACCATGGCTCGATGCCCCGGCCAGCGCTGCAACGCCGAACCAGTCATTCGGGCCGAG
This sequence comes from uncultured Phycisphaerales bacterium, assembly GCA_903871935.1. Classification (GTDB taxonomy): domain Bacteria; phylum Planctomycetota; class Phycisphaerae; order Tepidisphaerales; family Tepidisphaeraceae; genus CAIQIQ01. Next base: position 23,747 of record CAIQIQ010000006.1, read on the forward strand.
GATCTCGACCAACTGGGACTGCTCCCGGCCGACCGTATACACTCGCACCTGACCGCGATGAATGAAATACAGCGAGGAAGCTGGGTGGGTAGATTCGAAGATACTGGTGCCGCTATGCAGGCTGACGCGGCGGGCTCCCAGCAAAGGGTTCAGAAACAGGTCCACCAGCGGGGGGTTCACGTTATTACGGGGGACAGCAACATCAAACATTTTTAGTATCTCCAAACGTTATGAACGACATACATACAACACATGAACACATATGCTCGCTCAGGAGTTGGGTACGTTACGTATGGGCGATGTGTTCGGGAACAGGGCATCAGAATCCCACAGGATTGATGGGAAATGCTTGTGCCTGCTTGGGTTACAGAAGAATCATGTAAAACTGGGAAGTTTGGGTATAATGGGAATTACAAGCAGATCCGGGATCTTACGGGTCATGCGCATCTGGCACAGGGCAATCCGCGCGTTTGAGCAGTCAGCCTTCAATCGTGCGCAGTTGGCCGCAGGCGGCGGCGATGTCCTGGCCACGGGAGCGGCGGAGGTGGGCGACGATTCCATTGCTGCGGAGGGTGCCCAGAAAGGCGTCAATCGCTTTGGGGGGAGAGCTCTGGTATGGCCGGCCGGTTGGGTTGTAGGTCAGCAGATTCACATGCATCCGCCGCCCGGCGAGCAGTTGTGCCAGCGCCAGGGCCTGTGTTGGCGAATCGTTCACGCTGGCGAGAAGGCAATACTGGATGACCGTAGTCCGGCCGGTGTTCTCCTGATGAAGTTGGGCGAGAGCCAGCAGGTCGGCGATGGCAAACCGCCGTGCGGGCGGCACCAGTTGAGCTCGGAGTTGATCGTCGGGAGCATGGAGAGACAAAGCGAGCTGAACATTGAGCTTCAGGTCGACGAACTGCTGCAGTTGCGGGAGAAGGCCCACTGTGGAAAGGGTGATTTGACGCCAGCCAAGGTGGGCGGTGTGATCGCCCGCGAGCAGCCGGATCGCTTTGGTCACGTTGGCGAGGTTGAGCAGCGGCTCGCCCATGCCCATCAGGACTATGGTGCGGAGTATCCGGCCAACGGCGGCGGACTCAGCCTTAAGGGCGAGGTACTGCTCGATGATATCGCCGGTGGTGAGGTTGCGGGTGAAGCCCTGCACGCCGGTGGCGCAGAAATCACATGCCATGGCACAGCCCGCTTGGGTGGAGAGGCAGCCGGCCGAGCGGTCTGGGCGGTAATCGGGCATGAGGACGGACTCAACCTGTGCGCCGTCGGGGCAGGCCAGTAGTAGCTTGAGGGTGCCGTCGGCCGATACGCTGCGCGTGACAACCCGGGTGGCAAGCAGGGGGATCTCGGCCACGGCGCGATCGCGCAGGCGATGTGCGATGGAGACCTGATCGAGTGCCGGCCGGCCGGCCTGGTCGTAGTACGCACGCAGCAGTCGCTTGGCGTGGATAGGCAGATGCCCCCACTGCACAAACAGAGCGGAAAGCTCTTCGAGGCTGTAATCGGCCAGCGATGGCATTGAGGGAGGATCATTCACGGGCTGGGGGAGGATGTAAAGCGGCTGTCCTTCGCAATCCGGACGGTGGCTTCTATAGTGATCGGCCATCATGAGCAGCAACGTGGATGCAAGTGCCGCTGAACGCTTTGATGTTTCCGTGATTGGCGGCGGCATCGTGGGACTGGCGACGGCGAAGGCCTTGGTCAGCGCCGGCCGGCGGTCGGTGGTGGTGCTGGAGGCTGAAGATCGCCTTGCGGCACATCAGACTGGCAACAACAGCGGGGTCATCCATTCGGGGCTGTACTACAAACCCGGTTCGCTCAAGGCGCAGCTCTGCACCCAAGGCCGCGAAGCGATGTACCGCTTCTGCCAGGAGCACGGGATCAAACACGAACGCTGTGGCAAGGTCGTGGTGGCGCTGGGTGAAGCTGAGCTGCCGGCGTTGGATGAACTGATCCGGCGGGGGTCGGCCAATGGTCTGGCGGGACTGCGGCGGATGAGTATCGAGGAGATTCGCGAGCGCGAGCCGCATGTCGCGGGCATTGCGGGGCTGTATGTGGCCGAGACAGGAATCGTTGACTTCGCGCAGGTTGCCGAGGCGTATGCGCACGTGGTGCGGCAAGAGGGTGGGGCGGTGCGGACGGGCTGGCGAGTGAAGGCAGTCCGGACTATGCCCGATGAAATGGTGCTTCAGACATCGCGGGGCGAGGTACGCTGTGGCATGCTGGTGAACTGCGCCGGGCTGCAGTCGGATCGCATCGCCCGCATGTGCGGGCTGCATCCGGAGGTGCAGATCGTTCCTTTCCGCGGCGAGTACTATAGCCTTGCGCCTGCGGCACACGGCTTGTGCCGGAACCTGATCTATCCTGTGCCCGATCCGGCGTTCCCGTTCCTGGGGGTCCACTTCACGCGGATGATCGGCGGCGGGGTGGAGGCGGGGCCCAATGCGGTGCTGGCATTGGCTCGTGAGGCGTATTCCTGGCGGAAGATATCTCCGGGCGATCTGGCAGAGGTATTGGGCTTCGCCGGGTTCTGGAAGATGGCAAGGCGGTACTGGAGGGTGGGGGCGGGGGAGATCCGGCGTTCGCTGAGCAAACGGGCATTCCACAAAGCCCTGCAGCGGCTCATGCCGGAACTGAAGATCGAGGATCTTCAGCCCGGCGGCGCCGGCGTGCGCGCCCAGGCGCTGGAGCGATCGGGGAAGCTGGTGGATGACTTCCGCATCCAGCTTGCGCCGCGCATGGTTCATGTGCTGAATTCCCCATCGCCGGCGTGTACGGCATCCATCGCCATCGGACAGCATATTGCACGGTGCGTGATGGAGGGATCGGCATAGAGTACTGAAACGGGAATGTGCAGACTGGCGAAGGAAAAGAACCCGGAAGGAGATGGCAATGAGCGGCATAGAGCTTGTCCGTCGGTTACACCAGCATCAGAGGTGGGTGGCGCAGCAGCTATTGCAGGCATCGAGCGGGCTGACGCCGGAGCAGTTGAATCAGGTGTTTGAGATAGGGCCGGGTTCGCTGCTGGCGACGCTGAACCACATGTACTCGGCGGAGTTCGTCTGGTTTGAGGCGATCGAGGGGAATGCTCGGGCTGCGTTTCCGGCCAAACAGGCAGATGTCGAATCGCTTGCGCGGGCGTGGGATGCGCTGGAGGCACGCTGGCAGGCACTGTTGGGCGGACTCACGGATGAGGATCTGGATCGGCCGGTCGTGAGGATCCGCCCCAGCGCGCCGGACAAGCCGCTGACCTCGCGGCTTTCCGATGTGCTGCTGCATGGCGGTACGCATGCGTACTACCACACCGCGCAGGCGATCAACATGATGCGGCACTTAGGGGTGCAGCCGTTGCCGGATACGATGCTGATCGTGATGAGTCGGATGGGGTTGTAGGTACGTATCTGGAGGGGATGGAGCGGCGATACACTGCAGTAGTTCCCTTGACATTGGATCACAATGTGGCCAAAATGACTACAGCGTGTGGATCATCAAGCCAATCCGCCTTCAGGACTATTGGACGCTCCATCGGCGCGCAAGACCATCATTGGAGGATTGGCTGAAGAAGGCCAAGGCGGCGCGGTGGAGGAACTATGCCGACGCGCGGCGAACATTCCGTACCGCCGATCCGGTCGTAGTCGCAAGCGGCCGAACGATCACTGTATTTGATATCGGCGGCGGCAACTACCGGCTGATAACCGCCGTCCATTACAACACCGGAAAACTGTTCATACTGCGATTTCTCACGCATGCCGAATACGATAAAGAACAATGGAAAGCTGAGCTATGAAAACGTTGAAACCGTTGCGCAAACATCGTAATCCTCCGCCGACACTCAAGAGCATTCCCACAGCCTGGGCTGGCCTGTCCGCGATGTATCCCCTCCGTCCGATCCACGACGGCATCGATCTGAGAAATGCCACCGATATCATCGACGCAATGGCCGGTCACCGACTCACTGCGGATCAGGAGGATTACCTCGACGCACTCGCCACGCTGGTGTCTGCATACGAAGCGGAGCATTACCCCCTGCAGACCAGCCACACCAGCGGCCTGGACAGCCTTCGCTCGCTTCTTGAAGATCACCAGATGACGGCGGCCGACCTGGGCCGATTGCTGGGAATCCACCGAAGTCACGCGGCCAAGATTCTTAAGGATGAGCGCTCCCTCACCATCGGGCATCTGCTGAAGCTGTCCGAATATTTCAAGGTCGAGCCACAACTGTTCATGGGGCGATGATGTTCACCTCTACTGGCCCCAAGTGGCCTCTCATGAGGTGCGGCTGCTCATATTCCCGTGCGTGCGGCTTTGCGGGCGAGGAGACAGAGCATGACGATGCTGGCGGTGGTGATGAGAACTGAGTTGAGGTGATAGACGGCGGTAATAGTGAAGATTGGATTACCTGTTGTGGAGTAGTAGTACTGCCACATCAGGAACTCCTGCATGGTCACTTGCGTCACGAGTGTCCCTGCGAGCAACCAAAGTGCCCACGCTCTGCGCTGGCACAGCAGCAGCCCGCATGTGCCTACTGCCAGATACGTGCCTACCAAGGCGACTCTGTCCAATGACCAGGGCGACGATGGGAAACCTGCCCAGGAAAACACAGGTAGCATGGCGAGATCAACAAGGACTACGCCTCCCTGTGCCAGAAAAACCCATCCCGTTCGCGAGATGAGGAACCCAAGGCTGCCTCCATCCTGCGGCGAGCCCAATCGGTTCACGTGAACTGGTTGAAGGACACCTTTGGCGTCGGCACGCCGAAGTACGGAGAGCAGCGCGGCAAACAAAGCCGCTACCGGCAAGACGCGGGACGGCAGGAAGAACAACCCGACACGGCCTGCTCCAGCGGACATGTCGAATGCCAGCTCGAGCAACGGAGCCACCGCGAGCACAATCAGGCTACCGTAGAACCCATAGCGATACCGCCTTGCGATCGCGATGCCGAATATGATAGAGCTCAGGCTGCACAACAAGGATGCAAACCTGGACAATCGCTGGAGGTCGCGGAACATGAACTCCAGCGTTAAACCGTAGCTCGCCACACACACAACAACGTAAAACAGCGTATAAGCCGTCCCAACGCAGATGACCCACGCCCCCACGAAGCGCAGTACCCAATCCATTGCGCCATCGTCCGTCTGTCTCTCGTAGGACAGCAGAGGGATGGTTTCAGGCAGACTGGCGGGATCGGGGTCGCGTTGGGTCATTCGGTCAGTAGTGTAACAGGATCTTCTCGATGCGGCGATGCAAGAACCAGGGACCGTATCATCCCTGCCGGGCTCTGGGGTTGCCAAGGATACAAGAGCGGGCAGGACTGTCCGCGCTCCCATAGGCGCCACCTCGCGCAAAGCGAATCGCACACTGTTCTTTGCAGAGTTGCTGCTACATGCTGATCTTGACGAACTTGCGGGTCTCGCAGGACTCGCGCGCCTTCAGGCACATCAGAGCCGAGAGGATTCCATCTTTGATGGTGGAGCGGGCGGGCTTGCCGTCGCGCATTGCCATGAGGAAGTCGTGACAGAGTTCCTCATCGCCGCCGCCGTGGCCATCGCCGCCTTCGAACTTCAGTGTCTCGACCGCGTTCTTGTGGTGGTAGAAGACTTTGAGTTCGCCGGTGTACCAGTCGAATTCGATGGTGCCCTTGTAACCGTAGAGCCGCACTCCGCGCCGAGCGGCCTTGTTGCGGGCGAAGAAGTTCTGATGGTAGACGCCCTGCACGCCGTTTTCGTACTGGAGCAGGCAGGAGCCGTTGTCTTCGTTCTTGATGCCTTTGGCAAATACGCAGAGCTTGTCTTTGCGCATGCGCTCCGCATCACGAATGCGCCGGGTATAAAAGGCGTTGTAGGGGCTCTCCAGACACTTTTCCGCCTGGGAGCACTTGTCGCAGGTGAGGTCGAAGGGTTTGCCGCCACCCTCCCCGAGCACCCTCTGCGAGTTGACGGCCGCCACGAGTACGGGTTTCTGATCCAGGAGAAAGTTCAGATAGTCCAGGTCGTGGGTGGCTTTCTGCAGCCACAGGCCGCCCACCTCATTCCAATTGCGATAGAAGGCGTAGAAATAGGCGTCGCCGTAGGGGACATCGTTGAAGGCGTTAAAATTCTCGACGGTGCCGATGACGCCGGATTTGATCACCTCTTTGGCTTTGACCGCCAACGGGCTCAGACGCAGGGGGAACGACACCACGGTCGGGGGCTTGAAGTTCCGGAAAGCCTTGTCCAGTCGGCGGAGCTGCTCCATGCTGATGGCGATGGGCTTTTCGATGAACAGAGGAACGTTGGCCCTGGCGGCTTTGATGGCCATGTCGGTGTGCATGAAGCAGCGCGTGCCGATCATGATGCCATCGAGCTTCTCACCTTTGAGCATCGCGTCGGCATGGGGGAAGAATCTTGTGCCGGCCAGGTGCGGATCGTTGAGCGCTTCGATCTGGTTCATCCTCGGGTCGGCGATGGCCTGGATCTTTAGGGGGATGTCGAATTTCCGGAGCATCTTGGACATATGCGAGACGCGGTTGCCGTAGCCGATGATGCCGACTCTGAGCTCTTTCATGTTACTCCTGCTCTGTGCGAGTGAAGGACTGTGGCATGTGAGTCTATCGAGAAGGGGTCTCTAAGTCAGGCGTTGCACGGAGATGGGCGCGGAGTTGCAACAGGTGGGAATGTAATTGGGTATACCATGGCATGAGATGGGTTACTTTCATGCTGGTGGCGACGTTGGTTCCGGCGGCTGTGCGTGCGGTTCGGGCCGAGGATGATGCGGATCAATGGCCCAAGCCGGTTGGGCCGAATCTGGTGGCCAACGACGGATTTGAGCAGGTGGACAAAGGCCAGGTCGCGGTCTGGTCGGCCGAGGCACCCGTGTATACGAGTGATAAGAGCCAGAAGCATGGTGGTGAGGCGAGCCTGAAGTACAGCAACGCCGATCCGCGAAAGTATGTGCTGGCAGGTCAGAAGGTGAAGTTGGAGCCGGGGGCGTTGTACGATTACGGCGGATGGGTCCGCACCGAGAACGTCACGGGCACGGACACGGGGGCGGGACTGTGCCTGGAGTGGAGCGATGCCAATGGGAAGTACCTGGGTGGGTCGTATGGCGCGGGGGTGAAAGGCACGCATGACTGGATGCGCGTGCACACGTTGTTGCGAGTCCCGGCCAATGCGGCGGGGTTCAGCCTGACATGCTACGTGCGCAGGGGGATGGCCGGCACAGCATGGTTTGACGATATCACACTGACGAAGATGGCGGATCGTCCGATGCAGGTCGTGCTGCTGGAGCCGAATTACCGCGGGTGGATAGCCGGTGACAGGATCCGGTTCCGGGCACTGCTGAACCTGAACGAGAACCCGGCGGCGGCGAGCAGCGCGCTGCAGGTGACGGCGGAACTTCAGGATGCCGATGGCAAGCCGCTTGGCGGCAACATGTCGACGAAGCAGGATGTGCAAGCCGGGCAGAAGTCGTGCGACCTGGATCTGCCGGCTCCGCCGGCAGGGCAGGCCGGGCCGTGGAAGCTGTTCGTGCGGCTAAGCGAGCGGGCGCGGGAAGAGATCATTACCAGTACGGAACTGCTGCGACGTGCTCCCGCGCCCACTGCGACACCAGGCGTCACGTTTGACCAGCGGGGCAGGACGATCGTGGCGGGTAAGCCGTTCTTCCCGATCGGGTTCTACCTTGGCGGCATCAGCGAGGAGGATCTCACGCTGCTGAACCAGAGCAAGGTGAACTGCATCATGCCGTATACTTCACCCACGCGCGAGCAGATGGACCTGGCGCAGAAGCACAACCTGCGGGTGATCTATTCCACGAAGGACTGGTACTTTGGGACGCAATGGACGCCGGCATGGCTTAAGAGCGAAGCGCAGGAGGAGACGGCGGTTCGCGAACGAGTGCGCGAGATGCGCGACCACCCGGCACTGCTGGCGTGGTATCTGAACGATGAGTTACCTGTGTCCTATCGGAACAGACTCACAGCTCACTACCGGTGGACAGCGCTAGAGGACCCGAATCATCCCGCCTGGGCGGTGTTGTACCAGGTGGATGAAATGGAGCGGTACCTGGGGACGTGCGATGTGATCGGAAGCGATCCGTATCCGATCGGCAGCGTGCTCCCGGGGCTGAACCGGGCTTCGCTGGCGAGCGAATGGACGCGCAAGACGGTAGCAGGCATGCAGCATGCCCGGCCGGTGTGGATGGTGCCGCAAGCGTTTAGCCATTCGGCATATAACAAGAGCGCTGCCCAGCGCAGCCCAACCGCGCAGGAGATGCGAAGCATGTCATGGCAGTGCATCGCGGAGGGGGCGACCGGGCTGGTGTATTACTCATGGTTTGATCTGCGCAAGTCGCCGGATGTGCCGTTTGCGGACCAGTGGGCGCGCCTGCGCGAGATCATCGCTGAGATCGACCAGATGACGCCGGTCATTCTTGGCGAGGACAGCAGTGCGATCCGCGTAGAGACGAGCAAGCCGTGGCTGCACACGTTGCTGCGACGTGCCGATGGCAAGGATTATGTGCTCCTGGTGAGTGACGGCGATGGCGAAGGATCGGTGCAGATACAGGTAGCACAGGGAAAGACCGCTTCGGCAGTAATGGGGACTGCGAAAGTGGCACAATCCGGCCAGGCGGTGCAGGTGGAGCTATCGAAGCTGGGAGTGGTCATGATCGCAGTGCAGTAGGCGAGACCGCCTATGTTTGCGATGGAGTCGAGCCACCTCCGGCGGTATCCTCGCGGGCAGGTGATGAAGCGACGGTTGTCCATCTTCGTGATCATCGTGGCGGTGCTGCTGGTCTTCGCGCCGGCCGCCATGTTCGAGTTCGTCGAGTGGGATGACAACCAACTGATCACGGGCAATCCGTACGTTGTCCCGCCCACGCTGGGCGGGGCTTTGACGGCATGGCAGAAGCCGTATCAGCATCTGTACATTCCACTGACATACAACGCATGGGCGCTGCTTGCGTCGGCGGGCGATCCGGGCGGCGCTGCGGGCATGCCCAATCCGTATCTCTTTCATACCGCCAACATCATCCTGCATCTTGGTTCGGCGCTACTGCTGTATGGGATTGCCCGGCGGGTGGTCGGATCGGTATGGCCGGCCGCTGCCTGCGCGATCTTGTGGGCCGTGCATCCGTTGCAGGTGGAGGCAGTGGCGTGGGCAACCGGGATGAAGGATGTTCTCTCTGGGTTCCTCGCGATGCTGGCGCTGCACATCTACATTCGGGGGGCCACAGCCTCATCTCGCTCGCGTTTGCATGCATGGTGGTATGTCCTTTCGGGTCTGTGTCTGGGGATGGCATCACTGGCCAAGCCGGGAGTGATGACGGTGCCGCTGGTGGCACTGGCGATCGATGTCGGGCTGCTGAAGCGGCCTTGGAAGACGGTCCTGGGGTGCCTAGCGCCGATGCTGGTGGCGGTGGTACCAAGTGTGGTGGTGACCATGCTGGTTCAGCCGACAGGGGGTCTGCATCTTTGTGAACTCTGGCAGCGGCCATTCATCGCCGGGCATGCCATGGCGACCTATCTGCTGAAGCTTGTATGGCCGGGCGCGCTGAGCATCGACTATGGCCTCTCGCCACAATACGTGTTGCAGGGGCGATGGATATGGTTTGCGTGGATTGTGCCGCTGTGTGTGGCGGTTGCAGCATGGTCGTATCGGCCGCTGCGGCGGGAACTGAACAGCGGGCTGGCGATCTTTGTGTTGGTGTTGGCGCCGGTGCTGGGGCTGATGCCGTTCCTGTTTCAGGTCTACTCGACAGTGGCCGATCGGTATGTCTATCTGGCGATGATCGGGCCGGGGTTGGCGCTGGCGTATCTGCTTGAGCGGGCGCCGCGACGATATGCGGTGGTGGGAGGCGTTGTGGTCCTGGCGGCATTGGCAGCGCGGAGCATGGTGCAGGTGCAGACCTGGCGAGATACCGATGCACTGCTCGAGCATACGATGGCGGTGAACCCGCGCAGCTACCTGGCGCAGAACAACCTGGGCACACTGCTGATCAACCGCGGCGCTCGACTTCTGAGGCAGGCACAAAGCCAGGAGGATGCGGCGGGCGGAAAGGCGATGATGGATGCGGGGGAGTCGCACTTGAAGAAGGCGCTAGAGATCTGGGGCGACTATCCGGCCGCTTGGGATGCGCTCTCGACCTATTACCTGAAGACCGGGCGCATCGAGGAGGGACTGGATACGTGGCAGAAGGCGGTGGATGCCTACGACCGCATGCCGCCGTCGCTAATGGAGCGGTCGAGGATGCGTGTGGCGCTGGCGCAAGCGTGCCTGAGGAACGGCCGGCGTGAGCAGGCGATCATCAACCTGAAGGCGTTCCTGCAGCGTCATCCCGGCGATACCGAAGCGACCGAACTGCTGCATCAGGCGACCCCATCTCATTCTGGCAACTAATGCGCACTAGTATTCCGTTGATCGTATCACGGGAAACGATATAATCTGAGACCCATGATCCGAAGTTTCCGGTGCCGGGACACGGAACGCCTGGCGAATGATGAGCTCGTCAGGCGATTCCGCTCGATCGAGCGGGTCGCCAGGCGGAAGCTTGAACTTCTTGCCAGCGCCGTGGATCTGTACGATCTTCGCTCGCCTCCTGGCAACTATCTTGAGGCGCTCAAAGGTGATCGAGCAGGTCAGCACAGCATCCGGATCAACGATCAGTGGCGGATCTGTTTTGTGTGGCGGGACGGTGCGGCGTGGGATGTTGAGATCGTGGATTACCACTAGAGGTGCAGTATGACAACAAAGCTAGACCCCATCACGCCCGGCGAGATTCTCCTGGAGGAGTATCTTGTGCCAATGGTCATCAGCCAGAACCAGTTGGCCCGTGCCATTGATGTCCCGGCCGGGCGGATCAATGAAATCGTTCTGGGAAGGCGGGCGATCACAGCGGATACGGCCGCACGGCTTGCCGTCTATTTCGGCACGAGCGTGGACCTGTGGATTAACCTGCAGGCTCGGTATGATGCGAAGGTCGCGGGCGAGAAACTGGTTCCGCGACTTCGCCAGCGGATTCGGCCACATCGGGATGCGGCGTAGCCTGGACCCAACACTAGTGGTCGCTTGTGCAAGGCGCTGCCTGTGCCCGGGTCCGCTTGGACACTTCGAATTGCATCGGTGCGCAGCGACTGCGGGGCGATAGAGACGTAATTAACCGGCAACTCAGGTTTCTTCGTAGATCTTTTCGCCTTTGTCGAGACGGACGGCGGTGGTGGCGGTTTTGAGTTGGGCTCGGCGCGTGGGGCAGAAGGCGGCGAGGTCGCGAATGGCCGCGACGAAGAGGTGCTCGGATTCGGGTTGGTCGGGCCACTCCCTGGCTTGCTGATATGCAGCTTCGAGGACTTGCAGGGTGTGGAAATCGAGATCTTCGCGGACGGTAGCCAGGGCGAGAGTATCGACGAGGGCGGCGAGCGGGTGCTTGAGCCGCAGATAACGGACGACCAGATCGGCCGCGAGGGTGAGATTGGACTGCTGGTCCAGGGTCTTGAGGATATCGGTGCGCAGGGTGTTGGGATCTGTGGGGAGCGATTCAAGTTGGGCGGCCGATTGCGGCGTCTCGCCGGGTAGCCGGGCGGGAGGGACGTTGAGGAAGCGGTCCATGTACACGGAAAGGGCTGCGTGGAAGATGCTGCGGACGACGTCCGGGGTGGGTGAGCGTTTGACGGCCTGATGGACGGCGTTGGCGAAGGTGAAGGTGTGTTGGGGATTGAACCAGTCGCCCACTTCGTTGGAGGTGGCGAAACGGGCGAGTCGCATGCCAGCAGCGTAGGCGATGCGCTTGGAAAGCTCGGAGGGAGGCGCGCCGTCGGCAAGGGCATCGCGAAGGGCGGCGATGATGGCCAGGGGATCGTCGGCCAGGAGGGTGGTGGCAAGAGTGGTGCTGGACCAGTTGAGGCGGCAGGGCTTTTGCAGGAGGGCAGGGAGTTGGGCTTCGGCAGCGCGCAACGGGGCGAGGATTTGAATCGGCTCGTGCCAGGCGGCGGATTCCTCGGTGCCGCGCCCGGCGAGAATCGGGTCAATGTTGAGGGCGAGAATGGAAGGAGCGAATTCCCAGCCGATCTGGTCGAGAAGTTCGATCTGCTTGTTGGAGAAATCCAATTGATGTCCCTGGCCGCGATACACCTGGTCGCTGACGGCGGCGAAGAGCATCTCGGCGACCAACGGAGGTTCTGCGGATGCGGCCGCAGTTCGGAGGATTCGCTCGGTGCCGTCGCGGTCGCGCGCGGCGATCCATTGGCGGAGCCAGCGTTTGAGAAGTTCGGGAGAGTGTGTGCCCGCGCCCTCCCCCTCAACGTCCAGAGGTTCCAGCGGCATTCTGCGTACGGAAGAGGCGGCCGCCTGGGCGATGGCGCGGGCGCTGCGCAGCAGGAGAAGGTAGGTCGTTTCTTCTGAGAGCACGCTCAGGAGATTGCCTGTGATGGCCAGCTCAGTGATGCCCGTGGGAGTGCTGGCGTGGTCCACGGCGAATCGGGCGATTTCGCGGATGATCTCGGCGGGAGGGGTCTTGGCGTGGAGAAGTCCGACGATCGCCTTGGCCTGGAGGAGAGCGATGTTCTGGCGAAGCCCCTGGCGGAGACGCCGGAGGTGATACTCCCTGTCGGGGCGCTGACGCGGCGTGGCGGCGACGAAGAGAGCGCCATCTTCAACTTTCGTTTCGAATGAGGGGACATCGTCGGCCCACGTGTCGAAGGTGCAGCCGCTGCAGAGGTCAAAACGGGCCTGATGCCACTGGCAGGTGAGAATGCCATCTTTGAGAGTGCCTTTATGAAGGGGGAACCCCAGGTGGGGACAACGGTTGTCGACGGCGCAGAAGGCGCCGTTGCTGGACCAGATGGAGATGGGACGGTCGGAGCCTTGCAAAACGGTGACGACCTTCTTGCGCAGGTCATCCACTGGGCCGACGCGGATCCAGGCGGGAGCTTGTGGCATCGTTCACCTCGTGGGTTCGCAGGCGAGAATCAAACTGCAGCAATTCTAGGCGCGGGGGTGCTGCAACATAACGTGCGCAATGACGGTAATGCGCGCTGAACAGATAGTGTTTGGTTAGAGAGGAACGTTCCATGCGATGTCTGGCGATCGTGATTGGGCTTGCGGTGTGGGTGCTCGGTCTTCCAGTACTTGCTGCGACCACTCTCGATTCGGTGCCGCTGATGGATTTTGCGCGGGAGTTGCCAAATGCCTCCGCCGGAACCACTCTGGAACGAACTGATGAGCACACAGCGGCCGGTAAGGCGATCAAGGCGACTTTTGGCTCGGCCGGCGGATACTTCGATTGCTGGACACCGGCCGTGCGCGACTGGACCGGCTACGAGTTCCTCGCCGTGGATGTCTACAACGCCGCGAACAAGATGCTCAAGATCGGGGTGCTGGTCCGTGACTCTGTCGGAGATGGCAGTTACGGCGACCGGTATAACGGCGACTTCCAACTCGTCCCGGGAACAAACTCGATCAAGATCCCGCTGTCCGGGATGATTACCGGCGGTAGCCATCGCGTTCTGGATCTGCGCCAGGTCAAGAGTTGGGGCATTGTTGGCGACAAGAACTGCATCCTGCACTTCAGCAATTTGCGACTGACGGTCAGCGAGGTGCCGGGCTTGAACATCCTGCCCCTGGTGGACTGCGACAGCGGCCGTACGCCCAATGATGGATCGCTGAAGGTATTCCTGTCGGACAAGTACGTGCATCCGGCCGTGCGATTGGGACTCAAGTGCGTTGTCTCGACGGGTTGGGTTGGCGGCTACGGTACCGAGGGGGTAGCAAGTCAACGCTGGGCGTCGTTCGACTTCCTCCGTTTTCACGCTTACTACGCCGGGACGAAGTCTTTGAACGCCGTGCTGCAACTGCATGATGCCAAGGGCGGGCAGGCGATCGTGCCGCTGACATTCGAGCCCGGCCGCGAGATCGACGCCGAGGTGCCCATGGCGGGTCTGACCGGCCTGCGAGACCGGGATGCTATCGACCAGTGGAATCTGCGGTTCGATAGCACCGATGGGCAACCACTGTACCTAAGCTACATCCGTCTGGTCAAAGGCGATGAGAGTAAGAAGACGTATCCCGCACGGACGGCCAGCGCGCAGGATGCAGCGCTATCGGCATTGCGCGATCAAGCTGCCGTCGAACTGGACAAACTGAACCAGTGGATTCGGCAGGCTCGCGCTGTCGGCGCTGATACTTCGTACTACGAGATCCTGCCGGTGGTCGCCGAAGTTGCCTTGGACTATCGCTGGTTCATGCCGAGTTGCGCAGATGAGCGAGCTGGATATGCGCGTTTCATCACTGAGCAGTGCCGGCAGGCGGTGGCCGAACTGGACCAGGTGGCGGCCGGCAAACGCCAACCGCTGAAGGTTCCAACTCCGCCGGAGATCGCCAGGATCAAGGCGGCCGGCAGCCATTTTCAGGAGGATGGGCGAGCGAGGCTGCTATTGAACTCACAGGATGGTGTGCCCGGCGCCAACCCCTTGCTGAGCGGTCCGCCTTTCTACCTCGCTACCTCTTCCGGCTCGGGTGGATCGCGATGGGATGTGCGCGATTGCCCGATCTGGGATGTCTACCAGAAGAACCCCGAGACCCACCGTGTCGGTTGGGATGGCTGGTGTGGCCATTACGTCTGCGATGCATCGTCGATGGGCGGCCAAGGTGAGAGCGTGGTCATCTGCATCGAAAGCCAACTGACGCGGCAGGCGATCGCGGACTTCATTCGCCAGAAGACGGCTCCATTGCTCCAGCGAAACAAGGACCTGCCGATCCACGGCATCAACTGGGAGGCGGCTTACTGCTGCTACTGCGATACGACCGCCCAGATGTTCCGCAAGTTCGTTGCCCAGCGGCACGGAGACATCGCTACCTTGAACAAGATATGGGGCACCAGCTATGCCTCGTTCGATGAAGTCCCGTTGCCGCACCATACAAAGATGGCGCAGAACCGCGCAGCCTGGTTCGACTTCGCGGATTTCAACTGCCAGCGCTTTGCCGACCACTATGCACGGGTGGCGGCGCAACTTCGCGAGGCCGATCCGCGACCGGACCGTCTGCTGGTGGGCGGCGGGCCAGGATATGCCTTCCACGGCACGATCGGCCTGAGCGGCGTCGATGTCGAGATGATGCATTCGAGCTTGGACAAAGGCGCAATCCTCAATGAGAGCGGCGGCCAGTTCTACGTGACCGACCTCCTGCGCAGCATCGCACGGCCTGACGAGATGGTCGTCGACCTGGAGTTCCATGGTTCGCGACCACCGTTGATCCTGGGGCACCTGCTGCATGGAGACAGCGCGATAAGCTGGTGTGAGTGGCTGACCACTTCCAGCGGCTATGCCGGCCTCCGGGCAATCCCCTTCAACCGCGACTATCCGTTGAACCAGATCGCCATGCTTCTAAGGCAGAACCTCGACGCAAGACGACTGGAACGGGAGATCGTCGCATTCGACAAGGCCCCGCGCGAGGTCGCTCTGCTCTACTCACGAACCTCGCTACTGCAGGTGCCGCCGGAGTTCTTGATGGCGGAACGCAGCCCCTATACCGCGGAACTGATCAATGCCTACCAGGGCGCCCAGGGCGCGGGCGCTGCCGTACGATTCGTCACTGAGAAACAGCTCCTGGAACGCCAGATCGGACAGACCAAGATACTGCTGGTCTCCGGTGTCATGTACCAGACGCAGGAAGTCACCGATGCGGTCATGAGATTCGTCGAAGAGGGCGGCACCGTCGTCGTGACCCCCAATAGCTGGTTGTTTGACCAGTACAACCGGCCGGCGGACTACCTCAATCGACTGGGCATCACGGTGGCGGCGATGCGAGACCCCAAGGCGAACAAACGGGTCGTCGTGGACCTTAACCGCGAAGGCGGCTTCCTGCAGGGCGAAGTCGAGGAAGTGCGTTTTTCGGATGTGCCGCGAACTCAGATCCGCGCCGAAACCGGCGCCTTCGGGGCGCAGGAACTGGAGCTCAAGGGCGCTGGCACAGTGCAGGAGCTTCGGCTGTCGGAACCGGCCAAGCCCATCGCCACATTCGCCGACGGGACGGCTGCCATGGCGGTGGTCCAGCACGGCAAGGGCAAGCTGTACTACTTGGCCAGTCCTCTGGAACCCGCCAGCATGACAGCGCTGCTCGATCGACTCTACCCAGTTGCCGGCATATCGCGGCCGCTGGTTGCACGGTGCAAGGATGGATCGTTGCCGAGCGACTTCGAGTGCCGCAGCTTGGTCGAGGGCGATCGCCTGCTGTTCTACGTGATGAACCTGGGCAACCAGGCGGTCACGGTGGAGCTGTCAGGCCCGATCAAGCCCTTATCCATACGCAACCTGACAATCGACGCCGATTCGCCCGCGACCTTGACAGTGCCGGCGAAGGACCTCTGGATCCTGGAAACGAAGACACGCAGTCGCTGACGCTCTGCATGCGCTCTGATAGAATGGGCGCGAGTCGTGATCTGATGCATGCACCACTCTACGAGGCTCTGCTGATGATTGAGGGGAAAGGCGCTATCCTTGATGTCGCCCGGCGGCTCTCCCATGTTCTGGTTGCGTTCCTTGGCATGATCGCGGCGGGAGCCTGTGCAACGGAGTTTGTTGTCGCGCCTGACGGTAATGATCAGGACCCCGGCACGGTGGCGAGGCCACTGGCGACAATGGCCGGCGCCAAGGCGGCAGTGCAGCGCCTGCTGGCGGGCGGCGGGGAGGATGACATCTCCGTGCTCTTTCGCGGGGGATCCTACCCGCAACTTACGCCGGTGGTCTTCGGGCCGGCGGATTCAGCGTGCGGGAAGCAGATGATCACCTATGCTGCCTATCCGGGCGAGATGCCGGTGTTCAGCGGCGGGCGGAAGATCAGCGGGTGGCAGAAGAAAGGGGCTGTCTGGACGGCGGCCATCCCCGAGGCGAAGGGCGGTAAATGGGTGTTCCGACGGCTGTATGTCGGCGATGAGCGGCGGCCGCTGGCGCGAATACCCAATGAGAGTGCGGAGGGACAGGCGGGCGATTTCTTTCGCGTGGCCGGCCCCGTGTCGGCCGACCCAAATGGCGCGTTCGCGTTCACCGCTGGGAATCTGCGCAAGTGGCCGGGATATGCGGGCGCCAACATTGTGGCGCTAAAGGACTGGGAGAGCTTCAGTATTCCTTTTGCCGCGATTGATGAGGAGAAGGCGGTTGCCACGCTGGCGGGCAAAGCGAAATGGCCGTTCAGAGACGGCCAGCGGTACTTCGTGGAGAATCTGCCCGACGCGCTCGATGCACCGGGCGAGTGGTATCTCGAAGAGGCATCGGGCATCCTGTCGTATATCCCCAAGTCCGAGGAGGACATGGCGAAGCTGGAGGTAGTGGCGCCGGTCGCGACTGCGTTCATTACCGTCGCGGGCGATGGCAAGAATGGCAAGCCGGTGCAGGGGCTGCGCTTCAGGGGCCTGCATGTCAGGCATGGCGATTACATCCTTGAACCCAAGGGCCATAGTGACTGGCAGGCGGCCGAGAGTGTGCCGGCGATGGTGACCTTCACCGATGCGGATAACTGCACTTTTGAGCAGGGGGAGATCTCCGACATCGGCGGCTATGCCATTGAAGTGGGGCCGGGGTGCAATGGAGTGCGCATCGAGCAGAACGAGATGCGCGATCTTGGGGCAGGGGGCGTGAAAGTGCGCTCCGGATCATCCCGGACCACCATCCACAACAACTTCATCCACGATGGCGGCAACGTATTCTTCGGCGGCACACCGATCCTCGTCCAGGACAGTGGCGAAAACACGATCACCCACAACGAGATCTGTGACTTCAACTGGATGGGCATCTGCGTCGGCTGGACGTGGGGCTTTCAGCCAAGCCACGCCCACAACAACACCATTGAGTACAATCATCTCCATCATTTGGGTCGCGGCGTGACCAGCGATATCGGCGCCATCTACACGCTGGGGATCTCTACCGGCACCACGATCCGCAATAACCTCATTCATCATGTCTGGGATCATCCCGAAGGCTATCTCGCCTGCGGCATCTATCCCGATGAGGGAAGTACCGGCCTGCTGATCGAGAATAACATCGTCTACCAGACTTCCTGGGGTGGATTTCACTGCCACTATGGCCGCGACAACATCGTCCGCAACAACATCTTCGCCTTCGGCCGATCAGCGCAGATCCACATGGGCCGCGGCAAGGGATCGGGCGATGGCGCCAATTGGGTCGACCGCACCAATTCCAGCATGACCTTAGAGCACAACATCGTGCTGTATGATCGCGGCGATCTGTTCCGGCGCGATAGCGAATTGACGGCCGACTACAACCTGTATTGGAACATGGCCGGGCCGGTGGTGTTCCAGCCGGGTGTGGATTTGGCGAAGTGGCAGGCAAAGGGACGCGATGCTCACGGGGTAGTCGCCGATCCAAAGTTCGTCGATCCGACGAGCGGCGATTTCCATCTCAAGCCCGATTCGCCCGCTTTGGCCCTGGGGTTCAAACCGATCGACATGAGCACGGTGGGGCTGGTGGGCGATGCGGCGTGGATTGACAAGCCGCGGCAGATTCAGCGGGCGCCGGTGGTGATTCCCGCATACAAGGACATCCGTGTGCTTGAGGCGATTGACGATGGCTTTGAGACCACGCGTCCGGGGCTTCCGCCGCGAGATGGTCAGGTGAATGGCGCTACGGGCAATGCGTGGATACGGGTTACGGGCGAAGTGGCGGCCGAGGGCAGCCGCAGCCTGAAGTTCCGGGATGCCCCGGGGCTGACCAATGCCTACGACCCGCACATCTTCTATACGCTTGACGCAGCCAAAGGTGTGACCAGGGCATCGTTCGATATCCGCATGGAGAAGGGCGCGATCTGCTTCCACGAATGGCGCGACTGGAGCGTGAACCCGTACATCGTCGGCCCATCGCTCTTGTTCGATGCAGAAGGTGGTCTGGCCGCCAATGGGAAGAAGCTGATGACCGTGCCGCCAGGTCAGTGGGTCCACATCAGCATCGAGTGTCCGCTGGGGGTGAAGGCTGATGGGACATACAAGCTGACGGTTGCGGTGCCGGGGCAGGAGGCGCAGACGTTCGAGAAGCAGGGGTGCGACAAGCGCTTCGCACACATCACCTGGCTCGGCTTCAGCAGCATGGCGACGGAATCCACCACTTTCTATATCGACAATCTGAAGTTCGCGGCTAAGCCATAGGGGCGATCCTTGGACTTGGCGGTGCTCGAAGCAGAGGTCTTGGCGGTCGGTGATGCCGTGGCACTCGGAGGACCGCGACGCTAGGATTAGGCTGTGGCGTGTGCCGCAGAAATGGATGGATATGGTCGCACCTAACAGCAGCCTTGATCACGTACTAGATCTGGCCTCGCATCTGACGCCGCGAGAGCAGGCGGAGTTGCTGGTGCGCGTCGGCCAGCGGCTCGAGCGCCTGTTTGACCAAGCGCCGGGAGGGGGCTCAGCGCAAGCGATTCTGCGGGCCGTCGACGCGCCGCCCCATGTCGACACGGAGGCTGTTGACGACATGGAGGCCGCAATAGAGAAGGGGCGCCTTCCGGTCCGAGCGGCCGGTCCTTTTGATGCACGTGACCCGCGATGATCTACCTTCTCGACACCAATGCGGTCAGTGACCTGATGCGAGAGAGTCCCGATGTCCGGCGCCGGTTGAATGCCATCGCTCCGGCTGATCGGGCGATTACGTGTACGATCGTTCGTGGTGAGATCCTCTATGGCATTAGTCGCCTCGTTCCTGGCAAACGGAAGGACGACTTGATCGCCAAGTCAGGCGGTGTGTTTGCCGTCCTCCCCTGTGAGCCCATTCCGACATTGGCCGGTGATCTCTATGGTGGCTTGAAGGTGGTTCAGCAGGCCAAAGGCCTATCCCTTGATGAGAACGACCTGTGGATCGCGGCGACCGCGTTAGCGCTTGGTGCGACTCTCGTCACGCGAGACCATGATTACAGCCGCATCGAAGGGCTGAGCGTGCAGGACTGGACGGCGTAGGAGTGCGGTGGAGAATCGCGTGGGACGTCGTGGCGTTTTGATTGATCGCCATGGCTCCGGTACGGTCAATGGGCATGGCGGTTCGCCTGCACATCCTCAGTGATCTCCATAGCGAGTTTGGCGACGAGTCTGCGCTGAGAACCCCGGCGGATGTGGTGGTGTTGGCGGGAGACATCGGGGTGCGCCGGTCGGGGTTGGAGTACGCGAAGCGGCAGTTCGCCGATACACCGGTGATCTACGTGGCCGGGAATCATGAATACTACGGAAGCGCGATCCCGCATTTGACCGACAAACTTCGTGTTGCGACGGCAGACACGAACATCCGTTTCCTGGAAAACGAATCCGTTGTGCTCAACGGCGTGCGGTTCCTCGGGGGCACTTTGTGGACGGACATGTGTTTGCTCGGGCGCGATAGTCTGCCGATGGTGCTGGAGGAGACCAAACGCATGATGACCGACTGTCGGCGGATTCGTCGCAGCCCGCAATTCCGGAAGTTTAGTGGGAAGGACATGGCGCATTTCCACCGCCTGAGCGTCGAATGGCTGGCCGCGCAGCTCGCTCAACCGCACGAGGGGCCAACGGTTGTCATTACGCACCATGCGCCTAGTGCCCGGTCCCTTGCGGAGAACTATCGGGAAGATTTGTTGTGCCCGGTCTATGCAAGCGACATGGATGCCTTCGTTGAGCAGAGCGGAGCAGCGCTGTGGGTACATGGGCATACTCACCGATGCGTGGACTACCACATCGGGCAGACCCGCGTGATCAGCAATCAGCGTGGATATCCGGGTGAGATGCCCGAGGGATTCCGGGCGGACTTGGTGGTCGAGGTCGCATAGCCCGTGGAAGCTGGGGGCGGCGCAACCCGCCCGAGCGCACGATTCACGCACAGTCATTCAGGTGGCGTTCCGGCGGAGCCCGTGGAGGACGGCAGGCGGGATAAGTGGCGCCGGGGTTGCTCCAAGCAGGTCGGGCTCGGCGCGGATTCCCCGGTTGATCATGCCTTCCCACGAGGTCTTGTCCTCTTTGTCTTTTGCAGTTTCCCCTTCCTCTGTGGCCGCCACAGGCCATCTGGCGTGCCGTCTTTGCGGATAGTCTTGTTCGTCAGTGGATCGATCGAAATCGCCGCCGGCGGTTCGTCAAAAATGGGGTTGATCCGGCCGTTCACCCACATCGGGCTCGAGTCGACCTTAACCCCA
Organism: uncultured Phycisphaerales bacterium; assembly: GCA_903871935.1. GTDB lineage: Bacteria > Planctomycetota > Phycisphaerae > Tepidisphaerales > Tepidisphaeraceae > CAIQIQ01. The sequence continues at coordinate 44,857 of CAIQIQ010000006.1, forward strand.
AACTCCTCACGCTGCCGCCGCTCAACCTCGTGGGCGAAGTAGTCCGCGTCGCGCTCCAGGAAATGCCGCACCTTGGATGGCGCGATCCTCAACCACTCGGGACGCTGCACCTCTTTGCCGTAAAGCATCCCGCTCGAAAGATAGCGGATGGCGTGGCTCCATGCTGATTCGAGATTCGCCCGCGTCGCACCCGAAAATCCCATAATGCCGTGGCACCCTCGGCAGGCAAGGGCCGGTGGCCGCCTCAAAGTCAGAGCCGCCTCGTCCGGCGGGATCGGGATCTTTTGGAGCAAGGCGAAATCCGGCAGGTCCAGGGGCAGGTACAGACTCTGCGCTCTGCGTTGGCACCCCGGACACAGCCACCTCCAACCCAAGAATCTACCGCCACGCCTCTTGTCATGGATTGGGACGCGCGCAACTTCCGACTCCAACTCCTCTGGAATAGCCGCCGCGACATCGCCCAACAGGCCATCCCACATACGCTCCGCGCCCAGGTGTCTGGTGCCCTTCCCGCAGGGGTCAAAGTCACCTCGCGTATGGACCAGCGGAACCGGAAAGCCCCGTTGCCCGCCCAGCCCGGGGATGTATCGCACGCCCAGTCGATGATCCCGAATCATCCGATACATCGCGCTTGGGGCAACTCCCAGAATCCCCGCCGCCTTGTGCATGTCCATCCCGGGAGCCGGGATGTCGACCAGCGTGGTCAGAAACTTCAGCAAGTGCGAATCCAGCACCACACGGTGCTCCCTCTCCCTGCCCTCGTCCGTCGCGCTGGTGGGACAGATGACCGCTCTCATTGGTGTGATCCTCGTGTCGTTCGCCCTCACGGCCGCGCAGAACGGCCGCGGCGGCCGCGCATCGGCCAAAGCTCGCCGCCGCGCCAGCCGCGCCCGAAATTCATCCTCGTCCGCCAGAACCCCTGGCCCAACGCGCGCCCACGCTTCACCCATGAGACGATAGATATCCGCCGCTGACATAGTGCCTCCAACGTATCAGGAGGCACTGACAACATACTGTCATCACCTCGAGATGGAATCTGCGCGAATAACCTGGCCCTCGTCACTGGGTCCACGCACAATAATGTTGAGGCTAAGAGCGTGTGTAGCCAGCCGGTCTTCCCCATCCGCCTCGGCTTCGCGCCGAACGATCAAGGTCCGCTTCATCGTGACTTCCTGAGGATCCGCGACTTGACTTTCGCCCAAGAGGAACCCGCCTTAGGGTTCTTGCGATAGGCGGCAAGCCGACGGTCCAATTCAGCTCCCTGCGCGGCTGACAGAGGGATGTCCTTCCCATCATCGGCCAAGCTGTCCCACAACTGCTCCACCGCCAGGATGCGCTCTGCTGGCGGCAGGCGTTTGAGCGTCGTTACGGCATTTGCCATGGTCATGCAGTGTATTCTATACCCGCCGGGCACGGTCTCAAAAACGGCCACCTGGGCACACAAGGTGAATGAGCCGATCAAGACAGCGGAATTGGACCCGCTGCGGCTTCGCATTCAGCGTGAGCGGCCGTATGGTGATGCAGCCTGGACACCCCATGCAGTCAGGCGGATGGGCCTGGAATGGACGATTCGCGACCGCGGCCGGCCCAAACGCCAGGCAGCGGTAGAGAAGAAGCGGTGAACCATGCGCAATCAATGTGGGATGTCCCCTTTTCCTGACCCGGAGTACGAAAGTATGAACTTAACTATCAAACCACTCTCACCCGATCTTGCTGCTGATTTCCTTGACTTTTTCGATAACCGTGCCTTTACGGACAATTCGCCCATGCAACCGTGCTACTGCTGTCGTCCTCAGATGACCGCCGAGCAGGAAGAGGTTGAATTGTTGAGCATGATCAGGGCCAATAAAGGAACCATGCCCCGTGACATTCCCGGCTTCAAGTTAGCGCTCCGTGGAATTGCAGAAAAGCAAATCCAGTCAGGTTCCATGCGGGGATACTTGGCATTTACCGGTGGCGTATCTATTGGTTGGTGCAATGCGAACGACAAGGCTAACTATACAGACTTGGCATTTGGCGAGTGTGTCAGAGGCACTTTCGACACCACGATTCGTGAGCGGGCAAAGTCTGTTCTGTGCTTTGAGATTGCCCCGGAATACCGGGGCAAAGGTATTGCAACCGCTCTGCTCTCTCGCATTTGTGAGGACGCAACGATAGAAGGATTCGATGTGGTTGAAGGCTATCCCCATCTGCATGACCACCGTGAGGCCTACGATTTCACCGGACCGGTTAGGTTGTTTGAAAAAGCCGGGTTTGTGAAGGTTGTGGAACTGGGGCAGGTGGCGGTTATGCGGAAGCGGTTGAGGTGACGATGGGGATTCCTAAGGGGACGCAGATAGTGACAACCGGCCGGCTTGGCGCGATTCGTTTGGGCACCCCAATGCAGCGGGATTCCTAGGGGGACGCAGATAGTGACAACCCAGATAGTGACAACCGGCCGGCTTGGCGCGATTCGTTTGGGCACCCCAATGCAGCAGACCAGCACGGCAGGTGAACGCGAGAAGTCGGTTCTGGAGCACTTCCGCCACTTCCAGCTCCATCCGCAGGATCGAATTGACGATCTCGGAAGGGCTGCCGCCTGCCCCTTGTCTGGCCGACGCCAGGCCGCGCTGCACGTCCCGGCTGACTATCAGGGGCAGGTGATGCTGGTCCTGGCGCTGCTCACGCATGGTCAGTATGACAAAGAGCAGTGGAAGGAATGGTGGTAGATATGGCTTCGACACTACGGAAAGACCGAGTCGTGGACTCCTACATGAAGCATATCCACGCGTTTGCGCTCAAGCGGATCAGGACGGCGGCCGACCATGCCGCGGCGAAGAAGGTTTATCTTCGTCTGTCGGGCGGCAAAGCGGATCAGGGTACGCGGCAGTACCTGGAGGTGCTGGTTGATCTGATTGCGGATTTCGAGAGCCGGATGGAGGAGCACGCTGGCTCCGCGGATATCACGGCCGCCGAACTGGTTCAGCATCGCCTGCAGGAGCGCGGCATGTCGGTAAGCGAACTGGCCCGCCAGACGGGTATGCAGCAGTCGAAATTGTCGGAGATGCTTAGTGGGCGGCGTGACTGGAGCAAGGCGGCGATCCGCGGCATCTCGCGGATGTTCAGCATCCGCGCGGAAAGATTCCTGGTGGGAGATGGTCACCCCAAGCAGTAGCGTTCTTTGGTCCCACTACCCCAATAGGTTGCGGTCAGCCGTGTTTCTCTCGCGGTAGCGGGGTACTGCGTCCCATGGTGGTGAACGCATGTCGAATCATGCGTGTGGCTGTCCTCGCGACCGCTGACGCTACAGGTTCGGCGAACCTGTGCTACGTGCCCGCAAGCGGCGAAATCCATTTCCCCTTGTTGACAGCAGACTTAGGGTCGCTACATTACTTGGCCCACCGCATTTGGCGGTGCATTGGCACATATTCTGTCCGAAGTAGGGCAGAGCTGAGCAGGAACAACCGAAAGAAGGACACGATGAGCGGAGATCGGATCAGGATTCGAATGGAAGCCTACGACCACAGAGCTCTTGATGCCTCGGCAAAAGAGATCGTGGAACACGCGAAGCGCACCAACGCCCGCGTTTGCGGCCCCATTCCGCTTCCCACCCGCATCGAACGCTACACCGTCCTTCGTTCACCTCATATCGATAAAAAGAGCCGCGAGCAGTTCGAGATGCGCACGCACAAACGCGTGATTGACATCTTCGAGCCAACCGGCCGCACGATTGAGGCGCTGAATCGTCTTGTTGTTCCGGCCGGTGTGTTCGTGAAGATCAAAGCATAACGTCAGCTGACTAAATGCCCTAGAGGACCATCCTCCAGGGCATTGTGATTAGCTACCGTGGGGTTCATCCAAGAATCCACTCGCCTGAAAGGAGTACTTCCTTGCAGGTCACGGGCAAGCGGAGATGCATTGTCTTTACGCGGATAAGGTCCTTTTCTAAGGAAAGGACCGGCATGAAACGGGAGCGTTAGGCTTTCGGTTCCTCTGCCGGCAAAGCTATGACGCCTGCACTGATTGGTAAAAAAATGGGCATGACCCGCGTGTACGACGCGAAAGGCACGGTAGTGCCTGTGACCGTCGTCCAGGCCGGGCCTTGCGCGATAACCCAGATCAAGACAGTTGACTCGGACGGCTACTACGCCGTCCAGCTTGGTTTTGGCCAGGCAGCCCCCAGGCACAGCACGATGCCCCAGATCGGGCACTGTGCAAAAGCCGGCGTTGGCCCGCTGCGGCATTTCCGGGAAATCCGGCTTGCCGCTGCCACGGACCAAACGTTGGGCGCGACGGTGAATGTGTCGCTGTTCTCGGATGTGAAGTTTGTGGACGTGATCGGTGTCAGCAAGGGCAAGGGCTTCGCGGGCGTTATGAAGCGATACCACTTCGGTGGTCAGTGCGCTTCGCACGGTACCGAGCGTAAGCACCGCTCGCCTGGCTCGATCGCTTCCCGCGCCACCTGGCGTGGCCAGTGCGGTAAGCCCAAGAAGGGCGTTCGCATGGCCGGCCACATGGGTGTGGATCGTGTGACTACCCGTAATCACAGCCTTGTGAAGATCGACGCCGAGCGGAACCTGATGCTGATCAAGGGTGCCCTTCCGGGTGCCAATGGTGCGGTGGTGTTCATCCGCAAGTCGATCACAGCGCGTATCCGTCCAGAAGCTCCGGTCGAAGCGCCCAAGGCAGAAGCAAAGAAGAAGTAACGCGTCGGTGGCCAGGAAGTGGCGAGACGAGATGACGAATAAGGACCAGAACCATGATTGAAGTTCCGGTTTTCAACCAGGATGGCCAGAAGGTCGAGACGATCCAGGTCGACGAGCAATTACTCGGCGGCGAGGTCAACAAGGCCCTTCTGAAACAGGCGATTGTGATGTACCACGCGAATTTGCGTCAGGGCACCGCCCAGACGCAGGCCCGCGGCGACGTCGCCGGTTCGACCCGCAAGCTCTTTAAGCAGAAGGGCACCGGCAACGCCCGTACTGGCGGTATCCGCAACCCAATTAAGAAGGGTGGCGGCCACGCCAAGCAGACGTATCCGACCGAGTTTCGGCAGTCGCTGAACGTCAAGGCCCGCCGCATTGCCCGCGACAGCGCCTTGCTTTCGAAATTGCAGAGTGCCGAGGTCCGCGTGGTCGACAAGCTCGCTCTGAGTGAGCCCAAGACCAAGCAGATCGCCAAGCTGTTCAAGGCCCTGGGAATCGAGCGGACCTGCTGCCTGGCAACGGCCGAGCATGACCCGATGGTCTACCGCAGTGCCCGCAACATTGATCGTTGCGTGGTCACGACGGTGCGGCAGCTTAATGCCTGGGACATCATGCAGAAGCGAACGCTGCTGGTGACCAAGGATGGGCTGCAGAAGCTGCTGGCATAAGGAACAACAAACCGGCGGCCGCGGGCGAAATGGCCCGCAAAGCCGCGGGAGTATAAAGCGATGGATTACACGAGAGTCATCATCCGGCCGCTGGTTACCGAAAAGGGCACCCGCCAGGCGCAGAAGCTCAACGAGTATGCGTTTGAGGTTGCCAAGGGCGTCAACAAGCCCACGATCAAGCAGGCGGTTGAGAAGTTGTATGACGTGAAGGTTATTGATGTACGCACGATGACCCGCAAGGGCAAGACGCGCCGCACTCGCAAGGGTGAGGTCAGCGGTCCCGACATCAAACGCGCCATTGTGAAGCTCGACGAGAACTCCAAGATCGATCTGTTCTAAGCGAGAGAAGGCCAAGAGGAAGCCATGGCTATCAAGAAATACAAGCCGACAAGCCCCGGACGCCGCGCTGGCAGCGTTCTGGACTACAAGACCCTGCTTACCAAATTCAAGCCCGAGAAGAGCTTGTGCGTGGGCCAGATTCGCGGCAGCGGCCGCAATCACCACGGCAAGATCACCTCCCAGGGCCGTGGCGGCGGCAACAAGCGCCTCTATCGCCTCATCGATTTCAAGCGGCTCAAGGACAACATGCCCGCCGCGGTGCTGGCGATTGAGTATGATCCCTTCCGGACCTGCCACATCGCCCTGATCCAGTACCAGGATGGAACCAAGAGTTATATCCTGGGTCCCTTGGGCCTGAAGGTCGGCCAGACGGTGGTCAGCGGAACCAATGCTCCGCCGGAAATCGGAAACTGCATGCCGCTGGCGAACGTGCCCTCGGGCATGGAAATCCACAATATCGAAATGAACCCCGGGCAGGGCGGCAAGCTGTGCCGCTCGGCCGGCAATGTTGCCCGCCTGGGCGCCAAAGAAGGCGAGTGGTCGGTGATCATTCTGCCCTCGGGCGAAATGCGCCGGGTCCGCTCGGCTTGCCGGGCGACCATCGGGCAGATCGGCAACATCGACTGGATCAACGTTTCGCTGGGCAAGGCCGGCCGCAGCCGGCACCGGGGGATTCGTCCTCTGTCCCGCGCCAAGGCGAAGAACCCGATCGACCATCCGATGGGTGGTGGTGAAGGCCGCACCAACGGCGGCCGCCATCCCTGTTCGGCGACCGGTGTGCCGGCCAAGGGCGGCATCACCCGCAGCCCGCGCAAGGGTTCGGAGAAGCTGATTCTCCGCCGCCGCAAGTTTGGCCGGTTCCAGCAGCGTCCACAGACCGTCAGTGGTGTGTAATAGAAGGCACGATACGGAGTAAGAAACAATGAGTCGCAGCTCGAAGAAAGGGCCTTTCGTCAACGAGAAGTTGTTCGCAAAGGTCATGAAGCTCAACGAGAACCGGGCCAAGCAGGTGATCAAAACCTGGGCACGGGCATGCACGATCATCCCGGAGTTCGTGGGCCATACGTTTGAGGTCCACAACGGTAACAAGTTCCTTAAAGTGTTCGTGCAAGAAGACATGGTCGGGCACAAGCTCGGCGAGTTTTCCCCGACGCGTGTGTTCAAGGGCCACGGCGGCGTGAAGAAGCCGGAAGCCGCTGGCGCTGCACCGGCTGCCCCGGCGCCCAAGTAAGAATGACATGAAACGCCTCTCCGGCGCCTTTTAGGGCCGGCCATGAGGCGAAGAGGATAGTGCAATGACTCACGTTGCAAAACATCGTTACGCTCGCATCGCTCCCCGCAAGGCGCGGTTGCTGGCGGACCTGGTTCGCGGCCGGAAGGTCGATGATGCCCTGACCATGCTTCAGTTTGCGAAGCAGCGGGCAGCCGGCATGGTCGCCCAGGTGATCAAGTCGGCGGCGGCCAACGCCACCGAAAAGGATGCCGACGCCCGCAAGCTGGTCGTGACCAAGTGCTGGGTCGACCCGGGTCCGATGATCAAGCGGTTTCAGCCGAAGGATCGCGGCAAGTCGTATGCGATCATGAAGCGCACGAGTCACATCGTGGTTGAAGTGGATGAGCGTGACTAACGCGATAAGCAGCAGAAGGTAGCCAAAGTTATGGGCCAGAAGGTCAACCCAATCGGTTTCCGGACGGGCATCACTGAGGACTGGAAGTCCCGGTGGTACGCCCCCAAGGCCGTGTACGGCGAGTTCCTGGTCGAGGACCACAAGATCCGCCGTCACATTGATACCAAGCTCAACCGCCAGCCTCCATTCGCCGCGATCGCCGACGTGCTGATCGAGCGGACGCGTGAAGAGGTGACGGTGACGCTCAAGACCGCGCGACCGGGTCTTGTGATCGGCGCCAAAGGCGCTGAGGTCGACAAGCTCCGCGAGGATCTTGAAGACCTGATCAAGCGCAAGGTCGCCCCGGTCAAGGTCATTGAGATCAAGAACCCGGATCTGAATGCCCAGCTTGTCAGCGAGGCGATTGCTGAGCAGCTCAAGAAGCGGGCCAGCTTCCGCCGCCTGATGAAGCAGCGGATGGAGAGCACGATGCAGGCGGGCGCCAAGGGCATCCGCATCAGCATCGCCGGCCGGCTCGGCGGGGCGGAAATCGCCCGTACCGAAAAGGCGACCGTTGGCTCGGTGCCGCTGACCACGCTGCAGGCGAACGTGGACTATGGCTATGCCATCGCGTGCACAACCTATGGCGTGATCGGCGTCAAGGTGTGGGTCTACCGCGGCATGTATGGTGAGGAAGTGCTCGAGACGGATGTCCGTCCGGGCGGCGCTCCGCGTCGCGGCCGCCGGTAGTCCAAAAGGATTTGAGATCTGAGATCTGCAGTTTGAGATCTGAGGTCTGAGATTGAAGAAGGTGTCCCATGGCGATAATGCCCAAAAGAGTGAAGTTCCGTAAGAGCCAGCGCGGCAAGATGCGAGGCAATGCCACCCAGGGCAACCGCGTGTCGTTCGGCGAATATGGCCTGCAGTCGCTGGAGCATGCCTGGATCAACGCGAAGGTGATTGAGGCCGGCCGCGTGGCCTGCTCGCATTATCTGCACGGCTCCGGCCGCGTGTTCATCCGCATCTTCCCGAGCAAGTCGGTGTCGGGCAAGCCGTTGGAAGTGCGTATGGGTACCGGCAAGGGCGAGCCCGAGTACTGGGCAGCCATTGTCAAACCTGGAACGATCATGTTTGAGGTCGCGGGAGTGGATGAGGTGACCGCGAAGCGAACGCTGGCCCGCGTGGCGCACAAGATGCCCGTGGCCTGCCGCTTTGTCAGCCGCCGCCACACCGCCGGCGTGTAACGGATCTCAAACGAAGGCACTTAAGAAGTGCAGGAACAACGATGAAGATCAAAGAGATCACAGAAAAGGAAACGAACCTCCTGGTGCACGAAATGGCCGAGAAGCAGAAGCACATGTTTGCCCTGCGCTCCCAGGCCGTGACCGAGAAGCTGGAAAACCCCAGCGAACTCGGCAAGACCCGGAAGGATATCGCCAGGATCAAGACCGTGCTGCGTCAGCGCGAGCTGGCCCAGAAGGCCAAGTAAGGCCCTGAACAAGAAGGAGGGCGGAGAGTTCCGCCCTGCAAACCGATGAGTGAAGCGAAACCAGCAATCCAGCAGCGTCCCCTGCTCCGCAAGATCCAGGGCGTCGTGGCCTCGGATAAGACGGACAAGACGATCAAGGTGGTCGTCGCATACCAGCACCAGCACCCGAAGTACGGGAAGATCATGAAGCGCAGGACGGTGCTGCATGTGCACGACGAAAAGAACCTGGCCAAGGAAGGCGATCTGGTCGAGGTGGGTGAGTGTCGGCCGATCAGCCGCACCAAGCACCATCGCCTGCTGCGGATTGTTGCAGCCGCCCCTGAGCGCGCCGTGCAGGTTTCCGCCGAAGAAGTGATGACCGGCAAGGCGCCGGAGCAGAAGTGATCTCTGAATCTGATATTTCAGATTTGAGATTGGAGATGGAACGATGATCCAGCAACAGACTTATGTCGATATCGCCGACAACAGCGGCGCGAAGCAGGCGATGTGCATCAAGGTGCTGCGCGGCTCTTCCAGCCGTGGCAAGTTCAAGCGCAAGGTCGCCCATATCGGCGACATCATTATCTGCGCCGTCAAGAAAGCGATGCCCGGCGCCGAGATCAAGCAGGGCGAGATTATCAGGTGCGTGGTGGTTCGCACGAAGCAGCCCACCCGCCGGCCTGATGGCAGCTACGTCCGCTTTGACAAGAACGCCGCGGTCGTCATCGACGAAGAGAACAATCCGAAGGGCACCCGCATCTTCGGCGCTGTCGCTCGTGAACTGCGTGACAAGAACTTCATGAAGATTGTCTCGCTGGCGAGCGAAGTGGTGTGAGTGATCTGGAAGACTGAGATTTCAGATCTGAGATTCAGGAACGGGACTTACCTATGGCAATGCGAATCAAACAAGGCGATACGGTGATGGTGATCACGGGCCGCGACAAGGGCAAGACCGGCAAGGTCCTGCTCGTTCTTACGGACAAGGGCCGCCTCGTCGTCGAGGGCGTGAACCGCGTGTGGAAGCACGTCAAACCCTCGCAGCGCTCGCCGCAGGGCGGGCGGATCCAGAAGGATGCCCCGATCCAGGCGAGCAACGTGATGCCCGTGGATCCATCCACTGGCAAGCCGACCCGCGTGAAGTTTGAAGTGCGCGACGGCAAGAAGCATCGGGTCGCCATCAAGAGCGGCACGAGCTTGGGCGTCGTTGGCAAATAAGCAGGCAGAACCTATTCGGATGAAGAAAACATCCGGAGGCGAAAATGGCTGATCAGGAAAACAAGGAAAAGAAAGAAAAGAAGCCGAAGCCCGAAGGCCAGGCTCAGCACAAGGGCGATGGCAAAGGCAAGGGTGAAGGCAAAGCCAAGGGCGCCCGGAAGCCCAAGGGCGAGGCCGCTGGCGCCGAAGCCGCTGCCGATGACACCCCGTCCAGGCCGGCGCCCCCCGCCCGCATGGCGATCAAGTATCGCGAGCAGGTCGTCCCGGCGCTGCAGCAGAAGTTCGGCTATAAGAACGCGCTTGCCGTGCCCCGTCTGGAGAAGATCGTGATCTCCATGGGCCTGGGCAAGTTCGTCACCGCCGGTGACAAGGGCAAGATGGAGATTGCCGAGAAGGAACTGGCACAGATCGCCGGCCAGAAGCCGGTGCGCTGCAAGGCCAAGAAGGCCGTGTCGAACTTCAAGGTTCGCGAGGGCCAGGAGACGGGCCTGAAGGTCACGCTTCGCGGCACGCGGATGTATGAGTTCCTCGACCGACTGATCGCTCTGGCGATCCCCCGCGTGAAGGACTTCCGCGGTCTGCCCAAGGATGGCTTTGACAATAACGGCAACTACAACTTCGGGTTCACTGAACAGACGGTGTTCCCTGAAGTCGATGCCGCGGCCGTCACGTTTCAGCAGGGCATGAACATCACCATGGTGATCAACAATGCCGGCAGCCCCGACAAGGGCCGGGCTCTGCTGCAGGAGTTTGGTTTCCCGTTCGAGACCCCCGAGAGCAAGAAGTAGGACTAGACATATGGCCACTACAGCCTGGGTTATGAAGCAACGGCGCCGTCAGGAGATCGTCAAGAAATATGCCGAGCTCCGCCGGCAGCTTAAGAAAGAGAAGAACTACGCGGCGCTGGCAAAGCTGCCCCGCGATTCCAGCCCCACTCGCCTGCATAACCGCTGCGAGTTGACCGGCCGGTCGCATGCGTATCTGCGGAAGTTCAAGATCTGCCGAATCCAGCTCCGCGAGCTGGCACTGTCGGGCAAGATCCCGGGCCTGAAAAAGGCAAGCTGGTAGGAACAGGACAACACGAAGTGGGCTGGAAGGCCGCCAGCGCGAGCGAAGAGCTCATCTGCGGAACCGTCAGCCCCTAATGAGGAAAGTTTACGGCGATGAATAATCAGGATCCCATCGCGGACATGCTGACCCGAATCCGGAATGCCAACCGCGTCGGCCGGCGCATGGTGCTGGTGCCTCGCAGCAAGGTCTGCATTGGCATTGCCCATGTGCTCAAGGACGAAGGTTACATTGAGGAATTCGATGTCATCGAAGATACCGCCCAGGGCCAGATCCGCATCAAGCTCAAGTACCAGAGCAATGGCGACAAGGTGATCCATGCACTGGATCGCTCCAGCAAGCCTGGGTGCCGCCAGTATCGCAAGGTCACGGATATGCCCAAAGTGCTTAATGGCATGGGCATCAGCATCGTCAGCACGTCCAAGGGCGTGATGAGCGATCGCAAGGCCATCGAGAGCAACGTTGGTGGCGAGCTGATCTGCACGGTCAGCTAAGGACTTGTTGGAATGAGTTGGAGATGAACGTCCTCTCTCCGGCTGACCGCCGTAACAAGGCCTTAAGCCGAGAGTCAGAGAATGGAGCAACTATGAGCCGCATTGGCAAGAAACCCGTCCCGGTTGGCGCTGCAAAGGTCAGCGTCGCCGGACAACAGGTCAAGGTTGAAGGCCCCAAGGGCAAACTCGATCTGAATGTCCACCCCGCCATCACGGTCAAGATGGATGATGCGAAGAAGGAACTGGTCGTCACCCGCAAGGATGATGAGCGGCAGAGCAAGGCACTGCATGGCCTGACCCGCGCCCTGCTGGCCAACATGGTCGAGGGTGTCCTTAAGGGCTACTCCAAGAACATGGAGATCCAAGGCGTCGGCTATAAGGCCGAACTCAAGGGCAAGGTCCTGGCGCTCTCGGTTGGCTATGCCAACCAGGTGGAGTTGGAGGTCCCTGCCAATCTTGAAGTTACGCTTGACGGCGTCACCAAGATCCTGATCGCCGGCGCTGACAAGCAGGCCGTTGGTGAATTCGCGGCACGCGTGCGGCGTGTTCGCAAGCCTGAGCCATACAAAGGCAAGGGCATTCGCTTCGCAGGCGAGAAGATCAAGCTCAAGCCCGGCAAAGCATTCGCCGGTGCTGGTGCGGCCAAGTAATAGACTTAGTAATCAACTGGGGCCTCGAACTAAGCCGACGCCCCTGGGAGTTGATCAGAGATGGCAGATAAAAACAAAATCAAGCAGAAGCAGCTCGAACGGCGTCAGTTCCACATCCGCAAGATGCTCTCGGGTTCCGCCGAGCGTCCGCGGCTGGCTGTCTTCCGTTCGGATAAGCATGTGTCCGTCCAGATCATCGACGATCTGGCCGGCAAGACGCTGGTTTCGGCATCAACCACGCAGGCGGATGTCCGCGGTGAACTGAAGAACGGTGGCAACATCGAAGCCGCCAAGCGCGTCGGCAAGGTGATCGCGGCTCGCGCAATCGCGGCGGGCATCAAGACCGTCGCGTTTGACCGCGGTGGCCGTCGCTACCATGGCCGGGTCAAGGCCTTGGCTGATGCGGCCCGTGCCGGTGGCCTGAGCTTCTAAGGTAAACGAAAGTACACCCGCCATGGGCGGGGAGTGATTCAAACTATGAGCGAGCAGCAAGATCAGCAGCAGGCAGCGCAACAGACCCAGCCCGCCCCCGAGGCTCAGGCGCCGGTTCCCGTCCCGCAGGCGGCCGAAGCGGTTCCCGCGCCCGCACCGGCGGCACCCGCCCAGGGCGGCGAGCAGCCGCAGCAGCGCCAACAGCGCGGTGGTGGCGGCGATCGCCAGCAGCGCAGCTTCCGGCCGCCGCGCCGCGACCGCCAGCGCGAAGTCGAAGAGGGCGGCGTCGAGTCTTCGGTCGTCCGCATCTATCGCTGCGCCAAGGTGGTCAAGGGTGGTCGTACGTTCAGCTTCGGCGCCCTGGTGGTTGCCGGAGACCGTCATGGCAACGTTGGCATCGGCTACGGCAAGGCCAACGAAGTGCCCATGGCCGTTGAGAAGGCGACCAAAGATGCCCGAAAGAGCATGATCAAGGTCTCGCTCAAGGGCACTACCATCCCGCATCAGATCACCGGCAAGATGGGTGCTTCCAGCGTTGTGCTGGTGCCCGCTCGTCCTGGTACTGGTGTGACTGCTGGCAAGAGCGTCCGTCCGGTACTCGAACTGGCCGGCATCACCGATATCTTGAGCAAGGCGTATGGCTCGACCAGCCCGAAAAACCTCGTCAAAGCCACGATCGACGCCCTGACGCGGCTGCAGAACAAGGATCAGGTGGCCAAGGGCCGTGGGGTCGAACTGGCCGCCACCGCCGGCGAACTGAGCTAGGTCTGGTGTTGCACCCGACCTTGGATTGTCATGCTTCCGTCGCCGCAAGTGAGGCGAACGTCAGCCAGGCGAGGCGCGGAAGCCAGAGCATAAGGAACGATACCATGAGCATGATGCACGACATTACCGCTGGCCTTGCCTCCAAGAAGCACAAGCGCAAGGGCCGCGGCGAATCCAGCGGCAAAGGCAAGACCTGCGGCCGCGGAACCAAGGCTGCCCACGGCGGCGATGTCGCCTGGAAGCCGCTCCATGAAGGTGGCCAGACTCCGCTGCATCGCCGTCTTCCCAAGCGCGGGTTCTCCAATGACCGTTGGGAAAACCCCAACTATATTGTGAATATCGGCGAGCTTGATTGCCTGGAAGCAGGCGCGACCGTTGATGCCGCTTCGCTGGCCAAATCCGGCCTGATCCAGGACACCAAGCTTCCGGTCAAGATCCTCGGCGGCGGTACACTGTCAAAGAAACTGACCATCAAGGCCGACTGGTATACCAAGTCCGCGCTCGCCCGTATCGCCGAACTCGGCGGCGAGGCGCTTACGGCCAAGGGCGCCAAGTTCGAACTGCCCAAGCCCAAGACCAAATTCGTCAAGAGGCCCGACAAAGCCAAACCGGCCGCGGCGGCCAAGCCTGAGCCCGCAGCCGAGGGCGAAAAGAAGTAACTCGGCTCTCTAAAACACGGGCGGACTTTTAGTCCGCCCGTTTCCGGTTTATCGCAGTGATGCCATGTGAAGGCTTCCGCAGGCGGGATAAGTAATGTTCAAGACTCTTGCCAACATTTTCCGTGTTCCTGAGCTGCGCAACAAAGTGCTGTTCACCATCTTCCTTCTGGTCGTCTACCGCATCGGATTCCACGTTCCGATCCCGGGCGTCGATCAGCAGGCGATGGAAAAGGCCATGACGAAGGAAGCCGAGGGCTCCAGCGCCCTTGGCCGTGTGGCCAGTTACATGTCGCTGTTCTCCGGCGGCACCTTTTCCCAAAGTTCGATCTTTGGCCTGGGCATCATGCCCTACATTTCGGCATCGATCATCTTTCAGCTTCTGGGAACGGTGGTGCCCTCGCTGGAAAAGCTTCAGAAGGAAGGGGAGACCGGCCGGCGGAAGATCCAGGAATGGACCCGCTATGTGACCGTGCCCCTGTGCATGGTCCAGGCGGTTTTCTGGCTCGCCACCCTGCACAATATGAACATGATTCAGCCCGTGTTCGAGCGCGAGATGTCGCTCAGTTTCTGGATGATGGGCGTCTTCTCGCTCACCGCCGGTTGCATATTCCTCATGTGGCTGGGTGAGCAGATCGACGAATACGGCCTTGGCAACGGCATCAGCTTGATCATTATGGCCGGCATCGTGGCACGCATGCCCAACGCCATCGGCACATTGCTGACGCAGACAAGCTTTAGCGCCACGCCAGATGCCACCAAGACCATTTCGCTGGGTAAGCTGATCTTCCTGCTTGCTTCGTTCGTGGGTGTGGTCGCCGGATCAATCCAGATCACCCAGGCGCAGCGCCGCATCCCCATCCAGCAGGCTAAGCACACACGCGGCCGCCGCGTCTATGGCGGTTCGCGCCAGTATCTGCCGCTTCGCGTTAACCACGGCGGCGTGATGCCGATCATCTTCGCCCAGTCGCTGATGCTCTTCCCGTTGATGCTGATGGGCTGGGCCTCGGGCTACTTCCAGAATGCAGGCTGGCTCCGTTTCCTTAACGACCAGTTCAGCCGTGGCGCATTCCTGTACGTGCTGCTTGAGGTGATGCTGATTTACTTCTTCGCCTACTTCTGGACGACCGTGCAGTTCCAGCCCAAGGAAATGGCCAACCAGTTGCGTGATTACGGAAGTTTCATCCCCGGCCTGCGGCCCGGACCGCGAACCGCTCAGTATCTCGAGCGCGTGATGATTCGCATCACGTACGTTGGCGGCGCCTTCCTCTGCGTGATCGCAGTCATCCCCACCGCGATCGCCCATCTGTTGAGCATTGACTGGCAGGTCACCGCGTTCCTCGGTGGCACGGGATTGCTGATTGCCGTGAGTGTTGCCCTCGACATGGTGCAGCGCATTGAAGCGAACCTGATGATGCGCAACTACTCCGGCTTCCTGGCCGATGCGCCCGGAGCCAAGGGCAAACGCATCAAGGGCCGGCAGTACTAGCAATTGCAGATCTGAGATCTGTAATCTGAGATCGCAGCGATGCCCATCATCCTCAAGTCCAAACGCGAGATCGAGACGATGCGTCGGGCAGGAGTGGTGGTGCACCGGGTCCTGAACCTGATGGGTCAGGCGGTCCGGCCGGGTGCGACAACCCTTGAACTGGATCAGATTGCAGGTGCGGAGATGCAGCGCTCGGGTGTGCGATCCAGCTCGCGCTTCTACCCTACCTACAAGGAGGGCGAGGGCTTTCCCGGTTACACCTGCATCAGTGTGAACGAGGAGGTCATTCACGGCGTTCCCGGCCCGCGCAAGCTTAAGGAAGGCGACATCGTCTCCGTGGACGTTAACGTTTTCCTCGAGGGTTGGGTCGCCGATTCGGCTTCGACCTTCAAGGTAGGGCGGATCAGTCCCAAAGTGCAGAAGTTGCTCGATGCCACCCAGGCAGCGTTGCAGGTGGCTATCGGCAATGCCAAGCCCGGCCGAAAGTGGTCGGACATCGCCCGCCTCATGCAGTGGGGCGTTGAGCAGGCCGGCTTCAATGTGGTTCGCGAGTTTGTCGGGCACGGCGTCGGCCGGACCATGCATGAAGATCCGAAGGTGCCGAATTTTGTCACTCCCGAGAGCGGGCGGGGCGATTTCGTCCTGCGGCCGGGCATGACCATCGCCGTCGAGCCGATGGTGGTGATGGGTCGTCGCGAGGTAGTGCTGCTTGAGGACGACTGGACGGTGGTCACCGAGGACCGCCTGCCGGCCGCCCATTTTGAGCATACGCTGGCAATTACGGACACCGGTGTGGACATCCTGACCGATGGCCGGAGCCCGTAACTCGTTCGGAGCACAGGCTTTAGCCTGTGGTTGTAGTTCAAGTGGCAGCTTGTTTTGAGCCTGGCCCATCGGATGTCCGCTTGGCGGACGATCCGGTCTTGTAAATAATGGCAGACCGTATATAACTGACAATTCGCCGCTTTTGAGCATTGCGGCAGAGGTAACAGACCATGAAGGTGCGTAGCAGCGTCAAGCGAATTTGCGAAAACTGCAAGATTGTCCGCCGTAAGGGTACGGTGCGGGTGATCTGCACGAACGTCAAGCACAAGCAGAAGCAGGGCTAACATGCACTGCAGGCAGTATTGTCCCGGCATCTTGATTGTGCCAGGGCACGCTGCTTAGGGTGACGATAAAGAGAATCTGGAGCGAATATGCCGCGTATCGCAGGTGTTGACATCCCCAACGACAAGCCGATCTGGGTCAGCCTGACCTATCTTTTCGGAATTGGCCGCACCAACAGCAGGCAGATCCTGAAGGAAGCCACGATCGACCCGCAGCGCCGGGCGAAGGATCTGACCGAAGACGAACTGGCCAAGATCATCAACCTGATCGACAAGGAATTCCTTGTTGAGGGTGCCCTGCGCCGCAGCATCCAGCAGAACATCGCACGCCTGCGCGATATTGGCAGCTACCGCGGCAATCGCCATCGCCGGTCACTGCCCGTTCGCGGCCAGCGCACACGGTCCAACGCCCGCACCCGCAAGGGTCCGCGCAAGACCGTCGCCGGCAAGAAGGGTGTGAAGGAACTCGGCAAGTAGTAGTTTCCGAGTACAGGCTTTAGCCTGTCTCCCTTGCCGCCAGGCCGTAAGGCCTGTCCTTTCAAGTCGCCGAACGGTTCGGCGCGCTGTAGGGCCCGGCATTACGGGCCTGAGGATAGCAACAAGAGTCTCAAGCATATGGCTGAACAAACACAAGCAACAACCGGTGCACAGAAACCCGGCGCCAAAGTGGCGGCCAAAAAGAAGAAGGTTCGCAAGGGTGTCGTCAAGGGCATTGCCCACATCCAGAGCACCTTCAATAACACCATCGTCTCCATCACCGACACCAATGGCGAGATCATCGCCTGGGCCTCCGGTGGCACCGCCGGCTTTAAGGGCTCGCGCAAGAGCACGCCCTTCGCCGCCGGCCGCGCCGCCGAAACCGCCGCCCAGACCGCCCGAAAGCACGGCATGATGGAAATCGAGGTCCGCGTCAAGGGCCCCGGCGCCGGCCGTGAACAGGCCGTACTGCAACTCCAGCAGGCCGGCCTTAAGGTCACCAGCATTGAAGATATTACGCCGCTGCCCCACAACGGTTGCCGGCCCCCGAAGAAGCGTCGCGTCTAAGTTCGTTTGTTCGGAGTACAGGCTTTAGCCTGTCTTGCTCTGTTCCTGTTCGCACATAAGTACATACATCATCGTCCCGGCGAGGCGGTAGTCAGATGGCCCCCGACTGTGGGGGCGGTAAACATCCGCAATCCGGCGGCGGTCCAGCAGAAGGAGATCGAACATGAGAGTCCGTTGGCGTGGTCTTGAGCTTCCCTCCCGCGTCGTCAAAGATGAGACGGTTTCCACCGATACCTACGGCCGCTTCACTGCCGAGCCGTTTGAACGTGGTTTCGGCACCACGGTCGGCAACAGCCTCCGCCGCATCCTGCTCTCTTCCCTCGAAGGCGCCGCCGTGACCCATGTGCGCATCAAAGGCGCCGAGCATGAGTTCACCAGCCTTACCGGCATCATGGAAGATGCCACCGACATCATCCTCAACGTCAAGAAGCTGACCGTTAAGCTCGATGCCGATGACATCAAAGAGATGCGCATCAGCACCCGCAAGGCCGGCCCCATCACCGCCGGGATGATCGAAGCCGATCCTTCGATTACCGTCATCAACAAAGACCTGGTGCTCTGCACCCTCACCGAAGACCTGCCCTTTGAAATGACTTTCAAAGTCGGCAAGGGCCGCGGATATGTCCCGGCCAATGAGAACATCATCGGTGACAAGGATGAGCAGGAGATTGGCCTCATCGCCGTCGACTCCATCTACTCGCCCGTTGTCCGCGTTCGTTACGGCACCGAAGATGCCCGCGTCGGCCAGAAGACCGACTACGACCGGCTCGTGCTTGAGATCTGGACCAACGGCACGCTGACGCCCGAAATGGCGCTGGTCGAGGCCTCCAAGATCCTCCGCAAGCACCTGAACCCCTTCGTGCAGTACTTTGAGCTTGGCAACGACACCATCAGTGATGATGCCCTGACCACGCTCGAAACATCCGCCCCGACACTCGATCCCGAAGTTCAGCAGAAGCTGAACATGACCATCCAGGAACTGGATCTGTCCGTCCGCGCTGGCAACTGCCTGGAGTTGGCCAAGATTCAGACCGTTCGCGAACTGGTCACCAAGACCGAAGCCGACCTCCTTAAGGTCCGCAGCTTCGGCAAGACCAGCCTCCGCGAGATCAAACGCAAGCTCACCGATATGGGCCTGCGCCTGAACATGGACGTCGAAGCGCTATCCATGCCGATGGCCGACGATCTGGGGGCTCCAGAAAAGCCCGAGGGCAACTAACGTCTCCGGATATTCGTGCCGGAACTTTCTCCGGGGCGTCGCTAGATGCCCGCTATGAGGTAATTTATGTCCAGACACATGGTTCGCGGCCGGCAGTTGAGTGTTGATACGGAACACCGTATTGCCATACGCCGCAATTTAGTACAAAGTCTGTTTGAGCATGGTCAGATCCGTACCACGCTTCCCAAGGCCAAAGAAGTCAAGGCCATGGCCGAGCAGTTGATCACCCTGGCCAAATTGAACACGTTGGTGGCCCGTCGCCGCGCCATTGCCACGCTCAACGACCGCCGCCTGGTGGATGAAAAACAGGAATTCACCGGCCAGTCGGTCATCCAGAAGCTCTTCTCTGAGATTGGACCCAAGTTTGCCGATCGCCGGGGCGGCTATACCCGTATCGTCAAACTGGCGGAATGGCGCATCGGCGATGCCGCCAATCTGGTGATTCTGCAGCTTGCCGCCGAGGCCTCCAAGCCCACCGGCGCCGCGCGCAAGTCTTCCGGCCTCCGTCGCAAGCGCAACGACAAAAAACGTCAGTTCGCCACCAAAGCCATGGACAAGCACAAGGCCAAGGCCCAGGCACCTGCCGCTGCCGCGGCCCAGGCGTAATTCCCGTTATTCCAGTGCGGCAGAACTTTCCAGGGGCTGGTGCCATGCTCAGGTGCCGGCCCCGATGTGCTTAGGCCTTCTCCAAACGGCGGTAACCTCTGTTGCGACAGTTGCTTGTTGACAGCTTCCCGCACACAACTTTACAATCAACAGTTAGTGGGTGCCCGAGGGCATCTCTGGCATGCAACTTGTACCGGACCTGTAGTTCGGTCGGGGTAGCCGGGGAATGTCTCTTCTGGTCTCGGGAGTTGACCCGTCGAGCCCGGTTCTATGCGTAATCAGCCGCTGCCTTTCAACGCCGCGGCTGGTCCCGTGGTCTAGTTACTAAGAGAGTAAAAAAAGACTACTATGTCTGGCCACGTGATTGGATATGTTCTGATCGCATCATACGTCGCCGTACTGCTTGCGGTGGCATCCTATGGCGTCCATCGCTACGCCCTGCTCTATCTCTACCTCAAGCACCGCAAGGACGTCTCCAAGCCCGTCTCCACGTTCACCCTCGCCCCGCGCGTGACCGTGCAGTTGCCCATGTACAACGAGGATGTCGTTGCCGAACGCATCATCGCCGCCTGCTGCAAGATCGACTATCCCCTCGATCGCCTCGAAATCCAGGTGCTTGATGATAGCACCGACCACTCCGCCGAAATCGCCCGCCAGTGCTGCGAAGACTGGGCCGCCAAAGGCTACCCCGTCAAGTATGTTCACCGCTCCAATCGCGAAGGCTATAAGGCCGGCGCCCTCGAAGCTGGGCTCAGTCAGACCCAGGGCGAGTTCATCGCCATCTTCGACGCCGACTTCGTTCCCCCGCGCGATATGCTCCGCAACGTCGTCGATTACTTTACCGACCCCAGGATTGGCATGGTCCAGGTCCGCTGGGACCACCTCAACCGCGAAGCTTCCCTCCTCACCCGCAGCCAGGCCATCTTCCTCGATGGCCACTTCATGATCGAGCACACCGCCCGCAACCGCTCCGGCCGATTCATGCACTTCAACGGCACCGCCGGTGTCTGGCGCAGGCAGACGATCCAGGATGCCGGCGGCTGGCAGCATGACACCCTCACCGAAGACCTCGACCTCAGTTATCGCGCCCAGATGAAGGGCTGGCAGTTCCTTTACCTGCCGCAGTACGCCGCCCCAGCCGAATTGCCCCCCGAGATGCTCGCCTTCAAACAGCAGGCCCACCGCTGGACCAAAGGCAGCTTCCAGACCGCCATCAAGCTCCTGCCCCGCCTGCTCTGCATGAAGCTTCCCTGGCGCGTCAAATCAGAAGGCTTCTTCCACCTGACCAACACCCTGGTCTATCCCCTGATGGTCCTGCTGACGCTCTTGATGTACCCGACCTTCTTCGTCTTCCTCAGCCCCTTCACCGCACATAGCTGGGGCCAGGTCATCTTTAGCACCAGCCTCTTCATCCTCGCCACCTGCTCGGCCGGCGCATTCTTCGTCTATGCCCAATCCGAATTGTTCGGCCGGCGCGCCGGCTGGCGCACCCTCCTTTACATGCCCGCCCTGATGGCCCTGGGCGTCGGCGTCTGCATCAATAACACCAAGGCCGTTCTCGAAGCCATCTGGAGCGCCATCCGCCGCCAGCCCAGTGAGTTCATCCGCACCCCCAAGTACGGCGTCGTCGGCCTGGTCAATACCCGCATCTGGCGCCGTGACAGCATGTGGAGCATCCGCAAGCTCTCCCTCCCCGCCGTCGAAGTCGGCTTCGGTCTGTATATGGCCTGGTGCCTCTACACCGCCGTTGCCATGCTCTGGCAGGCCGATGATCGCCTCGCCGGCATCGCCGGCATCCCCTTCCTCTGCATCTTCTCCGCCGGCTACCTCTATGTCGGCTTCGGCACCCTCTACGCCCTCTGGAAGATGCACCACCAGCACCTTCCCGCCCCATCCGCCATCGTCGCCCCGGCCACTGTCTCCCAGTAACTACAGCCACTTCTTCTTCCAGAACATCACCATTAGCACTGCCGGCACCGCCAGCATCACCGTAAACAGGATCACCATCCCGATGCGCCCATACATTCCCGGCGCTGTCTCCACAAAGTTCATCCCAAAGAAGCTGGTCACCACCGTCATCGGCAGCGCGATCACGCTGATGATCGTCAGCGTCTTCATGATCTGGTTCAGGTGGTTGTTGATGCTCGACATATAGATGTCGCGGCATCCCATCACCAGGTCGCGGTAAAGCTCGATCGTCTCTACCGCCCGCACCAGGTGGTCCAGCACATCGCGCAGGTAGATCCGCGTTGTTTCCCGGATGAACGGCACTTCCCCGCGCGTGAGCTGCGCCAATACCTCGCGTTGCGGCCCGATAATCCGGCGGAGGTTCAGGAGGTTCCTTTTCGTCGCCGCAATCTCGATCAGCAGGCTCTGCGTCGGCTCGCTGGTCGACTTCTCCTCCAGCTCATCCAGCGCATCCTGGAAGTAGTCCAGGATCGGCATATATCCATCGACCAGGTGGTCCAGGATGCTGTGCAGGAGCATGTCGATCCCGTTATCCAGAACCACTCGTGAATCTGCCTTGGCCCGCGTCTGCAGTACCTCGATCGAGCGGATCGGCTCCTCGTGGATCGTGATCAGGTACCCCTGCGACACGAACATATCCAGTTCCTTGGTCTTTAAGTTCTCCTTGAACTGGTTCAGGTCCGGACCGTGAATCACCATGTAGAAATAGCCATGTTTGCAGGCATCGCCGATGTGATTATAGCTCTCGATCTTCGGCCGCTGCGTATAGACCATCGTGTCTTCGATCGCCAGCGGGTGAAACCCGAATACCTCATCCAGCAGCGAGTACTCATCATCGGTAGGCTTGGCGATATCCAGCCAGAACACTGCCGCCGGATCCCGCAGCGCCGCCGCCAGTGTCGCCGGATCAGTTTCCGTCGAGACCCTGCCATCGCCAAATCGGATATACGCGCTGAGCATGGAATCCCAATCTACCTTCCATCCCCGCCGACCGCCAAACCCCGCCGTTTTCCGCGCCGCGTATCCGCGCAATCTCCAATCTCCAATGCATTCATCTCTCGCTACACAGCGCACCGCCGCCGAGCATTGAGCCCCAACGGGGCGTGATTTCACAGCCCAGGGCCAAGGGTACGCCCGCCGCCCTGGGGTATTCAGTGTAGTACAACAATCAGCCTGTAGCACCATTCTCAACGCACTGCCTCATATCGCCCTCGACCTTCACAGGGACCGTCCCCGTGCAAGTGCTCTTCGCCCTCAAGTAGGACGGGCGGCCCCGCCCGTCAGCGCAAACCGTCGCCCGCACGAGTACCCCCGCGTCCCGCACCGCCCTCGATCTTTGTCATTCATTTCCGCTCTCCGCTTTTCTTCTGTCCAAGCCCACGGCCGCAGAACACAAAGAATCCTTCCTGAACACCGAGCAAGCCGAGATAGCAGAGGTTTATCCACAGATCCAGTAGCCCACGCGTCCCGCGTGGCAACTCAAACCGTCATTCGCGCGCCCGGCGTACCTCTGCAAACGAAGGCGACCCGGAGAGCGGCTTTTGACCAAGCCCCAACGGGGCGCAAGTACATAGCCCAGGGCAAGGTACCCCGTAGCCCTGGGTGATCAGAACAGAGCAACAAAAAGCCCTGCAAGGGCGAGAGAACGGTCGGTATCGGCGCGATCTCCAACGCAATACCTCACATCGCCTTGGTTTCCCCGCCGGCCGCCGAATCCGCCGGAATTGCCGCCCCACATTCCGGACACCGCTCGTTACTCGCGCGGAGGTCATACCCGCAGGACACACAACAACCAGCGTCTCGCCGTCCCGCCCTCGCCACGTACCCGTGCGCACCTGAGCGGCTGCTCAGGCAAACGGGTTGACCAATTCGATCCCATCAATCTCTCGCGGCGCGCCGATGTCCTCTGTGTACAGGCGGGTTGCACCGGCGACCCGACAGGCGGCCAGGATCATGCTATCCCAGTGGGCGTACCACATTCGTGTCAATGGCGTTCATGGAGTTGATCGCGAGTCAGGCGGTCCCCACCGGAGTTGAAGCGGGAGGTGTCCCACAAACGCTGGAGTGTCGCCCATGACTCGTCCCCGCGATCCGCCTCATTGCCATTGATCGTCTCCACGACCAGGCGCACCCGTACCGAGTCCGAAAGGGCCGGACGCTGGTCGGGCTTGAAGACGCCGTCCTTGAAGATGGCTGTTACGACCTGGACCATACCTTTAATTATGCGCTGTTTGCACTGCAGCGGGAAGTACCACGTAGGGCCGGTGACCGCACCGGCCGTCTGCTCTCCAAATCCATCAAACACCGACCAAGCCAAGACAGCAGAAGTACCGGCAGCTTCGCCGAAGGTCTCGTCTTCATCCCATGGCATCGCTTTCTTCACGTAGGGTGTGCACGTACTCGTGCGCACCTGAGCCACCCCGCACACCAGCACCCCCGAATGCGCAGAGGGTTTATCCACAGATTCGCACAGATTCGGAATCCCGAATGCATGGTCTTCGTTACGGAATAATGGATAATCACTACCTCAGCATTCGTTCCTTCCGCGCCTCTTCATCCGTGTCCGAATCGCACCCGCTTCGCCCGTGTCATCCGTGGCTACACATCTCTCTCTTTATCGCACATCCTTTTATCGCTCCCTGAACCGGAATCGCCGTCCCACACTCCGGACACCGCTCCTCACTCGCCCTCAAGTCATAGCCGCACTTGAGGCAGAGATCTTTGCGAAGGGCTAGGCGACGTCGGCGATATGACCGATATTGTTCGCACGAGTGCAACCGTGCGCCCGCCCACCGCCCTCGACCTTCACAGAAACCGTCCCCGCGCACGTGCTCTTCGCCCTCAAGTAGGACGGGCGACCCCGCCCGTCAGCGCAAACTGTCGCCCGCACGAGTACCACCGCGCACCTGCGCACCGCCCTCGATCTTCCCAGGATTTCTCCTGTCACTGTCTTCATTTCCGCAATCCGCTTTCCCTGCCGCTCCTTCCGCAAATCCCAGACCTCTTCGTTATGGATTAATCAATCCCGGCGCGCCGGGACTAGCCCGATCAGCCTGCATTCGCTCTTCTTCTGCATCCATTCTCACGCAATGAGTTAACTTCAATCAATAGCCAACAGTCCATCCGAGATTAACTGTGTCTCGACCTTTCCTCAATCCTCAAAGAGAAATACTTACTCTCTGGTATGCATACTAATTGCGTCCCGGTATCACTGCCCGGACCATGTCATCAACCAAGTAGCCGGCTGGAATGGGGACCGTGAATACCTTTTCATCGAAGTTCGGGTCGTTCGCGGTCACGCCGCTGGCAGAGTAGGACCAGCGTACGCGGCCGGGTCTGCCGATGGCATCTCTCTCTATCGTACCGGCTGTGGGATACCAGATCCCTGGGGCAACTTCATCGAGCTTCGTGACCACCAGAACCACGGCCGGGACATTCTGCCGATCTGGCAGTTCGATGAACTTCAGCAGCGCGTATCCCTGCTTAGGTGATAACCACCACGATATTTCGCCCTCGTCATTTCGGCCCACTGTCCAGCGAACCGCAATGACCTCTTGCCCATCCAGTACTTCGTTCGTCATTCGAAGTTTGGACGGATTGCGCTGGCCGACTTCCTGCAGAACACGAGATAGGGCAAGCTTGTCCCTTCCCACACGAGCGTAGTTGCTCGAGAACGGCATTCCCAACGCGTGCTTTACTGTCGTATCGGCAAATATCGTCGGGCGTGCATTGGTTATTCGGCAGCTCTTGATAGGGACAGCAGCCGTACCCAGCGCTCCACCAGAGTGCTGAACTTCGCGCCCTGTTCGGCCGTCAAAGCCGTACTCGGTCTTCTGTTCGTACCAGGGAGCAGCCCCATCCTGCCATTCCGCGATCCAACGATCGAAACTAATCCGGGCTCTGCTATCGGAGAGACCGTCCAGCCAAACTTCTCCCGTGAGCAAAGATGGTGTGTCCATCCAAGCACCGGACTTCTGATCCTGGAGTTGTTCGCTCAGTTGGAAGTGCCGCAGGTGCAGGTTCACTATCGCTTGCTCAGCCGCCGTAACCTGCTTGAGTAGATGGTCTCGTCCCGTCGAGGGTTGCACTGGTACGGGCTGAGTAGCCACGACCGAGATGCCAGCCGCTGCCGCAATCCCCGCAACTGCGATCGCCGCCATGCACACCACCGCCGTCACCTTCACCTTCGCCATCACCATCATCTTCTCCGCTCCCTTCGCAATCAGCCCGGCCGTTCCGTTCCCGGCCCCACTCCCAATCCCCGCCATCACCTTCTCCACCAACCCCGCCGGCCCACCCTCCACCGCATGCGCCAGCACCATCGCCCCCAGGCTCCCCGCCTCCACCTCCACTCCCTTCCCCGCCAACTTCTCCCTCAGTTTCCCCACCGCCCGCTCTACCCGCTTCTGCGCTGCATCCTCACTAATCCCCAATTCCCTCCCCACCTCGGCCAGCGCCTTCTGCTGGTAAAACCGCAGCAGCACCACCTCTCGATCCTTCCTCCCCAGTTTCCCAACCGCATCATCCAATAGCGGCGAAACCTCATCCCAACCGGCCGCGGGCAAGACTTCTGACCTCATCTGTGCCGCCTCCTTCTCATAGTGTCGTTGCCGCGACCGTTGCCGGCGGGCTTCGCTGATGCAGTAGCGCAACGTCCCCCAGAGCCACGCACCCAGATTGGAGTTCGGCGAAAGCCTCCCCGCCTTGCGTACCAGCAGCAGAAACACCCCCTGGGCCGCATCCTCCGCAAGCTGCTCATCGCCAAGCTGCCGTCGAGCCGACAAATAGATCCACGTCCCATGCCGGCCGACCAACTCGGCAAACGCCCCTTCCTCTCCCCCACGCCGATATCGCTCCAGCAGTTCAAGATCGTCCATATCAGGCTCTGTGCTCATGCTACCGTATAATGGCCGCTCACCCCCCAAACCCGACAAAATTCCCCTCGGAATTTCCATTTCAATCCCGAATCCCGAATCCCGAATCCAGAATGCATTTCCCCCGCGTACCCGCGTCCTCGCTCTCCCTCTTCTCTCGCTCCCGAAAACCCCCGTTCTGCCCAACCCCAGCGCGCTGTATCATTCCATCTGTCGCCAAGCGTCGGCCGTCGGCCATCGTCAATCGGGGAACACTTGGAGGTAGGATCATGCAGCAGCGAGTCAACCCATCCGAACAAACCATCAAGGTTGGTCCGTTAAGAATCCGCTTCCTCCTTACCGGCGATGACTCCAACGGCAGCGTCTCCGTCTTCGAGTTCCTCGTCCCCGTTGGGCAAAGACTGCCGGCTCCCGCCCATAAGAACGATGCCTACGAGGAGGTCATCTACGGAATATCCGGCTTCCTCACCTGGACGGTTGACGGCACACCCATCGAGGTCGGCCCCGGACAGGCCCTGTGCATCCCCCGCGGCGCAGTGCACCGCTTCGATAACCTCGGCGCCGTGGATGCCAAACAGCTCGCCGTCATATCCCCGGCCGTCATGGGTCCCGCCTACTTCACCGAGGCCGCCGCCATCATCGGTGCCGCCGCCGGCGGCCCGCCCGACCGTGCCAAAATGACCGAGATCTTCCATCGCCACGGCATGACCCTCGCCCCTCCCCCGCCCGCCAACTAGGAATGGCAGTGGGTCAGAGATCATTGGTGCGAAGCGCCCTGCGGGCGGTTACGCCAATGATCTCTGACCCGTTCGCCATTTCTTGCTCGCCAAAAATCCGCGAAGTTTTCCGGGGCCTCGTTTTTCCGCCTTTTCCTAACAAATCCGTGACCAAACGCCCCATATTATAGAGAGACCCATTCTCTCCGTGGCCCACGCACACTCTTTGACAACCGCACAGCGCGTCACCCCAAATCCCAGGGACTCACCGTCCCTGGGAGTCCAAAAGAGATGCAGCGCGCGACACTTCTTCATCTCTCTCCCACTAACTTGCACCTAAACCACGGTCCCAGCGGCACTTAACCCAGCGCGACATCGCTGCACATGGCGCGCGACACGTTCTTGCGCTTCCTCAAGTCCTTTTCTCATAGACACTTACACTATGTCTCGACGCAACGGAATCGCCCAAACCCGCACCGTGTCGCGCGCAACCTGCGTCTCGTCTGACTCCTGACCTTCTGGCTTCTGACTTCTCTTCCCATCCTGCGCACCTTTGTCGTAATCAGTAGCGCACATTACCTAATGCCACCAACTGCGCACCCGAACCTGCGCACCTTGGCACGCGGGTCATCTCGCCCTCGAGCGACACACCTGCCCCTTCGTGCCTTCGTTTCCGCTCTTCCCAGGGGACTTATCCACAAGCGTACCGAACTTGCGCACCTGCTCGCCCGGTCTGCTTATAACTCATTGTCTAACAAGCAGATATAGCTATAATGGTATCCCCCGCGCAACTTGCGCATCTGCTCACTTATGCACAAGCGCCAACTCGGCCCGCTACATGCAGTCCCGACCAATGACCACCGAAAGATGACCAATGACGAACGACCGTTCCCGTTGACGCCATCCGGCGATGGCTTAGCATAGTGCGCGTAAACGCCGAGGTCGCCGAGCTTGGCCGCTGGCCTTGCTCGACGGCGCGGGGGACTGATCATGCAGAGACACCGGGAAGTCGGTGGATCTCTGCTGGGGCGCAGGAGTGCCTCGCCTTGCTGGCAGCGGCCGGCCACGTGAGAATCTCCGGGGCACTTTCAAGCCCTAGCCCGACAACTAACCCCGCAGGCGATTGAAGGAGCGGGCTGCACGGTTCTCCTGCTGTCCCAGGTGCATTGCACGCAGCCGGGACGACTTCCGAACTTGCAGAACGCGAATGCGGCCGAGTCGATGTGCTTGCAGGAATAAGCCCATCGAACCGATCGCAACGAGACCAAGAGATAATGGACGCAGAACATGGCGCTGGCGACCAGACCGGGGCTCTGTCCCTGCTGGCCAGCGAACGCCCCCGAAATGTAAGTTGGCTCGGAGCGGCAGGCCTGCTCTTCGGCGACTGGGGTACCAGCCGCCTGTATGTGCTGGGTCTGGCGTTTCTGGTCGCCGGCCGCACCAGTTTCTATCTCATCGCGGCCATGAGTCTGCTGATCCTTGGGATCGGCTGGGCTTACACACAGATCTGCCGCATCTACCCCGATGGCGGCGGCGTCTACACCGCCGGCAAGCATCGTGCCCGGATCATTGGCGTCGTCGGTGCTCTGCTGCTGTTTGCTGACTACACTGTAACAGCAAGCCTCTCGGCCCTCGATGCCTTCCATTACTTCGGCCTGACCACTATCGCCCACAAGCAGGATGCCGGCCCCGCCAGCCACGCAGACCCCGGTGATCGGATCATCCTGCCGCGCGACGTGGAAGTGGCCGCGACCGGCGTGTCCGAACCAGAGCGGCCGATCGAGAAGCTCTGGCACGTGCGTTCCCCGGCGCTCTGGGCCATCGTTGCCATCGCGCTGATTGGAGCGCTGAACCTGCTGGGCCCCAAGCACTCATCCGGTGTCGCCGCCTTCGCCGCCGGGGGCATGATCTTCATCACCTTGGCGATTGTGGTATTTGCGCTGCCGCAGTTGGACTGGAAGAACATCCAGTGGGGATCGTTGAACCACCAGCCGTGGGAAGCCTGGCAGGGATTTGTGTTCATCGTGCTGGCGCTCTCTGGCGTCGAAGCCATCGCCAACCTGACCGGCGTCATGAAGAAACCGGTCGTTAAGACTGCCCGCAAGTCGATCTGGGCGGTGGCGCTGGAAGTCGCCGTGATGAATGTGCTCTTGGCGATCATCATGATCGCCATGGCCCCGCCGCGGACCGCGCATACCGAGGACATGCTGGCCTATATGGCCAGTACATCGATGGGCGGCTTTGGCGAATGGCCGGTCCGAATTGTCGGCGGGCTGCTGCTGCTGTCGGCTACCAACACCGCCATTAACGGGTTGATGAGCATCTGTTATGTCATGAGTCGTGATGGCGAGATGCCTTCGATCTTCCAGAAGCTCAACTCCTTCGGCACTCCGTGGGTTGCCGCGGCCGTCGCCGCGGCGGTGCCGGCGTGCGTGCTGCTGGTGTTCCACGACCTGACGACGCTGGCATCGCTCTATGCCATCGGCGTCGTCGGGGCGGTAGCAATCAACTGCGTGCTCTGCTCGATCCATCCGCGCCTGCGCCGGCCATGGCGCAAGGTGCTGGTGATGGCCCTTGGGATCCTCATGGTGGCCATTTGGGTGACGCTGGCCTGGACGAAGTGGCACGCAACAGTCTTCGTCACGATTGTGATGGTCTGTGGCCTGTCGCTGCGGGCGATCACCAAGTATGCCGCCAGCCGAAGGCCCAAGCTCAGTCTCTTCCGCCAGGCGATCGTGGATCAGATCACCCCGGAAGTCTGGGCGAGGCCCAAGATGCTGATGGCCACGGCCGGCTCCTCCGCCCTTGCCGAGGCGGCCGTCCAACATGCCAAGTCCCAAGGGGCAACTCTGGTCGTGAGCTTCGTCCGCGAACTGGCAATCGACTTGGGGGCAGGCCTTGATCTCGATCGCCCGATGAGCATCGACACCGACCCGGCCGCTCAGGCGATGTTCGTCGATTTTCTTGAGGCCGGCCAACGTCATGGGGTACCGATCATCCCCAGTTACGATGTGGGCCGCGATGCCGCCGAACTGATCGCCGAGGCAGCGGCCGTGAACGGCGTCCAGGAGCTCCTGATCGGCACCAGCCGTCGCGGCAAGCTGCACCAGATCATCCGCGGCAGCTTCCAGCGCAAGCTAGAATCGCTCCTGCCGCCGGATATCCCGGTGCGCGTCATCGAACCAGTGGGCGCGAAAGCCGCAGAATAGCGAGAAGCTATTCTTCCACATCCTTCGCTTTGAGGCGGGCCAGGACGTTCAGGTCTTCCAAGGTCGTGACATCGCCTTTGATGTCGCCGCCGGCGGCCAGTTCCTTCAGCAGTCGGCGCATGATCTTGCCGCTGCGGGTCTTAGGCAGAGCGTCACTGAAGCGGATCTGATCGGGCTTGGCGATCGAGCCGATCTGCTTGCCGACCCAGTTGATCAGCTCCTGCTTGAGTTGCTCCGATGGCTTGCGGCCGGCTTCGAGAGTGACGAACGCTGCGATGCCGGTGCCCTTGATCTCGTGAGGAATCGGAACCACGGCCGCCTCGGCGACCATGAGATGAGCGACCAGGGCGCTCTCGATCTCGGCGGTACCCAGACGGTGACCGGCGACGTTGATCACATCGTCCACTCGGCCCATCAGCCAGAAGTACCCGTCGCTGTCGCGGCGAGCGCCGTCGCCAGTGAAGTAGGTGCCCTTTACATCGGTCCAGTACTGCCGCAGGAACCGGTCGGGATCGTTCAGGATGCCGCGGAGCATGGATGGCCAGGGTTTCTTGATGACCAGCAGGCCACCCTTATTGGGCGGAAGCTCAGTGCCATCGCGATCGACCACGGCCGCCTCGATGCCAAAGAAGGGGAGGGTCGCCGTCCCGGGTTTCGTTGGCGTTGCGCCGGGCAGGGGGGTAATCATGATGGCGCCGGTCTCGGTCTGCCACCACGTATCCACGATAGGGCAGCGGCTGTCGCCGATGACCTGGTGGTACCACATCCACGCCTCGGGATTGATCGGTTCTCCGACGCTGCCCAGCACGCGCAGGCTGGACATGTCATACTTGTCGGGGATCTCTCTGCCGGCGCGCATGAAGGCGCGGATGGCGGTCGGGGCGGTGTAGAAGATGGTGATCTTGTGCCGCTGGATCATCGACCAGAAGCGGCCGAAGTCGGGGAAGTTGGGTGCGCCTTCGTACATGAAGACCGTGGCGCCGTTCTGCAGCGGGCCGTAGATGATGTAGGAATGGCCAGTGATCCAGCCGATGTCGGCGGTGCACCAGTAGATGTCGTTCTCCTGCAGGTCGAACACATACTTGGTCGTCAGATAGGTGTTGACGAGGAAGCCGCCGGTGGTGTGGATGATGCCTTTGGGTTTGCCGGTGGAGCCGCTGGTGTAGAGGACGAAGAGCAGGTCTTCGGAGTCCATTGGCTCGGGCGCGCAGGTAGTGCTCTGGCCGGCGATCACATCGCTCCACCAGACATCGCGGCCGGCCCTCATTGGGATGTCTTGGGCGGTTCGCTTCAGGACGATGACCTTCTGAACCTGCGATGTCTTGGCCAGAGCCTCATCGACATTGGCTTTGAGTGGCACGATCTGGCCGCGGCGGAAACCGCCATCGGCCGTGATGATGAATCGGCTCTTGGCATCCTCCACGCGATCGATGATCGCCTGACTGGAGAAGCCGCCGAAGATCACCGAGTGCGGCGCGCCAATGCGGGCACAAGCCAGGATGGCGACGGCAGCTTCAGGCACCATCGGCATATAGATGGTGACGCAGTCGCCCTTGCCGATGCCCAGCTTCCGCAGGCCGTTGGCGAACTGGTTCACCATTTCGCCAAGCTGCTGATAGGTGATCTTGCGCACTTCACCGGCGCTGTTTTCACCTTTGACCGGCTCACCCTCCCAGAGGATGGCGGTCTTGCCACCGTGGCCGAGCCGGATCTGCCGGTCGATACAGTTGACCGAGGCATTGGTCTTCCCGCCCACAAACCATTTGGCATCGGGCAGCTTCCAGTCGAGCACCTTGGACCACTTCTGGCTCCAGTCGAGTTCTTCGGCAACCTTGCCCCAGAACTTTTCAGGATCCTGAATCGATTCCTGGTACATTCGTTTGTACTGTTCCATGCCTTTGATGTGTGCCGACTTGGCAAGCTTCTCAGGCGGTGGAAAGATGCGGTTCTCGACCATGATTGAATCGATCGACGTTGCCGATGTGGACATGCGCTACTCCTGCCAGATGTTGGCCTGATTGAACACCATCGCTCGTTTAGCTGGTGGGATTGTAGGCTACCGCGATTCGTCCGCTAGCCCAAGCAAAAACATCAAGTAAAATCATCGGATAATGAAAGCATCGATTATCCTGGCGCACCCGAATCCGAAGAGCTTTAACCACGCTATCGCGGCGACCAGCGGCGAGCAATTGCTAACCGCCGGCTGGACGGTGAATTGGCATGACCTGTACGCCGAACGGTTTGACCCGCTGCTCCCGGCCGAAGAACTGGCACGGGATGCCACGCTGCCGCCGGAAATCAGGCGGCACTGCGACGAGATCGTTAGCGCCGACGCCATTGTGATTGTCCATCCGAACTGGTGGGGGCAGCCGCCAGCCATCCTGCGTGGCTGGCAGGATCGCGTGCTGCGGATGGGGATCGCCTATCGCTTCGGCGCCGACGGGGTGCCGATTGGGCTCTTGGCTGCAAAGTGGGCGATCGTCTTTACCACCTCCAATACACCCAGGGACAAGGAGATCGCTATGTTTGGCGATCCGCTGGAGAACCTGTGGACGCGATGCGTGCTGCAGTTCTGTGGGGTGCACAACACCGTGCGGCGGAACTTCGAGGTGATCATCACCAGCAAGCCGGAAGAGCGGGCGCTATGGCTTGATGAAGCCCGTCAGATGGTGGCCGCCGCCGTGGCAGGGACAAGTGCCATACACTGAGCAGGCGGATATGCAGCGCGACTTACCGGGCTGTGACGAAGTCGATGTTCGCGGTGGCCGGGACGATGCCGGCGGCCGCCCCGTCGGCCAGCAGTCGGCGGATGGCTTCTTTGCCGCGGCTGCCGTAGTCAAGTGTCCAGTGGTTCACATACATGCCCACAAACTGGTCCGCCAGCAATCGATTCAAGTCCCGGCCAAACTGCAGTGCATATTCCACCGCCTGTGGACGATGGTCGAGGCTGTACTGGATCGATGCCTTGAGAATATCGGTCACCTCCTGCATCGTCTCTTGTCCCAGGTCGCGGCGAATGCAGTTGCCGCCGAGGGGCAGCGGAAGTCCAGTTCGTCCTTGCCACCACACGCCCAGATCCACCACCAGGTGCAGCCCCATCTGCCGATAGGTGAGCTGGCCTTCATGGATGATCAGGCCCGCATCGCATTTCCCATCCTTCACGTACTGCGGGATCTGGTCGAACATCACCACTTCATACTCAAACGCCTCGCCGGCCTTTCCCAGGCAAAGCTGTAACGCCAGGAATGCCGTGGTCAGTTTGCCCGGTATGGCGATCTTCTTGCCCTTCAGGTTGGCCCGGTCACACGGTTCGCGGGTGATCACCATCGGGCCATAGCCATCGCCCATCGATGCGCCGCAGCTAGTTAGAGCATACTTATCGGCCACGTAGGGGTAGGCATGGATGGAGATTGCGGTTATCTCCAGCTCACCTTTCATCGCCCGCTGGTTCAATGTCTGGATATCTTGCAGGACATGCTTGAACCGATAGCGTCCCGAGGCGACCAGTTCTCTCGCCAGGCCATAGAACATGAAGGCATCATCGGGATCGGGGGAATGTCCAAGCTGTAGGAGCATCGTGTTCATGATCGTTGGTCCATCATAGAGATCAGGCGTAGAAAGCAAGCTTGTAGCGAGTGCGCAAGCACCCGATTGCATCGGCCAGCGGTACGACATAGCCGGCTTGCGCAGTCACTACAAACCCTACTGTGGTGGCTTGTCCCAGGAATTCGTTGTGCTGCCGGGTTGTGGATTGGCCGGGGGAATCCAGGTGACGTTTGTAGCAGCGGGTGGCGGTGCGCGATTTGCCGCCTCGTTGGCTTGCCGAATGATCTGCCGCGAGATCTGATATCCAATCACTGCCCGCCACCCAATGAACACTGCCACGATGTACGTATACGGCCCGAGGCCGAGCCATACCGCCAATCCAACGAGTCCGGCCGCGCCAACGAATCCAAGCACCGAAACGATTCGCAGAGCCTGCGCGTATCCAAGAACAAACCACAGCAGCGCGTGCAGAATCTGTCCGCCATCGAGTGGATAGATCGGAAGCATATTGAAGATCAGCAGCCCGAGGTTGATCTGGAACACCATCCAGATGTAACTCGCCAAGCTCGTATGCGGTGCAAACTGCCCCACATAGATCGCCGCGAAGAGCAACAACGGCAGCAGTATGATATTGACCAGCGGCCCGGCGAAGATGGCCCACAGCACCGCGCCGGGACGATGGGGCGGATCCACAAACGCCACGCCGCCCAGTGGCCAGAGCATGATTGTATCCGCCTTGCCGCCTACCGAGAGCGTTGCCAAGGCATGGCCAAACTCGTGCAGCAAAACGATCGCGAATAGCGAACCATATTCCAGAGCGAACCAGAGCGCGGATGGATAGACCGACCTCCGGTACTGGTACTGCAGGTATGCCACCAGCAGCCACGACCAGTGCACGAATACGGTAATGCCAAACAGGCGAAACAGGCGTAGTGATCCATTGCGTGAGACCATCCCATAAGCTTTGCGGGGATCGGTTCCAGAAGCAAGCGGCGGATTCAAGTAGTTCCAAAGGCTTTTGCAGGTTATACTTGCGGTTGAGTGCGGCGTAACCGATGATGTGGCATACCAGGACTTGAAGGGAAGAGCGATATGGCCATCTTCGCACGAATCAGCAGGTTGGTGAAGGGTTTTGTCGGGCTGTTCATCTCCGGAATCGAGGAGCGCAACCCCGAAGCGCTGATGGATGCCGCCCGCCAGGAATTCCGTGATCGCATGGCGCAATACAACATGGCGCTGGCACGGATGGCCGGTGTGGCCGAGCGCCTTAAGGCGCAGATCAAAACCAAGGCTAACAAGGCCCAGGAACTGGAGCGCCGCGTGCTCGCCAATCACCGGGCGGGCAACCTGCAGCTTGCAGGCTCTCTCGCCCGCGAGTTGCAGGAGATCAAGGTCGATCTGCAGGCTGACACATCCGAATTGCAGGAAACGGAAGAGGCCTATCAGGCGAATCTGCGCCAGGCGAAGGTGGCGCAACAGGAGTTTGACGAGAAGATTCGTCGCCTGGAAAAGCAAATGTCCCAGGTCAAGATCAAGGAAGCTCAGGCTGAAGCCGCTTCGGCGCTGGGCAACGTCGCCTTCAAAGTCGGCGACCTGGGCGACACGATGAAGACCGTCGAGGAAGTGCTCAATAAACGCTACGAGCAGTCGGCCGGCAAGGCCCGCCTGGCTCACGACATGGTCGATATCGACCGTCTCAACGAGAAGGAAACCGAGCGCAAGGCGCTTGAGCAGACCGCCCTCGCCGAATTCCTCGCCAGCCAGGGCATCTCGACCGCCACCGAGGCGCCGACCGCCGCGACCCAGAAGGAAATGGGACCGGCGCAGCCCCAGGCGAACGGGTAAGGCGATCCGTTCTCATCACCCGCCACGGCGGGCAAGCTGTGCGACGAAGCAACGACGCAGACGACGAAGAGATGGATTCGTCGTCTGCGTCGTTTTGTTGCTCCAACGCGGCGCCATTTGGCATTCAGACAGAGCCCGGCAAAACGTCCGACGTGCGAAGTGAATAAACGCGGGCAGTGACTGCGTCCGTATAGTCAGAACACCTACAGGAGATGATGCATGAGGCGAATTGCGACGGTCATGACATTGTTGGCGGGTCTTTCCACGATGACGGCGATGGCGCAAGACAGGCCACCACAAGGCGGCGCTCCGCAGGACCGCCCGCCGCGGGAACGACGGCCACAGGACAACGCCAAACGGTATTCGATCGAGCAAGCCACATCCGACAAAGCGCAACTCAACACGATCGCCTTCGATGGCCTGGCATTCCTTACGGGTGACTTCGGCATGGATACATTCCTGCCGCCGGGAAAAGTTTGCGATTACTTCGGGTTCCAGTACATGCGCGACATCGACGCCAAGGAGGGTGGGCACAACACCTCCTTCCTGACGCAGATCGCCAACAACATGCTTGCCATCCTCGACGATAGCCAGAAGGCGCAACTGCTGGCCCTGGGTCAGGCGCAGGGACACGATATCGAACGTTTTGCCGAGATGCGCTTTCCGCTGATTAAGGCGTTCCGTCGCAATCTGGAGGGCGACATTCCCGCCGGCAGCAAGGGGCTGAACCGGGATGCAGTGATGAAATACTCGGCCGACCTGTACGAACTGGATGGCCGGCTTGGAATCCAGCGGGCGAAGGTCATGGGCGGCATCATCCGCGGCCTGAGTGACCAGCAGAAAGCCGCGCTGGCGAAACTGAAGTTCGGTGATTCACGTACCTGGCCGGATGTGCCGGAGCAACTGGATCGGCGCAGCATGTCGCATGAGGTCGACGTCGCGGTGATGACCTATGCCAGCGAGATGTTCGCCTGGTATGCCGGATCGCTGGAGGCCGACATCTATTTCTGTCCCGAGCGGCATGGGATGTACTTCGGCGGTTTTGGCATGAAGACCGCGCCAGCCATGGGCAAACAAAACTACTCGATCAGCACAGCGCTCACCGGCAATAGCGGCGAAGCATTCCTGGCCACCCTCACCGATGCGCAGCGGAAGCAGATCACCAGCCTGATCGACCTGCAGCGCAAGGACCTCACGGAGATCGTCAAAACCCGCCGGGAAATCGCTACCGAGTTGCGGCGATTCCAGAAAGGTGAGTCCGCCGACCAGGCAAAGGTGCTGTCTCTGTCACGGCGATATGGCGAATTGGATGGTGAGATGGCGTATCTCTACGCCACGGCGTTTGGCAATGTCGGCAAGACGCTGACCGCGCAACAGAAACAGACGCTTGCCAGCATGCGCAAAGTCGATCCATCCGAACCCACGGGCCCGTTCCTTTATTCCGATCCGATCGATATGCCGGAGATCGCGAAAACAGACTCCTTGTTTGGAGTGCAGTGAGCGGCTCGATATCGATGTCACCTGCGGCGATTTGGGTAACTCAATCGTGAAATAGTGTTTCTTTATGCACGGTCCGATGTGGGCCGTCTACAGCCAGATGAAGTCCTTAGGAACAGGAGAAGTACCATGAAGGGAACGAGATTACTGCTTTGCACGTTATTGGTCCTGGGTATCGCCGCTACGATGGCGCTCGCTCAGCAAGGAGCCGGGAGAGGTCCAGGAGGTGGAGGTGGTGGAGGGGGCGCGGGTGGACCGGGGGCGGGCGGCGGCCAGGGCATGATGCAAGGTGGCGGCCCACCTATGGGCATGCGCGGCGGCCCGTCAGAGGGCACGGCCGTGACGGCGACGGAGAAGTACCTGTTCATCGTTCGCGGAAATACGGTGTTTCAGTTGGACATCACCACTCTGGAGATCATCAAGCAGAAGGAACTTCCCGAGCCGGAACGCAGAGGACCTGGTGGACAGGGGCAGGGGCGAGCAGCGCGTCAGCGCCCGCCAGTTGAAGGCGATGCAGGCGGCGACAAGCAGCAGTAGGCAATAGCCAAATCCCCGCGCCAGAAGATGGCAACCGCAGTTCCACGGCTATTGCTTTGACCATCCGTGCAACGGCAGTGAGCTTCAGGTTCAACGGAGCCAGATGTGATGAAACCAACTTCCAAGTCCGTTGGACCTGGCTCACCCAGGGTTTGTTGCCGCTGGCCGATGTGGGCACTCCTGGCGATCGTCCTCGCGGTAGGCGGCGGCGTTGTCCTGCTTATGCAGGGCCGGACTGGGCAGATAGCCCGGGTTGGCAGCGGCACGATGGTGTTGCGCAGCCCTGAGGTGGCCGACGGTGGACCGTTGCCAAAGGATTACACCGGCGATGGCACCAGCAGCACACTCCCACTGGAATGGAGCGGCGCGCCGAAGGGAACGAAGAGTTTCGCGCTCATCATGCACCATGTGGCGCCGGACCAAGTCAAATGGTACTGGCTGCTCTACAACATTCCGGCCGACCTGAAGGGCCTGCCAAAGAATGTCAAAGGCATTGGCACGTTGGGCAACAATAGCGTTAACGGCCGGACCGAATATGCGCCGCCACACTCAAAAGGTCCGGGGCCAAAGACATATACTTACACGCTCTATGCCTTGTCGGCCCCGCCCAGGATCACGGTCGAGCCAGCGCAGGTGAATCGTGATGTGCTGCTGGCGGCCACGGAGGGCCTGATCCTCGACACTGCTGAGCTTCACGTGGTCTATACGCGGTTTCCCGAGCCTGGTGGTAACGTTGTCCGGGAAGCGGATCCGCCGCCGCCTGGTGATGGGAACTAAAGGAGTCTGTTCATGGCTTCTGTAGCGCGACATCTGGTTCCGGCCGCGTGTGTGTCGATTCTACTGAGTGCGCTGTTGCCCATGGCGGCGATGGCTCAAGGATCGTCCCAGCCGCACCAACCCGCCGTGTCCGTGCCTCCGCATCCAACAGATGTCATTCTGGGCCGGCCGGCCGACACCTCTGTCGTCCTCAGCATCCTTCGATGCGACAGCGACATCACTGCCACCGTCGCGTATGGCACCAAGTCCGACCAGCCCTCCAACCGCACCGAGGCCCTGCAATGCCGCAAAGACCAGGTCCGTGAAGTCGTCCTCGACAAGCTCAAGCCCGACACGCTCTACTACTACCGCCTCAACGACACTTCCACCGACCGGGCCCTCGCCGAAGGCTCCTTTCACACCCAGCGGCCGCACGGCAGCAGCTTCACGTTTACCATTACCGCCGATTCCCATCTCGACCAGAACACCGACCTATCTCTCTATCAGCGCACGCTTGCCAACGCCCTGGCCGATTCCCCCGACTTCCACATTGATCTCGGTGACACCTTCATGACCGAGAAGCACGAAAGCCGCCAGAATGCCGCCGGGCAGTACCTCGCCCAGCGCTTTTACTTCGGCCAGCTTTGCCGGTCCGCACCCCTGTTCCTTGTTGTTGGCAATCACGATGGCGAAGAAGCCAAACTGGCACGCGGCGGGGGGCGCCTCGATGTTGGCGGTGAAAGCGTGGCCGTTTGGGCCAACACCACGCGCACTCGCTACTTCCCCAACCCCATCCCCGATAGCTTCTACACCGGCAACACAAAGACCCAGTCCCAGACCGCTCACCTCCAGGACTACTACGCATGGGAATGGGGCGATGCGCTCTTCGTCGTCCTTGATCCCTACTGGTCCTCTTCCGCTCGCCGCGCTGACGACCGTTGGGGGCTCTCACTTGGCTCCGTCCAACACGCTTGGCTGAAAAAGACGCTCGAATCCAGCAAGGCCCGCTACAAGTTCATCTTCATCCACCAGCTCATCGGCGGCCTCGACGAGCAGGGCCGTGGCGGCATCGAAGCTGCCTCCTTCGGCGAGTGGGGTGGCAAGAACGCCGATGGCACCGATGGCTTTAAGGACCATCGCCCGGCCAAGGATGGTTGGGACATGCCCATCCACCAACTTCTCGTCCGCAACCAGGTATCCGCCGTCTTCCACGGCCACGACCATCTCTTCGCCCGCCAGGAACTCGATGGCGTCATCTACCAGGAAGTTCCCCAGCCCGGTGCTGTCTCACGCCGACAGGATTCCGCTTCCGAGTACGGCTACCGCAGCGGCGTCATCCTTACCAGCTCAGGTCATATGCGCATTACGGTTACTCCGCAAAGGATCACCGCAGACTACGTTCGCGCCCGCCTGCCGCGGGATGAGCGAACCGGCGACAGCAACCGCCAGGTTGCCTACTCCTACACTATCGGCGATACCATCTCACCGCTTACCACGGCTCCAGCGCCTCCACCCCCACCCGCACGTGCCGACCGGCGCAATCGTCCGCCCCGCCGCGACAATCCAGACCCATCCGTTCCCGCCGAGGCGGCCGCCCTCAAGTCCCTCTCCTGCATCCTCGGCCGTCCAACCGATTCTTCCATGACCATCAGCATCTGCGCTGCCGAAAGACTCGAAGCGTATATCGACTACGGTCTTGCCTCGGGCAACTACCCGCAGAAGACTCCCGCCATGACTCTCTCTGCCGGAGAGCCCGCTGATGTTTGGCTTGGCAAGCTTCCCCCTGACAAGCAGTGCTTCTATCAACTCCGCTACCGCAAACCGTCCGAGCAGGCTTTCCGTTCTGGCGAAGAACGCTCGTTCCACACCCAGCGTGCCCCGGGCAGCCCGTTTGTGTTCGAGATCCAGGGCGACTCTCACCCCGAGCGCCCCCAGATGTTTGACTCCGCCCTATATGTCCAGACCCTGCGCGCTGCCGCGGCGGACCATCCCGACTTCTACATGCTTATTGGTGACGACTTCAGTGTTGATACCCTCCGCAGCATCAACGCGCAGACCGTTACCGGGAGATATACCCTTCAACGTCCATTCCTGGCATTGGTCGGCCAGTCATCACCGCTGTTCCTGGTCAACGGCAATCACGAACAGGCGGCCGCCTATAACCTCGATGGCACGCCAAACAACGTTGCCGTCTGGGCCCAGAACGCCCGCAATCTCTACTTCCCCCAGCCCGCGCCCGATGCGTTCTATACCGGCGACGCCAAACCCGTTGAGCAAATCGGCCTGCTCCGCGACTTTTATACTTGGACATGGGGCGATGCTCTCTTTGTCGTCATTGACCCGTACTGGCACTCAAGCCAGCCGGTGGACAACACCCTGAGCGGCGATCCCAAAGGATCTCGCGATCTCTGGAACGTCACTCTCGGCGATGACCAGTATCAATGGCTGAAGAAGACACTCCAGACGAGTAAAGCTCGCTACAAGTTTGTCTTCGCCCACCACGTCATGGGCACCGGCCGCGGCGGCATCGAAGAAGCCGGCCTGTACGAATGGGGTGGAAATAACAGGAGGGGAGTTAACGAATTCCCGACCAAACGTCCCGGCTGGGACCTGCCCATTCATCAGCTCATGGCAAGAACCGGCGTGAGCATCTTCTTCCAGGGCCACGACCACATCTTTGCCCATCAACAGCTCGACGGCGTCGTCTACCAGACGCTTCCCGTCCCGGCCGATACCAACTACAGCTTCTACAACAAAGAGTCCTACCGCTCCGGCGACATCCTGCCTGGCGCGGGCCGCGTCAGAGTGACTGTCTCGCCTCAATTCGTCCGCGTGGAATATCTCCGCTCCTACCTGCCCAACGATGCCACCGTGCAGCACCCCGACGGCGAAGTTGCTTTCAGCTACGAGATCTCGGCTCCGGGCGCGCATAAGTAGCATAGCCTCTTGAGGATGCTTCTTACGATAGCGGAGCCGTTGGTCCGCAGGACATGGCCCCATCCGTCGTGGTCGGCGCCCTCTCAACGATACAGCAGGTTATACGTTTCAAACGGTATCAGGCGGCCATCCGGATGGACGATGTGGATGCATGAGCGCTTCAGCGAACGGAGATCCATGTTCCATGCATCCATGAATTGCATGATGATGATGCGGAAGACATTGTCGTAGGTGATGGAACCTTTGGGCACGTCCGGCAGACAGCAGATGCCGTTGAGGGAGTCGGCTGCTGAAATGGGAGAGGCCGATGCGGAGAAGAGGCGCATCACGTGCTCGCGGAGCGCGGGATCCTGCTCATAGCAGATGGTGTTGCCGCCCATGTTGAGCAGTGCCCGAGTGTCGGTGATTTTTGAGAGCGGCACAAGCCGGCCGGCGAGGCGAATGGCGTAGGCCATGGCCAGGGCATCCGTGTGGCAGGGGACGGGAAGCAGATCTGTGGGCGAGAAGAGCTTGTGTTGCTTCAGGATCGCGGTGCGGACCTCGGAGAGAGTCAGTCGGTCGGTAGCGGGATCAAATCCACCAAGCCGACCGGCCGACTGAACGGGCTGGAAGGTAACGCCACGGATACAGCGGTGGCCAGTTGCGAAATCGAGAATCTCACCGATCTCGCTGTCGTTGATGCCCTTCTTGAGAGTGACGACGAGTGTTGTGGAGATATTGTGCTTCTCAAGTGCTTCGACGGCGCGGCTGCGAATATCAGAGAGGTCCGTGCCACGCATCTGACGAAGGCTGTCCGGGCGCAGGGAGTCGAATTGCAGATATACCTCGAAACCGGGCATATAACTGGACAGGCGCTTCACAAACTCTGCATCTTCGGCGATGCGCTTGCCGTTGGTGTTGAGCATGATGTGGCGGATTGGGCGAGCGCGGACGGCGTCCAGCACCGCGAAGAGATCAGGGTGGAGCG
The DNA here is from genome assembly GCA_903871935.1 of uncultured Phycisphaerales bacterium. Lineage (GTDB taxonomy): Bacteria > Planctomycetota > Phycisphaerae > Tepidisphaerales > Tepidisphaeraceae > CAIQIQ01. The sequence goes on from CAIQIQ010000006.1 coordinate 87,220, forward strand.
CAGGTTCGCCGCCGCTGATCTGCACCACATTCACGCGGCCTTCGTTGGCAACCACCGAGTCGAGCATCGACTCGATCTGTGCCAGCGAGCGGTGCGAGCCGGCCGGGGTTGAACGGGCATAGCAGATCGCACACCCGAGATCGCATTGGTCGGTGATCTCCACGATGGCCAGACAACTGTGCTGCTCGTGGTCCGGGCAGAGCCCACAGTCGTGCGGGCAGCCGCGCGACATTTGCGTGTTGCGGCGCAATGGCGATGTGGGCGGCTTGTACAGCGACCTCGCTTGTCGCCAGTAGACGGCATCATCCGCAATCAACACGCGCTGCATGCCGTGGTCGGGGCAGAACTTCTGCATGAAGACCTGGTTGCGCTCGATCAGGATCTTGGCCTCGATCTTCGCCAGGCAGGTGGGGCAGAGGCTGCTGGTGAGCTCGACGAACTCAGGCTGCGTTGAGGCAGCCTTGGTGATGGGAGGAACCACCGCTGGGGGCAAGGCACAGCACTCATCTCGCCAGTGCACGAGGGCGTGACCCATTCCGGCAATGGCGGCAAACTGCAATAGGCTCAACGGTACGCCGCCCAGCACATATCGCGGCCGGACAAACTCGATCAGGAAAGCAAACGCGAGATACGCAAACGCGAACTGGCTGAACATGCACCCGCGCTGCCGATGACTCCTGAGCCGCCAGAGGAAGACGATCGCCAGCAGGGCCACGAATGCGATCTCGTAGATCTGCGTGGGATGCCGGGTAACTGCGTCGCCGAAATCCACACCCCAGGGCAGGGCGGTTGGCAATCCAGCACGCAGGCCCCTGGCAGGGCTGAACATGGATCCCAATCGCCCGGCGGCCATCCCCAGCAGCATTGGAAACACGAAGACGTCGCCGCTTGGTTGTGTCGTCTGCTGGATGCGCTTCGCGATCTCCAGCCCGAACCATCCACCCAGTAGAGCGCCCAGCCCAATCTGGCTGGCCGGTGGCAATGGCCCATCGGTTACAAGTTGCCATAGGCTCTTGACGGACTCCATCCACCCGACGACGGCCGCCCCGGCGAGAGATCCGATGAGTGTGCCGATCGCCATCGCCGTGATCTGGTGGAGCGTAAGTTTCGTTCCGGCCATTTTGAACCGGCGTTGCCGCAGGACAACAAACAGCGCGGCCGCCGCTGCGTAGCCGACGATCGCAACCGACCGCCCAACCAAAGGAGCATCAGGTGCATGAAAGACTGCCAGCGGCATCATTGGCTCCTTTGGGCGTATCGGGCGCGAGCAGCCGTGCGCGGAAGAGGTATAGAACTCCGCCGATGGCGAGGATGGTCAACAGTTCGAGCGTTTCCTCCCAGACAGCAAACCAGACCTGATTGTCGATGTATGATGCGACAAGCATCAGGCGGAAGAACGAGAATGTCATCGCGCCACTTGCGGCCGCCAGCAGGATCTTGGAGACCGGCATCGACCTCCGCTCCACGAGGCTGACCATAAGCAGGCACGCGGCAAAAAGGGCGATGGCAGCGGCCGGCAGATACCGCAGCTCATATACCTGGTGGACGATCGAGTGTCGGTAGATATGGTTCGCGCCCAGCACATGGGTGGTATACGCGGTGTCGCGAAAAGAGGAGTACAGGGGCATCGCTGCGGCCAGAGCCAGCAGTGGCAGCATGAGGATGAACGAGCGACGCAGGCCGCAGAGCACATCCACGTGCTTGGCACAACGATCGCACATGCTCGCAAATGCGCATCGTCCAACGTCGCTGTAGTGGATGATGCGAGCATCGACGCCTTCCAGCAGCGCGTAGATCCCGAAGGCGATCGAGAGCACCATGCCAAGGCTGTGCAGGTGCTCCATGGGCACGGAGTTGTCATGGAAGGCCATCACGTTAACGAAGCAGAACGCCTCACCGATGAAGAAGCTGATCATCGACCAGCGCAAGGCGACCAGGTCGCCTTCCCGTCGGTGACGCAAGGCGAAGATGATGATCGCCGTCAGGATCGTGTAGATGGTCTTGATGCCGAAGAAGCTGATCACGACCGCCCACTGCTCAGTGCGAGGCGATTCCCTGTAAGTAAGCGGTGACTGTTGCGATAGTGCTACGGCCACATGAATGTACCAGTAGATCGAGAGAATGGCTCCGAGCACGATGAGCAGAACAGTCAACCCGAAATGGCTTCGCGAATCATTTGCCACAAGTCGTACCATAGTGTGCTCGGGGAAAGAGACAATAGAAAGGCCCATCCACACGCTGATGACATTCACCTTATCCGATGCTGACTGCACAGAGGATAAACCCGGCAATTGGCAGTATCAGCACTCCGCATATGACCCCCGGGAAGAAACCTGACCAATCGGCATCATCACGTGAGAATCTGACGATGGCGTTGATGCCGAGCACAAGCAGCCACGCGAAACTGATGAAGTAGTAGTTCGTGAATAGCGGCAGGCAGGCAAACACGCTGAGCAATCCAAGGATGAAGTGCACAGCAGGAGAGATCTGCCAATACGCTATTCCCTTTCGCGTTGGCAACGTCCTGCGTTCGTACTCGAGTGGATAGACGTGGACATGGACGGGCGGACGTCGCTTGGAGCCCTGCCTCGATTCTGAATCGAGTTCATATTCGCCGCGGTCGTCATCGGGATGAATCGGGTGCTGCCTGCTCATACCAGGTTCTTGCGCCTCATCTAAGAACACCAGTCTCATACGCGCCCATCACAATTGCGCATGAGAACGCGAAAACCAGCGGCCCAACAAGAAATCCGGTCAGTACGCCGGGAAGGAAGTTTTTCCAACTCGTCCACAGGTGCACATTTACAACGGTTGCGATCAGAACAATGGCATACATCGTCACCAGCCCGGCCGGCAGATCCTGAAGTGCATTGGCAACCACGATCACCGGAAGTGCCAGAGCATAAGGGGCGGCCATTCCCGCCGCGAATTGTCTTCTCCTTTGCTTCCTTTGAACCGCCATCTCATCCACGTGCTCATACTCGAGCATGTTTACGCGGATGGGTGGCTCCTTATTCCTGTCGGGTTGGGGCTGATCGCTCATGCCGGGTTTCGTTCTGAGGGACGCGCTGCTGTCTCGTGCTCCTGGGGGCTATGCTAGCGAGTTCAGGATTACGAGTCACCAATCTTCGAGATGTTGGTGTTTGACGGTGCGCCACCCAGGGGGATTCCTCGGTTTGGGGCTCCAGGTCATTTTGTCGAGGAGTGACATCGGGCAAGTCAGTGTCGGACAGGCACTTAGAGCAGGAATGTCACTTCGTAAAGGATAGTGACCAGGTTGCAAAGCGTCAGGCGACGGCGATCGATCTGCTGCTTAAGGGGTTTTGCATGTCGGAGGTGGCCAGGCGCGTGGGGGTAAGCAAGCGGACGGTGTACCGGTGGCGGTACAACCATCCACAGTTCATCGCGGTGTATGCGCGGATCACGCAGGAACTGCACGAGCAGACGGCGCGGCGGGCGGAGCAGCTTGTATACAAGGCGATGGGAATAGTGGGAGATGCGATGAGCGAGGGAAAGAAAGAGTCGGCGCGGATACCTGCCCAGAAGCCCATGACTCCTGGAAAATGCTTTGAGAGGATCATTCGCATTCACAGTATCCGTGAACGCGTGTATAATAGACCGATATGAGATTCCGTTTCGCATCGAGCAGACTGCGTATTCTTTACGAAACGGGTGTTGGCAGATATCCGCCAGAAGCTGTAACCGGCTTTTTTCGAGTGATGGCTATTATCGCCGAAGCTGTGAATGAAAGGGATCTGTATGCCTTCAAGGGCTTGCGCTACGAGAAGCTCAAAGGTGATCGGTCGGGGCAGCATTCACTGCGTCTTAATACTCAGTGGAGGTTAATCGTCAGCTCACTATTGGAGCCCGATGGCCGGATCATGCTAATCATTGAGATCGTTGATCATCACAAATAGGATTTGGAATGAAGACACACGAAACAATTGTTCCCGCCGCGGTTTTGCCTCCCGGGGAGACCATTCGCGTAGAACTGCAGGCACGAGGCTGGACACAGCGGCTGTTCGCTCGGCGGATGGGGCGGCCAACGCAGGCGGTTAATGAGATCATCCGCGGCCGGCGTCAGATTACCGCCGAGACGGCGCTGAGCTTGGGCGAAGTGTTTGGCACTTCCGCCGAACTATGGATGGGGTTGGAGGGCCGCTATCGGCTGCACCTGGCACGACAGAATCGCCGAAGAAAGATCCCGGCGTGAATATGCTGCCGAGTCGGGAGATGGCCAATGGCCAGTGTCACATCTGGAGTCGATCCTTCCCCATGCCCGCGATGATTGTATCGCGGGGCTGATCGGCGATGATTTGAGAGCGGCGCAACTGCTCGATGGTAGCGTCACAGAGCTTGCAATAGTCCTCCCAAACGTTCTGGCCGAGGATTGCCGCGAAGTCCAGTCTTGTTGGCTCGCGCCACACGGTCGTCAGGCCAGATCAAATACCAGCACCTGTCCGGTGTCGCCGGCAACTGTTATCTCGGGTTCTCCTTCGATCGCTATGGCATCGCCAGCCTGCAGTTCCTGCCCGTTGATGGTCGCCTCGCCGGTGGCGATATGGACCCAGGCGGCGCGTCCCTTCCGAAGTGCGTGGCGCAACTCGGTTCCCGGCTTGAGTACGCTCAGGTAGAGGTCGGCATCCTGATGGATTTGCAGTGCGCCATCTTTTTGCGTGCCATCGCGGCCGGCTACGCGGACGAGTTTGCCGATGCGGTCCTTGGCGGCGAACACCTTCTGGTCATAGGCCGGCTTCACGCCCATTTCATCCGGTTCGATCCAGATCTGCAGCAGATGAACAGGCTCGGCCTTCGAGGCGTTGAACTCGCTGTGGCGGATACCGGTACCCGCACTCATGCGTTGCACCTCGTCGGTGGTCAGCGCCTGCTGATGACCCAGGCTGTCGCCATGGCGCAACGCACCATCGAGTACAACGGTAATGATCTCCATGTCCTCGTGTGGATGAGTCGGGAACCCGCCGCCGGGGCCGAAGATGTCATCGTTGATCACCCGCAGCGAGCGGAATCCCATCTGCTTCGAGTCGTAGTAGTTGCCGAATGAAAACGTATGCCAGCTCTGCAGCCAGCCCATCATTGTCTTTCCCCGTTCACCAGCTTTTCTAACGGTCGTCATGTTTCACCTCTGTGCATAGCATAGGGAGTGGCGGTTGTGAAAAACGACCAGGCCGGGATTACGGAGCTAGTATGCAAACCAATACCATGAGAATGCCCAAGGCTCTGGCGCAGGTCGGTGAGAACCCCTGTGAAGTGGCCGGCCTGTTCCACCTGCTGGCCGGCCGGTGGGTCTTACCCGTCCTCTATCATCTGCACCACGCGGATGCCCCCATGCGTTTCGGTCAGCTTCGCCGGGTGGTAGGGGAGGTTACACCGACCGAGCTAACCAAGACCCTGCGCCTGCTAGAGACGACCGATCTGATCACCCGCCGGATCTACCCCGAGGTTCCGGTCCGCGTGGAGTACGAGTGCACCGACATGGGCAACTCGCTCAAGAAGCCGATCAACCTTCTGGCGGATTGGCTGAAGACTCACGGCGCGAAGCTGCAGCGCAAGCTGCGCTAGGCGCTTGTTCGTAGTGACGGCGCAAGCCGGTGCTGCATCAGTCACAGTGAAGCGCCGGCTTGCGCCGTCACTACAAGCGAGGAACCTCAAAGGGCAACTTGCGGCAGAGGTCCAGGTAACTGCTGTAATTCGCCCGCATCTCGGTCAGCGAATCCCCGCCGAACTTCTCGACCATCGCTCGCGCCATCTCGAAGGCCACCACGGCTTCCATGACGACACTGGCGGCCGACACGGCACAGACATCTGATCGCTCATAGGTGGCTTTATCGGGCGCCTTCGTATTCAGATCGACGCTCTGAAGCGGCTGCAGGAGTGTTGCGATGGGTTTCATCGCCCCGCGCACGACCACCGGTTGCCCATTGGTCATTCCTCCTTCGATGCCTCCGGCGTTGTTGCTCTCGCGCACAAATCCCAGCGAGGGCGTTGCCTTCAATGTCGGGTCGTACGCGATCGGGTCATGCACCTTTGAGCCGGGCCGGAACGCTACCTCTTTGCCAAGACCGATCTCGACACTCTTGAATGCCTGGATGCCCATGACAGCGCACGCCAGGCGCGAATCGAGCCGATCGTCCCACTGCACGCAGGTGCCCAGGCCCGGCGGGCAACCGAATACATGGACCTCGCATAGCCCGCCGACGGTATCCCCATCGATCTTTGCCTGGCGAATGATCGCGCGCATGGCTTCGGACGCGGCTGGGTCCGGGCAATACACATCCGAAGCATCGCGATCGGCGAGGAGCTTATCGATGTTCGTCAGATCGATGTTCTGTGCTTTGGCCGACCCGATGGCGGTGACGAACCCCAGAACGCGAATTCCAAATGCAGCAAGGAGGCACCGCGCCAAGCCGCCGGCTGCCACTCGCGCTGCGGTCTCTCGGGCGCTGGCGCGTTCCAGCGTTTCGCGGCAGTCGGTGGTGAGCCATTTCAGGCTTCCGGCGAGGTCGGCATGGCCCGGCCGCGGCCGGTAGACGGCCGGCGTTTCATCAAGGCGGCTGTCCTTGTTGACCACCTGCAGCGCCACGGGCGCGCCCGTCGATTGTCCGCGTCGGACTCCAGTGAGGATGTCCACTTGATCGGACTCGATGCGCTGGCGGCCGCCGCGACCATATCCGCCCTGACGCCGCTTCAACTCCGCATCAATCAATGGTTTGTCGATCGTCACGCCGGCCGGCAGGCCTTCAACCAGAGCCAGCAGCGTGCGCCCATGGGATTCACCGGCCGTCTTGTAGGAGAGCGTTGCCATTATGGTGAATTGTAATGCTTTCCGGCCCTCAGCGTGTAGGGGTACGGGGTTTAATGTGTGAAAGACCTGGATTCATGAGTCTTGCGGCGGAAGATTGGAGTGGCATGGTAGCCAGAAAAGGGGCCACTGGACATTTCAGATGATTCGGATAGGCTGCCACGATGGCGCGACGACCACGACAAGCCTACGGCGGCGAGATCTACCACGCGATCAACCGCGGCAATTGCCGCATGCGGATCTTCACCAAGGCCGGCGACTATCTGGCCTTTCTCAAACTGCTGGAGGAAGGCCGGCAACGCACCGGGATGCGCATTCTCGCCTACTGCCTGATGCCCAATCACTGGCACCTCGTGCTCTGGCCGGCCAAAGCGGACGACCTCTCGGCATTCATCGGGTGGGTCTGCTCCACGCACGTCCGCCGCTGGCGCGAGCATCGCGACAATGTCGGCGAAGGGCATCTCTACCAGGGCCGGTTCAAGAGCTTCCCCGTGCAGCAGGGCCCACCGTTGTACCGAGTGCTCTCCTACGTCGAAGGCAACGCCCGACGGGCGAAGCGCGTGGAGCAGGCCCAAGCCTGGCGCTACGGCAGCCTGTATACAGGCGAACGCCAGGCGGAACAGCAGGTGCAACTGACTCCCTGGCCGGTGCCTCGCCCCGGCGACTGGACGGCACAGGTGAACCGGGGGATCGCGGAGGCGGAACTGAACCGGCTGCGGCTGCATATTCTGCGTGGACGTCCCTTTGGTTCAGCGGCCTGGACGGACCAGGCCGCCCGACGCATGGGGCTGGAGTCGAGCCTGCGTGATCGGGGGCGGCCGAGGAAGAAGCAAGACAAACAATGACCAGTGGCCCCTTTTCTGCAACCAGGTTGATGTGAGAGATGCCATGATTCCATTTGCTGCAACATTGGTTCTGGTCCTGTCATTCATGCTCGCTGCTGCCGCCGATGCGCGCGGGGAGCAATCCGCGCAAGTCTTTCTCAGCGTTGAGGAAAAAGGCATCCTGCTTGTCGATCTGAATCAGGCTCGGAAAGATCCCGCCGCCGTCGTCTGGTCGTGGCAGGCGGCCCATTCGCCGCAAATCCCCGCCGAAGACCGATCGCTATTCAACGGGTACGATGAATCCAAACCGGTGCTCGATGGATCGGCGCTACTGGTGTGCAGTTCATGGAACGGCGCGGTGGCTCTGGTGAACCGCGCTGACAAGAAGTGCCTCTTCTACGCCAAATGCAGCGGCGCTCACAGCGCCGAACTGATCGGAAAAAATCTTCTGGCCGCAGCGCTGTCGAACAGGGCGGGAGAACTGCGGCTCTATCGCCTCAACGATCCGGCCAGACCCATGCTCGATGCCCAGCCGGTCTGGTCAATGCCATTTCCATGGGGCCATGGCGTTGTCCACGATCCCGGCCGCGATCGCCTCTTTGCCTTGAACAATAACGAACTGCTCGTGTTGCGGGTCACGGACGGGCCAGAGCCAGCGGCAGAGGTCCTTTCCCGCCACAAGTTGCCCAATCCCGGCGGCCATGACCTGCTTCGCTACGACCAACGCCATCTGTCGGTCACCGTCGGCCGCGGGGCTTACCTCTTCGACTGCGACAGCCAAACCTTTTCCCCACTGCCTGGTCTGGCCGACCAATCCGACCTCAAGAGCGTCAACCGCCACCCCGTCACCGGCCAAGTCATGTTCACCCAAGCCACCAAGGGCAAGGTCCACGCCAACAAGTTGCAGTGGACTGACGGGACGGAACTGCCCCTGCCTTACGAGATGCTCTACAAAGCACGTTGGAATGTCGCGGAACGATGAAGCTACTTCCTCACGAGGGCATCTAACGCGACGATGGTATCGGCCATCCTGGCCCTGTACGCAACGTATTTGCCCGGATCGGTGTCATAGGCGCCCGTGTCTTTGACCAAATCATCGAGCGTCAGGATTCTGCGGGCCTCTTCCAAGGCAGGCCCGGACTTCCCGGCCGCCTGCGCTTTGGTCAAAAGGTCATTCAGTGTCCACAGATACTCGTAATCCTCCAGCCCGTCGCGCATCGCCTCGAAGCGGATGGACGAATACGGTTTCCCATCGGCGCCGGGATACACGAGATACCCGTCACCGTTGTAGCGACCAAACGCGTTGGCGACCCAGGGCGCCTTAGGCCACTTGTCGCCCTTCGCCTGCCAGTTGCTTCCCCAGGAATTGGGCGACCAGTACTCAAAACCGTTCACCTTGTACTTCCAGCAAATCCAGAACGTAGCCCGCGCATCCAGCAGCGGATACTCGATGAAGAGATTGGGATGATCCATCGGATAACAACACAACGCCAGCCAGACTTCCGCGCCCTTCTGCTGCGAGGCCGCCACGCCGGCTTTGTGATACTGCGTGACGTACACGTCGAACACATCGGCGAAGCCGGTCAGGTCTTTCACGCCCTCCGGCTCGTTCAGGCACTGCAGGATCCGCGCCTCTGGGGCGACAGCCTTGATGGCCCTGTCGATCTTCTTGACCTCGGGCCAAGCAGACTTGGGCGCCTCATCGTAAACATAGACATACGCCTTGTCGGCCCAGCCCTTCTCGCGGAGGTGATCGCCATACGCCTTGATCTGTTCACTGAATTGCTTCACGAATTCGGGCGTATACTCTGTCTTCTTCTCACGACCCAGGTTGGGGGCCGTGCCTATGAAAAAGCAGTTCATGCCCTTGCCGATCAGACGCTGCAGTGCCGCATCGGTCTCAGTGAAGTCATAACCATCCTTGGTCTTCTTGGGGTACGCGGCGACTTCGCCCCCAGGACCAAGGCGATGCTCCAGAAGCATATCTTCATATGCTCGCAGCGCCTCTACCTGCTTCCTGTCACCTTCGGGCGTCCATGGATTGCCATAGAATTGGCGGATGACACCCCCGCCCAGCCAAGTCAGCGTCTTCAGGTGCGTCTGGTCCGTCAGACCAAAGTCCCAGACCTTCAGGTTCAGCGGGATAGTCGCGGCCCTTTGGCCCTGCGGCGCGATGGTCAGCGTCCCCGAGTACAAGCCGGCCGCACAATCCTTGGGCGTTTTCACCGTCACCCACACCGCAGCGCGAGACAGGTGTTCGACCGTGAACTCACCGGCCGGCAGCAGCGGATCGGGATACCACCCCAAGCCGCGATCAGTAAAGTACGGCGGCGTTACCGTCGTCTCGATATAGTCGACTCGATCCCACTTTATGGCCGATGCCGGGATGATTGCCCCGCCCGGCCCGACCAGATCTGTTCCCTTGATCTCTTTGATGGTCACCAGCCGCCACGGCGCCTCGATAACCACCTGGGCGGACTCATACTCATTGCGAGCCGCCGCGATGCTGATCTTCTCGCTGCTGACCGTCGATGCGAACTCATCGCCCTGGAAGACCTTCTCCAGTGGCGAAACGACATTGACCCGGTAACCGATGGAACCTTGCGGCTCGGCAATGGGCTTGGGCTTGCGCCGACCAGCCGTCGGCTCATCCGCGCCCGCGCCCGCCGCAGCCGCATCGCCAGTCTCAACAGTAAAGTCGTCGATCCACACGGAACCTGCGCCGGTACTGTAGACAAAGACAACAATGGTTTGCTCGCCGCCGCTCTTGGCCTCTGGCACAACCGCCCGGTGCGAGAAGCGGGTCCAGTCGAACGTGCCGGTCTTGAGATCCTTGCTCGTCCAGCCGTCGCCGGGAGAACCTTCAAAGTTGAGGAAGATGCGCCCGCCCGTGGCATCCTGGGCTTTCATCCAGAACGACACCATGATGCCCTCGCCGGGCTTTGCCTTCACCGGCGAGCACGCAATGCCGCCCCGGCCTTTTTTCACACAGGTGATCTGGCAGGATTGTTTGCCGCTGTGCGCATCGTTAGACACGGCCACGGAGTAGTCGCCCTTGTCCCACTTGCCACCGAAAGCCCAGCCCGCAAAAGGCGACTGGCTGGTGCCGCCGTAGAACTCCCTCACCTTCGCGTCCATGCCCGCAAACATGTCGGCCGTCTTGGGCTCTTCAAATGACCCGTTGGGGATCAAGCTGGCCGCAATCGCGGGAACCGCCGTCAATACCAGTGCCAGACAAATCGTGGCGTATAGCTGAAATGGTTTCATCTCGTCTCCGTTGTCGAATGGGCGTCTCGAATCGCCGTAGGATACCAGTTTACTCGATTTGCAGCCGTAACGGTTATTCCCGGGAAGCCAATGATCACCGGTTTGATGACTACCGGCCGGGCAGTATCATGCCCTACGGGAGACCGCCGTCGGCGCTGCGGCTCGCACTTCCGGTTCTTGTTGAAGGAGTATGGCCTTGAAAAAATGGACTCTGCTGGCGGCATCAGTGGTGTGTTCAAGCATGATGGCATTCTCGGGCGGCTGTGCCAGAAGCGTGGTGGAAGCGTCACGGGCCGAGGCGGCCAGGTCCATCCTTCCCGACGACGCCTCCCAGCCGGCCGGGGAACCGATGCTGGAACGGCCGACCCTGCGCAGCCTCGGCGCCTGGTGGATCATCAAGGGCGACAACAATAAGAACGCCAAAGTGACTCTGGAATACCGCAAAGCCGGTACCCGGCGGTGGAAGCAAGGCGCCGATCTCTTGCGAGTCCAGAAAGGCGCCAACGACAAGGGCGCTCCTTCCCAGCGCCAGGAAGAGACCAGCCTGCCGATCCCCTCCGGCTACTGGCTCTTCGCCGGCAGTGCCCTGATGCTGGATGCCAACACCGCCTACGAACTGAAGCTGACCTTGCGCGATCCCGACGGCGGCAAGGCCCAAACGATCCTATCGCAGCGAACCATCGCCGAACCGATCGCGCCCAATGATCTGAAGGTGATGCACGTCATTCCCGGCGACGGCGGCGGCACCGGCACCGAGGCTGATCCTTTCCAAGGCCTGAAAGCCGCTGATGCCGCAGCTCAGCCGGGCACGCTGTTTCTGGTCGGCGCCGGCACCTATCCGCCATTCGTGGTGACGCGCTCAGGCGAGAAGGGCAAACCAATCGTCTACCGCGGCGCCGGCGATGCAATCATCCAAGGCGAGGGCGAAAAGACTGAGCGGGCTATCGACGTAGTAGACATGCACGATGTCTGGTTCGAGAAGCTTGCGGTCCGCAAGGCCGCTAACGGCATCGTCGGACATGACTCCACACGGCTGGTCATTCGCCGTTGCACCATCAGCGAGTGCGAGTACGGCATCAATGCGGTGCGCAACCTCAAGGACCAGCTCCAGGATTTCTGGATCAGCGACAACACCATTACCGGGCCCAGTACCTGGCCGCGCACCAAGGGCATTGAGAACGCACGCGGCATCCAGGTAACCGGAGCCGGCCACGTGGTGTGCTACAACTACATTAAGGGGTTTGGGGACGGCATCGACACCTACCAGGGGCCGCGCTGCGAAGCCATCGACTTCCATAATAACGAGATCGAGCTATGCACCGACGACGGCTGCGAGATGGATTACTCCGAGCGAAACACACGCTGTTTTGAGAATCGCTTCACCAACGTGTTCCAGGGCATCAGCACTCAGCCCGTCTTCGGCGGACCGGTCTACATCTTCCGCAATGCGGTCTACAACATTCAGGTCGAACCTTTCAAGATCCACAACAGTCCCTCGGGCGTGCTGATCTATCACAACACGCTGGTGAAGAACGGCGTGCCCATGGTGGTGATGACCACCGCCACAATGGACAACTTCATCATCCGCAACAACCTGTTCATCGGCGCGCCCGGTCGCTATGCCTGCCAGATGGACCTGGGCAAGATCATCCAGACCGACATGGACTATGACGGCTACGGCGGGGGACCGTGGAACATCTTCCTCAAATGGTCCAGGGTCGATTTCAAGACCATGGCGGACGTGCGCCACAACGGCCCGGCCGAACGGCACGCGATCCTGGTGACCGCCGACAAGGCCTTCGCCAGCCGCGCCAAAATCCCGGCCGACCTGAAGGTGGAACAAAAGATCCAGGACCTTCGCATTGCGCCCGCCTCCGAGGCCGTCGACGCCGGCGTGGTGATGCCAGGCCTGAACGACGGCTTCAAGGGCAGGGCACCCGACCTGGGCGCGTATGAACTGGGTCAGGATCTCCCCCACTATGGCCCCCGGCCGGAAGGCGGCCGTTACTGAGCGCCAATGACTGCGATTCTTCCAAAGGCTGGTTCCCGATTCCGGGTGATCTCAACTCGGCTGCTCTCGCGGTTCGGGATGACCGAGGAGTCATTCCTGCTTCTGCCAGCCGTTCTGATTGGCATCATCGTTGCCACAGGCGCGGTCGCATTTCATGAGCTGATCGTGCTGATCCGCACCTGGCTCTATGGCACACCGCACATGACGTACCTGTACGGATCGGGAGTCTGGCTGCTCATCGCCTGGCCGGCCTTGGGCGGACTGTGCGTCGGCATCTTTGCCCGCTTCTTCGGTTCCGGCGGCCATGGTGTGCCCGAGGTCATCGAATCGGTCATCAAGACCCAAGGCTTCATCCGTCCGGTGGTGGCGATCCAGAAGATCATCACCGCCAGCATCACCATCGGCACCGGCGGATCGGCCGGGGCTGAAGGGCCCATCGTCCAGGTCGGCGCGGCGATCGCCTCCGGAGTCGGCCAGATCTTCCGCATTGCGCGCCATCACATGCCAATCCTGGTCGGCTGCGGCACCGCGGCCGGCATCAGCTCGATCTTCAACTCGCCCATTGGTGGCGTACTCTTCACACTCGAGGTCATTCTCCAGGATTTCTCCATTCGCGCATTTGCCCCCCTGATGATCGCCAGCGTGGTGGCAAACGTGACCACCCGCGCGATCTTCCAGGGAATCATGGGTGAACCGTACAACGCCATCTTCGCGATGCCGGCGGATGTGACGGGATCCTTCGGCGCCGGCGGAATGCTCACCTGGGCCCAATTGCCCAACTTCGCCCTGCTGGGGATCGCCTGCGGCATCATCGCCAGCTCGCTAACGAAACTGATGCTGAAAATGGAGCAGGACATCTCCCGCTCGCGCACTCCGAAGCTCCTTCGGCCGGCCATCGGTGGAGCGGCCGTTGGCGTCCTGGGCGTGCTGTTTGTCATGATCTTCGGCTGGTGGCTGATGGGCGTACCCAAACCCTTTGCCTTTGCCAACTACCCGATGCCGGCGTTCTTCGGCGATGGCTACGGCGTCGTCCAGCAACTGCTCTCGCCCGCTTACTACCTGGCCAATGACGGCCATGCCCTGCTGGGCATGCTGGCGGTACTTTGCATCGTCAAGGTTATCGCGACCTGCCTGACGCTCGCCAGCGGTGGCTCAGGCGGTGTGATCGCGCCCTCGCTGTTCCTGGGTGCCACCACCGGGGCGGCCCTGGGTGTACTGCTGCAGAAGCTCCACCTGTTCAGCGGCGTCTACCCGGCCGTCTACGCCCTGATTGGCATGGGCGCGGTCCTGGGCGCGGTGGTGCATGCGCCGCTGGCCGCCATCCTCATCCTCCTGGAACTGACCAGCGACTACCACATCATTCTGCCTGCCATGGTCGCCACCATCCTGGCGGTCGGAACCGCCCGCTTCATCTTCCCCGAATCCGTCTACAGCATGCACCTACGCTCCCGCGGGATTCGCACCGGCTCATCGCGAGATCTGGGCCTGCTGCGGCGAATCAGCGTTGAGCAGATCGGCATGGAGCCGGCCAGCGTCGTTGACCGGGAAACGCCGATGACGCGTGTCCTGGAGATGATGGGCGGCGAAATCCGCGACGCCGCGGTAGTTGACAAAGATGGCGCCTACGGCGGCATGCTCTGCCGTCAGGACATCGAAGCTGCTGTACTCCAGCCGCACTCGCTGCCACTGCTGGTCGCAGGCGAATTGGCCCGCGCCGGCATCCCGCTGCTATGCAGCGCCGACGATCTCGACAGAGCTCTGGAAGTCTTCGCCCACGCCAACGTCGGCACTTTGGCGGTCAGTCTTCCGGAAGCTCCGGACCGCGTCGTGGGCGTGCTCAGCCACCAGTTCCTGATGAAACGCTATCACGAACTGCTGGAAGCAAGCCGATAATGTCACGGCTTGGACGCCGAAGACGCCGCCTGCGAGAACTCCTCAAGTTTGGAATAGTCGTTGACCCAGGTCGTGTACATCACGCCGATGATGCCCGGCAGATCTTTGCCCATCTCCAGCCACGCGATGATTCGCTTGGGATCGGCATCGTAGTACCCGGACAGAATCTGCTGATTCCCGCGGTCGGCGAAGAACTTCATGTCATTGGGCTTGTTGTTATACCAGTTGAAGATGATCACGTCGGTGGAAAGGCCTTCCCACGAACGGGCCCACGGCCCATCGCCCTTGACCATGTAGTAATGTTTCTTCGTGGGCGATGCGTTGTGATACGGATCGAACATATCGCTCCAGGTGGAGATGGGCTTGCCTGGATCGACTTTCTTGATGATCTGGGTAAACGTGCGGACACTGTCGGCCAGCAGTTGCCCCGGCGTCTTGCCACTCTTGGTGCAGGAGTCATCCCAGCCGGCATGGCGCATTTCGTCATACGCCATGAAGTACATATCCGGCTGCACATTGTTCTTCATCCAGGTGACGACCTCTTCCAGCAGCGGATAGACCTTGGGCTCGGCCATGCACACATTCATCTGCCCGGCCTTGCCGGACTCACTGGCGAAGTGGTAGCTGGCCAGCACCTTCTGACCCTCGACCAGACGGCTGCCCGCGGGGATGGTTACCGTCGGCTGCTCATGCAGCAACGTGAAGTAACCGGGATTCGGGTCATTCATGAATTTGGGGTCCTCAACCTTACTAAAGTCTTTGCCTTCCTCGTAGGTCGTCTTGCCATCCTCACTCGTGACCGTCAACGGCAGGTCATCACGACGGATAATATTGATAAACCCGCCAGGTTGGATCTTGCACTCGTCCCACCAGCCGGTCCCGCCACGGGAGTCCCAGTTGCCAAACTGAATATTGGCCTCAGTGGCGCCCTGGCTGTCGAAATTCGAGCACAGCATCTTCCAGTCGGCCGTCTTCTCGGCATGCATTTCTTGATCATTCAGTGCTCCTTCCGGTCCGCTGGATACCGCCTGCAGGCGAATCCCCCGGGGCGGCCAGTTCTGCGTCTTGCACCTGGCCGAGATGATGTAGTAGTGCCAGGGCTCAACCTTCACCTTCTGCGATGCGCGAACGACCGCCTTCGCCTCCTTCATGCAAAGGCCAACCTTCCCGTCGGTCTTCTGCGCCTCGTCGATGGTCGTGCTTTTGCCGGGCTCATCCAGGGTCCACCCGACAGGCAGACCATCTTTAAGCTCCTCGAAGGATCCGTTGACCAATTTCGTGGTTTCGTCGAACGGCACCAGCTTGCCGTCCCTGACGATGAACGTTGCGTTGCGGACGGGCATGCCCTCGGCCAGATTGCGGTCGTGAGTCAGGAACATGTCGGCATACCCGTAAGCCCCGACATGCACCGCGAGCTTGACGCCTTCATCCTTGCACACCTGCCGAAACGACTGCAGCCTTTTCTTGTATGCCTCATCGGTCAACTGGAGTTTGTCGAACTTCACATCGCTTATCAGGATGCCGTTGTATCCGGCTTTGTGGCCGCGCTTCACCAGATCGACCAATTCCTGGCTACGACTTTCGTTGGCAAAGTTCGCGAAGGCGAAGATCCATCGCTGGCCGGAATCCAACTTGGGCGCTACCGGTTCGGCAGGCTTCGGCGGTTGGCCAAAGTCGGCCGCCGGCGCGGGCGCACCAGCATTATCCTGTGCAATCAGAGCAGTACCCAGGCTCATGGCAAACGCCGCAAACAGCTTCGCTGAGGTCCTCATCGAGCATCTCCTTCCAGTTACGTGCCTACTGCGCCCACCCCATCCTGATGGACGCCATTGTCGGTGTGGTGGCACAGTCAATAGTGTATCTTTGCACGTCTTCCTTCGCCATGCCGCGGCGTTCCCGTCCATCTTGACGCCAAGTGCCCTATAGGCATGATTGCATTTTGTGCACGTCGCCACGACCTACAGGACCAACCCCGATACTTTGAGCCAGGCACTTGAGAATACCCAGCCCGGCGACACCGTTCTTCTCTCCGACGGCATCTATAGGGGCGGCATCGTTTTCACTCGCTGTGGCACCGAGAGAGCCCCGATCACCATCAGAGCTTCTGGCACCGACGCAATCGTCGATGGCGGCATCGATGGGTTTCACACCGAAGGCGCCTGCTGGCTAACCCTAGAAGGCATCCGCTTCCAGAAGGCCCAGCGCGCTGGTCTGTATCTCCGCGCGGGGAAGCTTCCTTCAGCCTCGCATATCACCGTCCGTAACTGCGTTTTCGCAGACAACGGCGCATGGGGATGCATCACCTCGCACATCGACCATTTCACCATCGAGAACTGCGAAGCGTATGGTTCGATCAAGGAGCACGGCATCTACCACGCGAATTCCGGCGATGACCCCGTCATCCGCAACAACCGCGTTCACCACAATGCCGGCCATGGCATCCACGTCAACGGCGATCCCGGCTGCGGCGGTGACGGCGTAATATCCCGAGCCCTCATCGAAGGTAACGTGATCTGGGAAAACGGCTCCATAGGCGGCGGCAGCATCAACTTCATGCATGTCCAGGACAGCATCGTCCGCAATAACCTCATCTTCAATAATCTCAACAACGGCATCTGGTTGTGGCGCAACTTCGGCGACGACGACTCCGTATCTTCCAAGCGTAACCGCATCCTCAACAACACCGTCTACTTCCGCCCCGGTGAAGGCCGTTTTGCCCTGCTCATCCACCGGACCGTCTCCGATACAGTTGTGCGCAACAACATCTTTGTGGGCGGCGCACGCGGCACCATCTACGTTGAGCCCTGGGCGCTACCCTCTGTCGAAAGTGACCACAACATCATCGCGGCTCGCGCCGGCCAGCGCATCTTTGGCGACGCTACCAATGGCGCCGGCGCGGGCAATCTCGCCACGCCTGAAGAGGCGCCCGCGCAAATCCAGGAGTACCGCCGCCTCGGTATCGAAGTCAACCTCGCCACAGGCATCGAGGTTCCCGTGGCCGCCTGGCTCGGACGCGGGCTTGACGCGCATTCCGCCATAGGTGCCATGCCTGTGTTCGTCGACCCGGCCGGGCGCGATTTTCATCTGCGCAAAGGCTCGGTCGGCATCGACGCCGGCTGCAACGAAGAAGTCCTCAACAGATCTATTGCGCCCACTCCGTGGTAATGGACTTCATCGTCGGTTTGGCAGCGCAGTTGATCGTGTATTTGTCCTCGGGCGTCCGAGCCACGTGCACATCTTCCTTGGCCTTGCCATCCTCTTCCCACTTATAGGTGACCTTGATCGGAGCAAAGCCGCCTTGGGGTTCACTGTAATCGGCGTCGATCCGCATGCGGAACATCATGGTCGTGTTGGCTGGCTTGCCAGCGAAGCGAACGAGGGCCGATTTTGTCCCGGAGGGCACTTTATCGACCGTGACATACTTGCAGGATGAGACGGTTGGCCCGGCCGCCCGAGTGATCGTCTGGAACGTCTTCCCATTGTCGAAAGACACCTGATAGTCCCAGCCGTCGCGCGCGTCGCGTGCGCGATAGTGGCCGCCGAAACGCAGACGAGTCATCTCGCCCGGTGTGTTGACGGTGAAGGTGGCCGAGCCATTGCCGGTCAACTGCAGTCCGTTCGCAATCGCCACGTTATCCATAGCCGGATGGAAATCTGTAATCTTCACCTGCTTTGTGCAGTTGGGATCAGTGGCGTTGCCCGTGATTGTGATCGTGCCTTCATTTCCAGCACTGAACGCGATGGAATTATCGCCCTTACCCAGCGCAGGCAGCGCCCGCTGCGACTGGAGGATGTCATGGGTGAACTTGATGCCATCCAGTCCGGTGCCGGCACCGGACATGGTGAAGCGAACCTGGTAATCGAAGCGGTTTTCTATCCTCGATCCAAGATCAATCTCCTCCTGGGCAGACTGCTTGAAGCGGCCAATCTCCGACCAATCCAGACCGTTGTTCTGCGAAAACTCTGCGACAATCTCGCCGCCGGCGGCGACTACCGCGTTGATCGCCACCTTGCCCGTCAGATAGAGGTAGCTGCTGGGCATACGGATGACAATCACCCCAGGCTTAGCGGCGTCCTTAACATGGACGGCCGGCCCGGCTTTGTCTTCACCCTTTGAACTCACATTCTCAGCCACCAGCGCTCCGCCGCGGAACGAGCCATCCGCCAACGGCACATCGTACTCCACCAGGCCATGGCCGACGCGCCCATTGGCCAGATCGCCATACTGCGGCGAGAACTTCAAGACACCTTGGCCGACCTTGGCATCGAGAATGCCGTACTCATCCTTTGGCAGATACGGGTGAGGCAACGCCGGATTGAAGGCCCAGTTTCGCGTCAGTCTCTCGCCCTTGCGCAACTGAATGTTGACCTGATAGCCTTCGAAGTAGCCCTGGTTGTGGGCAGAAGGGGTTCCCCCGCCCCCGTCATAGTTGCCCATCGTCTTGGTCCAATCGCAAAAGACGCTGGGGAAACTTCCTTTGGCGTCCAGCAGCGGGGAGGCGGCCAGCAGCGCTGGGCCGTTCTTCCAGCCGCCCTTGTAGCTGCGCAGGTTGCCGACGTACTGCGGATTTGCCGCATACCACTCTTTCACCGCAGAGCGAATCTCCTCGACGCTAGCGAGAGAGCCGTCGGGCTTGGGGAAATAATTCATGTACGCCGCGTCAAGCAGATGCCAGGAATTGTCGTAGTAAAGGTCCGACACGTTGTGGCCGTGCAGGTTCCAACCCCGCGTCTCCATCCCAGTCGCCCGGCCAAGTTCCTCGACCATCCCGGCCGAGCAGCAGCAGAAATCGCAGCCATAGACGTTGAACGTCTTGATAACATCGTGATTGCAATCCTCGCCGCCGCCCATACCTGACTCAATGGGTGCGCCCTCAAGACCGAACATCGCCACGCTCTTCCAGATGGCCAGCCCCTTGTCGGCGGGCTTCATGTCATCTTTGATGAAGGAGCCTTTCCATGCCTCGATGCTTGAAACATCCTGCACCTTGTCCGAGAGCACCTTCACGTGGGAAACGATGCCCATCGGCTTGTCCGCCGCGACAGCCGATCTCACCGAAAGTGCCCCTGCTGCGGCGATGACAAGAGACAGAACCGAACTCATCTGGTTGCGCATGAATGCTCCTTTGCTTGTTAGTACATCGCCCTCTCGCATCCGTTGCCGTAGCCAACAGTGCTTCAGCGGCATCGACACTGGGCGACTCTTACGGATTCGCCCGGGCCACATTCTGTGAGGCAAGCAACTTCTGGGCGGAGGCTCTCCAAGCGGTTGTCTTGGACATGGCATCTTTGCCTTCAACGACACTGCCAACGTCCTGCAGCAGTTGCTTTGCCTGGCTTACCAGCGCGGCAGGTGTTCCGGAGCCCTTGACCAGCATCTCCAGTGCCAGCGCGTAGCGGTAGTCATCAATGCCTTCACGAATCTGTTCCCACTGCGGCGTCGTAGCTCGCGTACCATCGATCCGCGGCGGCGATTGGCTGTAGTCGTCCTCCCTCGCATCCAGGCCGTAGTACAGGTCGACGTGCGAGCCTGTGTAGCTGTAGGAAATGCAACCGTCGGTCTGCCTCTGCGTGGTGGCCTGCCATTCCTTGAGGCCGAATCCCAGACGATCGGATCCAATGGCGCAGTTCAAGAGGAACCTGGAAGACTTCTTGGCCTCAACAAAGTCTTTGGTCGGCAGGAACGCCTTGAGATGATGAACATCCAGCGTCTTCATCAGCGCATAGCCTTCGGGGCTCTGCACGTGGTAGGCAATTCCCATCCAGATATCGGGAGACACTTCGTGCGCTGCGTTGTTTGCCGCAGTCAGGGCATTGAGCGTTTCGGGCAAATTCGGCTCATCGCCGTAGCAGAAGAACGGATGCGGCCAGCCGCGGGCAAGGTAGAAGTCGGTCAGGGTCTTGTGCCACGCCTGGATGAACTCCTTCTTGGGCAGGCCGTGGATCGGGCCATTGCCCACCATCTCATCCAGTGTGCATCCTGCAGGTGCTTCTACTGGGCCTGTTTTGAAACCCAGCGCCTTAACCATGGCGACATCGCGATCAACTTCGTCGGCGTTGGTCACGACAGCCTTCTTGCCATCCCAGGCTACCTTGACATCCCAAGTCCAGAAGTAGTTGATCCCGTGCGCCCGGAGATCTTTGAACATTACTTCCCGCTGCGTGCGTCGCTCGGCCGCCATGGCCGGGAAACTCGACTGCGGCAGAGTGATCAGACCATACAGCGTAAAGAGATGCTCCGGCTCGGGCAGTTTGGCGTTCAGGACATTGAGTTTCAGCGGCAACGTGGTCGTTCCGCCGGACTGGGCTTTGACGGTAACAGCGCCCTCATAGCTGCCGGGCACCGCTCCCTCAGGAACGTGAACGGTTATCCAGAACCGCCGGGCGATATCAGCCTTGCCTTTGAGTTCATTCTGCGCTGTCTGGTTAAAGAGCTGCAATTCCCGCTCTTCAACGCTGTAGAACCCCGACTGATTCGATGCAAAACGCTTGAACCGATATCGGCCAACGCGGACTTCAGCGGCATCAGCCGGCAAGACCTTCCCATTGGGCCCTTTGAGCGCCGAGATGGTCACTTCGACCTTGCCCACGTCTTTGATTGCTCGGAATCCAAAACACGCCGGCTCATATTCACCCAATGCCGCGGTCATCTCGATCCCGGAAATGGCCGGCCCATCCTGAGGAACCTGGGTATAGGACATCCGCTCATACGCGGACATCGGCCAGAGTACATAGCCATCGCGAGCCGCATTGGCCGCCTGCGCGCCATCGAGCTTGGCCTGTGCAATCGGCTTGACTGCGGGCTTCCACCGCTGAGACCAACTGAACTTTCTCTGCGCTTTGACATAATCCAGGAACGCGCTGGCTTTCGCGGTTTGGTCTGCGGGATAGAGAATGACAGCAGAAAGCGTATTGGCCATCGCGTCGGCCGACACAAACGCAAGATTCAACTGGCCATCCGTCACCTCGACCTCAAAGCGGTGCCACGGGTGCCTGGGCTCAACGTACTTCTCAAACGGGTCATCGCCCGGAAAATCCTCGGCATCCTGATTCCGGAAGTAGTTCTGTTTGAATTTCGGCAGGTCCATGGTCTCGTCGATCACCACCTTGCCCTCTGCCGAGACCGTGCGGTGGGTATAGTTCTGCATGTACTCCCAATACCCGGGGTCCTCCAGTTGCAGCATCACGATGTACTTGCCGTTGGGAACATCGACGGCGAGTTCCGAACCTGGGCAGGCAATCCAGTCGCGGAAAAGATCATCGGGGTGCATCCGATCATCCATTCTGCCGAAATTCGTTCTGGTCCAGCCAAACCCCTTGGCCTTGTCATACATGTCCTTCTCGGTCAATGCGGTGAAGCCGTTGAAGACAGGCGTCCCGGTCTTGCCCACGTCAAAAGCTTTGAGGCCGGGGACGCTCACCTTGGGCACCGCGGCCTGTTCCAGTCTCACATAGTCAACAATGAACGGAACGGGCGCTGACAGAACCAGATTCGTAATCGCGGTTGAATCGAGAAAGCCGCCCATATCGCGCCTGAGAACTTCCCCGCGCCAGAGATCGGCAATGGAGAACTCAACCTGATTGGCGCCTGGGGCCAGCCCCACCAGTCGGTTATGTCGTGCCCAGTATCCATTGCCCTTTGGGTCAACGATCTCGATGTTCAGAGTGGCCGGCGTCTCCGTCGGATTGAACACGTCGAACTTAACGACGTCGTACTGCGACCAGTCTTTAGGCAACCCCGTCTGGCCGTTGGCTTTCGCCGAATGCCCGGGACGAACTTCCATTGCCCCTTGTCCGTGCGTGGCGTGCTCGGTTACCGCCGTCCCATCCTCAAACGGCTTCACATTACCCGATTCGAAATCCGCGATAACCAGCGGGGGCTTTGTCTCTGCCCAGACAGCGTCCGGGAATGCAAGTAGACCAAAACCCATCGCAACCACGACCATCCCATACCTGCGCAGCATGTGTATCTCCTCTTGCTTCGCGTATCACCGCCTTGAAGCGAAAGTGCCGCTTCAATGCACGACCGGGGTATTCACGTCATAGCGCCGCGCGACCCGCGCTACCCGCGCTTCACGCCAGCCTTGGCCATCAGCCCCTGGGCGTGCTTCATATAATGCGGGAATGCCACTTCCGGCTCCGCCAGGTCGGGCTCCCATTTCTTTTCCCATTCGAAGCTCAGCCAGCCATCGTAACCGCCCTGCTTCAAGAGCTTCAATCCCATAAGCATGTCCACTTCGCCCGTGCCAGGCAGCATCGAATGCACCTTGCCGTCGGGCTTGTGCCCGGCATCCTTGAAATGAACGTGGGCAATGTGGTCCTTGATTAGCTTGTGCGTCTCTTCCAGCGGCTCGACAAAGAACGCGTTGGCGATGTCCCAGCACACCCCCAGCGCCGGCGAGTTCACGCCGTTGAACACCTTCATCAGGTTGGCGCCCTTGCACCAGTCATCGTGCGTCTCAATCGCCAACTTCACGCCGGCGTCGGCCGCGTGCGGTGTGATCTTCTTGATCGACGCGATGATCTGCCGCAGCCCGGCGTCGCGATCCTGCTTCAACTCTCCGCAGAATATCCGCAGCGTCGGGCAGGACAGATCCTTGGCGACCTTGCAGAACTTGATCGCATTGTCGATCGCCGTCTGCAGTTCCGCCGGATTGGTCTGGGTAAAGTTGCTGTAGCCCATGATGCACCCAACCTTCATGCCGCCCTTGTCGAACATCCTCTTGATGTTCTGCACCGATTCTTTGCTTTCATCCGGGCCAATGTGCTCACCGGGAGCGCCGCGCAGCTCGACACCATCAAAGCCATAGGCTTTGCCGTTGTCCACGATCTGCTGCATGTTCCACTTCGGACACCCCAACGTTGCGAATGAGAGCTTCATGATACTTCCTTCCTCAAAATGGCGATGTATGCGTTTAGCGCAACTCGTTGCGCGCTAGGCACCTTTGATGTCGTATACCATAACGGCATTTCCATGTCTGATATAGAGCTTCCCGCGATAAATCACCGGATGCGACCAGTGCTGGTCCGTGCCCAGCGGCACCTGAAATCTGCTCACGACATTGAACGCTGACGGACTGGCACTGACCAATGCCACTTCCCCCTTTTCGCTGTAACAATAGAACATCCCGTCGGCCATGATGATAATCCCATCACCCAGGCCATTGTATTGATACACAATCTGCCCATCGGAAGCACGCAGACAGCACCATAGCCCTTTCTGATACACCGACCCGTAGATGTGATCATCTGTCACGATGATCCCGCCCATCACGTTTCGGAAAGTCTCATTCCTCCATTGGGTCGTGACGCTTTTCCCATCATCGGAAAGCTTCAAGGCCAGCAGTCCCGAGTTTGTTTGATCCAGTTCACTGGAGCAGTAGATGCTCCCCTGGTAATACACCGGCGTATTGGCATGGATCTTGTTCCGCTGGAACTGCGGCACCTGCCAATAGAACTGACCGGTTACCGCATCAACGCCGATGACCGATTTGGCCGTCATCGTCACAATCAACGATGTCTGATTGTGCCTGACGAGTATTGGCGAACAATAAGCCGACGGCTGACCATTCCCCGGGCTCGTCCAGATTGTCTCGCCATTCAGGCGGTTCAGCGCAACAACATTGTTCTGTGTTCCCCCCGGAGTGCAGAACAAACGATCTCCGTCGATGAGCAGGGATTCGGCCATCCCCCAGGTCACCTTCGTCCCGCCGAACTTCGCCATCAGATCCACCGACCAGATCTGCTCCCCATTCACCGCGTTGTAGCAGAAAACAGTACCCGTCCCGCTCTCAAAATAAACGCGATCTCCCACCACCACCGGAGTCGACCGCGGACCAGTGTAGTTCTCACTCCACTCCGGTCCATATTCGTTCTTCCACAGCAGTTCCCCGCTCAAACTGAAGGCATACAGAATCCCTGTCTTTTCCGGCATGCCAAGAACAAAAGCTCTGTCCTTGGCAATACCGACATTCCCATGTCCGGCACCCAGCCCCTGGAAAGACCAGATCAACTCAGGGCCTTTCTCAGGCCATGATTTGAGTAGTCCCTTCTCGGAGTAGATCCCATTGCGCTGGGGCCCGCGCCACTGCGTGGAATCCTGCGCAGAGCAGACCTCACCACACAACACAATCAAGATGAACAACAGGATGTACTGGCGCAGCATAGGAAACATCTTGCCAGGTTACTCCAGATCCGAACTCGGCCGCGTGGTCGGCTGATACTTACCCGGCTTCCAATCATCGAGCATCTTGCCGAACGCCTCGAGCTTGTCGTACTTGTTATCCCACACCGTGAACATCGTGCCGATGCCGCCGCCGGTGCGATTGCACTCTTCCATCCACGCGGGCATCAGATCCCCGGATGTAGAAAGAATCACATTATGTCCCCGATTGACAAAGAACGCGGTCGACTCCGCCCGCTTCGGATTGCCGCCCCACCACAGGATCATGTTCACTTTCGGATCCAGGCCCTCCCACGAACCGATCCAGGGATCGACGCCGCGGCAGAGGTAATACGGCTGACCTTTCTTCGTGGCGTTGTGCGTGGGATCAAACATGTCGCTCCATACATACACCGGCTTGCCCGCATCCTCGGCCTGAATGATCTGGTAGCACTGCTTCACGTTCTGGGCCATGATCTGCCCCGGCGTCTTCCCGGTCTTGATGCAGGATGGGTCCTGCCCCCAGTGACGAATCTCATCATGTGCCATCATGTAGCCGTCCGGCTGAAGATTCTTGTGGATCTGCGCCACCTGCCACTTCACCAGTTCCATCGTCTTGGGCTCCGCGGGACACGCGAATACGCCCCAGCTATAGCTCATCTGTGAGATGTGATAGCTGATCAGGACGGTATCGCCTTCCTTGATGCGCCCGCCCGCGATGATCTTCACCAACGGCTTCTTTTCCGGCCACATATCATGATCGCCCGGCCACTTGGCCATGTTCGCCTTGGGATCGGTCACTCGTTCGATATCCTTGCCTTCCTCATAAATCGTCTGCCCATCAGCGCTGGTCACCTTGACCGGCAGCGCCTCGCGCCGGACAAGATTCACCAGCCCGCCCGACTCCACATGAATATCCTTCACCCACAGCTTGCCCTTGCCGCGGCCAAACGTGCCCACCGAAAGCGTGACTTGCTCATTGTCCATCGTGTTGAAGGTCGTCTCGATCTTCGTCCAGTCCTGTGTCGGCTTCACTCCATACATGCGATGCGAAAGCCCCTGCTTGACGGTCGCCCCGACGATGGGCATATCAAACGAGCGCGCCTTTTCCAGATCCTCGGTCTTCACCATCGCCGAAATGTAATAGTACCGATACGGCTTCACCTTGATCGTCTGGCGGACGATCGGTTCGCCGCCCGGTGCCAGTTCGATTTTGGGCAGCACAAAGTCATTGTCGGCCGGTACAAGCTGTCCATCCTTCACCACAAACGGTGCATCCACCACCGGCGTGCCCTCGGCCAGCGATG
This sequence comes from uncultured Phycisphaerales bacterium, assembly GCA_903871935.1. GTDB lineage: Bacteria > Planctomycetota > Phycisphaerae > Tepidisphaerales > Tepidisphaeraceae > CAIQIQ01. Next base: position 113,504 of record CAIQIQ010000006.1, read on the forward strand.
GATCGTTGCTCAGCAGGTCACTGGTCTGGTCGCAGCAGATGGCGATGAACTTCAGCCCGGCATCCTTGATCGCCTGCCGAACCTTCTGCGCCTTCTCCACGTACCCGCGCCCCTCATATTCTTTCCAGCGGAAGAACTTGCAGTCGGTAATGACGATATGCGTATACCCCGCCTTGGCTGCACGTTGGATGTTGGGGATGATCTTCTCGACGTTCTCCGGCCGGTCGAGATTGTCCATAAAGAACACCAGACGCTGCCTATACTCCGTCGGCCGCGTTGTCTGCCCGAACACGCTGCCCGAAATACCAAACGCCAGAACCATCGCCACGATCACCATGCGCACATATCCCATGTCGTACTCCTTGAGCCCAGACTGTACCATACCCGCATTCAGGCGAAAGCACGCCACGCCCGCCCTCCTATCGGATACCGCCCGTACCGCCGCGCCGCCCGCACCAACGCCCGCACGTTCTCCGGCGGCGTCTCCAACGGGACCATCTCGCCATACAGCGTAAATCCCCCGCCGCCGGCCGCCGCCTCGATGATCCGCCGCACCTCGCCCTCGATCTCACTCACGGACCCGCTCGTCAGCATCCGCGCTGTGATCGTGCAGAGCATCGGCTTCCGATGTGCCGCCAGCAACGCCTTATATTCCGCCAGGCGGATGTCCGGCCGTTTCTCCAGGTCCAAAGCAAAGGCCCGCACGTTCGTCGATCCCGCCGCGATCACCCGCCGGACCAGCTCACGCCAGTCGGCCAGAGCGCTGCATCCCCAGATGCCGCCCCACGATGCCCCCGGCGGCGTAAGCATCCCGATTACACGCGAGGTATAGGGCAGCACAAACTCATCGAACACACCCAGCGACACCAGTGGCGGCGACGCCCAGGCGTCGATGATCGATGTCGCCATCGCCCCATGTTGAAGCTGCGCCCGGCCAAAACCCGCCGCCACCCGCGTGCAGAACTCCATCAGGCGATGCGCTGCATCCGGGTCTTCGACGATGTCCAGCATCAATGCCTCGTATCCCCGCAGGTTCACCGCCAGCGAGAACGGCGCTGTCACCGCCGCGTAGGCTCCCATGATGTCCCCCACCAGACGGCCCAGGAGTCGGTTGACCTCCAACACCCATGGCATCCGGCGGGCCCGCGTGAAATCCGGCATCTCCAGCCGGCCAATGTCCTCTCGCCGCTCCAGCAGATGCCGCTGGATCTCGGGAAAACCCTCGCCCGGATACACCAGCGGCGTGCCCATCGCCTCGACCTCGACGTTGTAGCAGTCCGCGAACCCACACGGCAGGTCGTGGCCATATTCCAGTAGCGCCACCAACTGCGCATAAACGTGCGCAACAGGGTCCTGGCAGATCCGCCGGACGCTCAGCCCCGCCACCCGCGCTGCATGCTCGTGGATCTGGAAGATCACCGGCACCCGGTCCGGCTCCTCGAACCGGTTGGATATGGCAAATCGCTGGAGTGGCGTCATCGCCTCGCCCGCCACGCGCTGATGTACCTGCTCCGCCAGATTCTCTAAGTCCGATTCGCCAATCTTCACGCGCCAACTCCCGTCAGATTCCCAGATTACTTTGTGCTTTCGGCTTTGAGCTCTTTAGCTTTTCTCGATAGGCACATAGCATTTCCCCGGCTCCATGGCGTGACCCCAACTCAGCGTGTGGGCATCCGCCAAGCTGCGTTTGACGTGAGGCACCCATCCGGCCTGGATCAGGGTTCCAAACTGGAAGTAGACCGCATCCATGTCCGAGTGCCATCCCGGATAGTGCCCAAACCCGCCGTCCGAGTTCCGACACGTCAGCACCCACTCGGCCGCTTTCGCAATGGCCTTCTGCACCCGTTCCGAACCTCCACCCAATTGCCGCAACACAAAGACCGCATCGAAGCACGCATGCACATCCCACGCCGGATCTTTGATGTTCCAGCCCCCATCCGCCTTCTGATCGCGAAGCACGCGCTCAACCATCTGCTCAGCCATCGGCGTGTTCTCCCCGACCAAACGAAAGTAATGCGCCATATGGAACGACGAAGCCACATGATCGCCCAAATATCCATCCGCCGTTTGACTGCCCACCTGAAGTTCGCGCAAAGCCTGGTCGTAGCGCATCGGATATGGCCGACCCAACGCCGCGTAAAACAGTGGAAAGAAACTCGTCGTGTACCACGGTAGCTTCTCAAAGGCCCCATCCGAGAAGAACGAATCAAGAACGTCGAACGGATCGATGCGTGGCCGCTGGCCCAGCGCCCGCAGGCCCACGACCCCCTGCACCGTGTTGTACAGCACGGCCAGCTTCGACGTGGGATCCATCTTGCCTTCCAGGTTGGCGAACGATCCATCCGGCCGTTGGTGCCGATGAATGAACTCAACCGAACTCTCGCGGCGCGGCAGTTCCCAACCCATCGTCTTGGCCAGCGTCGCCGCGTACGTCACCGCCGCGAGATCGCTCAGGCTCGTATCCGAGCTGCCCTGGTAAGAAGCATCCGGCGATGGCGCATACCCGCCATCCTCCCGGAGGCAGCGGTAGACAAACTCTATCGTCCTCATCTCAAGGTCCATGGCCTTCTTGATGGCCTCACGAGAGGAAAGGAAACGTAGGTCATGGTTTAATCGCGACATTATTGGTTCCTGAAGGGGGCCTGGAGTCGATCCGGGACATCTATAGCTCATTTGATGCACCAACTGCCTTTCTGAGACGAGCCCGAGGCGGCATTGCTGGTGTGGGCCTGGGTGCCTGCACCGTCGGTGAAACTGCCCCAATTACCAAAACATCGAGAGCGCGGGACTGCAGGTCGGAACTGTTGCGATGATGGTCACGCTTTGCGGTCAAGCCCTAATCCTTCTGTGTTGGCAATCTCTTATGACCTGGCACAGTGTACGAGCCTCGGGCTCTGCATGCACGATATTTCCGCGCCTCTAGTCGATATCCATCCTGAGCAAGGCCCGATAGAATCATGAGCACCGCCACGCGCGATCGCCGATAGAAGGATCTGTCAGAAACCGGTCGATATTCTGGTGGTCGGTGGTGACCGGGTACGAGCAGTGGAGGAGATGACAGTGTCACAAATCGGTTTTGCGTCGGTGGATGGTACGTATGGCGGTTGCCTTGGGGCTGGTCGTGTCGGTTTCAGCGCTGACGGGGGCTTGTGGATTGGGCAGGATGAGCAGAAGAGCTTTGTGATGAAGCCGAGGGTCGAGTCGCAAAGACCAGAGCAGCTCACCCACTGCTTCCGGACCCAAAGGCCGCGGTTCAACGCCGAAGGCCAGGCGCATCTCTCGCTGCAACTGCCGATGACCGTGCAGACATGCGAGGGCGACTATCGTGGCGACTGCATCCAGGAAGTCTCGATGGCAGGGGAGGAGATGCTAGCGCTGGGCATCGGTTTGCGCCTGCATGGCGTGGTGCGTGGTATGACAGTCAGGGAAGTGAGCTGGGAGATCCAGGCTCCTTCCGACACTCGTGTGGTTGAGGCAGCGCGGGGCATCCCGACGGCGGGTGTGGCGCGCTTCGAGGACATGGGTAACTGGCTGATCCTCGCCGCCGATGAGCAATTCATGGGCATCTACTGGGGGAGCGAGGCGCCACAGTGGTGTGATCCGCTTGGTGGCGAAGGTCTCTGGGCAAAGCTGGGTGATGGCACACGCGCGCCGTTCTATCACGGTTGGGAAACTCACCTGCGGCAGTGGCAGGAGCCGCGTGGCTGGCAGGCTCGCGAGAGCGCGCGGCTGATCCTGCAACAATCGACAGGTCAGAGATTCCGCATGGCCCTCTGCTGGCACCATGGCGACGACCTGCCACTGGATGGCATCGGCAATTTCAGTGGCGCGGTAGGCCTCACTTGGGGGAGTGATCAGTCGGTAGTCCGTGCCCGGCTGGAAGCGCTGGCAGCGCCGATTAAGCCCTCGGCGAAGGGCGCTGCGGTGGTCGGCTTTGACTACCTTGATGGCACCTACCGCTTCCGGCGAACCGATGGGCAGTGCGTTGCGACCTTCCCGCCCGACCCACTAGGTCGCATAGCGCTGGCGCGTGTAGATGGACCGGCATCGACGGCGCTCGCCTGCACGGTAGATGACCGACTGGTCGCGCCCCAGCTTGTATCTGTCGGGCGCACCGATGATCCGTACGGTCCGCACGATGGCCGGCCGGATGGTGGCTCGCGACCGGTGCTGGCAGCTCAAGAGCGTCCCGCGGAACGCGTGGAACTGGCCGTCCAGCTCTCGCCCGACCGGCCAACGCATGTGGGGATCGCTCAGGCAGAGGGCCTGTCGCTGAGCTACCTGTCCCAGGATGACCGCCAGGAGCTGCTCTTGTTCTGCTCGGACGATCCGGACAGGCCGCTGGGTCGTTTGTCGCTGCAGGATCTGCGCCTGCGCGACCTTCGGCCGCCGCAGATGATCCGGCCCGCGGTGGCGTGCCTGCCGCTCTACTGGTACCTCATGAACGCGCCCAGCCCGTGGCATTCGGCCAACCAACTCAAGGCTTGGGAGATCCGGCATAATGGTCCCGATGTGGTGGCTCTGCATCTGATGGCCGCCAATCCGGGTGGGGCGCTGCTTTCCACATTCGATGTCGAGATATCCCTGTCTTCTTCGGGGGCGCTGAACCTGAATGTTTCCGCACAGCTAGAGGTCAGAGGCCGCTTCCCGCTTCCCGAGTTGCAGTTCCTGAATCTGTTTCCGGAAAACACACGCATGCCGGAAGAGTGGACGCACGATGAGACGATTCTGGCCGGCGCCGGGTTCTTGCGTGCGGTCGACAATCGCGGTGATGCCCGGACGTTTTCGGGTGTTAAGCTCAAGCCGCCGTTCTTCCTCGCCCAATATTCAACGCGGCCGTATCCGGCCGAGACTGCGGGCAATCTGGCGCTGCTCGTCACCGAGTGCAGCCCGGCGGACCTCCCGCTGGCCTACGAGCCGTGCCCGTGCTGGCTGGACAATCATCTTCAGGTCCATTTCCCGGCGGGGGAACCGCAGATCGGCGTGCCCTACGTTGTGCGCTATCGCGTGGTCATCTGGCCGGACGATGGCCAGGGCCGCGAAGGCATCGCTGAGATGGCCCGCCGTTCACTGGCGTCCGAAACGTTGGAAGTCGGTGCGGCTTGCTGAGTAGCTATTGGAGCGATTGCCACGTCTCGCGCTCGAGGAAGCTGCCCGGGATATTCGCTTCCATCTCCTTGAGCAGCGCCAGCGGCACCGAGAAGGTCAATAGGTCTTTCCCAAGTCGGCGCAGTGTCTTGCGCGCCGACAGATCATTGAGCCCCACGACGGCCCGCGGTTTGGCCTTGGCGCCTTCGCGGTAGGTGTAGATCCCGATCGACTGGCATCCGGCGGCGTGCGGGATGATGGCGACGTCGTCACCTTCCCGATTGTAGTTCGCCAGGATCAATAGCGCTGAGAGCTGGTCGGGATTGGCCAGAAACACAATCGATTCGGGCTTCTCTTCCGGCGTGACTTGCGCCAGCGGCGTAAACAGCACATACCGTGTCGGCACCTCCATGATCGGCAGAGTTTCTACGAACTTCTTCACCAGGTCAGGGGTCTTCCGGTAGGCTTCGCCATGCACGAAGTGATCGAGCATGCTTCCGCGCAGGAACTGTTTAGCCTGTTCGCAGGCGGCTCTGCCTTTTTCGCTCTGCATGTTGCCGGACGAGAGGAACCCATAGAAACCTTCGATCCCGCCCAGGAAGCTGTGATAGACGTTGCCGAAGCCCAGGCCGACACCGCCGCCCTGACAGCCATAGGTCTCGCGATCAAAGACGCAAGTTCGGCCTTTTTCGGCGGCCGCCCCGAATGCTGCCATGACGCAGCCCCATCGTCCTTTCTCAAACTGCATCGAGTCCTGGGGCTTCTGGTCCGAGAACAGAATCGCGACAGGCGGATATGCCAGCTTCAACGCGGTGGGAATAGTGCAGTCCATGGTCGGCGATTATACCACGGCGCACCCGTCGAACAGATCGGAGGAACAGCCAAGTCTGCCTATCGGCTGAGATCTGCCGGTCGTGTATCATGCGAGCATGCTCACATTTCCGATTCCGTCTGACGCTGAGAAAGCCGCCGTCTGGAAAGCTTATTATGACCGTCATCCCACGCGCGTGCCTTTGCGCTGGGGCGTGAACTCCCGCGTAGTGATGCTGGATCCGGCGCTGAACAGCGAGGGATTTACGTACGAGGATGTCTTTGGCGATCCGCAGGCGCTGATCACCGTGGCATTGCGCACCAAGACTCACATCGCGAGGTCGCTCGCGCCGGTGAGCGACATGGCCGCCGCTCTGCCGGAAACGGTCGAGATCGGCGTGGACAGCCAGAACATCTACGATGCCGCTTACTTTGGCGCATCGCTGGCTTTCCGCGATGGGCAGGTTCCGGACACGGCGCCGGCGTACACGTTGGACGATTTGGACCGGTTTCTGGCGATGGATTTCAGTCGGCCGCTGGAGAATCCTTGGCTGGCGGGACGTCTGCGCTTTCACGCCGAGGTGACGCGGCTGGCGGCGGGCGTGCGATGCGAAGGGCGGCCGGTGCGCGTGGCGCCGCTTCTGTTTGGATTCGATGGGCCGTTGACAGTGGCAATGAATCTTTTCGGCGGCGATGTGCTGCTGTTGCTGGCGGATGAGCCGGAGCGGGCGCAGCGGCTTTTTGAATTCCTGTCGCGAGAAGCGATGCGACGCAACCAAGCGTTGCGGCTGCGCGCCGGTTTGCCGGCCCGGACACCGGACGGCGGACTGGCGGACGATTCGATCCAACTCATCAGCACAGCCACGCTGGAGAAGGTTCTGCTGCCGGTGTATGCGGCGTACATGAATGATGCCTCGAATTCGACCGTCAGCTCGCGGAACCGGGGCATGCATCTTTGCGGCGATGCTACGCGACATTTCCCCTTGCTGGTGGAGCGACTGGGCGTTGTTTCGTTCGATACCGGCTTCCCCGTGGATCATGGCGCGTTGCGGGCGGCGCTAGGCGAAGAGATTGAGATCTTCGGCGGGCCGGAGATATCGCTGCTCCTGCACGGCACGCCCGAAGCCTGCTACCAGCGCGCGAAGTCGATCCTGCAATCAGGCATTATGCGCGGCGGGAGGTTTATCCTGCAGGAGGCCAATAACCTCCCGCCGCGTGTACCGGTTGCGAATCTTGCCGCCGTCTATGCCGCGTGCCTGGAGTTCGGGCGGTACGGATCATAGCGGCGAGGAGCTACTTGCCCTGCTGTTTGTACCACGCGAGCACCGCCTCGGCGTACTTCTCGACGTTGGGGCCGAAGTCGTCGCTCCAGGTGACGTAGATCGCGCCTTTGACGCCCGGGTCCTTGCCAGAGGTCTGCAGGATACGCGCGATCGACTGCGGGCTGACGTTGGAGAGCACCTGCGGGTGGCCTTCCTTGCTGAAGAACTCTATCGACTGGGGCTTGCCGGCGTTCCAGTTGATCAGGCCGACTTCCTTGGGCAGGCCTTCCCAGCTCTTGTCCCAGGGATTGATCCCCTTGCACATGGCGAAGTATTCGCCCTTGTACCCGGCGTTATGGAAGGGGTCGAACAGGTCGCTCCAGACGTAGATGCCTTTGGCCTGCGGGGCGTACTTGTGGATGATCGCGGTGCACTTGCCGATGTTATCAGCGAGGATGCCGCCGGGGGTCTTGCCGGTGTCGGTGCAGCTCTTGTCCCAGCCCTGCAGGCGAGTCTCATCGTGCTCCATAAACCAGTAATCGGGCTTCAGATATTGCTGAGTATGAGCGACGATCTTGTCGATCAGTTCGTAGGTCTTCGGCTCGGCCATGCAGATCGGCACCTGATCGTTGTACTCCATTACGTGCGTAGTGGCGTAGCTGAGCAGCACTTTGTCGCCTTCCTTGAGGCTGCTGCCGGCGGGAATCTGCAAGACGGGACCTTCGTGCCATTGATAGCCACCCGGATGGCCGGCATTGCCGAGCATGGGATCGACCATCTTGGGCAGGTCTTTGCCCTCGGCCAGCACGGTCGTTCCATCTGCGAGAGTTGCCTTGAAGGGCGCGCCGCCGCGACGGACGATGTTGCTCAGGCCCACCGGTTCCATTTTCACGTCAGCGAACCAGATCTTGCCGGTGCGGCCGCCCCAGTCGCCCACATAGATGGCAACGTTATCGCAGTCCTGGGTATTGAATGTCTTGTGATAGATGGTCCAGTCCTGCGTCGATTTCACATCGTTGAACGTTGGCAGATTCAGCGGATGCCCGCTGTGCTCTTTGCCATCGGTAGATCCCAGGGCCATTAGCCGTACGTCGCCGGCTTTGTAATTCTCAGTCTTCACGGCCACCGAAAGGTGGTAAGCCCGGAACGGCTTGACCTTCAGCGGCTGCCAGGCGCGGGCGTGGTCGAATTCGCCATTCTTCTGGATATCTTCCATGCGCACCGACGGTTTGCCCTGATACGTGACCTGTGTGTCAACGAAGCATGCCACGCCGGGCTTGTCAATGCTCCAGCCGGTCAGCTTATTGCCGTCGTTCTGCTCAAAGGTGCCATTGATGAGTTTCACATCATCGTCCGGCACCAGCTTGCCATCCTTGACCACGAAGGGGGCATTCTCCAGCGGGATCGCGTCGGCCAGATTGGGGTCGGCGATCATGATGTCGTTGGCGTAGCCCAGCGGCAGCACAGTGGCCACCAGGTCCATCCCGTTTTCCGTGCAGGCCTGGCGGAACTTCTGCAGGTTCGTCTCGTAATGGGCATCCCAGGCATTGATGCGGTGGAACTGGTTGTCCAGGTAGGCGATGCCGGTATAGCCGGCCTTCTTCATCCGCTGCACCATTGCGATGCTCTTGGTCAGGTTCTGGTCGGAGGCCAGTCCGGTGTGCCAGTAGAGCCAGAGCTGAGGTTTGCCGTTGTCCGCGGCCGGAGCTGCGGCGTTCTGCGCCACCAGCCTGGGCGCGGCCAGCGCCGTCAACAAGGTTACAGCCAAAACCGCCAATGTGCGTTTCATGGTCTTCCCTTCATCCAAACGAAAACAGAGCTGCCCACTGCGCGATCACCGCGGGGGCTAAGTGTTCATTGTCTACCATGGCCGAACCTTGGCAAGGGCCGCTAAAGTGATGTGGCGGTGTTCGGGTCATGCGGCGACTCCGGATGGGGTTTGAGGGGAGGCCGCGACGAGCGTGGCGCGAAAGGGCGAAGGGGACTCTGTAGAGTCGGGGGTGGTGGGTGCGGATGAGTCTTGAGTGGCTGGGGTGGGCAAGGGTTCTGATACTGGGGTGTCTGTCAGGCACTCTGCCCTGCACCCGGGGACGGGTGCGGGCACCGCAGTCGGGGATGACTGCACCACAATTGGCGCAGGTGCGCAGGTTCTCGCGGGGATGGGGTGGGGTGGCGTATCTTGTGGTGGGAGCGGAGGTTGCGCGTCGTTTGGGAGAGGAGGTGCGCAAGTTGATTGAGCGAGCGACGAAGGGGACGAAGAGGGGGAATTCGGGATTGCAGAAGTTAGGAGTTGGGGGATGGTGGCGGGGAGGTGCCAGGTCCAGTGTTTCTGCTCTGGCTCGAAGCGACTGGTGATTTGGAGGGTGCTCTTGGCACGCAGGATGGTGCCCCAGGCGCAGCCGGCCTCGTCGGCCATGGAACGCAGCGTGCCAGGGGCGGGGTTGCGGCGGGCGCCGGCCGGACGTGGACCAGAGGCCAAGGCTTGCAGGAGGAACTGGCAGGCATCATTGTGCATGTCGGGAGATGGGCCGGAGCGATGGGAAGAAGATTGCTGCTGATGCAGGAGGGCAAAGTAGTGGGGAAGAGTCAGGGACTGCAGGTTGGTGTTGAGGGCGCGGAAGCTGGATAGGGAGGCGGCAGTGAGGGGTTGGAGTCTGCGGGTGGAGTTGAAGCGAGCCAGGGTGTTTTTGACGCAGAAGAGCAGACGATGTTCGGGGTCTTCCAGGTCGGGGGCCATGAAATACACCAGGCGGCAGGCATCACGCATGGCGGCGAAGAGGCGGGAGGCGAAGGGGTTGCGCTGCAGGTGGGGGACGCCGGCGAGCAGGACGATGGCGACTTCACGATGCTGGGCGACATTGGCCAGGGCATCGAGATCGCGTTGGACTTTGGCGCGGGCGGGATCGTTGGTGGCGGCGAAGAGCAGGTCGGCGTTGTCGATCAGGACCAGGCGG
>CAIQIQ010000007.1 GCA_903871935.1 uncultured Phycisphaerales bacterium
CGGACATTGACGGCTGCGACCTATTTATGGGACGTAACCAAGGCCAGCAGCCTGCAATGGAACGTCAATAACAACTGGGGAGGCTCGGGATTCCCCAGCGCCGCAGGCGACATCGCGAACGTGAATGGTACTTTCACCGCGCCTGCCACCCCCCCCTACAGGATATACACAAGTAGCGGAACGCCGACGGTCGGCATCTTGAATTGGGGATCCACGGGAAACACCACTACAGTTCAGATCGGCGGATATAGCGGAGGTGGCACTGTCACATTCGATAATAGTGGCAGCGGAGCACAAATCAACCATACCACCACAGGAACTGCCGCTTCGGACACATTTGCCTCCAATATCGTCCTGAATGACAATCTGACGCTCACTGCTGGGACCACCAATGGGGCCTTCAGGATCACGGGTTCCATCACGGAGACTGGTGGCGCGCGCAGCGTTACCAAATCGGGTACGGGATACGTGACCATACAGAATTCTGGTGCAGGAGGGGCCGGTTTTGGCAACAATTGGACTGGCGGCACCTTCCTGACGGGCGGCCGTCTGATGGTGTCAGGCTGGGATGACGGCGGCACGCCAAATACGCATTACAGCGCCATTCCGGGAAACATTACCATTAGCGGGAACGGAAGACTCCAGAATACAGGTCCAGAGGCTATCGCTGACACTGCGAATATTTCGTTCACCGGCTCGGGCGTCTGGAATCTAGGCGACCCCGCTACCTCATACGAAACAATCGGATCGCTGACCAGTGCAGCCGGTATATCTTCCGATATATACAGCGGATCGGTTACGCTCGCGGCTGCCAACGGCACAACCAGCTATGCGGGAACGTTCGGTTCGAACAATAGCGTCGCCCTTAGCAAGACGGGCGGCAGCACTCAGACGCTGGCTGGCACCGCGGCGAACGTGTTCACGGGCGGCCTGTTGATGACCCCGGCCGTTTCCGTCACCGGCGGCATCCTGCAGTTGAACAAGACCGCAGGCACCGACGCACTCTCTGGGCCGATCGCGCTGGGCGGGACGGGCAGAATTCGCCTGCTGGCATCCAACCAGATCAACGACGCATCAACTTTTACGTTCAACGGCGGCACGCTGGACACGAATGGCTTCAGCGAGACACTGTCAACGCTGGCCAACAGCGGAGCCTCGACCATTGACATGGGTGCCGGAGCCTCCATCCTCACGTTTGCCAACAGCAGCGGCCAGACGTGGAGCGGATCGATCCAGATTCTCAACTGGAGCGGATTGACCGCTGGCGGTGGAACGGACCAGCTCCTCTTCGGAGCCGGCGGGCTGAGCACGGGACAACTCGCTATGGTCAGCTTTGTCAACCCGACCAATTACGCCCCCGGAACATACGGGGCGACGATTCTTCCCTCCGGCGAGGTCGTGGCCGCCGTGCCCGAACCGGCGGTGCTTGGCACGCTGGCAGCCAGCGGATTGCTCGCGTTGCGGCGACGCCGCGTCCGCGCATAACGCTGCGGCAACCAGCGATATACAAACCTTTCACGTGCAGCCCTCCCCCAAAGGAGGGCTGCTTTGTCAGGCGAAGCGCTCCATCAGGACTTTCATGGCGGCAACTCGCGGTTATGCTGTCGACCTATGAACGTTGAGCCGTATCTTGAGGATTTGGAAACGCAGATCATCCCGGAAATCGAGGAGGATCTGCTGGCACAGTGGCGAACCTTCTGCGCGGGACGATGCAAAGAGGATGTCTTCATTCCTCGCCGCAAGGCCGGGTCGCCTGCCAAACGGCAGTGGCCGAAGATATCGGTGAATGCGGCCTTGGATGACTTCGACAAGATGCTCCTGCAGCAGTACCAATCCTGTTCGCAGACGCTTGCAAGCGGCGGCGGCAGCATGCTGGGCGTTCGCTCCAACTATGGTGTGCCAACTCTGGCGATGCCTTTTGGCACCGCGCCGTTCATCATGGATGATGCGGCCGATACACTACCGAACTGCTACCCATTGGGCACCGAAAAGACCCATGCGGCGGCCGACGGCGGGATGCCATCGCTGGATCACCCCTATCTGGCAAAGGTATGGGAGATGGGGCGGCGATTCGTGGACGTGAATCGCCGCTACCCGAAGATCGCGAAGTATGTGTTCATCTACCATCCCGATTTTCAGGGACCCATGGATGTTCTGGAGCTGGTCTGGGGCAGCGATATCTTCATCTCTTTCATCGATGAGCCGCAATTCATCCACCGGATGATGAGGCTGATTACCGATTTCTACATCAGCGCGATGCAAATGTGGCAATCGATCGTGCCGAACTGGGACGCGGAAGTAAGCTGCCACTGGAATCTGATGCAGCCGGGGCAGATCATGATCCGCGATGACTCGGCGATGAACCTCCCGCCGGACTACTTTACGGAGTTCATCCGGCCGTATGACCAGACGCTCCTGGACAGCTTCGGCGGCGGGTGTATTCATGCCTGTGGCCGGGTGGATCACTATTCGCCGCAGTTCGCCGGCATCCGCGGGATGAGGGCGTTTAACATGAGCCAGCCGCACCTGAACGACATGGAGAAGGTCTATCACGATACGGTGGACCAGGGCATCCTGCTGGTGGGATTTCCGGCCGCGGCCGCCAAGCAAGCAAAGGATCGCGGCCGGCGGTTTGGCGGGCTCATGCAGACGGATGAATGACGACGGCGAGGTCACAAACATAAGCGGCGATATCCGCTGATTTTGTATGCTGCGTGCGACCATCGGGGGAGTATAATACAACTGCAATGGTGCGGATGGACGAAGGTCTATCGCACCGACCAGACTTGGCTGATGCCGGTCTGGCACAGGGTATCGAGTGTTCCCGCGAAGGCGTTCGCGGGAGGGAAAGCCTGGCGGCGGACCCTTTAAGGAACACGGGCCGTGGCGGTTAGGCAAGGCCGGAGATCGCGTGGCTGTGCGCATGCACTGCATGTGCGGCTTCGCGGCTCGCATCCAGAGGAGGTGATTCGTGACGAATTATGAATGTACAGGTGGGTCGTTACAGGTGAGCTTCCGCGGGTGAGAGTCCCACGGATAACGCGGCTTGCTTGTGGCCGCTCACAAAAGCACATTGTGTGCGGAGAACCCGGCGAATGACGCCGGGTTCTCTTTTTTTCGGCATGCACGACCGGAAGGCGACCAAGCTCGCCATAGGGAGCTCTCCGGTGAGCAGGCGAGCGTGCTGGTTACCGTGCTGGAGAAGATGGAGAAGGGGAGCGTACAATAAGCCGCTCAGGGAAGCAGGTGATCCAGGGAGCGATTCGGCGGATGCTGAGGCCAGAGAAGGGCACAGCCTATCATTAGTACGTATCACGTGGGTCTGCGTGGTGGGCTACGCCTCGCATGCTCATCTGAGGGTCCAGATTGTGCGATTTGCGAACGCTGGCACGGTGCACATCGAAAGAGAGAAAGCAGTGCATTCATACACGATTCATGCCGAGAAGTCCGCGTCAGCCGAGCAATCGCAGGCCGGGCGGGGGCGCAGGTCAGCGCGACATGCCGTGATTCGCGCGACCCAGTGCCTGGTCGAGCGAATGGAGTCACGGGTGTTTCTGAGCACTACGCTTGGGCCGCAGACAAGTCTGACAGGTCCAGGCGATACGTTTGCGGTCATGGCAGACGCAGCGGTTAATGTCGCGTTGAATCGGCCGGCGGTCGCGTCGACGATTGAGACCTCCGGCCTTGTCGCCAGCAACGCCACCGACGGGAGCACGTCAACGCGTTGGTCCAGTCATGCTTTTGATCCGCAGTGGATCTACGTGGATCTAGGCCAGAACTATGACATCAGCCGCGTGGTGCTCAGGTGGGAGGCGGCGTACGGGAAGGACTTCCAGATCCAGGTGTCCAACGACGCTTCGACGTGGACGACGATCACCAGCGTCACGGGTGGGACTGGAGGGGTCAATGACCTGAGCGGCCTGTCAGGCACCGGGCGATACGTTCGCATGTATGGCACTGCCAGGGGCACCCAGTACGGCTACTCCCTCTGGGAATTCGAGGTGTATGGCACCGTCTCTGCCGTGCAGCCTCCGAACGTCGCGTATACCCTTCAAGCCACCAGTCTCTCCACGACCAATGCCCGCGATGGGCAGACCCTCACGATGGGCTACCAGATCACCAGCCCCGCCGCGACCGACGCTGTGCTGAGTTTCACCCTCACCGGGCCAGGAGGCGTGAGCGTGCCGGATGTGGGTCCCAAGGTATCGATCACGGTGCAGCCCGGCACGAACTGGTACTACCGAGATGTCCTGATCGATCTGCCTCCGAACGCTCCGGCCGGAGCATATGACGTTACGTGGCAGGTATCTTCGCTCTCGGGGGTGGCCGTCTCCTCCACAAGCCAGGCCTATCTCAGCATCACCACTCCCATCAGCGTGACGGTTCCCATTCTGATCTATCACAAGATTGATGACATCGCCTACTCCAAGTTTTATGTCACGACGGCCGCCTTCCAGGCACAGATGCAGGCCCTGCACGACAGCGGCTACACGTCCATCACTCTGCAGGATTGGGCGAACATCCGCGCCGGCGTGCAGGCGGCGCCGGCGAAGCCGGTGATCATCACGCTCGACGACGCCTATGAGAACCTTCTGACCAAGGCCTATCCGATCCTGTCCAGCTTTGGGTTCAAAGCGACGTCGTTTGTGCCGACCGCGTATGTCGGGGGCACCAACGCGTGGGATGTGGGAGCGATCGCGGGTGGTGACCCGATCATCAATGAACTCACTTGGGCCGAGATCCAACAGCTCGCTGCTACGGGACTCATTGACTTCGAGACGCACTCGATGACCCATCCGGACCTGACGGCGGTGGATGATTCGCAACTGGCCTGGGAGCTCGTGGGATCAAAGCAGGCACTGGAGTCGCAGCTTCCTGGACACCAGGTGCTCTTTGTCTCTTATCCCTTCGGCAACGGAGCCGGCGACCTCAGGGTTGAGACCGCGGCGTACAACGCGGGCTACTTCGCAGGGATCTCGGCCAGCGGCGGCGTCGATCTCGGCAGCTCCGACAAGTACAACCTGCTCAGGGTCGAAATCGCCACGGCGGATACCGGACAGGCGTTCCTGGCGAAACTGGTCATTCAGCCGCCGGCGGCGCCGACGTTACTGACAGCCACGGTGGTTTCCTCTAGTCAGGTGAACTTGAGCTGGACCGATAACTCGACCGATGAGACCGGTTTTGCCATTGATTACGCAACCGACGTCAACTTCACGCAGAACCTGATCACCACCACGGTGGGGGCCAACAGCGGCACGACCGCCAGCGCCTCGATCACCGGCTTGAGCCCCAGCACGCCCTACTACTTCAGGGCGCGTGCCACCAACAGTGGCGGTGCGTCGGCCAACACCAACACCGCCAGTGCCACCACCTTGTCCATCAATCATACCCCGACGGACTTGGCGCTCTCTTCCAGCAGCATCCCTGAGAACCAGCCCGTGGGCACAGCGGTAGGGAACTTCAGCACGACGGATCCGGATGTGGGCAACACCTTCACCTACACTCTGGTGAGCGGGATCGGCAGCACGGATAACGCTTCGTTTGCCATTTCGGGGAGCACACTGCAGACTGCGGCGGTGTTCGACTATGAGGCCAAGAACACGTACAGCATCCGCGTGCGGACGACCGACCAGGGCGGGTTGTGGTTTGAGAAGACCTTCATCATCGGTGTTCTCAATGTGGCCGAAGTTGTGCCGACCATCAGTGGCATCAGCACCGACACCGGTGTTAGTTCCAGCGATGGCATTACCAGTGATCCAACGCTGCTGATTAGTGGCACCTCGGAACCTGGAATGACCATCACTGTCTACCGCGGCGGCGTACTGGCCGGGTCGACGTCGGCCAATGGATCTGGCAACTGGGTCTTTGACTATACCGGCACCAGCCTGAGCGACGGAAGCTACAGCTTCACGGCGACGGCTAGCGACACACTGGGACATACTACGGCGGCGTCAGCAACCTATGCCGTGACCATCGACACCGCGGCACCGACGGTGACGGCAGTGTATGTGATGGGCTCCGCCTGGACGTCGGGCTTTCTCACCTTTCTGGCGGCCAACATCGGGAGTTCCAGTTCCACCTATGGCTTTGCCATTCCGGTGGGCTCGGGGAGCACGCAACTGCAGACGCTGCCCTGGCGCAATCTCAATCGCATCTCCATTGCCTTCAATGAGGATGTTTCGGTTGCCCAGGCCCAGTTTGCCATTGTGGGGTCGGTGGGCAGCTACAGCGTCTCGGGCTTTAGTTATAACCCCAGCGATCATGTCGCCACGTGGTCGCTCTCGGCCGTGATCGGCCCGGATAAGCTCTACATTGCCCTTCCCGGCAGTGGAGCGACTCCGGTGACCGATGTGGCGGGAAATGCGTTGGACGGGGAATGGACGAACCCGACCAGTTACAGCCAGGTTGGTGCTACCAGTGCCTTCCCCTCCGGCAACGGAGTGGCCGGGGGCGATTTCGCCTTCCGCTTCGATGTTCTGCCGGGGGATTCGACCGGCGGGAGCCTGGGGAAGGTGAACGTGGCAGATATCAATCAGACCAAGAGTCGCAGCAGCCTGCCGGAGACGACCAGCAGCTACCGGTCGGATTTCGATGGGAATAACCTGGTCAATGTTGCCGATATCGCTTATGTCAAATCCAAATCCAGCATCTACTCACTGCCGGTCGATCCGCCGGTGTTGCCGGTGTTCTCCTCGAGCAGTTTGTTGTTGAGCCCTGCCTACCCCTTGCTGGGGACGAATTCAATTAGCCTGTGGTGAGAGCCAGGAGATCCTGGACGCATACAACGCTTCGGGACCGAAGTCAGAGGGATTGCTTGCTTCTCTGGTTCGCGGCATGCTTCCAGCTCAAGCAGCGGTTCGGCGTCGTTTATACCTACTGACACGAAGCATCAGCCCGGGAAGCAACTAAGAGGCACTACGGCGTCGGGGTGCGGGCCTTGGTGATGTTGGCCTTGCCTTCGCCGGCGGCGGCCGACTCGGGGCTGAACGGAGCGGCATAGTAGGCGCGGCGTTCCTCGTCGGTTACACCCAGTTTCTTGGGCTTGTAGCCGGTCTCCAGATCAGACTGGCAGCCGGCCAGCAGCAGCAACCCAAAGATGAGCAGCAATCCAGGTTTCACGTTCACCAATGCCTCCGGGCTCTTAACTTGCCCGAACAAATGAGCATACTCTGAGGTGTAATGCTTGTCGATGCAGGTCCATATCCATTTCTGAGCGCCGGCCGCCGGCGCCGATTGGAACTCCTGGCACGCATCGGGCGAAGCTATGCCATTGTTGTTGAGCCAATTCGGAGCGGCGCCATCGAGGTGCAGTTTACCCGCATTGCCGATCCCAATCTCGTCTTGGACCAGGTCGCCAGGGAGGAAGATCGCCGGGAGAAGGTAACCGGTCAGCGCAAACGCGAGGATGAACTGCACCTGCCCTACTGGGCAGAGCTTTGGGACAGCAGTCTGGGCATGGCAAGCTTCCTCGTCGAACAATGGGCCGGGTGTGGCCGAGAAGAGTCGGCGGTGGCGCGGATCGCCCGCCGGAGCATGAGCAGTATGCAGAGCGCATCGGTGATGGATCTGGGCTGTGGCATGGGTCTGACGGGCACGATCGCCGCTCGATTGGGCGCCCGCGTGCTCTTTGCCGATCTCGAGACACACCCGCTGCTCTTCGCCGAGTTGAACAGCCTGTCCAATGCCTCGCAGTGCCGTATGCGCAAGGTGAACTGGCAGAGCGATCGCTTGCATGAAGGCTTTGACCTGATCCTGGGGGCTGACATCATCTATGACCGCAGCCAGTGGGAATTCCTGGAGCCGTTCCTACGCGCCCACCTCGCGCCGGGCGGCGGCATTCTGCTGGGTGAGCCTGGCCGATCCAGCGGCGAGGAGTTTGAGGCCTGGATCGTCGCGCGCGGCTGGGGGATGCGCCGTTTTACGCAGGGCATGGCGGACATAGATAAGCCCATACGCTTACTGGAGTTAGAGCGACTTCCGTAGCTCTGTGGAAGACGGCAGTTTAGGGGCAGGGCACGTATCTGGCACTTCTGGTGCGGGGCGTCTCGTTCGCCACTGCGGGGCCTTGCGGATAAAGTAGCGGCGATGTCTGAAGCGGTGCCGACCATCTATGCTCCGCCGGTCCGGCCGGTCCGGTTGTCCCTTTATGAGCGACTGATCGCGCTGGCGATTGCCGGCGGCTGCGCGGGGGTGATTGCGACGGCGGTGCATCTGCGGCCATCGCCCGATGGCACGGGGACGCACCAAGGCCTGAGCTTCCTGCCTTGTACGATGCTGGCGACGACGGGAATCCCCTGTCCAAGCTGTGGCATGACGACCAGTTTTGCCTGGTTCTATCGGGGGAATCTGGCCGCCAGTTTCTGGGTTCAGCCCGGAGGTTTTGTTCTGGCATGGCTGACGGGGATGATGGTGATCTATGCATTGTATGAGGGGCTGAGCGCGCGGCCGATTCATCGGCTGTTGCGGTATCTGCCCGTGCGTATCTGGATCACCGTCGGCGCGGCAGTGCTTGCGTTTGGCTGGGGATGGAAGATCATAATCCACCTGGCGGGGATGGACGGGTGGAAATCGTCAATGGGCGGCTCGGGTTGAGCTCGCCGTCGCGCGGGACTATTGAGCATGGGAGTGTTCTGGATGCGAATACATCGGACTCTGTTGAGCGTAGTGTGTCTGCTGATCTGCGGACTGATGATAAACGGCTGTGCCCTCTTTGCAGTGTTTGCCAGTGCTGTCCCGAAGTCGGAGGACGCCAAGTACAAGGGTCTGGCGAAACAGCGCGTCGCCGTCATGCCCTGGGCCGAGCGCAGTACGCGCATCGACTACCAGACCATCCAGCTCGATTTGGGAAACACTATCCAGTCAACCTTGCTCGCCAAAGCCGGCGAAGCGGATGTGAAGGATATTCAGTTCCCGTATGAGGTACGCTCGGTGATCCGCTTCCAGAAGGAGCATCCCGAGCTTGAGGGACGTGGCATCGCCGAGTATGCCCAGCGGATCAGCGGGGTTACGCGGTTGATCTATGTTGAGATCGGCGACTTCACGACCCGCAGCGATACGGCCGTGCAACTCATGCGCGGGGCAATAACGGCGAATGTGAAGGTTGTGGAGATCAGTGGCGGCAAGTCGAAGATCGTCTATGAGGTCAACAATTTGCGGAGCTACTTCCCGCCGAAGCAGAAGGAGGGCGTGATCGATGTTCCGGAGCAGGCGATCTATGCCGGTACTGTGCAGGCCATGGGCCAGCAGATCGCAGAACTGTTCTATGGCCACATCGTCGAGGAGGATTAGCCTGATGGAAACGCGACGCCTCTTGTTGACGATAGTTTGCCTTGCGGCATTGCCGGCTCTGCTGCTGCTGGTCGGCTGCAACGTCATCGCATTCGCAGCCGGCGCGGTGCCGCAGAAGGTTAGCGCCAGGTATGAACCGCCGAAGACGCCGATGCTGGTCCTGGTCGAGAACCGCCAGAACCCTGGCACGATGGTTACTGAGGCCGATCAACTGACGCTCTTCATCATGGATGACCTGGCAACGTACAAGGTTGCCCCGCTGATCGAACTGAAGAAGCTCTATGAGCTGCGCGACAATGAAAAGAATATCGACAAGATGACGATCTCCCAGATCGGCAAGGCCGTGGGAGCGCAGCAAGTGCTTTATGTCGACCTGCAGAGACTGAACGTGAGCGAGGACGAGGGCGGGGTGCCCGTGCATTCTCGACTCGAGGCAACCGTTCACATGGTTGATGTCAAGACCGGCACCACGACGTTTCCAGCCATGGGGCAGGCGAATTGGCCCATCAACATGGAAACGCCCATCACCTCCATGGGTAATCGCGCCAATTCCGATGCGGTGCGCGAATCGCTGCTAGGTTCGGTCGGCACATCGATCGGCCGACTCTTCCATGACTACATGGTGCAATGAGATGGCACAAATCTTCCATGCCCCCGCGGGGTTCTACTATGCCCAGAGCGCCGTTATCGCGGGCGATGTGACATTGGGCGCTGACGCGAACGTCTGGTTCGGAGCGGTGATCCGCGGCGACGTCGCGGCCATTCGCATCGGCGCCCGCGTGAACGTGCAGGATAATGCGGTCATTCACTGCGACAGCGGGCGCATTCAGGTGATCGAGGATGATGTTTCCATCGGTCACGCTGCGGTCGTGCATGGCTCGCGGATCGGAAGCGGCACGCTGATCGGCATGGGAGCAAAGGTGCTGGGGCGGTGCACGATCGGCAAGGGATGCATCGTCGCCGCCGGCGCGGTGGTGCCTGAAGGCATGGATGTTCCGGATGGCAGCGTAGTTATGGGTGTTCCCGGCCGATTCCGGCGGCAAGTCCGGGCGGAAGAGGTCGCCCACATCAAATGGATTCCGCCGCATTATGTGCAGCTTGCGCAGCGTTGGGCGCGCGGGGAGTTTGCCAGCCTCATCTAGAGCGGCGGGCGGCGGATCACACCGGCACGAGTTCGCGAATGCGCTGCAGCAGTTCCGATGCGCGGACAGGCTTGTTGAAGAAATGGGCGGCACCGATGGTGGCGAGCGCGTTGAGCGTATCGATCGAGTTGTCGCCGGAGAAGATGATGATCGGCAAATCCGGGCCGAGCCTGGTGCGGATCAGTCTGCAAATCGCCAGACCGGACACATCAGGCAGATGGATATCGATCACAGCCGCCGCGGGTGAGCCGACATACAGGTACGCCAGTGCATCACTGCCGTTGGTAAAGGCAGCCGCTTCATACCCTTCGCGCAGGAGCAGTTCAGCCAGGGCGCGCGCGGTGGGTTCATTGTCATCGACAATCAGAATCTCGCGCGGCTGCTTTTGCGGCAAATCCATCGATACCCCCGAATGGTTTCCGAAGTATATTGCTGGCCGCGGTCTGTGGACAGCGACATAATCTTGAATTGGAAAGGAGACCTCTGTGAAGTTTATGACACGGTACCTCACGTTCAATGTGCCGGCCCGCATGGGCTTTGTGAACATCACCGGTGCGTTGGAGGATGCTCTCCGTGAATCGGGTGTGCAGGAAGGCCTGTTGCTGTGCAATGC
>CAIQIQ010000008.1 GCA_903871935.1 uncultured Phycisphaerales bacterium
CCGCGCGGATTTGCTGACGCAGTTGCGCGGGGCGAAGGTGACCTGTCATCTCCTGGATGGCAAGACGCTGACTGGCACGATCATCGGCGTTGAGATCGAGAAGGTTCCCAGCGGCGAGAAGGGCGATCTGCAGGAGATCCCGGTCCTGAACCTGCTGAATGAGCAGGGAGCCACCAGCATCCGCATGCCGACGGTCCAGTATGTCTCGTTTGAGGATCCGCGGCTGCAGGAGGAACTGAATAAGGCGCTTTCGGCATTGGTGCAGGCGCGCGATCAGGACAAGAAGGCGGTCAGCTTCCAGTTCGCGGGGGAGGGCACCCGGCGGGTGAAGATCGGCTATGTGGTGGAGACACCGATCTGGAAGACCAGCTACCGCCTGCTCTTGGACGATGGCAAGGATGCCAAGCCATTTATCCAGGGGTGGGCGATCGTGGAGAACCAGACCGACACCGACTGGAACAACGTGCAGCTATCGCTGGTGTCCGGCCGGCCGATCAGTTTTATCCAGGACCTGTATCAGCCGCTGTATATTCCCCGTCCGGTGGTGCAGCCGGAACTCTATGCGAGCCTGAAGCCGCGCGAGTATGAGGAGGGGATGGGCCGAGCCAGGGGAGAAGCCGAGGCCGACCGTAATGGCAGCATGGCGGGTGCAGGTGGCTTTGGTGGCGGGAGAGCCGCGGCCGCTGCACCTGCACCGATGGCCGCGCGCAGGGCGGGGGAGGCCCGCAAAGCGGAGGCTGATGGGAGACAGATGGTGCTTGCTGATGCCTTGGGGCGGATCGACGAGAAGAAAGCCGATCAACTGCAGGCGTCAGGGATCGCCTCGGCGGCATCGGCGGCGAGTCTTGGCGAGCTTTTCCAATACACCGTCTCCATCCCGGTTACGCTGCCGCGGCAGAAGTCGGCCATGCTTCCGATCATCGGCGAGAACATCCAGGCGCAGCGGGTCAGCATCTACAACGCCGGCACCCTCGCCAAGCATCCCCTCAACGGCGCGATCCTGACCAATACCACAGGCAAGCACCTGCTCAACGGCCCGATCACCGTGCTGGATAATGGCGCTTATGGCGGCGATGCCCGTATCTCCGATCTTCCGCCCGGCCAGCAGCGGCTGATCAGCTATGGCATCGACCTGAAGGTGGTGGTGGATTCCACCAGCAGCAAACAGGATGAGACGATCACGGCCGGCAAGGTGGTCAAAGGGGTGCTACAGGTTGCCCGCAAGCACCTGTTTACCCAGGAGTACAAGATCGAGAACAAGGCCGATGTGGAGAAGACGCTGGTGATCGAACACCCCTTCCGGCAGGGCTGGACGCTGCTCACCCCGGAAAAGCCGATGGAGAAGACCGATGCCCTCTATCGCTTCCAGTTGGCCGCGGCGGCGGGCAAGCCGGCCAATCTGAAGGTGCAGGAGGAGCATACGGACTGGCAGGGGTTCGCGATTCTGCCCTTCGATATTGACCAGCTTACCTGGTACAGCAAGAACGGCCAGATTGCCCAGCCGGTGCGTGATGCCCTGGTGAAGGCGATCCAGTTGAAGCAGGCCCTGGTGGATACACAACGTCAGATGGAGCAGACTCGCCAGAAGATCAACCAGACCACGCAGGCGCAGAGCCAGACGCGGGAGAACATGAAAGCCATTGCTCCGCAGGCGCAGGCCAGCGAATACTACAACCGCCTGCTCAAGCGGATGAGTGACCAAGACCTCCAGCTCGATACCCAGCAGAAGGCGCTGGACGATCAACAGCAGCAGCTCAACGCGCGGCAGAAGGAATTGGAAGATTACCTGAACAACCTGACCGTCGGGTGATTTGCGGCCACGTCCGTACGCTTCGGACTCCGGTGTGTTCTTAGCAGACCGAATCACGGTGCCGCTTCGCGATCGTCACGATGGATTGTTGTCGGCGCGCTATGCGAGCGTTGTGTGCAAGGCTTGATTAACCGGGCTTCCGAAAGATTAGCGGTTAGCGGGAGCGGCGCAAAACAAGCAATCCAAACGCACCCAAAAGGCCCAATCCTGACGGCTCAGGAACCGGCGAAGCATCCAAGCGCACATCATCAACAGCCAGTGACTTGCCAAACGTCTCGTCGGTCACCGACTGAGTGATCATCACGCTGATGTTCTTCCCAATAACACTTGGCATTACCTGGCTGTCGAGAACCACGCTGAAATCCTGAAACTGCGTGTCTGACAGATCTGTGAACAGTTTGGTGGTCGACTGAACTGTGGTGCCATCGGCCTGCAGCGAGAGGATGGCCGAGCGGTTGGTGGAAAAATTGGCCGTAGTCGCCAGCGATACCGTCAGCGTATACGCAGTGTCGGCAGCATAGGTGCCCAACGAATCGGTCCAGATGAATCTGGTGGTGGTGCCTGCACCGTCCACTGGACCGCCATCCGCATTGATGAGCAGGTAATTGTTCAGGTCCTTGCCGATGAACGCCGAGTTACTCAGGACCTGCAGGAACCCGCCGGCACCGGCGTTTCCCAAGGTTTCGCCATGATTCCAACTCGACGGCTGTCCAGGATCGAATCCTGTACCGGCCTCAAACGACGAATTCGGAATCGATATCGCGGCAGCAAAACCAAAGCTCACACAAGCGAGCACGGCCGCCGCGAGTACACCAGTTCTGACCATAGAGATCTCCTGTGGCCGCAAACAAAACCTATCTTCAGCTACTTTACCAATCTCAGCATTGTAGCCAATAGAAAACTCTCTAGATTTGCACAATTTGGGATTACCCCAGACGTTATGCGGCCCCCATTACAGAGTGCGGCGAATTGTCGTACCAATCCCTGAATCGGGGAATGGGCCCGGCACGGTGACGAGCCCATACGGCGTGGGATTCAGATAGCGAACAAAGCCGGAGTGGTGTCTACAGCGCGCATCCTGACCCGTGCGCAGCGCTTGCATGCGCGCTTTAATGGCTGCTATTGGCGATTGATGTGAGCGCCGTGCCGGAGGCGCCTGCGAGAGATGTGTTGCGAAGCTACGCGGCTCGCGCCCAATTGAGCAGGCGCATTGCGCCAATTGTGCCCAACAGCGCCATCGCGCTCCATACGGCCGGCGGTAGCGGCACCATGTGAGGGTCAGAAAGAATATCGGCTGCACGCTCGAAGTTGGCCCGTGATTCGGTGAAAGCGCCCGTGTCATCGGCAAGGACTGTGAGCGTCGCGGAATTGCGGGATGGTAGTCCGCGAGACCGGGCAATCTCGAACTCGATCTGCCTGGTGCGAACCAGGTAGAACACGGAGGCGGCGATTATCATGGCAATCCCAGCCACCAGAACTGCCAGACGGCGTTTCGTCTTTAGTCGTACGCGCATGATCTAGCCTCCTGCTCGCAGGCAAACAAGAATGGTCTTCCAGATGATCCACACGTCCAGTCTCCAGCTCATCCGTGCAACGTACTCGATGTCGTACCTGATCCACTCCTGGAAATCCAAGCCCTTCGTGCGCGTCCGGTTGACCTGCCAGAGACCTGTTACCCCAGGCCGGACACTCAGGCGGGCTTCACGCCACGCCGGGCAGCACTGATTCTCCTTGTTGGGGCTAGGCCGGGGCCCGACGACCGCCATATCGCCAGCGAGCACGTTCAAGAACTGAGGCAGCTCATCGATATTGAGCTTGCGGATGATCCGGCCGACGCGCGTCAGGCGCGGGTCATCCTTGATGAAGAACTGCGGGCCGTCTGCCTGGTTTTCGCGCTCAAGCCGTTGCCTGATCTTCTCGGCGTCTTTGCGCATGGATCGGAACTTAAGGCACATGAAGTTACGCCCCCCGAGAGTCTGGCGGGGATGTCCAAAGAAGAACGGCCGGCCATCCTCAAGCCAGATGGCGAGCATCACAACAGGGTAGACCGGCCCGGTCAGCACCATCGCGCACAGCGCAAAGAGGATGTCGAATATCCGTTTGCTCGACCTCTGGAAGACGCCCTGCCGTGGCAGCGTTGGTTGGCCAGACGGTTGGCGCAGCGGCTCGATCTCGGTGACTGGAACCTTGGGGACCGGGGAACGAGTGCCGGGGGCGTCCCACAGAACTGCCGGACCCAGCACACTCTGCCCCGGCTTAAGCGAACGCCCTGCCCCGACCCAGACCGGCCCGGCGAAGCGAACATCCGCATCCACCTTGGCGTCTACCGATGCCCAGACCTGCGGCGCCAGCTTGCGCACCGAGGGAATCACCATGCCCGGGACGGGCCAGAACCGGGTCAGGTCCTTGGTGAACTGATCGACCTCCTGGTCGATGGTCGTGTCATACATCTGCCCATGGACCATCACCGCCTCGCGCCGATCGCGACGCGTGCGCTGGCGGAGCATGCGCCAGGCGTGACGCAGGGTGGGCGCCGTGCGCCATAGCTCGGCGATCTCCCGGCTGCGCGTTAGTGCAACCCGCGTCATCCGCAGATTCACATTGTCGTACTCACGGCGGAACGCAACAAAATCTCCGCCGGGCCCGGCCGCTACCAGCTCACGGTAGTCCGAATCGCAAGTGCTGCGAATGCGAACAAAGAGCACATCCGGTTCCACCCAGCTAAGCAGGCCTGTCAACTCCCGCAGGCGAAAGACCACCATTGCCCGGGAATCAACCAGCAGGTACTGCTCGGCATCGGTATCAACGGCATCCAAACCGCCCTGGCGGGCAACCGCAACTCCGCGCGCAGCCCAGTAGCGCTCGTGCAACTGCAGTGCATCGAGCCCCCAGACTGTTGGGCGCTCTGGCCCCAGCCGCGATCGCGATCGAAGGGCCGCACTCATGATTTGGGCGTCCCTTCTTCGGATCGTGCTGTCGGCGCCACTGCCATCGCAATGGGCCCGAGCCTGAGCGCTGTGGAATTGGTTGCCTGCAAGGGATCAGCGACTGATCGCTGGCTGACGCTGGAACTGAACCTGGATGCCAGGATATCACCTGCTTCCGCCCGGTTGAATACCGCTCCGGCAACAGTGGCGCCAAGCGACTGCACATGAGCGATGGCCTGCTCGACAAGCGTGCGCGACTCACCTCGCGAGATGACAAGCACCGTCTGGTCCGCTTCGGAGACAACCATCTCAGCCTCAATACTGCCTGGGACCGGACCGGTATCGATGAGCACCGTGTCAAAGTGATTCTTTGCCATGGCGAACACGCGACGAATGGCTTCGGGTGACAACCGCGCGACATCGTCGGGCGTTATGTTTCCCAACGGCAGAATGAACAGGTTCTTGGTGTGGGTTGGCGCTACACATCTGGTCAGATCTTTGCCGCCAAGTACATCCAGCAAGCCCATGGTCACAGAGTGCTGGCGCGCCAGTGCCCTCTCCAGGTCTTCTTCACTGATGTACCCGAGCGCCACAAGCTGCTGCCCAAGTCGCATGCCGGACAGGCGGCCCGCTTCGATTCCCATCCGCACCTGCTCTCGGGTAACCAGGCCGCTCTGTCGCAGTATCTGCCCCAGTTTTACAGGCACCCTGGCGCGCATCCTGGAAGTGAGACCCCCACCGACCATGTCGCAGTCGATCAGAAGTGTCCGCGCGCCGGATGCAGCGAACGACAGTCCCAGTGCGACTGTCAGACTTGTCTTGCCCGAACCGGGCATGGCACTGGTCATCGCCAGCGCCGTTGCGCGCGAACGCCCACGGCTGATCTGCAGCATCGCGCGGATGTGATGCACGTAATGGGCCGCAATCGCAGCCTGCATTGGATCGCTCAGGTCTTCCGGCAGATTGGGCAGAACACCCAGAACACCGGTACGGGCCTGCAAGCTCGAATTCGCATCGTCGATGGTACGGCAGCGCGGGTCCGCAAGCCCTCTGCCGATCACGATACTCATGCCGAGGATGGCGCCGAGGAGGCCGGTGACGCCGGCCAGTTTGCCTCGTCTTGACTTGAATGGCGCCAATGGCTCGTCACCGTAGTTCAGTACACTGATGCGCCCACCCATGCTCGACTCAACGCTGAGTTGCTCAATGCGCGCCTTTGCTTCGGTGAGTCTGGCCTGTTTTTCCTCGGCATCGCGCTGAAGGCTTTCGATCTGAAGCCGCTTGCGCCCCAGATCGAGCATTCGGGCCCGGACTCCCTCAAGCAATGCTTGCAGGTTGCGCTCACGCTGGCGCAACTGACTGACGTCTGCCATGGCGTAAGGTGTGCCAGCCGCCGACTGGATGCTGCCATCAGCCCTTGCCGCTTCGTACTCTGCAGCATACTGGTCGATATCCCTGTTCACGGCCTGCAGCGCAGCGGTCGCCTCCCCCACGCTCCTGTGACTGGGACCGTACCGCAACTTATACCGCTCAAGCTCCTGCTCGTCGCGCTGTTTCTGCTGCAGGAGATCGCGCATGTGCTCATCCTGCCGGGCAATCACCTGAACCGGAACTGTCCGATGCTGGACTGCCGCCTCCTGAGTCGCCGCGGCGGGCGCGGGACTGGATGAGGCGATGCCCGCCAGAGCAACCTGAACCCGATATAGCTCGGACTCCAGCTTGTTCAGCTCATCCAGTTCGAATTCGTACATACGGCCCAGTGCCGTCGATCCGAACTCATCGGCAATCGTCATGATCCGTTGGTTGGTTGCCTTCAGTTCCGCGCTCAGCGCGGTGCACCGCTCCTCCAGGATCTGAGTACGCTGGACGTTGCCCTCGCTTTCACTTGCACCATAGAGCTTCATGTAGGCCTCGACCACGGCTTTGACAACCGCCATGGCCACATGAGGATTGGTATCGGTAAAGGCGACATCGATGAACTCTGCTCCTCCAGCGTGATCCACGGTCAGACGATTCTCAACGCTGATCTTCGCTTCGGGTGTAGTCGCCATCCCGGTATCCTTCCAACTCTCGCTCTGCATCGCAGCATCCACCACGCGCCGGCTGGCGATCAAGGCAACCTGCGCCTGGGCGAACGAGTCGAACATGGGCATTGCGCTGTTCTGTTCACCCTGATAGAGGATGCGGGGCACATACGGCCTGATGCGAATCTGCCCTGCGCTGCGGTACTCCGCCGGCGGAGCGAGGAAATAGCCCGCAAACCCCCCGATCAGCAACCCTAGAACGGCGCAAATGAGCGTCATCTTCGGGTGAAGGCGAAACGCCGCCACCAGGAGTCGTGCGCGATCTTGACCACCAGCGGCTTCAGAGCGCCCAGTCGCGGGCAGGCTCCCCGAATCTCGTTCGATCGCGACCGGCAAGTTGTGGATTTCCTCACTCATTTGCTGTCTCCGTGTAGAACCGCGCTGATAAGCGAACTGTGGGCGTGGATCATGGTCTGCGTAATGTTCCGGCGATCCTCAGGCGCAAGTGTGCCGTCTGTTACGACCTGCACCTGGGCAGCACCAAACGCCCGTTTGCGGTCATCCTTTGCGGCCTGCTGAACGATCTGCATATCACCGCAAGTGCGCCCATCCGGGAGGATCATGAAGTTGTCCACGGCCAGAAGAGATGGCCGATCCAGACGATCGCAGACAAACTCGTATTGCATGCCGTCGATATGCAAACCATCAACGTCCCAGGCCCCCGGGGCCGCGGACGACTGCAGCCATCCTTGCGCGCTGTAGCACACCGGAGGCCAGTGCCCCTGCAGATCCCTCAGATCGGAGCCCTGCACAAGCATAAACCGGACGAAACGGTCGCTGCCGACTTCATGGTAGCGCCGTGAGAACGCCACATTGCACTTCAGCAATGCGACTGCCGGATGGGTCATCGCGATGTCTTCACCTACCCAGCGGCCGATCTGGAGGGGGATTGCCGTGGCGGCTTCGCGCACACGCTGCTGGTACGGCTCGGTATTCTCTTGCGACGGCCTATGCAGCAGCAGACGATCGGTCAGAATGCCCGCAAGAAGTATTGCGGTGATTCCAGCGGCCCATCGTCCAGCGTTCTTCGCGCTCATGCTCAACTCTCCCCAGCCATTTCAGTCGTAGGCCAATGCGTAGCGGGTGACCGGAATAAGGGTCCACCGAAGCAGCCGCAGTATCCCCATCAGCAGCAGGAAGCTGACCGGGAGCATGACCCAGCCGCTGACGGCATGGAATAGATCGGCAAGCCCTTGACTGCCTCTGCCATACATCCAGACGGTCGGGAGCAGGCGTATGACATTGCATGCAATGGCCAGGATCGGGCTTGCCAGCAGCACAATCGCGCGTACACGCCACCGAAGCGGCATACCGAAACTGACTGCATACGAGACGATCGCCAGAGCAAAGACCAGTCGCATGCCGTTGCACGCTTCAGCGACTACGACGTCGATGCCGTTGATGCTCAACATGTTTCCGGATCGCTCCAACTCCACCCCCGCCATCCCCAGTGTGCGCTGGATCACCATCGCGGTGGCAGACTCCATCGGCAGCGCCACTGCCTGCCGCATGTGCGCAGGTATGGGCACAATGAACAGCATTGCGACGAACGCCGGCAGCAGGCGCAGCAGTACCCCGGCGCCAACGACGCTCAGCAGGCAGCCTGTCACGATCATGACCGCACCCACATGCCAGGAGAGTTGGGAAAGTTCCAGGCCACCGCGGCTGTAAAGCAGCCAGCCGATGGCAACGAAGACCGGACCAATCCACTGACCTGTCGGACGGCACCGCGCCAGGCGCCGGCGCCGGACCCATGTCAGCCAGGCAACAACCAGGGGCACCAGCAGAATATGGCTGGACTCCTCATCACGGCGAGCGATCAGCCAGATGTCCGCCCACGCATCTGAGGTAATCGCCAGCGCGGCGGCCACCAGCAGCACCACTGTCACGAGGTGCCATGACGACCAACCACTGCCTCGATGGGGAACCAGGAGCATTCTTTGTTACCTCTGTCATCACTGCGAACAGGCGGCCACAATGCTGTCCACGACCGTGCGGCCGGCCGGGACAACGCCGCCTGGGCAAACGACGGAGCCAACGACCGTCGCTTCCCGCTCAACACGTCCACCTCGAAGAACCACGGCATCGTGAAGACGAGCGCTCGGGTGTACCTCGGCACCGTCTTCACAAACCGAGAACAGCGGCTTCCAGTCCTCTTCGAATGGACCGGGTTCGCTCACCTGGGTCAGACCCCTGTAGTACCTGCGGAGAGCCGAGATGTATCCCCGCAGGGTTCGGGCCGAAATGCTCGCGGGTTCATTGCGGCGGATAACGCGCACTGTATGCAGCCTGGACATCAGCAGCAGCCCCTGCTCCTTGAGATCGCAGTAGCCGATGGGTGGAATGACCTCCAGACAGCCGCATCTCAGCATGACCAGATCCACCGGCGAGCCATCCGCATGCTCGACAGTGGCTACGTCGCCTTTCGTTTCGCGCAATTGCCGGATGATGGGGCTCAGCGGCCGCAGCAGAAGTGCAGAGGCGTTGCCGACGACGACGTAATCGTTCTGCCCGTAATGGCCGACAACATCGCGCAGGAGGCCGCCCGTACCTCGGAACTCCACTGGGTCTGTCTGGATGACGATTGGCAGCGAGTCGACACGCGCGCGCGCCCGAGGAAACACTCCCGCACGATTAACAAGAATCCGCACTTCTGGCCTGGCGTGAAGAGTTGCGCCGTGCAGTTGCGCAGCCTCGCCAAGCCAGATGTCAAGAATGGTCTGGTGCGGCCGGACAGGCAGATCGAGGACGGACCTGCCGATCGACGTAAGGAACGGCGTCGGTCGGACGGCGCCTCCAAGCAGAACCAGAGACCGAACATCAGATCTTCGAGCCAGCGGAAGCGGCGCACTGCGATGTTCGCCGACCGTCCGTGGGAGGACTCCCAGTTGTGCTGGACTACTAACCATGGCAACCCTCCCTTAGACCAAGTTTGACGAGGCATGGCCCGCGACGGGCAAGTGGCCAGCGCCCTGCGCCCTGGTCCTGAGCCACTGGCTCCAAACCAGAGAGAGGAATTCGGGGTCGTCAACAAGATAACGGCGGTACATTCGCCGCGGCTCCTGGCAGAGCCGCCAGAACCACTCCATACCCCAGCGCTGGAAGAGGCCCGGCGCCCGGCGCACGTAGCCCGCCACAAAATCGAAGCTGGCGCCGATCCCGATCGACACCGGCACCGCACACGCCTGGCAGTTCTGGCGTAACCACAACTCCTGCTTGGGCGCGCCCAGACCGACGAAGAGCACATCAGCACCGCTCTCCCGTATCGCGCGGATCGCCTTGGCATTCTCCTGTTTATCTGTTTCGAACCCGAGCGGCGGGCAGTACGTACCACACACATTGAGTCCGCCGAACTTCTGAGAAAGTACTTGAGCAGAGCGTTCGGCTGCACCAGGTCTGCCGCCAAAAAAGAAGAGTCGGTAGTCCTTGCGGGCCGCCACGGCACAAAGCCGGGGGAACAGGTCGGACCCCGATACTTTCTCCTTCAATGGAGTGCGCAGCAGCCTCGATGCCCAGAGCAGCGGCATACCGTCGCATAGCACCATGGCCGCAGCGTCATATGCCGCGCGGAATCGCGCATCGCGCTGGAGCTTGACGATGTGGTCCACATTGGGTGTAACCACAAAGCGCGGATCACGATGCTGAATCATCCGCTCAATTCCTGCGATGGCCTCATCCATCGTGACGTTGTCAATTCGCACCCCTGCGATTTGAACGAAGTGACCGATCCTCAACATGTCTTCTCCCCTTGGTTGCGTACGAAATGCTGGAACTCCCCTAAGCTGTCATCCCCAGCCTCCCAGCCTGTTGTGAAACTATAGGCGGCCCACCCTCGGATATCGAACGTGCTCGCCAGAAACGGGCACGCCGTTGATGCACCATATCTGTTGCCGCAGCCTTGCCGCGCAACATACAACTCCACTGGTAGCGTCGCAGAAATGACCTGAACTCCAGGTCGTCGTATCGCGCTTTGCCCGCCAGCATGCTTGAGACATATCCCCACCACATTGCCGCGCTCCCGATCACAGCCGGCCGGCGTGTAATGCGGCACAGCGCACTGGCCGTCATATAGACCATGCTCGTACCCATAAAGTACTGTCCATAGCCATGTCGCATGCGCCCGGTCCATAGCCCGCGATGGCTGGACCCCATCGGCCGGAGGTGGATGAAGCGCAGTTCAGGCTCATCCCAACTGCAGGCGATCCATCCCAGCATGCGACAGCGGTGGCCATCGATCCCGTCCCACATGACCTGTCGCACAAACCCGCCGATCTCCTGGAAGCATCTCCGCCGGTAGAACTTGGACGCACCGATGGCGTTTTCGTCGCCGCAGCCTTCACTGATGAGCTCGCCTCGGGCGCCGACGAAATAGGGTTTCCCACTGCAGTTGCCCAGTCTGGGGTTCTGCTCCATGCGCTGGATCAGCGTCTCGAAGTATCTCGGAGGCAGGATCAGGTCGAGATCCAGTTTGCAGAGATAATCGAACTGCGGCAGGTCGATTGTCGCCAGTCCTGCATAGAAGGCCTCGACCACACCAGGACCAACACTGCGCCCGCCCCGATCATTCCGCCGCACCACGCGGATGAAGTCATGCTGCGCTGCATACTCTGCCAGAATGGCGGGCGTTTCGTCAGAAGAACCATCATCCACGATAACCCATAGCGACGGGCGAACACTCTGGGCAATGACGCTGTCGAGCGTCTTGCGCATGAAGTCCGCCTCATCACGACACGGACTGACCACGACATACTTGCGGTGATTCATAGCCTCTCCATTGGGTGCTCAAGACGATCACGCGGCTGGGCTCAACTCCACGCCTGCCGCTTCCGGCAACCTGACAGAGCTTGCGCTCTGCCGGCGGTCCGCCGCGAGATAGTGACGGAACAACTCAGCCATTTGGACCCCCAGGTCATCTATCGAAAACTCGTCCACGATCTTCTTGCGCGCTGGTTCGCCCAGGGCTTGCAGGTGCTCTGGGTGACGGTAGAGTCGCTCGAGGGCATCGGCCAGCGAATCCACGGACGCGGGCATGACCAGCAGCCCGTTCACTCCGTCGTCGATCAACTCAGGAATGCCCCCCACCCGGGTGGCAACCACGGCCAACTCCTTGGCCATCGCTTCCATCAGCACCACCGGCACTCCCTCCATGAAACTGGAGATCACCATCACATCGGCGCGTTCGAAGTGATGCTGGATGTCGTCCTGTCCGACGGCGCCGCTCAGCACGACGCGATCCGCCAGCCCCAACTCTGCAACTTGCCTTTCCAGGGCCGCACGAAGCGGCCCGTCACCGACCACATTCAGGTGCCAGTTAACGCCCCTGCCGGTGAGCTGCCGACACGCCTCCAGCAGCAGTGAATACCCCTTGATCGGGTCCAGGCGGCCCACCGTGAGGATGCGGAGCGTGCCCGTCTTGTGCCGAGGTCTGGGTCTGAAGGCGGCTGCATCAACGCCGCAATGGATCATGTGGAATCGCTTCCAGGCAGCAGTGCCAGTCCATGCCATGACCTGCGACATGCAGAAGTGGGAAATGCAGCGGACGAACATCGCCCCCTCGGCCTTCATCGTCAGACGCCAGAGGTTGACCTGGAAGAACTCCGCCGAGCCGTGAATGGACAAGCTGTAAGTCAGGATGGGGTCATAGCAGCACGCCAGAAAGGCGACCGCAGCACCATTGTTAGCCATGTGAACATGGACGTGGCTCAGGCCACGGCGGCGCATCTCATGATCCAGCCGCAGTGCCTCCGCGACGTACGCGAGGTGCCGCAAACGGGAGACTATTCCTGGTGTGGCCAATCGCTGCGATGCCACGATCGCCCGCAATACGCCGCGCGGTCGGACAAGCAGCGCACTGATCACGGTTGCGGCGAGGTCTCGATAGCTGGAGAGGAGATAGCACGTCTCGGCAGTCGCCCGACGATGTCGATCGGAGAGCTGGTCTATGCTTCGGGGCTTGCGAATCGAGAAGGTCCTGGCATCGATGCCCTGTGCCCGGATCGCCTGGACCTCGCGCTCGATAAATGTATGTGACAACGATGGGTACTGCGTGTTGAGATAGGCCACGCGCAGATCCGGATTGCCGCCGGCCGTGCGAGAGCTCTGCTGAAGCGGTTTGACGATGGATCGGGTAAATGTCATAGGGCCTCCGCGAGGCAAAGGTCTGCGTGAAACGCCAGGTGATCATGCCGGCCGGCGCGGGTTACCCGTCGCGGGTCCACCTGAACTCGACGCAGCGCAAATGGATCAAGAGGAAGCTGGTTCCGGCCAGGCCGTGTGGTGCAGGCATACGTGTAGCCCGCATCCCGGCAGGCGGCGATAACCTGCTCGTTGGTGTCTCCATTGGGGTAACAGAAACCCTCCACCGGCTGAGCGGACCACTGCTGGAGCCGGGCGCGCGACTCAACCAGTTCAGCGGCGAGTTGCTCCGGGACGAGGTGTGTCAGGATGGGGTGGCGCATCGTGTGCGAACCGATCTCATGGCCGCGGACCGCGAGTTGCCTGACGTGCTCTGGCGTCATCATCAGCCCCCTTGGTGTATCCTCGACAGCCGATCGCAGTTCCTCGATGCGCTGCTCGCGGCTCTCCGGCGAGAGCGACTTGAGTGATCGCACCCAGGCAACTGGATCAGACAGCCCTGCGGCCGTCGCCGCGACGACGGCCCGGTCGAACCACAGGGTCTGACCTTGCTCCACGATGCCTGCGGTGATGAAGAACGTGGCATTCAGGCCCGCAGCCTCGATCACCGGCGCAGCAAGTTCGTAGTTATCGATGTAGCCATCGTCAAAAGTGATGCTGAACAACGGCACTTCGCGGCACCTTGCGGCCAGATCGCGCATCGCCTGGCCCAGGGGCAGCACGGTCCGCTGCTTCAGCCAGGCGATCTGCTGGCGGAACGCACTAAGCGGTACGGCGAGTGAATCAAACGGATAGACGGCCGCCTGCTCATCGGGCAGCACGCGATGATACGTGAGAATCGTCAGCGTCCCGCCAAGACGGCTCTCCGCCCGACGAAGCATGCCGCAGCGCCCGCCCAGAGGAAGCCAGAGCTCTCTGGCACGTCGCGAATGCAGGATGCGGTTCAAAGCCATCATAGTTTGCCGCCTGCCGTTTGAACGGCCTTGTACTCAATGAGTCCGGATGGCTTGCTCCTGAGCCATCCGAGCCAGAACCGCAGTTGCCCCTGCAGTTGCGGAAATTTCGCCAGCACGCAGAAGCAGGCGTACAGGCCAGCTTCGCGCGCCGGGAAGTCACGACCGCGCATGTAGCGGTAGACTCGGCACGCGAGCATCGGATAGCCACAGAGCAGGATGAGCGATATCCCCTGGGTGGGCACCGCCAGCACGACACCCAGGACCGGCACAACAAGACCCCACAGCCAGATGCTCAGCGTCTCCTTCACACGATACCTCTCGGGCGAATCGCTATGCAGAGATGCACCCAAGGCATAGGCATAACCTGCACGCGTGGCGCGCTTCCACCATTGGGCCAATCGAGTCATCGCAGCATCGTGCAACGCCATCTCGGCCTCGTGGCGGTAGATGTGCCATCCTGCCTCGCGAAGGCGAAAACAGAGCTCGGGCTCCTCGCCGGCGATCATGTCAGATTTGAAGCCATTGACCTGCTTGAGCGCCCCGATGCGGTACATGGCGATTCCACCACAGGCTCCTATCTCGCCCGGCTGTGTGTTCCATTCGATGTCACACAGACGGTTATAGGTACTGCGCTCAGGATGACGCTCACGAAGCCTGCCTGCCACGGCCGCGCATTGCGGATGCTCATTCAGAAAGACCTCGGCCAGTTCCAGCCATCCTTCTGCCATCGCACAATCTCCATCGACGAATTGGACATACTGCGTATCCGGCGCGATCTGCCTGAGGCGAGCACACCCTTCGTTGCGGGCTCTGGCAGCTGTAAATGGCCGGTTCATTTCCAACTCGACGATCTGGGCGCCCATCGATCTGGCCAACGCAACGCTGCCATCGCTGGACCCGGAATCGACGTAGACCACCGGCCGAGTCCGAGCCGCGGTCTGGCCCGCGTCGATGGTCGGCACGCGCATCGACTGCAGACAGACCTTCAGACGTTCGCCTTCGTTGCGACCGATAACGACGATCCCTATCTGACTCCCGGCCATGTTAATTCCCCTTCCCACCGAATATTGTCCGGCCCGTGGCAATTGCGATGGCATCGCCCCAAAGCAGGTCCCAGGCAAACCATTTTGGGTCTGCGGCGACTGCTGCATCAAGACCCCCAAGGTGACGTACGCTATAGATGATCCGCCCCAATACCCACATCAGATCCGCCCGCAGCAGACCCGCAATTCCATAGTGCTTCGCGAAGAACCTGCGCCGCGAGGCATACCAGTAGCCTGCGCGTCGTTTTCCCTTTGCGCTGATCCCGGTGGCGGCTCCTTCCAGATGGACCACTATGGCGGCAGGCACATACCAGACCTCCCATCCGGCGCGCCGGGCTCGCAAACACAGATCCACCTCTTCGTAGTAGAGGAAGAACCCTTCGTCCAGAAGGCCAATTCGCGCCAGCGCCGGCGTACGGATGATCAGACTTGCGCCAGAGACCCAGTCACAAGGATGTCCGACACCGCGCACCCTTGGTGACACGCAGTATCGGGCCAGGGCACGAGTCAGTGGCCCCACCTTCGCAGTTCCCACCAGTTCTCCCAGCGGGGACGGGCGCGTGTGCGCTGAGCACTGCGCTGTGCCATCCGGATCTTCCAGCCGGCTGCCCGCGATCCCAACTGCTGCATGGCAATCCATGAACCCCGCCAGAGCTTGCACCGCCCCGGGGCGCACCACCGTATCGGGGTTCAGCAACAGCACATAGTCAGGCGTCTGCCCCCCCGCCAGTGCCGCCTGAATCCCCGCGTTGTTCCCCGCGGCATAGCCCCGGTTTGACTGAAGAGGCAGTATCTGCACCCAGTCACCCCACGCCTCCTGCACGATCGCTTCTGAAATCCTCTGGACAGACCCGTCCCCGGAGGCATTGTCCACGACGAACACGCGAACCCCATCCTTGCCGCCTGCATCCGGTACCAACGATCGAAGGCACTGGATCGTCAGGTCCGCGGTCCGATAGTTGACGATGACAATGGCGGTGCTCATGCTACTTTGGCCTCCGACAGTATTTCTCGATGCTCCTGGCACGCCAACAGATGCTCTACCCGTCTGCACATCGTCGCCTCAAAGGTGTGCTTCGCCGCAAATGCCTTGGCCCTGGCGACCCCTGCCTCAAGAGATGCCCGATCTTTGTCCAGCAGGGCAATCTGCCCGGCCAGTTCCCGCGGATCATCCATCGCACTGATCCAGCCAACGCCGCTATGCCGAACAAGCCCCGCCAGTGCTTCATTGCCATAGCCGACAATCGGCGTAGCGCAGGCCAATGTTTCCAGGTAGGTGCAGGATGGGTCGCCCTGACGGTGACAGCAGACGAACAGGTCAACACTGCCTGTCATGTACGGCACGAGTTGCCTCTGGAACTCAGCCACGCCACGCAGTCGCACGACGTCCGCGAGAGCCAGGCGGCTAACCAGCTCGCGTACGGCCCCCTCCTCGTCTCCGCCGCCGAAGATGTCCAGTGTAAAGCGCACCCCCAGCCGCCTGAGCTCGGCGGCAACCTTCGGAAGATGGCCGGCGCCCTTGATAGCGACCAGCCGACCAGAGAACGCCAGACGCAAGGGTGCGCCTGATGCGATGGACCGCTGCTTGGCGCAAACGGCATCTTCGGACGCCAGCATCGACGTGGAGACGCGTGTATCGAAGAACAGAAGAGCACGGGGATTAATCCGGCGATACGCCTCGAATGTCGGCGTGCCATTACATTGCACGCCGGCGGCCCTGCGCAGCTCGGCAATGAGCCGTTGCTCAAACACCTGGGTCTGCAACTTCTGGCGCAGGCGTCGCAGAGGATTGGCGGCAACTGCACCGATGATCTGTTTGCGCGTACGAAGCGTCGTCTCTGTGATAAAGACGGCCGGAGTGCCCTCCTGTGTGCACAGCCGACTCAGCGGCAACAGCCTCTCGGCGGTCGTCACCAGGACCAGCCCCGCGCCGCGAATACAATCTCGCCGCCCCAGTTCATCGTCCGGCATGACCTTAAGGGTGAAGGGCACCTCGCCGGCACAGACCGTCATGTAGTCGAGGTGATCTTCGGCTCGCGGGGTCGCCGCGGCCATCACTGCCACCGGCCCTGGCCACGCCTGTGCATACGCGCACGCACCTTCAACAAACTTCCGGGTAATCAGAAACCTCCCGGAGGATTCGGCGACGACCTTCAGAGCAGGGGCAATCAAAAGCCCATTGCTGCGATGTTGCATCATCGTGCTCCTCCCCTGGCTACGCCCCGGCCATCCCATCGCAATGCCAACTCCGGCGTGCGCCTGATTGATGTCCGACGCACGGCCAGCGCCTCGGCGGCGCGCTGGTCCAGTTCCCTGCCACCCGAGGTCAACCGCCGCAGTTGCGGCACAGCCAAACCGCCCACCACCAGCGTGAATATGGGATTCACCATGCCGTTGGGAATGCAGTCGATCCAATAGAGCACACTGACCATCGCCAGCACGATGGCCGGCGCAACTTCGGGTGACGTCCAGTGAGCGGTGCGGATGCGCAGCAGCAACATCGCGGCAGGCAGCAGAATCGCCAGACACAAAGCCGAATACCCGACGATGCCATTCTGCCCCAAGACGATGATCCACAGCCCATCCGTCACCGAAATATCCTTGCCTTCCTCGTTGACCACGCGGCTCCGACCCCACCCACCCCAACCGAATATCGGCCGCTGCATGGCTTTGGCGGCCAGAGCGTCCTCATTCCGAAGACGATAGACGAGCGACCCGCCGCGATCCGAACCCAGCCACTCTGTCGTCAGCCCTGCAAGTACTTCGCTTCTGCACAAACTGATGGCGCGGTTCGCAACAAACACCGTAGCGGCCAGGACCAGCAGCCACAGAATCGCTTTGCCCAGGAGGGCATTGACCATCTCCACGATTGCCGCCCCATTCCATCTGCGGGTACCCAGAATGAAGAAATACGCCGGAACCAGCAGGGCCACCAGCCATGCCGCCGCCAGGTACACGGTGGTTGCCGTATCTCCGATGTCCGCCCCCCCACGCGCGCCGACGCCGCGGGCGATGAAGTACGCGGGAGCAATCAGGACCAGCAGCCACGCCAACGCTCTGACGCCCAGAAGATACGATCCCCAGAGCGCGGCCGCCCCGAACACTAAGAGCACGATCGCCCCGGTGCTCTTGCACAGGATGGCGCAGACCAGCAATGCCGCTGCGCATGCCCAGCCGGGCAGGATCCAGAAGCGCGTGAACACGCGGGCGTACGACAACCACATGGCAATCAGAGTTGTCATGCACATCCACATGCCAACCATCAGCCCATGCTCCATGAAGACCATCGGGCGAAACCCACCCCATCGCTTGGTCTGTGCAAACTCGTGCTGGTAATACCCGTAGATCCAGTAGTGCAGTTGAGGGCTCATCCGAACTTCGAAGAGGCACAGAGGCACATACACCAGGCCCCCAATGACCATCGCCAGGGCCAGTTCCTTGAGGCCCTCGCGATCGGAGAAGTAGATCCGTCCGATGAAATACGGCAGCCCCCAGGTGATCACCGATCGGAACACGCCCGACAGCCCGTCATAGAGGCCCAGGTTGTTCGAGAGCGAGCTGGGGATGTCGCAAAGACACCAGGCGAGCATCGGCAGATCCATGAGACTGAACCGGTAGCCCAAGACCCGCGAGGTATCGAACAGCAGCGCACCTACCAGCGCTGCTACGCAGGTCGCCGACATCCTGTCATACTGCGGGATGCCCTCCGCCAGCTTGAAACTGGCGATGGGAAGAAACAGCCAGGCGAGCAGAAACGAGACTGTCACCGCTCGCCGTGCCGGCAATAGCCAGAAAAGCAGCAGCACCACCGGCAACCAACCGAACATTGCTATAGGAACCGTCAGGTTCACGAATCGACCTCCTGGTTCTTTGCAGGCCTACCAGATGCCCGCTGCAGATCGCTGCCGTTTCAGGTGTACGTTGGCCAGCGAATAGGTCGTCATCGCCCAGCCATACCCGGCGACGGCAAGCAGCACGGCCATCGGTCCGTCGGTACTGAAGCGGCTCATCCCGACGCGGAATCGCCCGACCGCCTCGCCGCGCGGCATGACCCACCAGCGCTCGCCGACCCTCCTGGCGAGGTACTTGGCGAACCAGTCGCGGTCGTTGTGGCATGCGGCGGCAATGGCATCCGCGCCGCTCATCTCGCCGCGGTTGGCCAGAATCCATTCGCGGAGGATCAGGTTGATGGCATGCGCTGCAGCCTGTCTCCTACCTTGCCTGAGAAGGTCGCCCAGACGCGTGTACGCCTCAAACACATGTGAAGCGCGTGGTGGATGGATCACACGGGCGGCAGAGTCCTGCCGGGGCTCAAATGGGTCCCAGCTAAACAGGTCGCTGGTAAGCATTAGCGAGAGGAAGCCATCCTCCACGAGCAGTCCACGGGGAAGCACAATCCGCCTCGCGATGGCGGTCCGCATGCAGTAGAGCTGCCCGCAGATCCAGCTCTTGCTTAGGCCGCCCGATCGGGAGTGCAGAAGGCTGAGCCTATCGAACAGGTTCTTGCGCGGCTTGCTGGCCAGGTGCTTGATCGGGCTGCTCACGGACGCCCAGGCCGAGGTGTCTGCGTTCAGCGCTTCGACCAGTTGCTCAAGGACATCCCCAGCGCTGAAACGAATGTCTGCGTCCATGAACACAAGGAAGTCGGCGTCCGGGCACGAGATACGGTGAACATACTCGTTCCATGCATTCACCTTTCCCTTCTGGCGAACCTCTACCACGCGAAGATCGACGTACTGGCCGCACTTGGCGTCGCTGAAGGCGGCGCGGGCCACCTCGGCTGTGGAGTCGGTGGATCCGTTAACGACACACACCACCTCCACGCGATTGCCCGCATCGGCAAAGCACGCCTGCAGAACGCTCTGCCCGAGCAGTTCCTCAAGCGTGCGTCCAATGCGCTGTTCTTCGTTGTGAGCCAGAATGCCAATGGAAATATTCATCGGTGCCTCGGTCCTGCCCGCCCCCACCAGACCTATCGTTGGCAGCATGTCATCGGCCACCACAGCGTCTAAGCGCCATAGACTTCAAACTCCCAGAGGGAGTAGCCGTAGCGAGTGCCGCGGGCCGTGCCGTACATGCGGACATACCTGCCGGTCCCCGAAAGACCGCTCAGGTCATTGACTCCCCCGGTGCCGCCGGTGACGCTGGTGATCGTCGTCCAGGTCGAAGCGTCGTTGGACACCTGGATCTGGAAGTCCTTCCCGTATGCCGTCTCCCACTTCAGCACCACGCGGTTGATGTTATAGCTCTGGCCCAGGTCCACGTAGATCCACTGCGGATCGCTAGACAGACTGGACCAGCGCGTGGTAGCAATGCCGTCCGTGGCGTTGCTGGCCGGGAAGCTCGCGGTCTCCACCGACGAGGCAACCGTCAGTTTGCCCAATGCCAGGTTACTGGTGACCACCGCCGCCGACGTGGTAGCATTCGCGGTGTTGGAGTTAGCCGACGCCCCCCCGCCGTTGGTGGCGTGCACCCGGAAGTAGTAGGTGGTGCTGGGGCTCAAACCGGTGATCGAGGCGCTGGCGCTGGCGCCGCTGTTGGCTCCCACCGTGCTGGTGACCAGGTTCTGTGAGAAGTTGACGTCCGTCGCCCGATCAATGGCAAATCCGGTCTCATCGCTGGAGTTATCGGTCCAGGCCAGGTTGATCTGCCCCGAGGAAACCGCCGTCGCCGTCAAGCCGCTGGGCGCTGCCGGAGGTGTGGGCTGGACACCTGAGAGCGTACCATAGACTTCAAACTCCCAGAGGGAGTAGCCGTAACGGGTGCCCCGGGCCGTACCGTACATGCGGACATATCTGCCAGTCCCGGAAAGGCCGCTCAGGTCATTCACTCCTCCAGTCCCATTTGTGACGCTGGTGATCGTCGTCCAGGTCGAAGCGTCGTTGGACACCTGGATCTGGAAGTTCTTGCCGTAGGCCGTCTCCCACTTGAGCACAACGCGGTTGATGTCATAGCTCTGGCCCAGATCCACGTAGATCCACTGCGGATCGGTATATAGACTGGACCAGCGCGTGGAAGCATTGCCATCGGTGGCATTGCTGGCTGGGACCGTCGAATCCTCAATCGAGGAGGCAACCGTCAGTTTGCCCAAGGCCACGTTACTGGAGACCACCGCCGCCAGCGTGGTGGCACTGGCGGTGTTGGAGTTGGCCGAGGGACCTGCGCTGTTGGTGGCCCGCACGCGGAAGAAATAGGGTGTGCTGGGGCTCAAGCCGGTGATCGAGGCGCTGGCGCTGCTGCCGCTGTTGGCCCCCACCGTGGTGGTGACCAGGTTCTGTGTGAAGTTGACGTCGTTCGCGCGATCGATGGCAAATCCCGTCTCATTGGTCGAGTTATCCGTCCAGGAGAGATTGATCTGCCCCGAAGACACCGCCGTGGCTGTCAGCGCCGTGGGCGCGGCAGGAGGCAGGACGACCGCCAGCGTGGTGGCACTGGCGGTATTGGAGTTGGTCGAGGGACCTGCGCTGTTGGTCGCCCGCACTCGGAAGAAGTACGGAGTGCTGGCGCTCAGGCCGGTGATCGAGGCGCTGGCCGTGGTACCGCTGTTGGCCCCCACTGTCGTAGTCAGCAGGTTCTGCGTGAAGTTGACATCGGTTGCGTAATCGATGGCGAATCCCGTCTCATTAGTCGAGTTATCCGTCCAGCTCAAGTTCACCTGGCTGGAAGACGCCGCCGTGGCGCTCAGCAGAGTCGGTGCCGCAGGAGGTTGGCTGACTGCCAACGTCGTGGCACTGGCCGTGTTGGAATTGGTCGAGGGACCAGCGCTGTTGGTCGCGCGCACACGGAAGAAGTACTGAGTGCTGGCGCTTAAGCCGGCAATCGAAGCGCTGGCCGTGGCGCCGCTGTTGGCCCCCACCGTGGTGGTCAGCAGATTCTGGGTGAAGTTGATGTCGGTTGCGTAATCAATCGCAAATCCCGTCTCATTGCTGGAGTTATCCGTCCAGGAAAGGTTGATCTGCGCTGAGGAAGCCGCCGTCGCTGTCAGCAGCGTCGGTGCTGCCGGTGGCACGACCAGTGCCAACGTGGTGGCGCTTGCGGTATTGGAGTTGGTTGATGCGCCTCCGCTGTTGGTGGCGCGCACGCGGAAGAAATAGGGTGTGCTGGCGCTAAGGCCGGTGATCGAGGCGCTGGCCGTGGTGCCGCTGTTGGCCCCCACCGTCGTAGTGATCAGGTTCTGGGTAAAGTTGACGTTGGTCGCGTAATCAATGGCGAATCCGGTCTCATTGGTCGAGTTATCCGTCCAGGCGAGATTGATTTGACCTGAGGAAACAGCCGTCGCCGTCAACAGTGTCGGTGCTGCCGGTGGCTGTACGATCGGGGCACCGAGCTTCTGCAGGAACGCCTGGCCGGTATCCGCCGTGTAGACTTCTACCCTGAGCAGGTTGTACTTGTCCGAGCTGCCGGGATCGACACCACCGCCGGCCGAGATCCCCGCGAAGTAGCCCGCGTTGTATGTCGCGCTCTCAACCCTGGCGGCACCGGCTCCAGTGCCGTAGGGATAGGCAATATAGAGGACCTGGTGTCCAGGAAGATTCGCCTCCAGTGCCTGTTTGGAGCCAGCAAGTTCCCAGGCCAGTTGCGAATCGCTTACCGAAGTCAGGTCGGGATGGGTCATCGAGTGACTCTGGAAGTCGATGAGCCCCGTAGCAGCGAGTTGCTGAATCTGGCTCCAGGTGAGCTCGTTGATGACCGGATCACCGGCGGCGATCGCTCCCACATCCCACGCGTTGGTGCCTCCGACATACTCGGTGGGCACAAACGACGTCGCTTTGAACCCAAAGCTGGACAGGATCGGATAGGCCACGGTCAGAAGATTATCAAGGCCATCGTCAAATGTGATG
The DNA here is from genome assembly GCA_903871935.1 of uncultured Phycisphaerales bacterium. Lineage (GTDB taxonomy): Bacteria > Planctomycetota > Phycisphaerae > Tepidisphaerales > Tepidisphaeraceae > CAIQIQ01. The sequence goes on from CAIQIQ010000008.1 coordinate 22,797, forward strand.
ATGACCGGTTTGGCTGGCGCCGCCTGCAGGCCGGCGCGGATGTTGGCCCAGTCCGTCAGCGTGATGGTCGTGTAGCCGTTGTCATGCAGCGACTGCATCTGAGACTGAAAAGCATCGGTCGTGATGTAGAACTGGGAGTAAGCGATGGGACCAACGCTGTGATAGATCAGAATGGGAACCGCCACGGTGACAGGAATGGCGATATTAAGACTAACCTGATTGGTGAACGAGGCGGTCGCCCCGGAAAGCGAGGAGACCTGCCCGGTAACGCTATATGCTCCGGCAGGCGCGTTGGGAGGCAGATCGATCAGAACATCCCGGTAGTACCAGTTCGTGCCAGGCTGCACTGTGATCGACACTCTGGAACCCACATCCGGCGCCGTCACACCTCCTGGACCGGTGAGTGTAAAACTCAGGACTGCATCGGTCGTGGCCGGGCTGGTGATCTGGTAGCCCAGAGTAACGGTCTGCCCGTCGCGGGCGTTGGTCGTGGAGAGACTGGTGGATTGAAGGGTATACGCGACGTTGGGAGGCTGAACGGCCGAAACGGTGCCATACACCTCGAACTCCCAGAGGGAGTAGCCGTACTTGGTGCCCCGCGCTGTGCCATACATGCGAACGTAGCGCCCGGTCCCCGATAGGCCGCTCAAATCATTGACTCCGCCAGTGCCACCGGTAACGCTGGTGATCGTCGTCCACGTCGAGGCGTCGTTGGAGACCTGGATCTGGAAGTCCTTCCCGTAGGCCGTCTCCCACCTCAGCACCACGCGGCTGATGTCATAGTTCTGGCCCAGATCCACGTAGATCCACTGCGGATCAAAAGCACCACTGGACCAGCGCGTTGAGGTGCTGCCATCTGTGGCGAAGTTGGCAGCAAGACCCGAGGTCTCAATCGTCGACGCGACCGTCGGCCGATTCAATGCGACATTAACGGTTGCGGCTGCCATGACCGCAAACGTACCGCCTCCAGCGGTCAGACCCGTCTGCGGCGCAAGTGTAATGCTCAGGAACAGGCGTGACTCCATTCGCTCCACCAGGCACTGCGTCGCGCGAACCACGGCACGCCGTGCCGCCCCGCGCCCTCGGCGCGCTGCCGATCGCTCCGATGACGCGGCCTTCCCCGTATGGATCATGTATGAATGCATTGTGTTCTCCCCTTTCGATGTGCACCGTGCCAGCGTTCACCAATCGCACGGTCTGGACCACCAGATGGGCATGCGAGGCGTAACGGACTGCGCAGACGTGTATGTTGCTGTTTGTGCTGCGGCCCACACGGGTTTGTATTCAGAACCAGGTTCCCACCGTGCATCTTTGCTGCCCAGCCAGGTGAACCTGGTTGTTTCATCGCCGTACCATGCGGGCTGCCATTGCCGGTCCTATTTCAGGATGGGATACCAAACCCCTGATCGAGATAGCTGATGATGGACTCCGCCGCCAGTTCCGAACGCCAAGTCACCTTGGACTGCGACCGCTCGGCCGCAAGCAGGGAACTTACCGTATTGCTGCCGCCAATCAGCGCGCTGTAGCTCTCCACCGTACGGGATGCATCGGAGAACACATATCGCCCTTGCACGGCACCGGTCTCACGCGAAGCCGATATCCAATTGGTGTAAGACAAGGAGCCATTGTTGGCGAGGAACCAGCGGCTCGCGGCGGCATTGGAGAAATATCTGTTGTTGCTGTATTTCACCTGCGAGTTGATCGCTCCATCAGTAACCTGCAACGCGGAGCCATACAGGTTGTCCTGCAGCACATTCGCCGTGACGACGATGTTCGTCAGTGGGCCAGTGCCCATTTCGATGAACCCATTGTTCCAGTTGTAGATCACATTGCCGCTGATCGTAACGTTCTGGCTCGGCGTATCTGCAACAAGGCGGATGCCGAAGCTGGTGCCGGCGTTGGGCTTGTTGAACAGCAGGTTGTTCGTGATCAGGCCGCCGTTAATGCTGCCAAGATCGATGCCGTAGCTCTGATCGGTTCCGCCAAGGGCTCTGCCGATCTCGGTCAGGACGTTATTGCGGATCGTGACGTCCACAGCCCCGTATGTGAGCCAGGTGCCGTAGCCGGTGCGTGCACCGATGCTCATGCCGTTACCGTCGCCCACGAACAGGTTGTCCTCGATCAGCACGTGCTGCGTGGCGCTGGGGGCGTTCTCGCTGCGCACCAGAAGCCCGAAGCTCGAAGCGTTCGAGAAGACATTGCTGCGAATCGTCAGGTGCGTCATGTCGTCAAGATAGGCGTTGTGGCTGTAGATGTCGGGCGTCTGCACGCCGGTCTTCCAGCCATTGTGGTCCAGCACGTTGTACTCCAGGACCATGCCGTCGACGTCCGCGGCAAACAACCCCTGTGACTTCGGCCCCGAAGCGTTGTAGGCGTCCAGGATCTGCGAGCCGCGAATTCGCACGTTGCTGGGACCGACCTGGGAGAGCGTGGTGTCAGGCTCGGCCACGATGTTATCGTTGAAGCCTTCAATCACACAGTTTTCAACCAGATAGTCGGTACCTGGGGTGTAGATATGTATGCCATAGCCTGCCCCCTGGCCGACGAAATCGATCCCCGACAGCGCGATATGGCTGGTTGTGGCACCATAGAACGCCAGCGCTTGGTCGTTGCCAGATTCCGAAATCGTCGGCCGTGCCCCGGTACCATAGCTGCTGATCAGCATCGGCGCGGCTGTAGATCGCCCAGATACCCTCCACGACAAGCTCTGGTTGCTCCAGGTATCGCCGGCTTTCAGTTGGAGCCAATCCGGGTAGCCGTCGCGAAGCAACGAATACCCTTTAGCCAGAGTTGCGACCGGATGCGATGCATCGAGGCCGTTGTTGCTGTCATTGCCAGTCGAGCTACTGACATAGACCATCCTGGTGTCGGCACTGGGCGTGAACGTCGTCCAGGTGATCTGGCCTGTCGCGGCGGTCGCCGCCGTAGTGGCATTCGCCGTGTTGGAGTTGGCCGATGCCCCAGCGCCGTTGGTCGCCCGCACCCGCAAGTAGTAAGTCGTGCCGGGGCTCAACCCGGTGATCGAGGCGCTGGCACTGCTGCCGCTGTTGACCCCCACTGTGCTGGTGATCAGGTTCAGTGTGAAGGTGGCGTTGGTCGCGCAATCGATGCTGAATCCAGTCTCATTGGCTGCGTTGTCGGTCCAGAACAGATTGATCTGCCCCGATGACACCGCCGTGGCCGTCAGCGCGGTCGGCGCTGCGGGAGGCTGGATGACTACCGCAGAGGTAGTGGCACTGGCGGTATTGGAGTTCGCCGATGCCCCACCGCCGTTGATGGCACGCACCCTGAAGTAATAGGTAGTGCTGGGGCTCAGGCCGGTGATCGACGTCAAGGTGGTGTTGGCCCCGACCGTACTGGTGATCATGTTCTGCGTGAAGTTGACATCGGTGGCGAGATCAATGGCAAATCCGGTCTCATTGGTTGCGTTGTCCGTCCAGGAAAGATTGATCTGCCCCGAGGAAACCGCCGTGGCCGTCAGCACGCTGGGCGCTGCGGGAGGCTGGATGACCCCCATAGTGGTGGCATTAGCCGTGTTGGAGTTGGCCGATGCCCCACCATCGTTAGTCGCACGCACCCGGAAGTAATACGTCGTACC
>CAIQIQ010000009.1 GCA_903871935.1 uncultured Phycisphaerales bacterium
CGACGCCTGGTCAATCACTGCCCGACCCGGCCCAGGGATGATGCCATTTGCCGCTTCGAGAACATGCGTTCGGCCGACGTCTAGCGCATCACGTCTGGGATTGAGCGTGAATCAGGACGACCCTCTGAGCCCTCGGTGGCGTTCCATCGCACACAGGATATGGGGAGAACTGCGTGGCACGGCATTGCGTGTTGGGGCCCACTGATGCACAATGGCGGTGATTTGATTCTTGCCTGATGCGTGGGTGTTCGGATTGAGGGAACTTTGGAGGCAGCGCTATGGCTCAGGACGACGTTGTACGGCTTCGGATTGGCAAGTCGGTTAGCGCGATTCGGCTGGCGGCCAGGGCGGTGGTCGAAGGATTGGAATCGCGCACGCTATTGGCGGCCGCGCCTGGTCTTGACTGGTCGAGTTACCTTGGGGGCAGCGGCTATGACGTCGGCGCTGCCATTGCCGTGGATGGCAGCGGGAATGCCTGGGTGGCAGGAATATCGCAGTCGGTCGACGGAGCCTATGCCACTGCGTTGGTGGCCAAGATCAACGCCGACGGAACCTTGGCGTGGTCAACCAATCTGGGGGATGACTGGAGCGAAAGCTATGGCATCGCCACAAATGGCAGCGGCGACGCCTGGGTGGCGGGTTCTTTTTCCGTGGGTGGTGGCGCCCATTTGGTGAAGATCAATTCCGATGGAACCTTGGCATGGTCGAGCTGGGTATATAGCAGGGGCATATGCCAGGCCGTCGCCGTTGATGATAGCGGGAATGCGTGGGTGACGGGGTGGACCGCTGGAACTAACAGGGATGTCTTCGTCGCGAAAGTCAATGCCGATGGGACCGTGGTGTGGTCAACCAGCTTCGGGGGCGCCAGCTATGATTACGGTCGTGGCATTGCCGTGGACGGCGATGGGAATGCGTGGGTGACGGGGTATACCTCGTCCGCGGGCTGGGTCAGCGGCGGGTTCGATACCAGCTACAATGGCAGCCAGGACGGCTTTGTGGCGAAGATCACTTCTAATGGAACACTGGCGTGGTCAAGCTATCTGAGCCCCACTGGCTGGGGCAGGGGCTATGGGATCGCCGTCGATGGCAGTGGGAATGCATTGGTGACGGGTTTCTTTTCCGGCGGCGATCTGGCAAAAATCAACGCCGATGGGACCCTCGCGTGGTCGACCTTCGCGGGGCCGGCGGACGGGATGGGCTATGGCGTTGCCGTAGACGCAAACGACAATGTTTGGGTCACGGGGTCTTCCTATGGAGGGGATGCTTTTGTGGCGAAGGTCAAAGCTGCTGGAACGCCGGCGTGGTGGGAAGACATTTGGGGCAGCACGTATAGCAACTACGGCGGTGGCATTGCCGTGGATGGCGGCGGCAATGCGTGGGTGACGGGGTATACCACTTCAGCCGGCTGGGCCAGCGGCGGGTTCGATACCAGCTACAATGGCGGCGGTGACGCCTTTGTGGCCAAGATCAGCAACCCCGCCCCGACCGTTTACAACCGCAGCAAGCAGGTCAATCCAAATACGTCGCTGGTGTTCACATCGCTCAATTTTGCCAAGGGGTTCAGCGATCCGGAATCGGATGATCTGCGGAAGGTGAAGATTACCTCGCTGCCCAGTCATGGCATCATACAATTGAACGACGTGGCCGTGACACTGGGGCAGGAGATCGCTGTGGGGCAGCTGGGCATGGTGACCTACACCCCGGACAGTGACTATATCGGGACGGATTCCTTCGGCTGGAATGGTTCGGACGGTATGCGCTATGCGGAGAGTGCAGCCTCGGTCAACCTGAGCATCCAAGAGCGGGTGCTGATGCCTCCGGAGTTGACATGGTCAAGCTACCTGGGAGGCAGTGGCGATGACTACGCCAACGCGATCGCCAAGGATGACAAGGGAAATGTGTGGGTGACGGGATACACCGATTCGACGGACCTGCCGGCCAGCGCTGGGTTCGATACCAGCTACAACGACGGCGGCGACGCCTTTGTAGCGAAGATCAACGCCGATGGGACCCTCGCATGGTCGAGCTACCTGGGGGGCAGCGGCTATGATTACGGCTATGGCATTGCCTTGGATGGCGATGGGAATGCGTGGGTGACGGGATATACCGAGTCGGCCAATTTGGCGAGTAATGGATTTGATACCACTTCCAATGGCGGCGGCGACGCGTTTGTCGCGAAAGTCAACGCGGATGGGACGCTGGCATGGTCGAGCTACCTGGGAGGCAACGGCTATGACTGCGGCTACGGCATAGCCATAGATGGCGGCGGCCATGCATGGGTGACGGGGAACACCGATTCGGCAAACTTTGCAGGTGGTGGATTTGATACCTCTTTCAACGGCAACAATGATGCCTTTGTGGCGAAGATCAACGCCAATGGCACCTTGGCATGGTCGAGCTACCTGGGGGGCAACGGCTATGACTCTGGTTATGGCATCGCGGTGGACGGCGGCGGCAGTGCGTGGGTGACGGGCTATACCGAATCGACCGATTTGGACGGCGGGGGATTTGACGCCAGTTACAATGAAGGTGGCGATGCCTTTGTAGCAAAGATCAATGCCGAAGGAACTCTGGCATGGTCGAGCTATCTGGGGGGCAGCGGTGATGACTCTGGTTATGGCATTGCAGTGGATGGCGGCGGCAACGCGTGGATAACGGGAAGGACCGACTCCACCGATTTGGCCAGTGGCGGGTTCGATACCAGTCACAATGGCGGCGGCTACGATGCCTTTGTCGCGAAGATCAATGCCAATGGGACGCTGGGATGGTCAAGCTATCTGGGAGGCAATGGCTGGGACATCGGCTACGCCATTGCCGCGGATGGCGATGGCAATGCGTGGGTGACGGGGGAGACCAATTCAACCGATTTCGCCAGCGGCGGCTTCGATACAGTCGCCAGCGGCGAGGACTCCGATGCTTTTGCTGCGAAGATCAACACCAATGGTACTCTGGCGTGGTCGAGCTACCTGGGCGGCAGCGGCGATGACTGCGGCTATGGCATTGTGGTGGATGACAACGGGAATGGGTGGGTGGCTGGGTTTACTAATTCAGCCGACTTTGCCAACGGCGGGTTTGACACCGGCTACAATGGGGGCAATGCCGACGTGTTTGTGGCGAATATCTTTGAACCGGAGAACAAGGCTCCGACGGATATCGCCTTATCCAACACTTCTCTTACGGAGAACGCCGGGGCGGGTGCTGCCATCGGGCAACTGACCGTCATAGATCCAAATGTGGGCGAGCCGACGTCAGTGGAACTGGTGGCGGGCGAAGGCTCAACGGACAACGCCTTGTTCCAGATCGTGAGCGGGCAACTGCAGGCGAAGCAGTCGTTTGATTATGAGACAGAGCCGCACACGCGGTCGATCCGGGTTCGCGGCACCGATACCGGCGGGCTGTCGGTGGAGAAGGTATTTGTCATCACAATAACCGATGTGAACGATCCGCCGACGGATATCACTTTGTCAAACGCCGCAGTGGCCGAAAACACGGCCGCCGGGGTCGTGATTGGCACGCTGAGTGCGTCCGATCAGGATGCCGGAGAGACGTTCACATTCTCACTCCCGAGCGGCGTGGGCGACAATAATGCCTTTGCGATTGTTGGAAATGAACTGCAGGTGAAGAATGCGCTGGATTTCGAGACAAAGGCAAGCTATGCACTAACGATCCAGGTGAGCGACCATGGCGGACTCTCCTTTGCGAAGGTGTTCACTATCGGTATCACCGATGTGGATGAGATTCCACCGGTCGTAACAAGGGTGTATGTGCGAGGCACGACATGGACAGGTTCGTTCATGAGCTACCTCGCGTCTTCAGGAGTAGGCGACAGCACTCTGGGATATGCGATTCCCGTGGGAACCAGCGCACAACTCAAGACTCTTCCCTGGACAAATATCAACCGGATTTCGGTGAAGTTCAGTGAAGATGTGGTGTTGGATCAGGCTGATTTGGCGATGGCGGGCGTCAACACCGCATCGTACAACATCGCCGGGACGACGTTCAGCTATAACAGCACGACGTTTGTCGGAACCTGGCAATTCCCGGCCAGCTTCGCTGCGGACAAACTGAGCCTGGCGGTGAACGCTGATGGGGCAAGTCCAGTGGTAGACCGCATAGGAAACAAGCTGGATGGCGAATTCACCACAAGCTCCAGTGTGTTCCCATCCGGGAACGGTAGTGCGGGCGGCAATTTTGTGTTCCGTATTAACCTGCTGCCGGGCGATGCGAACCAGAACGGAAGCGTCTCGGCTACGGATGTCACGTTGGTGCGAAATGCCCAGTTCAAAGTGCCGGGGAACACACTCTACACGATATTCAAGGACTTAAACGGCAGTGCTACGATGTCGGCGACGGATGTGACCCTAGTGCGGGCGCGCCAGTTTACGCCGTGGCCCATCGCGGAGCCGAGTGTGCCGGTATTTACATGATTGTCGTGCGTAAGAAGCGCATTTTGTTACAAGGTTGGAATTGGTGTCCAAAGGAGAATAGCTGTGAATAAGATAGCGATGTTGAGTGTGGTCTTCGTGGCGGCTGTATGGGGCGCGACATGTGAAGCGTCGCTGACTCTCAAACTTGATGATGTGACTCTGCCGTCGCCTTCGGTTACCACGCAGGTTTCGTTGGACGTGTTCGCACAGGTCAGCGGGTCGAATCCGGATCTCGCGGCCTATAGCATTGGCCTGTTGGTTCCATCTCCGCTCACCGACGCGGCGGCCTCCTTGACTCCTGCGGCTACTCCGCACGCGCCTGGTTTTTCCGTTGACTATTTTGGCCAGACACCGATTGCTGGGGGTATCGGTGTATTCGCGGACACGGGCAGCCCGTTGCCTTTGACTGATGGACAGGGGCTGTTCCGCCTCGTCGTCACGGTTCCGGCGAATGTCGCGCCTGGTGCCTACACGATCCAGTTCACTCAGGTGGAGTTGTCAGATACCAACGGAGACCCGATTACCATTGACTCCATGGTCAGCGGAGGGGTCAATATTGTTCCTGAAGCAATGGCGTCGTGCATGATGTGCGTGCCTGGGATGATGCTGCTCATGTGCCGTAAGCCGCGATGGCGGCTGGGAATGGCATAGTCATTTGCAGGCTTGGGTGAGGATGCGTCTTGATCCGTGCTAAGTACGGTCATATGAAAAGGAAATAGCTGCGGAAGCGGCCTGATCAATAGGATGGGCGTTGCTCAGTTCATGGGTTGGTGAGGCGGCATGCACACCGCCAGCGCCGATGGGCTGTATTCTTAGAGGCAGATCATGGTGTCACGTTGCGGATGGGCGTATCGGGTGATTGCATGGGCTGTTGCTGGCCGTGATTGTGCAAATCTACCGGTCGGGCGTGGGCAACGACGCAGGGGGCTCAGTGGGCTGGGAATGACTGAGATGCTGGAGTCGCGGATACTCCTGAGCAGCAACGGCAAGGCGGACTACGGCGTTGGTAGTGGTTCGCGATTCGTAGCGGTGGGGGATTTCAACGCCGACATGGAGCGTGATCTGGCGGTGCCGGATGCGACCAGCAACTCGTTAAGCATTGTGCAAGGAAGCGGTGACGGTACTTTCCAGGCCATGACGGGTATTGGTGTCGGAGATAGCCTGCATTCCGTCGCAGTCGAGAACCTCAACGGAGACGGCAAGAGCGACTTGGCCGCTGCCAACTATGGGAATGATCAAGTGAGCGTCTTGCTGAACCTCCTCGATCGCGCTCCCACCGACATCACAATTAGCCCCACGAACATTGCGGAGAACCAGCCGATCGGGACGCCTGTCGGAAGCCTGAACACAACAGACCCTGATGTCGGCGATATTTTTGCCTATTCGCTGGTAAATGGCATCGGCAACGCCGACAACGCACGTTTTGCGATCGACGGCGACCAGCTGAAGACAGCGACCAGTTTCGACTTTGAGGCCAGGAATAGCTACTCGATTCGCGTGCGCACGACGGATCAGGGCGGGCTGACGTTTGAGAAGCGATTCACCATTACGGTGACCAACGTGAACGAAGCACCCACAGACATTACCCTGTCCGACGCCAGCGTCCAGGAGAACCAGCCGGTCGGTACGGTGGTCGGCGTAGTGTCAGGCACTGACCCTGACGCTGGCCAGGCCGCCACGCTAACCTTCATGCTCGTGACCGGCTATGGTGACAACGCATCGTTCATGATCGACCCGGCCACGAAGGAGCTTAAGACTGCCGCAGTATTCGACATCGAGACGAAGAGCAGCTACAGCATCGGGGTTCGAGCCACCGATACGGGTAGCCCGGTGCTGAGTTACGACAAGGTATTCACGATCAACGTCACCGACGTGAGCGAGACGACGAACAATGCCCCGACCGACATTGCACTCAACAACGCTTCGGTTGCCGAGAACCAGTTGGCCGGAGCAATGGTGGGTACGCTCAGCTCAACCGATCCTGACGTCGGCGATAGCTTCACCTATAGTCTGGTCGGCGGTATCGGCGGTATCGGCGGTACCGACAACGGCAGCTTTGCAATCGTCGGCAACCAGCTCAAGACATCCGTCCGATTCGACTATGAGGCCAGGAACAGCTACTCGATCCGGGTTCGGACGACAGATGAAGGTGGTTTGGGCTACGAGAAGGCGCTGACGGTTACCGTGACGGATGATCCGGTCGATCTCCGTGGCGATTTTGGGCTGATCAATGGCAAGACCATTGCGTCAGCGCCGCTGCAGGATGCCAACGGAGATCTGATAACCATCAAGCTTGCCGGCGGGGGTAGCGGCAAGGTCTTTGGGTATGGCAATTCATTTGAAGATATTGTTTTGACTGGCACCACCGCCAAGTCGAGCCTGACGATCAAGGTTAAGAAGGGAGCTGGCGGCGATGGGCAGGTGATGATCGGCAACGTCAGCAGCGATGGGCTCATCAAGAGCATCGCGGGCACGGCTGTGAACCTGTCTGGGCAGGTGCTTCTGAATACACTGAATCAGGATGCTGGTAAGGCGGCGGTGTCGCTGAAGCTTCGGCAGATCAATGATTCGGATATCCGGGTGCAAAGATTGCCCGTGTCATCCATTGTGGTGAGTGGCGATGTTTCGGGCAGCCGGATCGTGACGACCGATTCGATCAAGAAGATCAGCGCGACCGCATTACTGGACAGCGACATCCTGGTGGGAGTGGCGACCGATTTCTCCGGACAGTTTGCCGGGCACGGTGACTTTTCCAATGCGGCCGTGAAGCTGGGTGCCCTGACGGTAGCGGGTAAGAAACTGCCCAAAGGAAGCAGTTATCCCGCGTACGTGAGCGGTGTACACCTTTCGGCCCCGAGCATCAGCACACTGAAGCTGGCGAATGTGGACAGTACGGTTCAGGCGAATGTGCTGAGCGACACAGGCACGCTGACGATCACGGCCATGAATCCGCTGACGTCGGGGGTATCGGTGCTCTCGGCCGGCAGTTGGAAGGTGGGTAGGGCGGGGAGGCCCTCCGTGTTTGCCGTCGTATAGGGTGGTGCCAGTCGGCCTTAAGCGGAATCTGCTGGCCATCCTCGCCTCACCGATCCTTACCCTCATCACCTGCGTTGGCGGTGCTCCGATCGAGATCATGAAGTCCGTCGCCTGTGCTCTTGCCGTAGCGGTGGGCTTCCTGGCCAGCCCGCTTGTTTTGTTATCGATCGCTGGCAGACAAGCCCAACCTTGTCGGGTTGCAGTCCGTTAGATCAGCCGAGTACGCTCTCGCTGTTTCGTTTCTACTGCCAAGCTCTCCTTGCGCATAAGCCACTATTCCTATGCGTGATTACCTTACACAATATTCAAACGAACCATTCGATTCACATACGATTCCCCTGTTGTGCAACACGCCTCTGTCGATAATCGCGGCAAATGCCGCAAAGGAGTTCGTATGAGAATCACGTCGCAACGGCGAGGGTTCACGCTCGTGGAACTGCTCGTTGTCATCGGCATCATCGCAGTTCTGATCTCGATCCTGTTGCCATCTCTGGCGGCGGCCCGGCGGGCGGCAATTGCAATCTCGTGTCAGGCCAACCTGAGGAGCATTGGCCAAGGCCTGTTCATCTACAGTTCCCAATTCAAGAAGCTTCCCTGGGGGTTCAGCAAGACCCCGCCTACCCCATATGACCCATGGGGCGACCAGATCAATTGGGCCGTCGGTCTTCAGGACACGCTTGGTGGCGGAAGCGTAGCCAGCGGCGCCTATGCGAATCAATACCTGGCGAATCTCCAGATGTTGAAGATATTCCAGTGCCCAGGTTCGCAGGTTTCGGTGCAGCAAATCATGGGTGCAGCCTCGATGCCCTATCCCAATCTGCAGTATACCGCCAATTTCCGCGCGATGCCCATGAACCCGGGCGCATTTCCGGGTTGGGGCATGGGATGCGATGGGTACACGGCATCTCAGTATCCTCCCTATGGCAAGCCGTTCACGCAGCGTTCCATTGAAACGATCCAGGATTCCTCCAACGTAGCTTTGGTTTGGGATGGTTCTCAGGTGGAGAGAGGCTACTGGATGGGCCCGCGTTACTGGACCGCAGAGGCGATCAGCCTTGAGCTGGCGGGCATGAACCAGGATAACGCCTCACCCTATGGCGTTTATGACCCGAATATGAAGGCCTACGGCGGCGCCCCCTTCGATTACACAGCGCCCATCCCGATGGGTCAGAGGTGGAATTCCTACTACAATTACACCACCAATCAGTTCAAGTTGCAGAACGTGGATCCAGCCGATGGTTACTATCTGACGCCGGGTGTCATCTACGGATGGCTGGATGATTTGAGTGTGGACCAAATCCGATTCCGGCATGGCAACAACGACTCGATGAACGTTCTGTGGGCCGATGGCCACGTCGCCCCGCTGCGCGTTGAGGAAGCGATCTATCGTTACTGGTGCATGAACTACCGGTAACTCTGAGGATTACGATTGATTTTCAGCGGGCTGGCAGAGATAATCGCTCTGTCAGCCCGCTTTTCGCGTAGATGGTCGGCAGACATTTTAGAGAAGGAGACAGAATGTCATTACGCAATACGATCAATGAGAATCCGGCTATCCCTGTAATCGGCGTGCTCATTGCTCTGGCCGTATGCGGCTACTTTCTATGGGGCATGATCATGGCGCCCAAAGCCGGCGAGCTTGGGGGAGACTGGATTGCCTGGTATACGATTGATGATGGGAAGACAGTTTTTGCTGATAAGCATCCCCCAAGCCAGCCTTTCCAGAAAGACGGCAAGGACGCTGTCATGGCGCTCATGTACACATGCGATAACGACAAGACGCGTTTCTGCGGCTATCTTCTTAAGAAAGCGCCGCCGCCTGCGAGGGCAGGGGCGAAGAACGCGGCAGCGCCCGCGAACGCAGCCGCGGAGCCAATGTTCATGGCCACCTGGATCAAGAAGCCCGGCGACACGGAATGGATCCCCGACACCAGCTATGGCAAGTTTTCTGCAATTCAGAGGGGCGTGAAATGTCCGTCAGGCACCGGTGAGCCGGTAATGGTAACACCCGCTGGCATGAATACAGCGCTCACTGCCAAACCATCGGATAAGAAATAGATGTGACATTGGCCCAAGCGTGCATGCGCTTGCGCGGTGGATGGATAGAACAGCCCTGGTGATAGAGCCAGGGCTGTTTTCGTTGACACGTCCCCCGCTCCATCGCAGGCGAGGCTATTCCCCGCCGTCGTCGGCCAACAAGCTCACTGTTGTGCCGAAGCGGCGACGATATTCGGAGGGCAGCATCCCGGTGCTCTGTTTGAACAACTGGGCAAAGACCTGGTAGCGCGTATAGCCTGATTTGCGGCTGATCGTCGCGATCTTCAGGTCCGTATCCACCAACAACCGCTTGGCGTATTCCGCGTGAGCTTTGAGAACCTCGTGGCGGATGGTGCCACCGAGGACGGACTGGAACTGCTTTTCCAGCCAACGCCGGGACACTGGCACCGCCTGGAGAATGTCGGTAACGGTAATCGGCTCTTCGGCGTGTTCGCGGATGTAGCGCAGCGCGGCACGAAGTTCCAGATTCTCGAACATGTACGTGTCTGACGACTGCCGTGTAACAATCGACTCCGGGCCAAGGTATATCGGGTGCGGGCGGCGTTGTTTGCCGCTCATCATGCCTTCGAGTACTTCGGCGGCTCGGAAACCTATCGTCGCAGTCGGAAGTTTCACACTCGACAACGGCACCTGACTCATCGCGCACTCGACATCGTCGTTATCAACGCCAACAATGGCGAGGTCATCCGGCACGCGGATCCCCGACCGGCGACACAACGCCACCACATCCCGGGCGATGCGGTCATTGCACGCCATCAATCCCGTTGGCCTGGGCAACTGCTCCAGCCAGGCGGCCATGGTCTCGTGGTCATCGATCCAGTCTCTGCTCCTGCTGGCCATATGGCGATATTCCAGTATCGCTGGTGTGATCCCGACTTTGCGGGCAACCGTGGTGAAGCCTTCCTCGCGATGATCGGAGAAGAACTCGCCCGTTACGCCACAGAAGGCCAGCGAACGCAACCCGCGCCCGATCAGATACTCTGCCACGGACGCACCCACGGCTCGATTATCAGGGCACACGCTGGCAGCGCGATCATCAAGCTGTCCGTTGATCAGAACCACGGGAACGTGCGCGGCATCGATGGCGGCCGCCACCTGGCTGTTCATAGCCTCCACAATAGCCCCGTCCGCCGGCCAATCGCTGATCGCGGTAATAGTCCGCTGGATCGCCGCGGGCTCTGCCGCGCCCTCGAAATGGATATCCCATTCGGCATGACCAAGCATGAATTGGGCAATGCCCCGCGCGACCTCGCGGCCATACAGACCATGCCCCACCATCAGCACTGCGACTTTCTTTCGTGATGCCATTGCTCTGTGCTCCGCAGCCTGTTCCACAATCGCTCGATACCGATCAGTCTTCCACAGTGGCTTCATTGTACCTGCTAAGTGGCGTGCGCTATAGTCACGGTGCGAAAACGCAAACACCACATCTGAATGCGATTGGCCACCATCTGCGCCTTCATCTATAAGGGGCGGGCAAAACGTGCGGATCCGTGGTAGAAATACAGGGTTTTGGCGGATAAGAATGTCAACAAACACTGACAAACAAGAACGTTCGTGGCGAGAAGCATTTGGGCCAGATGAGGTCATCCAGCGGGTTCGACCCAAGCATACCTGCGAGTACCTCAATAACCCTCACAAAGGAACCACGACATTCCAGCGGTTCAACGGCGACCCTCTTTACCCGGATCTACGATGGGACGATGCCCACGGGCCAACGAAGTTTCCACCTCCTGTCGCTGCCGATTTGAGCAACGGCAAACACCCTCCGACACGTGTATCCTATTGCCGGTGGTCGTGGGCGGAACTGGAACCGCGCAAGGGCGATCTGCAGTTTCAGATTATCGACAAGGCGATCGAGACGGCGGCCGCTCGTGGGCAGACGCTGCAGTTTCGTACTCAACCGTTTGTGGGCGGGATCTCTTGTCCAGCATGGTTCTGGGACACCGGCGCGCGGCATGATCCTGGAACAGAGAAAACCGCGAAAATTCCCGACCACAATGACCCGCTTTACATCAGCCACTGGTCCGATCACATCCGCGCTCTGGGCGAACGGTATGATGGGAATCCCAATGTCGAAAGCTTCGACATCGCCTACGGGGGCGGCTGTGGCGAGACCGGCGGCAATGCCACCTGCATTACCTCGCGCCGGCTGGCGCAGGTCTATCTCGACAGTTTCCCCAGCACACAACTTCTGTCCATGCTCGGCACGGAAGGTTGCAGATATACCGCCCGGCACGTCTCTCCGCCGGTCGGCTGGCGGGCTGATTGCTTTGGCGATGTCCACACCGGCGGACGCGGAGTTGTTCCAGATGACCTGTGCTGGAACCACATGCTGGATCTGTATCCGCGCGAGGTCAGCGAGTGCGGCGTCAGCGATAGTTGGAAGATCGCGCCGATCACCTTCGAGACCTGCTGGACCGTGCCGCACTGGCTCAATGAAGGCTGGGACCTGGACTGGATCCTCGAGCAGGGCCTGAAGTATCACCCGACCATATTCATGCCCAAAAGCGTGTTTATCCCCGATGCCTGGATGGACAAGGTCATGGCCTTCAGCCAGCGCCTGGGATACTGGTACCACCTGCACCAGATGATCCTTCCCTTGGAAGCCAAGCCGGGCAGCAAGGTGGAGGTGGCGGTTGCCATTGACAACAAGGGGGTCGCCCCGATCTACCGGCCGTATCACTTTGCCCTGCGCTTTTCGCAGGGGCGTACCCATCGCGTCGTCAAACTGACTCAGGATATTCGCAAGTGGATGCCGGACCTGAACTTCTTCACCGAATTCTTCCCCTTCCCCGCCGGGCTGCAGCGCGGTGAAGCCAAGGTGTCATGCGCAATTGTGAACGCCTCAGACCGGCCGGTGGTCCGCCTGGCGATCAAGGCCATCGATGCTGAAGGTTGGCACCCGCTGACCAGCATCAACGTACTCGACTAGGACAATGTAGTTCAGATACGAATCACCATCATGAATACCAAGCTGCAAGACATCGCTCGCGCCAGCATTGTTGGAACCCATGCCTTTGAGGTCCTCAAGGCCCGGAAATCCGGCGCCAACCTGGAGGACTACCGCGCTGAAGGTTTGACCGACAAGGATCTCAATGCGCTCGTGGAGCATCAGCGTTTCCTGATTCGCACCGATCCAAAGGTGCTGCTGGCATGGACCGAGGGCCGGCCATCGGCCTTTGACCCCAGCAAGCATCTTGCCCCCCTGCTTGGCGCGGCACTGCCTTTGAGCGATCGCCTGCCCATCTATGTGGCGCAGCGACATCTGGCTCAGGCCTTGGGTGTACCGGCAGAAGATGTCCTTCCTGCCGCCAATCTGTTCCAGATGACCCTGGAGATAGACCGAGACGGCGATGTACTGCAGGAACTGATCGAGTTCTATCTCGGGCTTCGCATTCCACTGCCCGTCGAGGAAATCGGCCCATCAGATGACCAGCGCCAGCAGCGTTTCCTGGAACTGGGCAAGAAGATGGCCGCAGAAACCTGCCCTTCGCCCTTCTCAACCGATGCTGCCTCGTGGCAGATCACCGGCATGAAACTGGTGCACTGGGTCGGCAAGAAGGCGGGAACCTGCGATCACCGAACGATCGCCGCCGAGATAATGCGGCAGCCCGCCCTGCAGGCGCTGCTCCCGGAACTGAAGAAGATGCCTGCCCAGCGAATCGCCGTCGTCGGCCACTCGTATACGATGTTTGTGCAGTGGTCTACCCCGGCACCCTTCACCTGGATCGCCAAGGCGGTGCTGGAGAAGGTCAATCCCGGTGTATCGTTCCTGCACTTTGGCGGGGGCAGCATGAGCCCCGCCACTGCCAGCCGACTCTATCGGGACATCGTCCTGGAATACAAACCCGCACAGGTCTACTTCTACCTCGTCGTCATCACCGAGCAGGATGTCGCCGACCTGGCGCTACTGGTTCGCGCCTTCACCAATGCCGGCATTTCCTGCAATGCGTTTACTCAGCGATATGCCAAGGATTACCAGAACGTGAATTGTCTGAAGCAGGTGGCGGCAATCACCCCCCTGCACATTGTCGATATCGAAGGGATCCTCCAGAGCAGCCACCCCAAGCAGGACTTCATCAGTCTCGACGGAATACACCCGACGGAGCTCTACCATCGCCTTGCCGCCGTCGAACTGCTAAAGGCGATGCACGGGTAAACATGCAGCCTTGAAGTTGAGGTAATCGGCAGATGAGTGAACCAGCCACCGGCACGAGCGAAACAAAACCAACGGCCGCCCCTTCGGGCGACCAGGCCGCAATCTTGGATTACGCCAAGTCAGTGGGAGAATACAACCAACAGGGTCAGCGAATCTTCCGCGTCGGTAACCTGATCTACACCAAGAAGGGGCTCTATGCCCTGTTCTTCTGGCTGCTCTGGTTTGATTTCTGTTTCACCATCATGGAAGCGGTGTGGGACCCGATTCTTTCCATGCGCCTGAAGAACGAGTTGAACATGGACTCGTTCTGGTATGTGTTTTTCCTTTCCACCATCCCTTCGGTCGTCAACTTTGTCCTCAACCCGATCATCAGCATCAGGTCTGATCGCCACCGCGGCCCGCGCGGAAGGCGCATCCCCTTCCTGCTCTACGGCGCGCCCATAGTTTGCCTCTGTCTGTTTCTGATGGGCTTTGGCAACGATATCGGCACCTGGGTGCAAACATCGTTCCTGTCGACCTGGAGCACAGATCAGGTCATTATCTGGACATTTATCGCCCTGTTCATGGTCTTTACCGTGGCCAACATGCTCCTGGGCACGACATTCTACTACCTCTTTAACGATGTCGTTCCCGAGGAACACTTCGTAAAGTTCATGAGCTATTTCCGCGTGGCCGGCGGATTGGCCGGCATGGTTTACAGCTACTTCATTTACGGCTACTCGTTCAAGTGGGGGCCGCTGAACCTCAATCTCGGCTTCTGGGAGTATCACAACCAACACTTCTGGTACCCGAAGCTGATCTTGTGCGGCACCGCCACGATCTACATGGTTGCGGCGACCATCGCGATCCTTAAGGTTAAGGAGCCGGCGTATCCGCCGCCGCCGAAGCTTGCCAGAGGCGAGGGGTTCTTTGCGAAGACGCTCAGTACGGTCAAAGTTCTTTCCAGCGAGTGCTTCTGCCACCGATTCTATGTGCTGTATTTCATCACGCAGATGGTGTTGTGGCTGTCCTATCAGATGGGCCGGTTCGGAACCAATGCCATGATCGGAATGGGCTTGGACATGGACAAGCTCGGAAAGATCAACACCATCACCGGGTTTGTCGGGCTGATCCTGGTCATGTGCACCGCCAGTTGGGGTGACCGTTGGAAGCCGTTGCCGATGATGGTCTTCTCCATGATTCTGCTGGTGGTGACATCTCCCATCCAGCTTTTGTTTCTGATCCCCAATCTCTCCCCCAACACATATTTCCTGATTCAGATTGCATTCTCATGGATTCTGGTCCCGATCACCCTCGTCAATAACATGGCCGAGTTTCCGTTGGGCATGTCGATACTGCCGCGCGATCGCTATGGCCAGTTCTGTTCCGTCAACGCCATGTTGCGCATGATTCCGGCCATTTTCGGAAGTATGGCTGCCGGCTGGATCATGACCAGGCTTGAGAACCATTACATCCATTACGGCCAAAGCATCGCGAACACCACCGACCCCGAACAACTCAAGACCATAACCAAGTACTGGCAAGCCTACGCCTGGCGCTATACCTACGTTTGGAACGCCGTCTTCCAGGCTCTGGCGACATTCTGTTACTACATGCTCTATCGCGAATGGAAGAAACTCGGCGGCAAACACGGTTTCACGCCGCCGGCGGTCGATGTTGCATCAGACAGCAAGCCACGCGATATTGTCGCGACCTGATTCACCCCGCTCACGATCTGAGGTTATTGCCCATGCTGGACAACGATGGTTTCGCTAAACGTGCTCAACAGATTGCCTCCCTGCCCGTTGCCGTGCCGGTAAATGAACTGGGCGGTTACGGTCCGGACGGCGAAGTCATCTATTTGGCGCATCCCGAAGGCAACCCAGTCATGCTCAATGACAGTTGCCCCGGCGCCAGCGTCAACTTCGCTTCCAACGGTTCGGTTTCCTTTGTCGTGACCCGGCCGGATGGAGTGCAATTTGAAATCCTCAGCGAAAGCTTTGATCGCTTTGAGAAGCGGGAGATCGGCGTACCGTCGGGCAATATCTGGTTGGATCTTTCCGCCGCCGATGGCACTTTTCGCACACCGCGGATCGCATCGCTGATTAATCCAGCGTTTGAGATCAATCTGTCTCCTGCTTCCATTCGAATCGTCAAAACGTTGCGCCCGAAGCGCGAGATGTTCTACTCCACCCGGTTTGATCTGGGTGATGGTCAAATCCTGACCACCGTCGTGTCCATGGCTCTGGCCCGCACCGCCGCCGGCCCCGCGATCGTTCGCCAGGTGTGCCTCCTGAATGAAGGCGCCAAACCGGTTTGCGGCAAGCTCTGGGCATTCTTTGATCTGCACGGGACCCAGTTCAAGCCTTACGACATGGAGATCTGGTACGATATGGGCCTGCCGCTCTCGCCCCTGGAGACGGTCATGTCCTGCACGGTTCCATATAGTGATATTGTCCAGATTAAGCGCGTCAGCACAGCGGTGTCCGAAGGCATTCAGGCCGTGGCCGCCACCTGCGACTACCGCAGCTTTGTGGGCAATACCGCGCAATTCACATTGCTCCCCGAGGCGGTCAAGCGCGGAAGCCTTCTGCCCGCCGGCGCTGGCGACAAACTCAATCGATTCTCCGTGCCCACTATTGCCGCCAATCTCTTTTCGCTTGACCTGCCGGGGCAATCATCGGCCGTCATGCAGCAATCCCTTCTGTTCATCGCCGATGAGAAGCTTGCGCAGCAGTTCCGCAAGACCTCCAGCACCGAAAAACCGGGCTACACGGGACTGTGCCGCAGTTTTACCGCCGCCTCCGAACAACTGCTCAAGAAGACCCCCGACGTCATCAAGATCGTCAATATGCCGATCTCGGCGGGAACGCAGTCGGCCGATACCTGCCTGCAGGTCAAGGCCCCGGCCGCCCCTGCCGCGATCGAGTTCCTCAACTCCGTCGCCTCCGGTACATCCGCGCTGTATGGCCGCACCTTTGGACGGCGCATCGCCGACGGCATGGAACTTCCGTTCCGCGATCGCTGCCAGGACATGTGGCCGATGATGAAGGTCAATCCCGCGCAGGTTCGCGCCGACCTGGTGCATACCTTCGGTTTCATGTACCACACCACGAACCACCCCATCCGCACCGATCACCGGCTGTCATTCGTGGAGAAGAACCACGGCGGCTTCCCCCGCCAGTATCCCAGCCTCTGGTTGGATCGCACCAAGCCCGTCACCAACGACAACCGCCTCTTCTGTGATAGCGCCGTCTGGCTGCTGGACGCCCTGACGCACTATCTTCGCGAAACCGGCGATCTGTCCATTCTCACCGAGCGCGTGGGGTGCGTGGTATTTGTGGATAACAACGATCCCAACCAGGGCATCCTCGGCGGCAAGAAGACCTACCTCATCGCCGAGGTCATCGTGGAGATTCTCGCCCGCTATGAACGGCTCTGCGCCGATTCACCCTATGGCATGGTGCAGATCATCTACGGCGACTGGTGCGATCCGGTGGACATGTTCGGCACCGACCGCATCGGCGATCCCACCCGCCGCGGCGTTGGCCGCGGTGTCAGTGTCCGCGTCTCCTCACAGGTGTTTCTCTCGACCCTGAACATCATCGACATGTTCCAGTCGCCGGCGGTCGGCAAACTGCTCAAGGGCAAGCTGAAGAACGAGCAGATCGCGGTTCACTTCCAGCAGTTCGCCTGCAATCTCCGGCAGTCGATTCTTACATATGCCTGGGAAGACACCGGCGACACCTCCGGCTTCATTGATTCCATTCACGAATTGACGGGCGATGGCAAGAAGCCAAATGTCCGCAAGGGCCAGATCGGCTACACGCTGGGCTCCATGATGCCGCAGCGCGAGTTTGACGGCATTCCTCGCCGCGTGCTTACCAGCATGGCTTTCGGCCTTGCCCTGCTTCAGGCGCAGCGGCCTTATTTGCCTGAACTCCCAAAGCGCCAGGCCATGATCGATACCGTGCTCGGTTCCGTGGACAAACTGTTGCATGAGCCGCAAGTGGGCCTGCTGCTCTATTCCACGCCGCTGGCCAACAGCGAAACCACTCGCCGCATGGTCGGCCGCATGGGCATCATCCCCTCCGGGTGCTCTGAAAACGGTGAATACCATCACGCTCAGGCCTTTATGCATTTCTTCCGCATGAATGTCCCCGGCCAGCAGGACAAAGCGTGGGAACAGCTGGGCGCCATTCTCTCCACCACACGCGATGCCCGCCTGCTGGGCCCTTTTGACAGCATGGCCAATTCCTGTGCCAGCGACGCCGATGACCCGCACTTTGGTGCTGGCATGATCTTTGGCTTCTCCGGATCTGCCGACTGGATCATTGAGACCGTTGAGAGGATTGTTGGCCTCGATCTGGACGCCACGGACAGCCTTCGCCTCCACCTGCGGATCACGCCGCGGATGCCCAGCCAGCTCAAAGGGCAACTCTCCTTCTCGCGCGTGCTGCACTATCACACGGGTGCCGGCAAGTATCGCGCTATTCCCTTACATGTAGACATCAAGCCGGCGCAGACAGGAGAGACACCCGGCGTTCGTATCAACGGCAAGCCTGTCGCCAGCGCCCAGGTCGCCAGCCTGGCGTCGGTCAAACAGCTCAACATCGAAATCGTGTCATAAAAGATCAAGGAAGGAAGCAAAAGATGTCCAGTTCCCCAACGACTATCGTCGGACCCGCATTGCCCCGCATCCCCTGGGAAGACAAGCCCAAAGGGTATCCCTACCCCATGTGGCGTTACAGCGGTAACCCCATCATCCGCCGCGACCAGATCGCCGTCGCCAACAGCATCTTTAATAGTGCTGTCGTCCCGTTCGGCGATGGCTTTGCCGGCGTCTTCCGCATCGATTACCGCAACCGCACCTGCCGGCTGCACACCGGCTGGAGCAAAGATGGCATCAACTGGCAGCTTGAGGAAGAGAGCATTCGCTTTGTCGATGAGATCAAGGAACTGCCCTTTGAATACGGCTACGACCCGCGCGTCGTCTGGCTGGAAGATCGCTATTACGTGACCTGGTGCAACGGCTTGCGCTGGGAACCCACCATCGGCTGCGCCTGGACGAAGGATTTCCGCACCTACCACGCCATGGAGAATCTGACGCTGCCGTATAACCGCAACGGCGTCCTGTTCCCCCGCAAGATCAATGGCAAGTACGCCATGCTGACCCGACCCAGCGACCCGGGCCACACCCCTTTCGGCAATATCTACTACAGCCAGAGTCCGGACCTGAAATACTGGGGCGACCATCGCTTTGTCATGGGACCCGGCGGCGGCTGGCAGCGCAGCAAGATCGGCGCTGGCCCGTCCCCAATAGAGACCAAAGAAGGATGGCTTCTCTTCTACCATGGCGTAATCACGATGTGCAACGGCATGACCTATTCCTTCGGCGCGGCATTGCTCGATCTGGAGAAGCCCTGGCAGGTTCGATATCGCATCGACCCGTATCTCATTGCTCCCCGTGAGCCGTATGAGTGCGCTGGCGATGTCGCGAACGTCTGCTTCCCAGTCGGCATGCTGGCCGACAGCGCCAGCGGCAAGATTGCCGTCTACTATGGCGCCGCCGACACCGTGATCGCCATGGCGTTCACCCAGGTTGACGAGCTGATCGAATACATCAAGAACAACGCGGTGGCAAACCCGGCCGGGAAATAGCCCCCGTCTGACACTCAAACGAGACACGGGTGCTGGCCCAATGGTCAGCACCCGTTTTGCTTTTCGCCCGCGATCACTTCGCGCCGGCCGACACCAGATCTCCGAACCCCGCCAGCAGCCCGTACTTCTTCTCCCACGTCGTGTACATAATGCCCTCGGCGTTGGGAGTCGCTTTGAGCGACTTGAGCCAATCTTTCGGATTGGTCAGGTCGTCGGCATCGTAGTACGCCGCGCCAAACGTCTTAAAGCCCTGCTCCGAGAAGAACTTCAGCGACTTGTCCCTGATTTCGTAGTACCAGCACGCCATCGTCACATCTTTCGGGACGTACTTCCACGAGCCGGTATAGTCACCAACGACGCCATAGTAATTGTTATGTGCGTTATGGGCCGGATCGAACATGTCCGACCAGATCATCACCTCGATGTTCGGGTCGATCTGCTTGAAGATCGCATCTTGCTTCGTCACGCAATCGCCCAGGATCTGCGCCATCGATTTCCCGCTCTTCTGGCACAACTGGCATCCGCCTCCGTTGCGAATCTCATCCATCGCCAGCAGGAACTTCTTGTATGGAATGACCTCATGCAGCCTCACCGCCTGCGCTTTCCAGAAGTCGTACAATGCCGGATTGGACATGCACAAGCTGATCTGCCGTCCCCACGAATGAGCCACGTATGGGATCTTGTAGCAGTCAAGGACGAGGTCCTCGCCATCGCGGATGGCCGACCCCGGCAGTACTTTCACGCTCTCCAGCGATGGCACGCAACGGACCGCCTCGTAGTCCTTCCCCTCCACATAGCTCTTGCCGCCATCCGCGCTCTTAAGCTGCAACGGTGTTCCGTCGCGACGTGGGATATAGGATAAATCGCCAGCCTCGCCAAACTTCATGTCATCGATCCAGAACTTGCCCGACTTGCCGCCCCAGATCCCGGCATAAATGCTCAAGTCCTTCTTGTTACTGTTCGTCAACTCCAGCGTCACCTCTGTCCAGTCCTGTGTTGGCTTGAGCGTCGGCTTCACGCTCGTCACGTCCTTCCCGCCCGAAAGCATCATGACAGTCAAGCCCGAAACTGGATTGAGGTCCTGGGTCTTGAACCTGCATGAAAACCGATACGTGCGCCCGGGCTCAACTTTGACCGTCTGCATGATCCGGCCATGCCCGTATTGATTCGCCGTGAAATTCTCAAAGCGGATCGAAGTCTTCCCCGAAGCGGCCGTCTGGTCGGCAAATGAGATCACTCCCGGCTGCTCGTTAAAATCGAAGCCCTTGAACTGGTTATTGGTCTGCTCCTCCAAGTCTCCATTGACCAGCAGATTCTTCATCGGCGCCGGGGCGATCTTCCCTCCCTGCGCCTTGAGCAGGACCCTCGTCGGCAGCGCATCGGCAAAGCTTAGGTTGTAACCCAGCGCGCCCCCGCCGTATCCGGCCGAGAACCCCGTCGGAATCAGCTCGATCCCCTTCTCCTGGCAATGGGCCGCCACTTCTTTCAATAGCGCAACGCCCTGCTCATCCCAGCTCGTAATGCTGTCCAGCCCAAACGATGATAACACCATACCGTTGAGCCCATGCGCTGCCGCGGTATCGATCAGCGCCTTGATCTTGTCGGTATCTGCCCTGGTTCGATCGAATCCGAACGCGAAGAACCATCGGTCCTTCATGGTGGAATTGGCTTCTCCGCCGGCCGCCGCCGGCTGTTGACCGAGACACGATGGGGCAATAGCCCACAGGCACAGTACCGCGATGCATACCACTTGCAGCATGACACTTGTCGCAGATCTCATACCTCACCTCGCTCCTTCTGATCCCAAGGATACTTGTTCCTCAACTTTTCTTGCACGCTATAAAACTCTCATCCGGTGGCCGGCGCCCCCATCGCATACTGCCACTTCACCCGCCCGACAATCAACTTCTTTCCCCGCCACATTCTCGTGAGTGGCCGCACTGGCGCGAATCCCCAGCGCTGCGCCATCTTGACCGCTTCCTCGTTCGGCCCGGGCACATCCCAAAACACCGTCCGCTTCGTCTCCGCAAGCAGCCGCTCGACGATGACCTGGGCGGTATCCGCCTTCTGCGCCATCACTGGCCCAAGATACGTCGCCACTCTCCCCGGCCGCAGCATGCCATAGCCATCCTGGAACTGCTCGACCCGCGACCCCTCGGCCAGCCGCATCAGCCACTGGTCTCGATTCACGCCAAACGCCTCGCGATCTGTAACGGGCGGCGCAAATCCGCCCCCGCCCGCGCCAGCCCCTATCGCCAGTGCCTCCTGATCCGCCTTCCCATCCTTCTGATAGCGATGGAAATCCCATTCCCTGATGAATCCCAACTGCTCATACACCGTCGCCCCCGCCGGCGTCGCATCGAGTTTCACACACTGCGTCCCCCGCGCATCCAGGAAGTCCAGCGCATGCTTCATCAGCGCTGTGGCAATCCCCTTTCGTCGATGGTCCGGATGTACCAGCACCATGCCGATCCACGCCATCTCCGTCCCGTAGCACGTCGTCGAAACTGTGCCTACCGGCTTCCCGCCTACCATGCCCACAAAACAACCATCTGGCTGATATCGCAGAAACCGCACCCAATCCGCGACAACCTGGTTCCACCCGACGATCTCATCCAATGTCATCCCAAAGGCGATATCACCTTCGGTCATCTGTCGTATGGAGAAGCCTTCTGCCGTCATACTTTTTTCACCCATCATTGCATCCCACCGCGCATACCAAGCTCTATAGTAACAGCAAATCCTTCCTCTGGCACAGCGCCAACTTTTGTAGAGAATAACCCTATGACCAAACGTGAAGTGATACGGACCGTATTCAGCGGCGGCAGGCCTCCTTACGTGCCCTGGTGGTTCTGGTTCACCCAGGAAGCAACGGACAAACTCAAGGCCCACTACGGTGATTCGCTGGATGTCCTCCTTGATCTCCACGTCGAATCCATGGGCCACGAGAGCTGGACCGAACTGCCCAACAAACGCTTCCGCGACTATTTCGGCGTCGTCTGGAACCGCTCCGTCGATGCGGACATCGGCGTCGTTGAAAACTGCCTGCTCCCCGAGCCCACGCTCAAGAACTACACCTTCCCCAACCCCATCGACCGGGCCACCTTCGACTCAATCCCCGGCCGCCTCGCCCGCTCCCAGGACCGTTTCCGCACCTTCACCATCGGCTTCTCCCTCTACGAGCGCGCCTGGACCATGCGCGGCACCGAGAACCTGATGATGGACTTCATCGAGCATCCCAAGTTCGTCCACGAACTGCTCGATGCCATCTGCGACTACAACGTCCGCCAGGTGAAAGAGGCCGTCAAATACGACATCGATGCCGTCTACTACGGCGATGACTGGGGCCAGCAGCACGGCCTGCAGATGGGTTATCCCATCTGGCGCGAGTTCATCTATCCGCGCCTCAAGCGCATGTACGCCGCCGGCCGCGATGCCGGCAAGTTCATCCTCATCCACTCCTGCGGCGATGTGGATGAACTCTTCGACGACCTCATCGACATCGGCGTGAACTGCTTCAACCCCTTCCAGCCCGAAGTGATGGACGTCTTCAGCCTGCTGCCCAAGTACCGTGGCCGTCTGGCGTTCCACGGCGGCCTCTCAACACAAAAGACCCTCCCCTACGGCAGCGCCGAAGATGTCCGCAGGGAATGCCGCAAACTGCTTGAGCTCGGCCGCGATGGCGGCTACATCTTCAACGCCGCCCACGCCGTCGAGGGCGATGTCCCTCTGGAAAACCTCATCGCTATGATTGAGACCGTCACAGCGCAGAAGAGATAGATCGAACCGATACATCCCATGAAATCCGTTATTCTTTCCATTGGCGATGAACTGGTCCTCGGCCAGACCGTTGACACGAACTCCGCCTGGCTCAGCCAGCAACTCGCGTCCGTCGGCTGCGACATCTTCGCCCATCAGACCGTCTCCGACGATCAGGCCATGATCGAGCTGGCCATCCGCGAGAACGCCCCGCGCTGCGATTGTCTTCTGATCTCCGGCGGCCTCGGCCCCACCGAAGATGACCTTACCCGCCAGGGCCTGGCGGCCGTCCTGAACGTCTCGCTGGAACTCGACCCCGGTTGGCTCGCGCAAATGGAAGCCATGTTTGCCGCCCGCAAACGCACCATGGTTCCCGCCAACCGCATCCAGGCCATGCTCCCAAAAGGCACCACCGCCATCCACAACACCTGCGGCACCGCCTGCGGCATCCGCGCCCGCATTGGCTCCTGCGACATCTACATCATGCCCGGCGTCCCGAAAGAAATGAAAGCGATGTTCACCCGCGACATCCTCCCCCACATTGCCGGCCGCGGTAACGGCGCTGTCATCCTCTCCCGCACCCTCCACACCTTCGGCATGGGCGAATCCAACGTCGGCCAAATGCTCGGCGATCTCATGAACCGCCAGCGCAACCCTTCCGTCGGGACCACCGTGGCCAACGGCATGGTCTCCCTGCGCATCAACGCCCGCTTCAAGACCATCGATGAAGCGCGCCGCCAGATTGAACTCACCGATGCCGCCTGCCGCCAATGCCTCGGCCATCTGATCTTCGGCGCTGATGACATAACTCTGCCCCAGGTCATCGCGCAGCTTCTCGCCACCTCCGGCAAGACCATCGCCACCGCCGAAAGTTGCACCGGCGGCATGCTCGCCGGCATGCTCACCGATATCCCCGGCTCCAGCCGCTATTTCCTTGAGGGTTTCGTGACCTACACCAACCAGTCCAAAACCCGCATCCTCGGCGTCCGCCCCGAAACGCTTCAGCAGCACGGCGCTGTCTCCGAACCCGTTGTCGCCGAGATGGCCCAGGCCGCCCGCCGACTTTCCGGCGCCGATTTCGCCCTCGCCATCTCCGGCGTCGCCGGCCCCGACGGCGGCACCCCCGAAAAACCCGTCGGCACCGTCTGTTTCGGTTTCGCCCACACTGGTGGTGTCCTCACCCGCACCATCTCCCACTGGGGCGACCGCGCCATGGTCCGTGACCGCGCCTGCAAAACCGCCCTCACCATCCTCCGCTGCCACCTCCTCAATGTGCCCTTGCCATTTTGAACCACCCGCTTGACTGTGTCTTACCATAGTGTAAGAATTCCACTACCGGAGTAAGACATGACCGCCACGATTACATCCAAGGGTCAATTGGTGATCCCCAAGAGCATCCGCGATCTGCTGCATGTTGGACCTGGTGACAAGGTGGATTTTGCCGTTACACCCTCCGGCGACGTGGTTGTGCGACCGGCCACCGTTGATGTCCGATCCCTACGGGGCTGCCTGGCCCGTCCCGGCCGCAAATCTGTCAGTATCGAGCAGATGAACGCAGCGATCCGCCGTCACGCGGCAAAGGCGCTATGATCTCCCTCGATACAAACATTCTGGTGCGTTACCTGGAGCAGGATGATTTGCAGCAGGCGAAGATCGCCGACCAAATCATCAATTCCTCGCTGTCGCGTGGCGAGGAGATACTGATCACGCACATCGTCCTCTGTGAACTGGTCTGGGTGCTGGATACGTGTTATGACCATACTCGTGATGAGCTGATCGCCATGCTGGAAAAACTGTTCAGGACCGCGCAATTCGTATACGAAGACAAGGCGGTCCTGTGGGGCGCGTGGGAAGACTATCGCGCAGGCAAAGGCGACTTTCCCGATTACCTGATCGGACGCGCGGCCAAGCAAGCCGGCGCCGTCACTACACATACCTTCGACAAGTCACTTAAGCATTCGCCTCTGTTTACTGTGGCATAGGAGCATCCAAGGAGTTTTTCATGGGTATCAGCATCGGTCTTGTCGGCTTGGGCATGTTCGGTTCATCGTTCGCCGACCTCTTCAGAAGTCATCCCCTGGTGTCCCGCATCGCCCTTTGCGATCGTGAGCCCGAGCGCATGGCCCGCTTCGCCACCAAGCCCGCGTGGAAGCAGAAGTTCAATCCGAAGGATGTCTACAACTCCCTTGATGATATCTGCCGCGCCGATCTCGACGCCCTGGTCATCATCACCCAGCCATGGCTCCACGCCCCGCAATGCATCCAGGCAATGGAAAGTGGCAAGCATGTCTACAGCGCAGTTCCCATCATCTCCATCCCCGATGGCGATGAGATCCTCGACTGGTGTGACAAGCTGGTAAACACCTGCCGTAAGACCGGCATGCACTACATGCTCGGCGAGACCACCTTCTATCGCCCCGAAGCGATGTTCTGCCGCCGCATGGCCCGCACAGGCGCTTTCGGGGATTTCGTGTATTCCGAAGGTGAATACTTCCACGATGTCGATGACCCGGGCTGCAACCTGCGCGATGTCGTGCGCGGCCGCCTGGACAGCAAAGCCGGCCAGGAATCCATCGCCATCGAAGAAAGCTATCGCAAACGCGGCATCAAGAGCGGCCCCATGCACTACCCCACTCATTCCGTCAGCGGGCCGATGTGCGTCATGAACGCTCATGCCACCAAGGTCTGCTGCTGGGGCACACGCAACACCACCGATCCCTTCTTCGCCGACTCCAGTTTCAGTAACGAAACCGCCTTCTTCCACCTCAGCAACGGCGCCACAATGCGCATCTGCGAACATCGCGAGATCGGCATCCCCGGCCGGGAAACCTTCCGCATCTACGGCACCAAGACCAGCTTCGAAGATGGCAACTTCCTCGACAAGCACAAGCCCACCGCCCTCACCGTCGAGCAGATGCGCGACCCGCTGCCCGAAGACGTCGCCGCCGCCTTCCGCGCCGGCGTCACCCAACCCGACTTTTATGGCGGCCACGGCGGCTCGCACGCTTATCTCGTCCACGAATTCGTCGACGCCATCGCCCACCGCCGCACCCCCGCCATCAACATCTGGGAAGCCGCCCGCTACATGGCCGCCGGCGTCATGGCCCACAAATCCGCCCTCCGCGACGGCGAAATCCTCGCCGTCCCCGACTGGGGCGATGCCCCCGGCGCCGCGCCGGCAACGTAGGCCACTGGGTCGGTGGCCCGAAGGTGTTGCCACCAGCCCCATTGCGGTACAATGCTGTTGAGCTTGCTGTGGGTGCGGGCGTCTCTGTGATGGCATCACAGCAGCCGTGTGGGTAACTCAACTCCACCGAGGGCTATTATGCTCGCCAAGATCCACAGCTTCGTCCTGATTGGCATCGACCCCATCGCCTGCGAAGTCGAGGTTGACACCGCCAACCGCGCCTTGAAGAAGACCGTCGTCGTCGGCCTCCCCCAGGCAGCCGTCAAGGAATCCATCGAGCGCGTCCGCTCCTCGGTCATCAACTCCGGCTACGCCTTCCCCGACCATTCCATCATGGTCAACCTCGCCCCGGCCGATGTGAAGAAAGAAGGCCCCTCCCTCGATCTCGCCATGGCTATCGGCGTCCTCCGCGGCATGAACCACATCCAGACCGACCGCCACAAGCTCTACCTCATCGCCGGCGAACTCGCCCTCGATGGCCGGGTCCGCAAGATCAAAGGCGCCCTCTCCATGGCGCTTCTCGCCCGCGAAAAAAGCTTCAAGGGCGTCATTCTCCCCACCGACAATGCCCGCGAGGCGGCCGTCGTTGAGGGTGTCGAGGTCTACCCCGTCTCCACCATCTCCCAGGCCGTCTCCTTCCTCAACGAGCAGATCGAACTGGACCCCTATGAACTCGACGGCCAGCCCTACACCCTCTCCCAGGTCAACGAAGCCCTCGACTTCGCCGATGTCCGCGGCCAGGAAGCCGTCAAACGCGCCATCACCATCGCCTCCGCCGGCGGCCACAATCTCCTGATGATCGGCCCTCCCGGCACCGGCAAGACCATGCTCGCCAGCCGCATCCCCGGCATCCTCCCTCCTCTCTCCCGCACCGAATCGCTGGAGACCACCCGCATCTACTCCGCCCTGGGCCTCCTGCCCGAGAACATCGCCCTGATGGATGAGCGGCCGGTCCGTTCACCCCATCACTCCACCACCGCCCAGGCCCTCGTCGGCGGCGGCTCCATCCCCCGCCCCGGCGAAGTCTCCCTCGCCCATCACGGCATCCTCTTTCTCGATGAACTGCCGGAGTTCTCCCGCTACGTGCTGGAGATGCTCCGCCAGCCGCTGGAAGGTGGCGAAGTCACCATCGCCCGCGTCCACGGCTCCGTAAGATTCCCCGCCCGCTTCATGCTGGTGGCCGCCATGAATCCCTCACCACACCACCGCCGCGGCGAAGATGCCCGCGCCAAGGAGAAGTACCTCGCCAAACTCTCCGGCCCCCTGCTCGACCGCATCGACATCCATGTAGAGGTCCCGGCCGTTCCCTACCGCGAACTGACCGGCAAACACCAGGGCACCACCTCCACCTCCATGCGCGAGAGCGTCCAGCGCGCCCGCGCACTGCAGCGCAAACGCTTCAACAACGACACCCTCAACGCCCGCATGGGTTCAAAGGAGATGAAGACCCACTGCGACCTCTCCGAAACCTGCCTGCTCCTGATGAAACAAGCCATGGACGAACTGGGCCTCTCCGCAAGAGCCTTCGACAAAGTCCGCCGCGTCGCGAGAACCATCGCCGACATCGACGGTTGTGAGAGGATCAACGAGAACCACATTAGCGAGGCGATTCAGTATCGGCTGCTGGATCGGAGCTTCTGATGGGCTACCCCGATGGCGATTTCCCCTGGACCTTCTACTTCAACGCTGTGCCACTGCCCAAGTGGTCCCAGTGCTGGCCAGCATCTGCACTGGTGCTAGCTCGCGCGGACATGGCCACCTGGAATGAGCGGATCACATCTGGGGATCTGTTCATCTTGGAGTGCAAGATCGATCACGTCGGCGTTATCGAGAGCGAAGACCCGCTAAGGTTCAAGGTGCTGGGGCTCGAACTGCTTCACGTGCTGCTTGCCAACAAGGATGCCATTACTGCATCGATCTCGCCTGAAGGCAATAGAGGGTCTGCTTCACCCCAAGCCATCTACAGCGCTGTGGTCGAGGGCCTGGTTCAGATGATCGACCGCGCCGCGGCCGATCAGATTGCCCTCTGGACCGTGGGTTACGAGGCGGATCGCCTTGCTCTGGCCGAAGCGATGCGGCGGTGCAAGTTGCCTCCGGATCATCCTGAACACCGCACCCCACCACATGTCGAGCGGGACAATCACGAAGCGACGTTCCGGCTGGACTGGACGCGGAAGCTCATGCTGCAGGCGGCCTCAGGTCAGGCGTTCCCCAAATCGGTGCGTGGGCTGCTTCAGCGTCTGCCGTCCATGCAATAGCACTCGTCTTCGGAAACAGCACACGGAACGCGATTCGTGGCGCTGGAGACGGCAAGAGAGGACGCGATTCGTAAACGCCATCTCGGCGTGGGCCAGCAAAGGTGTTCTGGTTGCTGAATACGCAAGAAGCATGTCGCCACGTATCAATGAGTTCATCTCGATTGCAGTGCTCCACGGGTGTTCAGTTGTCGACGTTTTGTCGACAACTGAAGGACCCGTCACAGGGTTCGCTGCACATTGGGCATCGTCTCTCACCGCTGCGCCGAACGCGGAATGCGTGCCTGATCAGGCAACGCGCCGCTGTTTCACCTTGAGCAGCGCCTTGTCGATCTTGCCGGTGATGCGCGAGTCACCGTTTTCTTGCCCGTCTCGATGCGGCTGATCGTTTCCTATCGCATGCCCCAGTTCAGTCTGACTTCACCCCAGCGAGACCGCCTACAGATCCTCCGGCCGCAGCCCACTCTTTCGGGAAATGCGAGCCAGCATGCGAGGGCCGATCTCGGCGCTGTCGTGGAACGCCCACACGTAGTCCGGCCACCCCTGTCGCGCCAAGATACAGTGCGAACCGCCACTCGCACGCTTCACCTTCCAACCGATCCGTAGCAGTGCCGCAAGAACGCGTTTGGCCTTGACCGAACCCCACTGACTCACGCCGCCTCCACGAAATGCCTGGCGATGGATGGAATATGCTCGCCATGCTCGATACGGTCGGCCAGTACCCGCAGCGCCAACGCCTGAGCCTTTGCCACGGCTTGCTTGCGCGTTGCTCCGTAGACCATCACGCCCGGTAGATCGGTTACTTCCGCGATCCAGCGCTTGTCGGTCTCACGCTCAACTTCAACGGCAAAATGCATGGCTTACCTCTCCAAGGATGATACCTCTGGAACGATCCCCAGTCCAAGTCACCCGGTGGCTGCAACCAGAGCACGTTCCACAACACGTGCGATACCCCTGCCATTGGGAGCCCGGTAGCAGGGGCCGATCGGTGTCAGACGCGACGGTGTGCACGGCTGGCGCAACAGCTACAATCCCAACATGAACCACCAGCACAACCCACCACATCCCGGCGAGATCATCCGGGAACTCTGCCTGGAGCCGCTGGGCCTGACCGTAACCGACGCCGCGCGGGCTCTGGGAGTCAGCCGCAAAGCCCTGTCCGAGCTCCTTAACGGCAAGGCGGGCATCAGCGCTGAGATGGCCGTCCGCCTTTCGATCGCCTTTCGTACCACCTCAGAGAGCTGGCTGATGCAGCAGGCGGTATACGATCTATCGCAGACGGTTGGCAAGACACTTAAGGTTAAACGTCTTGTTGCCTGAACGCATCCGACGCCAATGCCATGCCGCTCAAAGGATGCTCCGGGGTTTCCAGGCCGACTGGGCCGGAAGCAATGGAATCCAGGCATTGCCTACGGGCCGAACGGCGATGCCGGCAGACCTTCCTTGTTATACAAGTTGCAGTCCGGATTCTTGTCCCATGCATAACGGACCGCAGTCGGCGATGGAACCTTGGCGCTGGTTACAGTGACGGTCTGAGCATCGATCTTCGCCTCAGCTCGCACCCATTTACCATCCGCGCCGCTGAGCGCGAAGCCGGTCAGTGTGTCGCCTTTGGCCATCAGGCCGCCACCGACGTGGGTGAAGGAAATGATTGCCTTATATCCCTGGAACTTCGCGGATTCAAAGATCGGGCCGGAGATCTCGATCTTTTCACCATAGGCCAACCCGCGGGCTGCAATCGCCATGCGTTCGCCCAGAGTCTTCTTGTTCGGGTAATGCACATCTTCAACGCCGATATCGATCGTCACCACCAGAGCGGTATTGGCGGTCTTCTGCACCGTCTTGAGCTGCACATCGCGAAGCTGGCAATCCTCCCCGCCGCGCGGCTCTGGCGTCTTGGCAAAAGCGTTGGCGAGTTGGACGATGATCACCGGCAGTTTCTCGTTCTTCCAATGCGTGCGCCAGTCGTTGATCAGCGCTGGGAGGATGCTGGCGTACACATCGGATCTCCCGCGGTCACCCTCGCCCTGATACCAGAGCACGCCGCGGATGGCATAGGGAATCAGCGACCTGAAACCGCCCTCGAAGTTCTCGCCGAATTCCGTGGTGTTGAGCAGCGCCTTGAGTTTCGGGTCACTCTCCAGGGCCTCCTTGCTCAAGAAAGACTTGCCGATAGCCCCTGAGACCGAGTTGTCGATAATGCCGATGGGGCTCTGGTGCTTCTCCTGCAGGTTGGTCGCGAAGTAGTAGCAGGCCCCGGACATCAACGGTGCAATCTTGGGCGTGACCACGACCCATTTCATGCGCACAAACTCCGGCGTATCCGCGTAATGGCGCAGGTAGCGGATTGTCGGGTAATTGGCCTTGGCCGCCACCGCCGCGCCGTCCGTGCAGCGACCCAGCGTCATCGCCATGTTCGACTGCCCGGAAGCCAGCCAGACCTCTCCCACCAGAACATCGGTGACGGTGATCGTATTGGTGCCGCTCACTTTCAGCTCCAGCGGCCCACCGGCGGCCAGGGGTTCCAGTTTCACCAGCCACTTGCCGCTGGCATCCGCGACGGTCTTCTGCGTCTGGCCCTTGATCTCAACGGTGATCGCCTCGCCGGGAGCAGCCGTGCCGTAGATGGGCGCAGCCGCGTCAGCCTGGATGACCATGTGGTCTGAGATGACCGGCGGCAACGTAATCGCGGCGGGTGCCACGCTCATCCAGGCCAGGACACATGTGACGGAAATGAACAGATGCCTCGTGATCGTCATATTCGTTCCTTCTCCGCAAGTTCAATCTGGCGAGCAAGTGTCCGCTTTGCGAACTCTCGTGGCAAGTCGCCACGGACACATCCTCGTCAGTACCCCGGACCCAGCAGATCCAAGGTTCCATCCGGCCACGTCAGCGAGCGTGGATAGATCATCACGTTTTCTTCCCAGAGTGGATACTTGGCCGGATCCTTTGCCAGCGAGTTGATGATGCGGTTGGAAATGAGGCGGCAGCCAAGTTTCTCATAGAACGGCGGGATTCCCGTCTGGAAAAGACACAGTTCAAAATCACCGCGATCAACCAGTTGAAATATCGCGCGGACGACTTCCGCCGCATAGCCTTTGCCGCGGTATTGTTCATACGTGCAGACGCCGCCCAGGGCAGCTGCGGTGTAGCGGCGACCGGCGACGTCGATCTCACGGGCAAAGACCGATGCATGCGAGACGATCCGGCCACCGTCGCGGACAACGTACCGACGGGGCCGACGGTTGGCCGGTCCGGAGTAATCCGTGTAGTTGCCTGCGGGACTCGGCCGAGCATCGGGCTTGTCCTTGGGACCCCAGATGACGAACGTCAATTCGCCAACCTGCAGCGCATCTTCGGCCTTCAGATCCTGCCATTCCAGACATTCAGCACTCATACTGCAAACTCCAGAACGTTCCATGAGGCTTTCGGCAATGTGACGGTAACGGGCGAGGACTGAGTTTCGCCCGCGGCGGCCTTGTGGCTTCGCGGCTTCACTCGATCCGGTTGCGCCTCAGTGTTTTTCTCCGCCAGGTCGCCATCCATCACCGACCAATTGGCCAGCCGCAGCTTCGGGAAGCCCCGCAGATCGATATCCACGCTCAGCGGTTTCTCCAGGTCACGATTCACGGCAAACAATGTCACATCACCATTGTCCTGCCGCACCAGACAGCTCGACAGCAGGTTGATGTCATTGCTGCCGGACTTCACGGTCGGGCCATTTGCCACTTGCCGCAGCACCGTGCCTCGGCCCAGCCGGCTGGCGGCCGCGAATGGGTGAAATATCGTCTGTCGCCACGCCGGCCCGCCATTGCGCGTCATGATCGGGGCGATCACATTCACAAGCTGCGCCAGACACGCCACCTTCACCCGGTCACAGTGGTTCATTAGCGTGATCAGCATTCCGCCCACGCATAGTGCATCCGCCAGGGTGTAGACATCCTCCAGCATCTTGGGCGCCTTGGTCCACGCCGCAAACGGCTTGGCCTCATCGCCGCGCCAGACGTTCCACTCATCGTACGAGAGGTGCACGCGCTTGCTGCTCTTGCGCTTCGCCGCCACTGCATCACAGATCGCCGTTACCTCCCGGATCAAGGGGCCCATCGTCGTATCGCCAAACGCCAGGTACGAAAGCGGATCAGCGTTTCGCGGCGAGGTGTAAGAGTGCACGGAAAGGTAATCCACCTTATCGAAGCACTGTTCCAGCACCTGCTCGTCCCACGTACCAAACGTCGGCATTCCCCGGCCGCTAGACCCGCAGACGATGAACTCCGGCTTGAACAGGTCGGTGCCGGAGCGGTTCATGTCCGGGTAATACATCAACTTCGCCGATTCCAGCGCACTCCGGCCATACTCCTGCGCCGTCTTGGCTCCCATCTGCCACGAACCATCCATCTCATTGCCCAGGCACCAAAGCCGGACGTTATGCGGATCACGGTGGCCGTTGGCGATCCGCAGGTCTGACAGCGCTGTCCCAGCGGGGTGATTGCAGTATTCGTACATATCCCCGGCCTCGGCGGGCCCACGGGTGCCCAGGTTCACCGCAAGCATGGGTTCCAATTGCGCCAGCCGGCACCAGTCGACAAACTCATCGGTGCCAAACTCGTTGGTCTCGGTGCTCATCCACGCCAGCTCACGCCGCGCCGGCCGCTTCTCGCTGGGTCCAATGCCATCCTCCCAGCGATAGCCCGACACGAAGTTTCCACCGGGATAGCGCACCACCGTCACGCCCAGTTCGCGGATCAGGGCAAGCACATCCTGGCGAAAGCCGTTGCGGTCGGCCGTCGGATGTCCCGGTTCATAAATGCCGCCATAGACAGCCCGTCCCAGGTGCTCGATGAACGATCCAAACACGCGAGGCGAGACCCGATCGATGACAAAGTCGCGATCTGCGATGATGGTTGCGCTGGCCATGTTGGGCAGGATTGTACGTGATTCATGGAGACTGTGTAGGTGGCGCTTGTTATACTTGATCCTGTTATTGGGCTTCCTGTGGAAATGACCATGCGCGGAACGACCATCGCTCTGATTCTCGCTCTTGCCGCCCCGGCGGCGGCCGACGTGCTTACCACGACCTCCGGCCGGAAGGTGACCGGCACGATTGTCGGCGAAGATGCCAACAGCGTGACCTTCGAGATCAAGGGCCCAGGCTTGAACCTCCGCGAGGTCTTTCAGCGCACCGACATCGCGTCCATTGCCAAGCCGGCGGAATTGGCCGGCCCATCATATTTCGAGATCCCGGTCATGGGCGCCATCGGCATGGAGGTCACCGCCAAAGGTCTGGGCGATGCGCTGGCGGCGGCCCGGGCGTCTAGGGCCAGCCATGTCGTGCTGCTCTTCGATAGCCCGGGTGGATCGGTCAGCGAGTGCGAACAGATCATCGAGGTGATGGACAAGAACCGCGACCTGAAGACGATCGCTTTCGTGAAGAATGCCCAGTCGGCGGCCGCGTTCATTGCAGTGACCTGCCAGACGATCATCATGCACCCGACCGGTCAGATCGGAGCGGCGGTTCCCTACCGGGCTACCCCCGAGGGCACCCCGGTCGACATCAACGAGAAAATGACCTCATCCATCCGCGCCAGAGCTCGCACGGCGGCCGCCATCGGCGGTCACGATCCCGAACTTCTCATGGGCATGATCGACACGCAAATGGAACTCTACCTGAAGCGCGATGGAACCGACATTACGATCACCGACCGCAAGAGCGACGATGCAACGCTGATCAAGCCCAAGAACAAGATCCTCACGCTCACGGCCGAAGAGGCGATCAAGTATGGGTTGGCCAAAGCAGTCGCTCGCGGCATGTCTGAGCTGGCCAGGCAGGTCGGCATCGAACAGTGGACGTCCCGCGGCCGCGAGGGGTGGGAGATCATGCAGTCCTCCGCCGCCGCGGAGCGCGCCACGGCTAATCAGACCGTGCAGGCGGAGCAGGATGGGCGACAGCAGGCTACCGACAAGACTGTCGAGATACTTAAGGTCCAGATCCACGAGGCCGAAGCCCAGATCGAACAGTGCAAGGCCGAGGAAAAACGATTGGACGAGCTGTTCAAGAAGGACACTGACTCGATCCCCAGGAATTCCCAGGTCTACAAGGCGTACGACGCGAGCTATCAGCGAAATAAGCAGCAACTGCAGGACGAAGAAAAGAAGTGGGAGATCAGCCTGGATTCCGCCAAGCAACAGATGCATCTCGTGAACAAGTAGGCCCGAAGATAATGGCGGCTTGCCAAGGCATGGCAACCCCGTAGACTCGAGAGGCATGTCTCTCACGGCGACTGCTCAAGCGACTCATGACTCAAGCGCACGCTCGGATGCTGACCGTCTACTTCCATGCTACCAGTGTCCCACGCCGCCCAAACGGTGCAAGCCCCCTACTGGACGCGACCAGCTATTACGGAATAATCATTGATCTCTAGACCGATGTCTCAAACGCAACGCTACAAACTCACCATCGCCTACCGCGGCACCGCCTACCATGGCTGGCAGAAGCAGTTCGCCAATGAGTTCTACAAAGGTCCGCCGCCCACCGGCGGCCTGGAGGGCATCCCCACCATCCAGGAACTGCTCACCATCGCCATCCGCGGCGTCGTCAATCATCCGATCAACCTCGTCGGCTCCAGCCGCACCGATGCCGGCGTGCATGCCAAAGGCCAGGTGGCCCACTTCGATACGCACATGACGCAGATCCCTCCCTTCGGCATGCAGCGGGCGATCAACGCGCGATTGCCGGATGATATTGACGTCCGCTCGATTGAGCCGGTTCCCGATACCTTCGATGCGATCCTTTCCACGGTATCCAAGCGCTACCACTACCTGATCTGGAACGACTTCCGCAAACCGGTCCACTCCCCCGACCTCGCCTGGCACTGGTTCCACAAGCTCGATATCCCTGCGATGCAGGCCGCCGCTCTGCACCTGACGGGCACGCACGACTTCGCCTCCTTCGCCAAGGCCGGCCACGGCAGGGAAAGCACCGTTCGCACCGTCTACTCCCTCGACATCTCCCATCGCTCGCCGCGCATCGTATTCGGTATCGAAGGCTCGGGGTTTCTTTGGAATATGGTCCGCATCATCGTCGGCACCCTGGTGCAGGTCGGCATGGGCCGCTACACCCCCGACGATATCCGCCACATGCGCGAGCAGCACGACCGGAACGCGGCCGGGAATACCGCGCCGGCCCACGGGCTGTATCTGCAGTGGATCCGGCATGAGCTTGGGGTAGCCAATGCCCCGTTCGCAGACACGAATGAATGACCTCGGACCAAGTCCTGACTGGTTCTTGGGATTTGGGCATTCCGCGTTACACTCTTTCGCGAGGAGATGACACTCATGCGATACGCACTGCTCGCGACCGTCCTGCTCCCATCGCTCGCCTTCGCCCAGACCCCCGCCACTCAGCCGGGCGACCTCAACTCCGGGCTCGTGCTTCATCTCAAACTCGACGGCAACGCTGCCGACTCATCTGGCCAGGACAACGCTGCCCAGCCCACCGACATCACTCCCGCCCCCGATCGCGCCGGGCATCCCAACTCCGCTGTCCACTTCAATGGCACAACGAGCCAGATTGTCGTTGACCCGCCGCCCGCTGGCATCGACCAGGCGATCACGGTAGCCCTCTGGGTAAAGCAGGAGAAGGCGGCCGATCCCTTCATCTGGGTCGACGTCATGGATGGCAATGGCAAATTCACCCACCCCATCATCGGCCAGGATGATGGCTATCACATCCGCTGCTGGCAGCTCTGGGGCGGCCAATCCTTCATTTGGCACCGCATGGCCGAATACAGCAGTTGCTGGACCAAGAAGCCACACGAACTGAACCGCTGGTATCACGTCGCCGCCACATTCGACGGCACGATGCACCACCTCTATGTTGACGGCCAACTCGCCCACGAAGCTCAGGGATTCTTCAAGTATGCACGCGGTGAACCCATCCGCATCGGCGCCAAGGGCGATGACACCACGCCCAAGCACGCCTTCTTCACCGGCGATCTTGACGATATCCGCATCTACAATCGTGCCCTGAACGCCGCCGAGATCGCGGCTCTGGCGAAGTAGAAGAGACAATACTTATGCTCAAAACACAACTTCTTCACCCTCATATACTTTGCGCCCTTGGCAAAGCGGGGCATGGTTCAAAGGTTCTGATTTCCGATGGCAACTATCCCCACTGGACCAAGCGTTCTCCCAATGCTGAAGTGGTGTATCTGAACCTGCGGCCGGGGCTGCCGACCGTGACCGATGTACTGGAAGTGCTGGTCAGTGCTATTCCGATCGAAGCGGCGGAGATCATGGATACACTCAAGACCGGTCCCTATGCTATGAAAGAAGATCCTCCGATCTGGAAGGAGTTCAGCCAGATACTCTCTGGAGCCGGGCTGAATCTGACGCTGAGCAGGATTGAGCGATTTGCCTTTTACGATGCGGCCGGCGCACCTGATGTCTGTCTGACGATCGCCACCGGCGAGCAGCGGATCTATGCAAATCTGCTGCTGACCATTGGCGTAGTGAGGTAAAACGGAGATGTGTATGTTCACCCGCGCTGCTTTTTTCCTGGCCCTGGCTGCATATCCTGTGCTGGCCGACTTACCGACAAGCCAGTCACCACGTGGCGCGGCCGAAGTCGTGGTGGAGATGCGGGCAATCGAGCGGCGTGTGGAGAGCGACTTGTCGAAGTGCGGCGACTATGCCGCACTGAAGGCGCGGCAGGCGGAACTGGGTGCGCAGTTGGAGAACTGTGACGACAAGGATCGTTCCGAACTGGCCGCGCAGAAGTTTGCCGTGACCCAGCAGATCGATGCGATGGAGAGTGCGGAACTGGCGAGGGATGGCCGGTACTCGGCATTAAGCGAGGAGTATGACCGGCTGGCTCTGGAGGAAGTGAGGCGGTCAAGGGATACGCAGGCGGCCACTGCGCCCGATCAACCATCCGAGAAGGCCCGGAGGGCCTATCGCGCCAGCGACCGATACCGCTACGCTCGTCTGAAGGTCGGGACACATAAGAGCAGCCTGATCGGAGTGCAGACGTTCACATTTCAGCAGTAGGGTGCTGGCCAGCACGGCGGATCTCCTATTTGCGACAGGCGCCTGTTTCCAGTGCCGCAAAGCCGAGGGCCGCGAAGACACTCGCGCCTCTGAGCCGCATATCAGCGGGCGTGCGTCCCGGCCAGGGAAACTCCACCGTCACGCCGATCGCGCCAAAGTGGTCCAGACAGTAGTCCTTCCATGACTTGGACGTTTCGGGTACGTCCGTAAGCTTTTGCGACTTCAACCAGTCCTGGCGACTTTCGACATACCACTTTTTGCCGTGCGCCACATCGTCCGGCATGCGAGCCATGATGGCCGCGGCCATTGCAGGCTCGATCACCAGCAGGCCGTCGATATCCTTGATCTGCCAGTTGTGGATGTTCAGATAAACGTCGGGCCGGGCGTAATTCAGAGCATTCCGTATAGCGAGGTGCGCGCCATCGGCACGCGTTATGAGCCGATTGAGATTTGCGCCACGTTCGGATGTAAGCCTGCTCATGCCGTTATGCACACCATCCGGGTTGGCCATCGGAATGACGTACACATCGTATTCACGACGAAGCAATCGGCTTTTCTCGTCATCGCTCAGCAGCATGTCCATAATGCCTTCGACGCAGAACGATCCGGCCGATTCATAAGCATGGTCCCTCGCCTGGACAACGAACCGTTTGGCCTGCGGATTGGATGCGGGCAAATGGAGCATCCATAGATCCCGCCCCTCCTGACTCTTGCCGATGCTCTGCACGTCCACGCCTGCCGAACGATGCCTTTCGACGAATTGGCAGCAATCGGTGTAGTTGTATTCGGGATACAGCGCCAACGATGTAACGCCCGGCGGAACGGTCAATTCATAGGTGACCTGTGTTTTCTCATGTCGTCCGGGGATTTGCCGCCAATCCACTTCGCCGGGCATGCGCACAAAACCCAGGTCTCGATATTGCACGTACAACTCCGTCTGCCAATCCGCGACGACGGTAACCTTCTGCGCTGTTTCTCCGCTGTTCTGGATGCGCGTGGAGAATCTCGCTCCCGAACCTGCGAGGCATTCCTCTTCGATTCCCTCCTGCCGCCGGTAGTTCGCCAGCACAACGAATTTCGCTTCGTCGACCTGGTGCACGCCCACATCGTCGCGCGGGCTACTTCCGTCAAATGATGTCAGTATTCGCAGC
This sequence comes from uncultured Phycisphaerales bacterium, assembly GCA_903871935.1. Taxonomy (GTDB): domain Bacteria; phylum Planctomycetota; class Phycisphaerae; order Tepidisphaerales; family Tepidisphaeraceae; genus CAIQIQ01. Next base: position 38,721 of record CAIQIQ010000009.1, read on the forward strand.
ATCCAGCATCATCTCCTGTGGTCTCACCACGCCCGGCGCCCTTACAACCAAGAAGGCGGCCTTTGCTTGGGCCGCCTTCTTGAACTCTGTGCAGGGCCGCGTCTTTCTCACTTGTTCTGCATCGGCGCTCCGGCGGGCTTTGCCTGCTTTGGCGGCATGGCCGGCAGGTATCTCGCAATCAACTCCGGTTTCAAAGCCACATAGTACAGAGCGCCTTCGTGGAGCTGATGCCCGGCCACACGCTCGGCATCAGGTCCGATGCCCATATAGATATCGCAGCGGCCAGCCGCCCGGATGGCGCCGCCGGTATCCTGATCCATCATGAAACCTCTGAAATCCTTGGGCGTGCCCTGCTCATCCGCGGGCACTGGCACCGTCAGGAACGCGGGCATCGCACGCGGATAAATGTTCTTCGCCGGCACTGGCTTCTTATCCACGGCGATCGACGCCCAGGCCGTCACCGGCACGTTGAGGGCGCCAAACGGCCCGCCCGGCCGCGATCCAAAGAACACATAGCGGTCATTCTTCCAAAGGTACTTGTCCATCGCAGCGGGGTTCTGGGCGAAATAGGCCTTGAGGCCCTTGCCCGAGTGCTGCGCCTTCGTGATCACGCCGTCCTGCTCCATCGCATCGGCCGGCGAGACATACTCATAGCCGTTATACCCTTCCCAGCCGATCTCCAAGGTCTTGCCGTCGGTCAGGCGCAGGTTCGCCGACCCCTGGATCGAAATCACATACGCCTCCCATCGGCTCTTCACAAACACCAGCTCCTGCCCGGCAAGCACATTGGTGCTCTCGATCTCCTTGCGCGTGTAATACTTGGCTATTGAGCCATCGGGCATCTTCCGGCCGAGGGTGTCGCCCGTCTGCGGGTCGGTCACCAGGTCGGCCGGCCGTTTGTACAGCGGATACTGGAATTCGCCCTGCCGTGTCAGGCTCCCTTCATAGATCGGGGTAAAGTACCCCGTGAAGAGCACCTTGTCGGTATAGCCGCCTTCGGGCGCTGGGGCGCCTTTGCTCTTGTACACCTCGAACATCTGCCGGATCAGCCCATTGAGCTGCGCTGGCGTTCGCGGCTGCGACTTCTGCTCGACCATGATCGCCTTGAGCGCAGCGACGGATGCGATGGCGCGGTCGTGGTTGATATCCAGGTACGGAGGGTTGTAGTAGTTCTTGCTGGAAGGTCTCTGCAGGTAGGCGATGCTCTGATCGCAGGAGCGGATCAGAGCATCGGGATCAGTCATATTGACCGAGAAATCCGGATACTCCGCCGGCGAGATCTTTCGCAGGGCCAGTTCGCCTTCGCCCAACTGGCCGCTGAAATCGACCGGGGGTTTGGGCTTGTTCTTGCAGCCGGTCAGGGCAAGAGAAACGAGGGCGGCGACCAGCAATCCGCGCAGGCAACGATGCATCAGACGATTCATGCTTTCCTCCATGAAAGCGAGTTAGCTAACATGGTACGCAAATGCATGCTCCTTGTCACGGGCGCTGCCTGCCTCCGAAATGGGCGCCGCGTTTGGGGAGCCGAGGGTGGGTGAGGGTGGGAGGGCGATAGCAGTTGTGGATAAGTAGGAGGTGCGCAGGTTGTTGGCGAGGCCCCCCCTAGGCGCCAAGTGCTGTGGCCGCAGGTGGTTAGGTTAAGATTTGGGAAGCAGATGCGCAGGTTCGGGGGTTTGTGGATAACTCAGGCCGAGATGAGGGCGTTGGCCACAGATGAGCACTGATCTTCACAGATGCGGAGGGGAAGATGCGCAGGTTGCGTGCGCATGTCCGTCGGAGCTCGTGAGCTGGATTACCGATGGACAAAGATGCGCAAGTTCGTTACGGATCTTGGCCGGGGATTACCTACTTGGCCGTTAGGGATAGTCGTATTTGGTTGTCAAATAGTATGGCCGGTTAGGGCCAAGAGGGATGAAACAGAAGGTCCCCCCATAATAAGGGTCGATTTGGAGGGGGTCGATTTTGGAAGATGAGGAATGACAGGCACTTAACGCAATGCGAAAATCTTTCACGATTTTGGGTGGGATGGGTAACTTGGGAAGTATGTTAGGATTTGCCAGAGCGATGGACGCAGCTATTTGGTCGCAGACCCATTTTCCGCGTCGTTTTCCGCGTCGGTCCCAGATCCGTTGTCAGTAGGACAGCACGCTCGCCCCAAGCCTTGACTCGTGTATATTGCAGACATATACATATTCTGTGCCCACACCATACGAGAGATTAGCGGAGTGCGTCGGTTTTCAGTGGGACCGTGGCAACGCAACGAAAAACTGGGACAAACACGATGTGTCGGAGTGGGAATGCGAGCAGATGTTTTTCAACCGGCCACTCATCGTGAAGTACGATATGGAGCACTCAGCAGCCGAAATCCGTTACTATGCGCTTGGCAGAACCGATGACAGCAGACTTCTATTTGCGGTGTTCACAATCCGCAACGACCTGATCCGCGTAATCTCCGCCAGAGACATGACTCAAGCGGAACGGCGGAGGTACCCACTATGAAGAAGACACCCAAATTCAAGAGTGAAGCCGAGGAGAGGCGCTTCTGGCAGGAACATGATTCTGCGGAATACCTGGACTGGTCGGGGGCGAGGGAAGTGATGCTTCCCAAGCTCAAGCCATCAACGCGGACGATCTCATTGCGTTTGCCCGAGTCCATGCTCGATGCGCTGAAGCTCATGGCCAACAAGCGAGACATGCCCTATCAGTCGCTCCTGAAGATGTTTCTATCCGAACGGCTTGATGCGGAGTTGCGATTGCCGAAGGCCTAAGTCGCATGCAGCATGGAACCTGAGCAGAAGCCGATTCCACGGCAACACATGGCGCCCGAGGCCTTGCCTAATGGCCGCCTGAGTACACGACAGGGCAGCGGTCAGGATGATGTGCCGACAATGGTGGTCTCGATCCTAGGGCCAAGTCTTTGCTCTGCCATCTCTTCCGGTTGTATTATGTGGTCAAGTGGCCGGATGTTAGGCTGCATTACCGGTCAGGATAATCAGAGGTTAGCTCGCCCTCATGACCTTACGATATCGCGATTACCTGCGTGTTTGGGAGACCGGCTATGGCCGCTCGGACGGCTGGGACGTCGAGCAGGACGGGCGCGCAATCGCCTTTTTGGACGAGCCGCGGTTCGAGGACATGTTCTGGATCAGCTATCGACTGACGCCGACGGCAGCCGACGTGGCGTTGCGCGAGCGGTTGTTAACCGAGGCATTCTGGAAAGGCGACCCGTCTTCTGACTTGGTCTTCCGATCGCGCGCGACTGGGTTGGTAGCGGAGCACGCTTTCCCGGCGGGACAGCCGTTTGTCGCACCAGCGCGGCTCAATATGCGGGCGTTGTACATTGCCGTGCGCCATCCGCTCCCGTGGGATTGGATCGTCCTGTCCGTGCGGCGCCTCATGCGGCGGTCGCGACGGGTGAGCTAACCCGCCGCGGGAGCGGACCGCGGCGGCGGTATACTTCGCCGGCGCTCGGCGTTTTGCAGCAAAAAGCCCCCGACGAGCAGATCCCCCAGCGGATGGCAGTTCTGGAACTGACCGCGAACTTCAACTCGCAGCGGACTACTACCGGCACAGTGTTCCGCACGTCAGCGTTCATCCAAGCGTCGTGGACGAAGCGACGTACGCCGGCAATCGGCGGGCGCACCTTCGCCAGCGTCTGGGTATCCCGCAAGTGGTTTGCCTGTTGCGCCCACTGCGGTGGCAAGATGCAGTGCCCCCCTGCCGAATCCGGTGTCCCCCTGCCGAATCACTGATCCCAAAGTCCGTAGAGGAAGCCAAGGTGGACGCATCTCCGGCACCACTACAGCGGGATGTGAACGACGTTGTTGCGCATTTCCGCAGCCGTCAGCACGCAGGCTATGAGTTCCAGATCGCGGATGGCCTGGCCGACGGTGAGTTGCACCTGCCGGCCGAAGATCAGCCCGGCGAACTCGATGTCTCTTCGCTGGCAGTCAACGGCTATCACCAGAAGATCGACATCCTGACTGACGAGAATTCTCCCAAGCTGCGTCGCGCGTTGCAGGAGTCGGGTGTCATCCCATTGCCGAGCGCCGTCATCCGTAGCGGTGAGACAGGCTATCCCCTTTCGGCACAGACCATTGGTAATCGCCAATGGCACGTGATGATCCATGTGGTAGCTGAGCATCGGCTACCTTTGCCTGTGCGAGCGAAGCTTCTCACGCAAGACAGAATTGGAGCAAACGGAAAGAAGCTGTGTCTCGCGCGCCAGGCGGGCTTCGATTTGCTGGTCAAGTTCGGAGTGGTTGTCAAAGTAGAAGCCCAAAGCGCTGTGAATCTGACCAAGGTTGAGTTCGGGATACTGACGTTGGATCTCCTCGGCATCCCAGTGATGCGCCAAGTGATCAAGGGCAATCTCGATGACCTTGATGCACGTGCCGGTAATGAGGGCCGAGCCATCCGGCTGGATCTCAATGTGCGGATAGAGGGTTGTCGGCATGAAGGGATTTTACCTCGCTGCGAGATACGCGGGAATATGCATGCCGGCCTATCCCCTTATCCCTCAGGGCAATCAACGGGTGCACCTTCGCCAGCGTTTGGGCCTCCACCAACTGGTTTACCTGCTGCCCTTTCACCTTGTTGCTTGGATGAGGGGTTTACTTCGTCCGCTCCCACAGCGTTACCAGTGGAACCGGCAGGTTCACAAACTGGTTTTCGCCCACTGGCACTGAGTCTCGCCGCGATGCGAAATGCTTCCCATCCGGCGAAACCGCCCCGGCATTGTCCTCGGGGAAAACGGCGAGTTTCTCATTCTTGACGATGTCGAATTCCATGAGTTGATGCTCTCGTGACGATGTCAGCAATACGTGGTTGGCGCTAAGAAAACAGACTTGGGGAAGAGCGTATCTGTTGCCGATTACGATGCGCTGCACCCGCAATCCATCGGTAAACCGGTAGAAATCCACCCGCCCATGCCGTGAGACCGCGAGTGTCGCGTGGTCAGGTGACATCGTATAGAAGGCCTGGAAGCGGTGATCATTTGGGTCGTTGTTCTGGAGCTCCTCAAACTCGAATTCATCCAGTTTCGTCGCCTTGCCGTCCGGGATCGCATAGCGCAACAGCACCGGCGTCATGTTATTCCATTTCCCTTCGCTATCCGTCACTTGCATCGCCCCGAGAGTCGCCCCAGCCTTTTCAGCATGGATGAACAGGATCATGTATTGACATTTGTCCGTCGCAAACACCTGCTGCAGAGAGTCGGCATCGAATACCTGCACGCTACGGCCGGCGGAGACGGCCAGATAACTCCCCGCCACCATGAGCGACCGTGCGTTCTGGTCGGCACCAACTTCCTTGCCGAGAACGATTCCGTTCCCGCCGAGGGCGAAGGTTACCACGGATTTCCTCATGCGACCGGTGCTGACGTCTTCGCACAGTGCCGCCAGTTTTCCGTCGGAGAGAAATGCGGCATCAATGTAGGTTTTCTTTTCCGCTTTCGGCAGTTCTCCGATGGAGTTGCCGGTTTGCAGGTCCCATATCTTTGGCGCGATAGCCGGCACGATCACCATATACTGTCCATTGCGCGAGATCACCATCTGCCGCCCGGAATATCCGTTCCCGAGCGGTTCTCCGAATGACGACAAAACCTTGCCGCTCTTTGCCTCCACGATACGGATGGGATTCTTTCCGTCGGCGAGTACCAGGCGGTCGTTGTCGGCAAAGGCAAAGACGTTCGGATTCGGGGAGCGTGGCGGCGGTTTGTTCGGCATCGCAGGATACGGGCCACCGTGATCAGAGAAACTTTCCAGCGCCCCCACCTGTTTCCACCCATCTGCCGTCCGCAACTTGGCGGCATTCACCTGCGCCTCTTCTATCAGCTTTTTTACATCCGGCCGCCCCGGCGGCGCAGTAGCAGGCATACTCTGAGAGAAAGCCACACCACATGCGGCCACCACTGCCATCATGATCGCCATGCGACGCCAAGACCGCATACTCAGCTCCAGGAATTGCGAAATACAGTTCTATTGGACGAGGGTGTCGCTACACAAACAGACGCCCGGTTACACCACGCAATCGAGGCTAGCGAGCACTATGGGGCGATGCAAGGAAAAACCGGGGATGTCTTTGTGCGGACAACTCCTTGTGTTCTGCATAGGTACGCTCAGAATGCCGCGAGTGCCCACTCTGGGCTTGGGTTTTGCGAGGTGATATGCCGATTACAGTTGAGGCCCGACGCGAGTTTGTGCGGGAGAATACCAAGCTCTCGATCTGGTTTGCGCGGCGGCTTTCCAGTCGCAGATGCGTGACATTGCGCGAGACGCTGACGGCCTGTACGGATGTCTATCGATGCACCAGCCTGTTTGATGGGAAGAACCATCCGGCCGATACTCCGGGGTTCCGCGATGAGAGGTGGGAGAAGCTGATGGTCGAGTTGCAGGAGATCAGCGCGAGGTGCCCGGCGGGGGATACGAGTACGGAGATGGAGGAGGAGGGGCTGGCGCTATTTTGGCCGCTGCTTGAAGAGAGGATCGCGGCGGCGGTGGCGCGCTGGCCAACCTTGGAGAACCGGCCGTTTGGGATGTTCAGCTACCGGACGGGCGATTACGGGTGGGAGGACGGCCGGGTGACATTGCATCTGGGGAATCCCTTTGCGCCGGCATCGCCGTTTGCGGACATGCAGAGGTGCGCGAGGGATCTTGGGCGGCTGTTGACGGATGCGGCGGCCAGGAATAGTGGGCTCACAACGGTGTATTGCTCGAGCTGGTTGGTGGATTTCCCGCCGTTTTTGACGCTGTTTCCAGCGGAATTTGGGGCGAGCCTTAGAGGACCATCTCCGCTGGCGTATCACATGGGCTGGTGGGGGCAGATGATCGATCGTGGTGGCGGGTTTCACTTTGGCAATGGCCAGTGGCTGCGGCGCACGGGCGAGTTTCGATGGCGATGCGTACAGCGGGAGTGTTCGGTGGAAGCAGCGCACAGATGGCTCAAGGAGCGGTGGGGATAGTCGAGCGCCTCGGGAAGATTCGCAGGAAAGGCGCTAATACGGCCGCGTCACTCTCACATCGCCGAAGCATGTGAAATCACGATCGTTGAGGGTGTCAGGGTTGTGTCCACAATCACTTGGCGTGGTCCTCGCGCTTCTCGACCCGCCGGCGAAGTTGGCGGGCGGCATCGGGCGTCTGGCCAATGTCCGCGCGATCGGCCCAGAGCCCACAGGCCGGCAGATCCGCCAGAGACTTCGTATCGCTCTGTGCAGGCCCTTCGAGTTCAACACGAAGCCGCAAGACTGTTCCTCTGGGAAGATCTACTTTGCCAGATGGAATCAGAACCTTCCCATCGAAGGTGGCGGTTACGCTCGTGGTCATACACACGATTATACCCCCTGATGATGGGTTGCCGCCAGCGTGTGTGGGTTACCCCTTTATCCCGGTTGTGGCGATGCCTTCGATAAACGTTCTCTGGGCAAGAAAAAACAGGATGATCACCGGCGCAATCACCAGCACACTGGCGGCCATCAGATAGTGCCATTCGGTGCCGCCATGCTGGCTCTGGAACGACTGCAGGCCCAATGCCAGCGTGTATTGGCTGGGTCGCTGGATATACACCAGCGGCCCGAGGAAATCGTTCCACGCGCCCATGAAGGTAAACAGGGCAACCACCGTCAGGGCCGGCCGGGAAAGCGGCAGAATCACCCGCCAGAAGATCCCCAGTTCACTGCATCCATCGATCCGGGCGGCATCGGACAGCTCCTCGGGAATAGTCAGGAAGAATTGCCGCAGCAGAAAGACATTGAACGCCGAGGCGAACCATGCGCCGATCCAGAGCGGCTTGAGCGTGCCCAGGAATTGCACGCCCGTGTGATCGCCCAGCCACCTGAAGATGGTGAACAGCGACACCATCGTGACCGGGAACGGGATCATCATCGTCGAAAGCATCAGGGCAAAGAGAAAGCCGCGCCCCCGGAACCTGATCTTGGCAAACCCGTATGCCACCAACGCCGAAGAGATGCTCGTGCCCGCGACGCTCATCACCGCGATCACCAGCGTATTACGCGCCAGACGGGCAAAGTCGATTTTCGGGTTCGACAGCACATCAATATAGTTTCGCGGGACCACCGGATCAGGAATAAACGTCGGCGGAAACTCCATCGTCTTGTCCAGAGTCTTAAGGCTGGTCGAAAGCATCCAGACAAAGGGCAGGATGAACCCCACCGAGATCAGGATCAGCCCGATGTGGGTGCTGATGCGCTGGGCGAGCGGAGTTTGCCGGCCGGAAGAAGCTTTCATCGCTTCGCTCCAATGCAAGATGACAAATGGCCAATGCAAAATGGAATACCGGCCAGCTCTCGCTTCTTCATTTTGCATCTGTCATTTGTCATTGGTCATTTCCCCTGATAGTGCACCCATCGTTTGCTGGACCAGAACGCAACTGCCGTCAGCACCAGCACGATCAGGAGTTGTATCCATGCCATAGCGCTGGCATACCCCATCCGCAGGTAGCTGAACGCATTGTCGTACAGATACATGGTGTAGAAGTACGTCGCCTTGGCCGGCCCGCCGCCGGTCATGATGTAGGCGGTAGCAAAGGTCTGCAGCGAACCGATGATCCCCATCACCAGGTTGAAGAAGATCACCGGCGAGATCATCGGCAGCGTGACATTGCGCAGTCGCTGCCAGCCGTTGGCGCCGTCGATGTCGGCCGCCTCGTATAGCTCGCGCGGCACATCCTGCAGCCCGGCCAGATAGATCACCACCGCATTGCCTACTCCCCAGATACTCATCATGATCAGCGCCGGCATGGCGGTGCGGGCATCGTCCAGCCATGGCGGCGGCATGGTCAGGGGCTGGATCATGTCGCCTCCCTGCAACCCCAGTAGATGATTCAGCCAGGAGAACTGGATCTGCCCCTCGATGCCGCAGAAGCTCAGCACATGATTCAGCAGGCCCAGCTTGGCATTGAAGATCCACATCCACAGCATGCTGGAGGCGACCACCGGCACCAGTGAAGGCAGGAAGATGATGGTGCGATAGACGCTCTGGCCGCGGATATTCTGGTTTAGCAGCAGCGCCAGCCCCACCGAGACCATCAGCCCGGCCGGCAGTGCCACCATCGCGTAGTAACCGGTATTGCGGAGCGTGCGCCAGAAGTCGTCATCGCGCATCAGCTCCCGGTAATTCTCCGTCCCCACCCACAGCGGCGACTGCAACAGCGAGTAATCGCAGAAACTGTAATAGAGCGAGAGCGCCACCGGCAGCAGCGTGAAGGCGAGAAACCCAACGATCCACGGCGAAATGAACGCTATGCCGCGCGAAAAATCCTGCCAGTCTTTACGTGTCATGCCTTTGCTTTCCTGGCACGCGACGTCTTGAGTCGCTTCCGGGCTTCCGCCCGCAGATTGGCCCAGTACTTGTCGCCGGCCTCCTCCATCTTGCCGGACGCCATTGACTCCAGGATCAGCGACTCCACCTCTCGCTTCATCTGCCGCTGGCGCTCCCTCCGCAGCATCTCGCGGACATATTCGCTTGCAGTACTGAATCCGCCTATGTCTACTTGCTTATCAACCCATTTCCTGAGGTCCCCGGGCAACGATATGTTCATGGTCATTCGCATGGGAAGATCATACCCGCCATCCATGTTGGCTTCCATTTGTGGCACACTTCACGTCCGGGTATCTCACTGCCTACCTCGCTTGCCCTGAAGATCCAGGAACTTCTTATACGCAGCCGTCATCCGCTCCTGGGCATCGTCCATCGCCTGCTTCGGAGTGGCCTGCAACAGGTAGATACGCTGGATCGCGAACGCCATCTCATCGCCCACCCGCGGCCAGATCCCGATCTGCGGCACGCCAAAGGCATTGGGGCTGTCGGCCAGTTGGTTGAATATCGCGATATACGGGTTGGGATGCTCGTTCAGGAACTTCTCACTCGCCTTCGCCAACGGTGAGTTCTTGCAGTGCATGCTGCACAGGCGTTCCATCACATCCTGGCGATTGACAAAGGCGATGAATTCAAACGCCTCCTTGGGGTGCTCGGCGCCGCGCGGAATAACCAGCGTGTCAAAACCGCAGTAAGAGACATCCTTGAGCCCCGGCTCCGCCGGCGGCGCTGGGATGAACCCCCACGAGCAGTACGCGCGCCGTTCCTCGGCCGGCACCAGCGCTGCCCATTTGAGCATCCGATCCTCGCTTGAGAGTTTCCCGGAAGCGACCTCGCCGGCCAGTTGCTCATCCAGCTTCTGCCGCTCTGGCGGCATGTTCCAGCGGTTCATCTCCGGGCGAAGGTTCTCAATGTAGTTTGCCATCCACGGCCCCTGCTGCACCATGGCCACAGCACCGGTAAGGAACGGGTTCTGTGTAGAGTTGAACTGGCCGAAGCCCGAGCGAAACTCGCCCATGCTCTCCAGGCCCAGCCGCCGCGAATACGCCTGGATCCACTCCATGGCTTTGACCATCTGCGGGTGGTTGAGTTGCAGCTTCCCTGTTCTTTCATCAAAGATGCTCACGCCGAACCACTGCCCCGTATAGCTGACGAACCAGCCCGGCTCCATCGGGATGTACCCGGCCACCTGGATCCGGTCCCGGCCGGAACTGGTCTTCTCCACCACATCCATCGCCCTGGCCCAGCGGTCCATTTCATCCAGTGTGGCCGGCAAACGATCAGGATCGAGCCCCGCCTGCCGCAGTGCATCCGCGCGCTCGGCCACGATCTTCTTGTTGTAGTGCAGCCCCATCGACATCGGCGTGCTGATCAGTGCATAGAGCTTGCCCTCATAGGTGCAGGCCTTCCAGAAGACGGGCTTGTAATAGCTCTGCGTGATGCCATGCGACCGCGCCAACTCATCCAGCGGCTCCAGGGCATCGAGCGTGGCATACTGCACCACCTGGGTGTCCCACAGTCCGGCTATGTCCGGCGGCACACCGCCCGCCGTCGACACCAGCGTCTTCTGGTTGATGTTGCTCATCGACAGATACTGGACGTAGATACCCTTATCTTTGCCCACCGTGTCGTTGAACCGGTCGACGATCTTCTGCATCTGGCTCGCTTCGTTGCCGGTCCACTTCTCCCAATACTGGACGATCACCCGATCATGAACCGGAGGAATGTCGGCCCGCGGGCCAAAGATCAGCACATAAGCCACCGCCAGCAGCGCCAGGATCGTGATGGTCGGCTTGAAGTACTTCATCGGTACCGCTTCATCCATGCCGGGCGAAAATGCTGAACAGCAGATATGCAAACGGGGCCGCCAGCAATGGCGAGTCAATCACATCGAGTATCCCGCCGAATCCGGGAATTGACGCCCCCGAATCCTTCACCGCCGCATCCCGCTTCATCATGCTTTCCAGAAGGTCGCCAACCTGGCCGATCGCCCCGATCACCGCACCGAAGATCAGCCCCTTTTCCCATGAGAAGTACTGCATCGCCGCAGCGCAGCTCGCCCCCACAGCCGCAGATGTCGCCACCCCGCAGATCAGCCCTTCCCAGGTCTTCCCGGGCGAAAGCCAGGGAATCAGCTTATGCCGACCCAGCGCCCGACCGCCGAAATACGCGCCGATATCGGTGGATTTCACAATCAGCAGCACCGTCAGGATCACCATCGTGCTGCCCCGGAACTGCGGCGTATCCTTCACCCGCAGCGCGATCAGGAACCACGCCAATCCGCCCAGGTACATCGTTGCCAAGACCGTGCCTGCCATATCGTGGATGGCATCATGGGTCTGGCGGCTCCACGCCCGCCGCAAGGCGGCCAGCATCATCACCGAAACTACAATCAGCGCCAGCGAAGTCGTCCCATAGGGCTTGAATCCGGCAAACTGCGTCAGGAACGCATGGATTGCCAGCGCCGTGGAGCCAATGCCGGAGAACACTCGATACGGCTTCACCTGCACCGCCGCGAACAGCGAAGCTAGCTCGCCCGTGGCGGCCGGCAGAACGATCATGCAGATCGCCAGCAGGCCAATGCCGCCGATGCCATCGGGAAAGCGGGGACCGATCGTCCACTGCTGCGCTGCCCAATCAAGGTAGAGCAGTCCGATCAGGACTGCGCCCATAGCCACACCGAACGTCAGACGATTGCGAAGCGCTGCTTCCATGCATCAGCAAGTGTAGCCGCCGAATGGCGCCGGGCAAAATGCGCACGCGCTAGACCCTCTTCACCGGCTCCATGGTCTCCGTGGTGCTGGCTCGCATGTAGTCGCGGTTCATCCGCGCGATGAAGTCGATGGTAATGCCCTTGGGACAAACCGCCTCGCACTCGCCATGGTTGGAGCAGGCGCCAAAGCCCAGCTCATCCATCTTGTTGACCATGCGCAATGCCCGCTGGTGCCGCTCTGGCTGGCCCTGCGGCAGGAGGCCCAGGTGGCTGATCTTCGCCGCCGTAAACAGCATCGCCGACCCATTGGGACACGCGGCCACGCACGCCCCGCAGCCGATGCACGCGGCCGCATCCATGGCTCGATCCGCCTTGTTCTTGGGGATCAGCATGGCGTTGGCATCGGGTGAACTGCCGGTGCGGGCGGAGATGAATCCCCCCGCCTGCACGATCTTGTCCAGCGAGCTGCGGTCGACCACCAGGTCCTTGATGATCGGGAACGCCCGCGAGCGGAACGGCTCAGCGATGATCGTATCGCCATCCTTGAAATGCCGCATGAAGAGCTGGCAGGTCGTCGTCAGTTTCGCCGGCCCGTGCGCTTCGCCGCTGATCATGAAGCCGCAGCTTCCACAGATGCCTTCGCGGCAGTCATGGTCGAATGCCACCGGCACCTCACCCTTGCCGATCAATTGCTCGTTGAGCGTGTCCAGAAGCTCCAGGAACGACATATCCGGGCTGACATCGTCCATGGGGTACGCCACCAGGGCGCCCTTTTTGCCGGGGCCTTCCTGCCGCCATATCTTAAGCATCAACTTCATTTGTAGCTCCGCTGTGTCGGATGCAGACTCTCGAATACCAGTGGCTCCTTGTGCAGCACCGGCGTTTGCCCAACTCCCTTGAACTCCCATGCCGAGACAAAGCTGAAGCGCTCATCATCGCGCGCTGCTTCACCATCGGGCGTCTGGTGTTCCTCGCGGAAGTGCGCCCCGCAGGATTCATCGCGCTGCAAGGCGTCATAGACAAGCAGTTCCGCCAGTTCCATGAAATCCGCCACTCGGCCGGCCTTCTCCAGGGATTGGTTGAAATCGCCCGCACTGCCCGGCACTCTGACATTTCGCCAGAATTCCTCCCGCAGCGGAGGGATCTTCGCCAGCGCTTCCTTCAACCCCTTCTCATTTCTCCCCATGCCGCAGTTGTTCCACATCAGGTCGCCCAATTCGCGATGGAACGAATCCACCGTCCGCGTGCCTTTGGCCGACAATAGTCTGGTGGTGCGCTGCTGCACGTCCTGCTCCGCCTGTTTGAAGGCCGCATCATCGGTTTTGAGCCGGTTGGCCGGGGATATCCGCGCCAGGTAATCGTTGATCGTGCAAGGCAGGATGAAATACCCATCTGCCAACCCCTGCATTAAAGCGCTCGCGCCGAGCCGATTGGCGCCGTGATCGGAGAAATTGGCTTCCCCAATCACGTACAACCCCTCAACATTGCTCATCAGGTTGTAGTCGACCCACAACCCGCCCATTACATAGTGCATGGCGGGATAGATGCGCATCGGCTGTTTATATGGGTTCTCGCCGGTGATCTGCTCGTACATCTCAAAGAGATTCCCATATCGCTCGCGGATGACGCTCTCTCCAAGCCGGCCGATCGCCTCGACGAAATCCAGGTAGACACCTCTGCCGCCCGGCCCGACGCCTCGGCCTTCATCGCAGACCTGCTTGGCCGCCCGCGAGGAGATATCCCGCGGCGCCAGGTTTCCGTAGCTGGGATACTTTCGCTCCAGGTAGTAATCGCGATCGCCTTCGGGAATGTCCCGAGGGTTGCGCTGATCGTCCGCCTTCTTCGGCACCCAGATCCGGCCGTCGTTGCGCAGCGATTCGCTCATCAGCGTCAGCTTCGACTGATGTTCGCCGGCGACCGGGATACATGTCGGGTGAATCTGCGTGAAACACGGGTTGGCAAACAGTGCACCTTTGCGGTGTGCCCGCCAGATGGCAGTCGCGTTGCACCCCTTGGCATTGGTCGAAAGATAATATGTGTTGCCATAGCCCCCCGTGGCCAGCACCACCGCATCAGCGGTATGCGAGGTAACCTCACCGGTTACCATATTCCGCACCACGATGCCCCGGGCCCGGCCATCGGTCACAACCAGTTCGAGCATCTCGTGTCGAGGGAACATCTTCACCTGCCCCAGCGCCACCTGCAGCGACAGCGCCGAGTAGGCTCCCAGCAGAAGCTGCTGACCCGTCTGACCGCGGGCATAGAACGTGCGCGAGACCTGCGCTCCGCCGAAGGAGCGATTGGCCAGGTATCCGCTGTATTCGCGCCCAAAGGGCACACCCAGTGCCACGCACTGGTCGATGACGGCTGAACTGACCTCGGCCAGGCGGTATACATTTGCTTCCCGCGAGCGGAAATCGCCGCCTTTTATCGTGTCATAGAACAGCCGGAAGATACTGTCATTGTCGTTCTGGTAGTTCTTGGCCGCGTTGATGCCACCCTGCGCCGCGATCGAATGCGCCCGCCGGGCGCTGTCCTGATAGCAGAAGCAGTTTACTTCGTATCCCAACTGGCCCAGCGTCGCCGCTGCCGCTCCCCCGGCCAGCCCGCTGCCGACCACGATGACTTTGTACTTGCGCTTGTTCGCCGGATTGACCAGTTTCATGTCGAACTGGTGCTTCTCCCATTTCTTTTCCAGCGGCCCCGACGGGATCTTGGCATTCAATTCCATGGTATCTGTCTCCAGCTTTACTTCACGATTCCCACCAGCACCGCCACCGGGATGGCGATGTAGCCTGCCGCAATCACGATCGCCACTACCGGCGCCACCGTTCGCCGCAGCCACCGGTACCTCGGGTTGCTGATCCCCACCGTCTGCAGCATGCTCCAGATCCCGTGATAGAGGTGCGTCCCCAGGATCAGCATCGCCACGATATAGACGATCGATATGACCGGCACCTGAAATGCCGACACGACGTTCGTATAGACGTCCGTCTCGCTGTACCCCGGCCCGGTTGTCAGCCACGTGAACATCATCAGGTGATACGCCACATACAGGAAAACCAGCGGCCCGGTTACGATCATCGTCCGCGCGGCGTAGTCGGTCTCAATATCTTTCCTGTACGCATAGCCGACCGGTCGCGCCCGCCAGTTAGCCAGCGTTACCTTCACCGCGGTCGCGATATGCAATGTCACCGCCACCAGCAGCATGGCCCGCGCTCCCCACAGCAGTTCGCCAGTGCTTTTCAGAAACGCCGCATAGACGTTCAGTCGCTCGGGACCCTCGAAGATCTGCAGGTTGCCCAGCATGTGCCCGACGAGGAACAGGAACAACACCGCTCCGGTTGCGGCCAGAACGACTTTGCTCCCGACGTTTGTCCGCAGAAACGAAATCAAACGAGTCATCTGCTACTCCAATACCCGCGGGGAAACTCAATGGTCGCCGTCGCTAGCGTCGAGGATGACGCAAAACCTGAAGCGCGGGATTGTACGAGCCGCCCCATGCCAAGCAAGCGCTAACTTCGCTGCAATCGCCGCACACGGAAATCCTCCAAGCCGGTTCAAAAAGGTGAATGGGGCTGGATCACACACCTGTTGCGATGCCGTCTCTGCTCCTCGTTCCCATCACCGCTTGTTTTCACATGGCCATCCGCACTCAGCGCTTGGTAGACTACACAGCGGCACCACAATACACGTGCACGGAAGGGAGTAACCATGAATACCATGCGTTGGCTCACCCTCGGGACTATGTTGTCAACGTGCAGTGCAGAACCGGCCGCCGGCCAGTTGCCGCGGCAGCGCCTCTCGTCGCCTGCGACCAATCCTTCACCGGGCAACCAGAACCTGCCCCGCCCCGATGCGCCCATCCCCACCGCGAATATCGTCGTCGATGGCCAGATCGAGGATTGGGCCGCTATCCCTGTGCGCCTGCGCCCTAAGCCCGGTGTCACCTCCAGCTACAAGCCTACGGCCGTTCGCGTCGCGGCCAATGAACAGTTCGTCTATTTCCTGATAGAACTGGGGCTGGGTGTGCGCGAACGTTTTGACCAGCAGCTTCCCAGCGGCCGCGTAAGCTCCGGCGCCCTCGGCCACCTCAGGCTCACCGTCGATGGCACGCAGTACAGTGTGTGGCTGCCCACTGGCTTTAGCATGGAGACACCCAAGGGGCGCCCGACCTTGCTGACGCTCCAGATGAGCTACGAGCTCGGCCGCCAGAACTCGCAGGGCAAAAAGCTCGAGCGGTTGCTCACTAAGGAATATCCCATCGACCAGGACTTCATCGCCATCGAAGGCAAGTACGTCGAGATCAAGATCCCGCTCGAAACGCTTGCCGCCAAACCGACCTCATCCTGGACCATCGCTTTTGATCCCATGTAGCTGGCAACGTGATCGCACGCCCGCGTAACAGCCGAGCTCTGCCGTCAAGTCGGGACTGTGGTCAATCGCATTCGCCACTGCCTATCATCCCCCTGTTATCGGCAAGCCATAAGGGGAATCACATGACTACCGCGACTACCGAATGCCTTCATGTGCGGGCTAACCATGGCCCGCTGCTCAACGTGATCGGCGACCATCAGCGCATCATCCTCACCGGCGAACAGACCGGCGGCACGATGACGCTGCTTGCCAACTGCAACTCGCCCGGCACCGGCATCCCGCTGCACTTCCACGGTTCTGAGGATGAGGCCTTCTACATCCTTGAAGGTGAGGTCGAATTCACCGTCGCCGACCAGACGATCATCGCGCGCAAGGGCGATACGATCTTCGGCGCACGGAAGATCCCCCACGCCTGGAAGGTGATCGGCGATCGTGATGCCCGCATGCTCGTATTCGTGACGCCCGGCGGCTGTGACCGCATGTTCCAGGAGTTGGCCGACCTATGCCGCGGCGGGCAGCGCCCAGCGCCCGAGACGATCATGGAGATCTGCGGCCGCTACGACGTCCACTTTCAACCGCCCGTTTAGGCTCCGTCCGACAATAGATCTGCATCTACAAAGAAAGACTCGGACGGCTTTCGCGGCAACCTGGGCGGATGTGGAGCCCCGCCCTGCCAGGCGCGGCCTGGTGAGGCCAGCAAATCCGTTCGACCGTTGACGAGGAAAGGAGTGAATCAATGAGCGTTGTGTCAACTTCCGTCTCCCCTTCTATCGCAGGGGGCCGGGCGCAGCGATCGCCGCAGCCTGGGTGGCCGGCGCGCGGCATCCATGTCCCGTTCGGCAAAGACCGCCACAATGAGAACGAACTGATGATCTGGGGCATCATCCCCCTCTCCATCAAAGTATCGACCGCCGACACCGGCGGTGCGCTATTCCTGTTCCAGCACAAAGACATGGGCAAGGGTGGTCCACCCCGGCATGTGCATCACGAACAGGAAGAATGGTTCTATGCGATCGAGGGCGAATATCGGATCGAAGTCGGCGATGAGCGATTCCTGCTCAGACCTGGCGATTCGGTCCTTGCACCCCGAAAGGTGCCGCATGTCTGGGCCCACATCAGCAACCATCCGGGCACGCTGTTGACCGCCCTGACCCCTGCCGGAACCTTCGAGACCTTTATCCGCGACGCCGCGAGGCTTGCGACACTGCCGCCTCCTGAAGAGGTCGCCAGGGCATTCGCGGCCCACGGGATGACCGTCGTCGGACCTCCGCTCCCGATCGAGTGACAGAGCGACGGGGCCGCATTTCTTGAAGCAGGATCTGCGTCCCCGTCAGCCTTTCGACGTCATTGGCCTCGGTCTCCGGGAGCCCGTTACGTTGCAGGCATCTCCTGCTTGCTCACATCACCCGGCTTCTTCAACTGGGCTTGCGCCTCCTCCGCCGTGATGATCCTGCCATCCTCGGCATACGACAGTGCCTGGTATCCCTTAATTGAGACGCCGGGGAAGATCTCTTCCACCCGGTGGCGGTGACGCTGCATGATCTCCATCTTCTTCTCCAGCAGCTCCGGTATGTTCTGCGGGAGCGCATACGTGCTCTCTTTGCCAGTCACAATCAGCGGCGCAATCGGCTTCTTCAGCAGTTCAATAATGTGCCGGCAATTCTCGATCTCCCAGTCAATCATCTCGTACAGCCGCTGTTTTTCGCGGGGCTGTGCCCATTTGTCCTGTTCGGGGTGACCGGTAAACCGATCTATCACCCATTGCACACCCACCGCATGCAGCTCGCAGCGCAGCAGGCTTGCCAGCATATCAATCCTGTCCCGCTGGTCTTTGAGATACGCCCAGGCAGTGGATTTCTTCTTCGCCGTCTTCAGTTCCTTCTCCAGACTCGCGATCGCCCGTTTGAACTGGTCCTGCTGCTGTTCGAGCGGGTCGTAGCGCGAAGCGTATTGGTCCACAGTCAACGCCGGCTTGTTCTCATCAACCAGCAGCGTCCTAAAGCTCAATTCCAGATCCCGGTCCTTCATCGAGTATTGCGACCAGTAGCCGCGCTCTTCGGCATTCAGAGCCGAAGGCACCGGCACAAACGGACGCGTCAGCCAGCGCCTTCCCATGATCGCGTAGAAGAAGCTGAACCCGTGCGTCTGCCGCAGCGCGTAGTCCACATCTTTCCACGCCGAATAAAGGCCATCAGCATGCTTCTTCCCGACCAGTTCCACCGCAACGGCATAGACGATTTCGTCGACCTCCCGCAGATTCGCCGGGCATTTCTTAAAGCATCGCTCCGCCAATAGCTGCAGCGGCGATTTGCTGCCCGGGATCGGTCCTTCCTGCAGATATCCGCTGGCGAGATACTTCACGCCCTGGGCCTTCATGTCCATGAGCTTCTCGGCCGCCTGAAAGAGAAAAGGCGGAGCAATGAATGGTTGCCACAGGTACCCGCCGGTCACATCAACCTGGGAGAGAAACTCTATCTTCGTTCCCTTGCATTGCTCGCGTCCCCTTTCCATCAGCCGGGTTGGAGGCTTGAGCGCCGCCGTCAGCGATACCAGTTCCCGCGGCGTAAAGTGACCGGGGCTAAAGTCAATCTGCAACTCCCTGCCCCCCGCTTTGCTCCCGTCTCGAATCGCCTGGAACCATTGCTGCACTCTCTCGCCCATGTCTCTGCCTCTTGTCGCCTCAGGACCATTCGGGCCGGGGTACAGCCCTTCACACCAGTTGATCCCGCCACCCGAGTCGTTCGTCCATACGGTGAGCCGACCGATCGCCGGCGCGATCTCCACCAGCTTCTTCCCAAGCTGATAGTAGTGTTCCAACACCGCCTTGTTGTCGATGTTCAGCGCATAGTGGGCGGAGCGCGAGACCGCCGGCTGGTCGCATCGGCATCCTTTGAGCTCCGGCTTATCCTCATACCATGGCGTGGGCATCCACACCGGCTCAAGCACTCTTATCGAAGCGCTCATCTCATATTTCAGCAGGATGTCGCTCTTCCACTTGAGCATTTCCTGATTGGCTCGATACGTCTCGGGTTTGAAATACCCGTGGATCAGATCGGTCTCCACCACTTTGTGGAGCGAACCGGCCATCACTGTGAAAGACTCCCACGAATCCTCCAGGCTCGTCCTCTGCTCCCATGTCGGCCCAGTGATCGGCTCAATGCTCACCATCCTGTAACCGCTCTTCTTCGCGGCCTTCACTCTCGCCTCAAACGCCCCAGGCTCCGCCGCATCGCACCCCACAGATACCGGAACAAAATCGGGTTGCTTCACCGAACGCTTTCTCGCTTGCATGGATGCTCCTTGCTGAATAGCCGTGGGACACGAACGACCATCATACGAGCCGCCCGGCCCTTGCTACAAACATCCGCCGCATTTGGAATATGCGAATCCCCGCACTTCTCATAACATGTCTATATCACGTTCGAAGGGAAGATATGAAAAAGATACTGATCGTCCTCGCCGTACTGGTCGGGATTGTGGTGCTCTTTGGCATCTGGCTTGCCGGCGGCTACAACCGTCTCGTCGGGCTCTCGCAGACCGTCGACAAGCAGTGGGCCCAGGTGCAGACCGTCTACCAGCGCCGGGCAGACCTGATCCCCAATCTGGTCAATACCGTCTCCGGATCGGCCAACTTCGAGAAGAGCACCCTCACCGAAGTCACCAACGCCCGCGCCTCGGTCGGCCAGCTCAAGATCGACCCTACCGCCGCCCCCACCGATCCACAGCAGCTTCAGCAGTTCCAGGCAGCCCAGAATCAACTCAGCGGCGCACTCTCGCGGCTGCTCGTCGTGGTCGAACGCTACCCCGAACTCAAGAGCAGCCAGAACTTTATGAACCTGCAGGCACAGCTCGAGGGCACCGAGAACCGCATTGCCGTCGAACGGCGCAACTTCAACGAGGCGGTCCAGGCCTATAACACCACGACTAAGCGTTTCCCGACTGTCCTTTATGCCGGCATGTTCGGCTTCTCCCCCAAACCCTACTTCCAATCCGAAGCCGGCGCGGAAAAAGCTCCGACCGTGCAGTTTGATTTCGGCAACAACCCCAACGCCCCCAAACCACCAGTGGAGAAGTAGCTGCTGATGACCATCCTCCGATCCATCCTGATTACCGCGGCCATCCTGCTTCTTGGCATTCGCGCCTTCGCCGCCGAGGTGATCCCGCCTGCCCCCAACGGCTATTTCAACGACAACGCCGGAGCCGTCTCCGCAACCACTGCCCGCGACCTAAACGCCAAACTGCAGCAGTTCGAGCGCGACACGTCCAACCAGGTTCTGGTGGTGATCTATCCGAAGATGCAGAGCGACTCCTCGATCGAAGATTACACCCAGCGTGTCGCCCAGAAGTGGAGGGGCGGCCAGCCCAAACTCAACAACGGCGCTGTCCTCTTCGTTTTCGTGCAGGACCGCGCGATGTTCCTGCAGGTAGGCTACGGCCTTGAAGGCGCCCTGCCCGATGCCACCTCCAAGAACATCATCGACACCCAGATCATCCCACAGATCCGTGCCAATGACTGGGATGGCGCCATGCGCTCAGGCGTCGACTCGGTCATCGCCGCCACGCGTGGTGAATACAAAGGCACCGGCCGCACTGTCGGCGACGGCGATCTCAAGACTCCAAACAGCTCCCCCACCGCCGGCATCTGCGCCTTCGTCGGCATCATGATCATCGTGATCATCTTCAGCTCGCTGAACCGCTCTCGCGGCTACGGATACGGCGGTATGGGTCCGGTGATCGTCGGCGGTCTCCTCGCATCTCGCGGCCGGAGCAGCGGTTGGGGCGGTGGCGGGTCTTTCGGTGGGGGCGGAGGCGGCGGAGGGTTCGGCGGTGGTGGCGGTTTCAGCGGCGGCGGCGGCAGCTTTGGCGGCGGCGGCGCAGGAGGCAAGTGGTAACCATGCACCCAAAGGACTTCTACAAACAACTGGAGCACCCTCGGATCACCGAAGCAATCCGCGCCGCCGAACTCAAGACCAGCGGCGAGATCCGCGTCTTCATCGCCAAGCGTCCCACCGACGACCCCGTCCGCGCTGCCCAGGCCGAGTTCCTCAAGCTGAAAATGGACGCCACCAAAGAGCACAACGCCGTGCTGATCTACGTAGCTCCCAAGAGCCACACCTTCGCGATCATCGGCGACAAAGGCGTCCACGAGAAGTGCGGCCAGAGCTTCTGGGGCCAGGTCGCCCGGGCCATGCAATCGCACTTCGCCGCCGGCCGCCATACTGATGCCATCGTCCACGGCATCCACGAAGCCGGCACCCTCCTCGGCCAGCACTTCCCCCGCCAGCCCGACGACAAGAACGAACTGCCCGATGAAGTGGTAGAGAGCTGATCCCACCTGTTTAGCCCATCGCCCGCTCGATCAGCTCTGCCAAGACCTTGCGCGCATCCAAATGCTCTTCGGCCAGCCGCCGGGCCGCAGCACAATGACCTGCATAGTCTCGGCCAATGGCGTTCAACGCGTCGGCTGCTTCATCCAACGTTCGGAATGCAAACAGCCCCCGCCCCGTCGGCAGCCAGCGCTCAAACCCGCTCGCCTGGGTAACCACCGGCCGGCCGGATGCCAGATACACGCTGCTGCGGTCGGAGAACCATCCCGAGGGAAGCTCGCAGTAGATCTCTTTCGCAACCGTGAACTCCCCCGCCGAACCTGCGATGAAATCCTGCATCGCCTGGCAACTGATCGACGCCTTCTCCGGATCGACGATCTTCCACCCCTGCGCGGTGAAATCCGCGGCCACCGGCCCGGGCATGCCGGCCATGCCAAGGGTCATCTCCCACTGCACCTTCCGTGGCAGCGCCTTGAGCTTCATCCACTCGACACCCTTGCTGGACTGATACTTCCGCCCGGCAAATTCCACGTGACGGTCGGAAGAGTGTTCCCACTTGCCGATGGTGGTGAACGCTCGCGAATCGCTCGGCCGGACCAGCCAGTGACGCAGGGCAACCGGCTGGTTGGTGCCGAACCATTTGATCCCATGTGCAGGCAGTGGACAACCTGGTGTGCCGATCAACCGGCCGAAGGTGGCCTGCAGGTCAAACTGGCGATAATAGTCCAGGAAGTTCTTATCCTGCATCATCCGCAGTTGTGTGAACACCGGATCGGTATCAATGACAACCATGCGCCTGGCGCGCGGCCAATCTTGGCGCAGCGGCGTAATCCCCGATACGCAGATCATCAGATCCGCCGCCTTCACCGTCTGCTCAAACTTCTCACGCGACATACCGTAAAAGCGGTCCTCAAACTGGGAGTAATAGCAGTACCGATTCGGCATGCCGTAGCGGGCGAAAGTTGCTTCGAGATACTGCCGGCCATAGCGGCTGTCGACGCCGGAAGTCCAGTTGGATGGGTTGTACGGATAGATATAGTCGGCCGAGTCTTCGAAGAACGTGACCTCATGCCCCAGCTCATGCAGGCCCAGAAGATAGTTCAGATGATGCCAAGTCATCCCACCCAACGGATACCCGATGATGTAGCCACCAACGATGATCTTGAGGGGAGCGGCCATGGCGGGGGCGAATTCTACGTCAGCGTCTCGCTCAGTTCACACGCCCCGGACCCAATGACCAATGCAAAACAACAAATGCAGGATGAAGACCGCCGAGCGCCTCTTCTCATTTTGCATTTGCCATTTGCCATTTTGCATTTCCCCACAATCATTCCGCCTTCGTGCGCTCCACCAGCTCAAACGTGATCGTACGGCTCTTGTCTTCATCGCTCACGGTCACGTGCTCGGGGAGGATGTATTGCGAGGGTGAACGCGGCAGGCGCTCGCGGGCATCGTTCTGAGTGATCTCCAGCAGGGCCTTGGGCTTGAAGTCCTCGCTGATAATCCGGTTGATCTCCTCCTGCGGCCCCACCACCGTCACGCGCGACAGGAACGGACCGTTGGGGAAGTTCACGCGATACTTGTCAAACAGCGCCGGTGGACCGAACGTGAACACGGGAACCGAGTTGATGACATACGTTACGGCCGACGACTTGAGTTTCACCAGCGCCTTCACCGTTGTCGGAGTGATCTTGACCAGTTCATTGGTTGTCTTGAGCCGTAGTGGCACAGCCGGGATCTCACCGCCGACCTTGGGCAGCATCTGCGGTGTGATTTCCGCCACGACCTCAACCGGGACGTCCGTGCTCATTAGCGCGCGTTTAGGACCACTTAACATCACCGTTGGCGGATCGAGCACCGCCTGGCCGTCCAGTCGCGAAGCAATCTCCTGGGGGATCCCCGGTCGGAATTCCATCGCCGGAACCAGTTCATCGACCTGCAGGCTCAACATGGCTGGCGTGCACGAGGTCACAGTAATGCCCCGCTGGGAAAAGATCGGATTGGCGTTGACGGCCTCCATGGCCGGCAATGTCACCTGCGGCCCTAATTCCAACTGGGCCGGCGCCACAATCTGCAGCCCCTGCTTCCTCGCCAACTCATCACGGGCCTGTTGAATGCGAACACGTGTCCCGGCGACCTTGATCTCCAGCACACGATCGGCCGAGGAAGCAAACGTAACGATGCGGTCGGCCCGATCGGGATGTATGATCACAGGCACAGAAATCACCTGTTTATCGTCGATCGTTTCACGCTCGGCATACAGCCACACCAGCATGGTAAGTGGAACCACCAACATCAGGTTCCGGATGACCTCGTAGACCCGGCGGCCGACCGGCGTGCGTTGCACTGCGGTCATCTTTCGCGACGCTCGTTGCGACGCCGTGGCGATGATCTCCACGCCCGGAATTGACTGCGCCGCGGAACGGGATTTGGGGGACGAACTGTCGTTCTGATCTGACGCCATGGTATTTGTCAGGTTGTCTCCGATTGCTGCACCTCGGCCGGCTCAACCGTGGTCGATACCGGCGAAGCAATGGGCGCAGCCACCCGCGCGCCCAACAGGTCCAACAGCATTTCCTTGAGTTGCTCCGGCGAGAGCCGGCGGCGTAGTTGGCCATTCTCAGCAATACTAATGTCGCCGGTCTCTTCTGATACCACGATCACGACGGCATCGGACTCCTGGCTCAGGCCCAGCGCCGACCGGTGGCGGCTTCCCAACTCACGCTCCAACTCACCAGACTCAGCCAGAGGAAACTGCACACAGGCATAGGCTACGCGGCCCTGGCTGACGATCACGCCCAGGTCATGCAGCGGCGAGTTGGGCCAGAAGAGCGTGTTCAGCAGTGCCGCCGATACCTGCGCATCGATGCGGGTTCCGGAGTCGGTTATCCCACCCAAACCGATATCGCGCTCAACGGCGATCAGGGCGCCGACCCGGCGGCGGGAGAGGTACGTCGCCGCCTCCACCAGTTCATCAACCAATTCATTCATCTCGGCTCGTCTGCCGCGGAACAACCGGGTTTCGCCGAGCCGCATCAGCGCTCGACGCAGTTCCGGCTGGAACACCACAACCAGCGCAAGGAAAGCAAACTGGAGGAATGCTCCGTAGAGATAGACGATGCGCTGAAGCTCAAATCGGTCGGCCACCAGCCGAACCATGACATAGAGGCTGATCAGGACAACGCCCGCGCCCTTGAGCAACCGGGCCCCACGAGTTCCCCGCAGGAAGCTGACCACCCAATAGATGACCGCCCCGATCACCACCATCTCAACGGCAACCTGCCACCAGACGTACGCCCACAACGACCTGAAGAGGACCTCCAGATCAGGAAACAGCGACATGGCAAGGTAATGCTGCATTAATACGACCGTCCCCGACTTGCGACTATATAACACAAATCCAGCATCGGCAAACTCTTAATGCCGAGATGGCGAAACTGGCGACAAGGCCCGCGCATCCAGATTGCAGGCCGCGCGCTGCCACCTCAGCATGAATGACCACCCAGCCGGGGAAAGGTTAGTGGGATGGTCCTTCAGCCAGCCGACTCCGTCGCCTGAATGGCCCGAATCGTTCGCATGGCCTGCACGGTCGGCAGGACATCGTGAACGCGGACAATCGAGGCGCCACGCAGCACCGACCAGACGGCCGAGGCGACCGAACCGTAGATGCGCTGCTGCGGGTCGGTAGTACCCGTAACCGCACCGATAAACCGTTTGCGGCTGGTGCCGATCAGGATGCGATGGCCCAGTTGTGCAAGCTGGGGAAGATCGCGCAAGAGCTGCAGATTGTGCTGCACCGTCTTGCCGAACCCGATCCCCGGATCCAGCAGGACATGGGTGGCCGAGACCCCGGCTCGAACGGTGGCATCAGCACGCTCCTGGAGGAACGCGGTTACCTCGCGCGTGACATCCGCGTAAACCGGGCTGTTCTGCATCGTGCCCGGCTCGCCGAGCATGTGCATGAGGATGATCGGAAGCCCCCGGGCAGCGGCCAGAGCAAACATCGCTGGATCTTCCCGGCCGGCCGAGATGTCATTCAGAACCCCGGCCCCGGCCGCCACCGCCGCACCTGCGACCGCCGACAGCGTGGTATCAATGGAGATGGCAACGTCCGACTCCCGGCGGATCGCCTCAATAACCGGGCAAACCCGGGAGATCTGCTGATCGGCCGATATCCGCGATGCGCCGGGGCGAGTCGATTCACCGCCGATATCCAGCAGATCGGCCCCTTCGGCAATCATCCGCCGGGCCTGGGCAAGTGCAGATTCGGGCGAGGCGAACTCGCCGCCGTCCGAGAAACTGTCCGGCGTCACATTCAAGATGCCCATCACCAGCGCCCGCGCGGGCCGCCGCGGGCGCGGGTGAGGCTGCGTAAGCCAGGCATGAAATTCAGCGGCGTTCATTGCGTTACGCGATATTGGACGGCGATAATCATTACCGGTCAATGGCACTGATCCAGGCAATCAATCTTCCCTACCAGACACCAGCGCTGATCGCGACGGTGGTGGCGTTGATTGGCATCGCCCTGCTGCTCCTGTGGCGGCGCAGAATAGGCGGATGGTCCACGACGATGCTAATCACAGCATTAGTGCTCATCATCATGGCGGCCGGCGGTATTCGCTTTGCCACGCCGGGAGATCACCGGGTAGCCGTGCTGGTGGATGAGTCGGCGAGCACACGTGGCGCGAAGTACCACGATGAGCAGCTCCTGCAAGGAAGAATCCGCGAACTGCTGGGAAACCTGCCCTACGAGGCAGTGCGGTTTGCGGATCGCGATGGTATTACGGAACTGCCGCCCCTTGGCACAGGCCCGACTCTTCTCTTCTCCGATGGCCAGTTTGCGCTGCCCGAACCGACAGGCCCGCTATACGCAGTCGTCGATCCCAATCTTGAATCTCCCGATGATGCACGCGTAGTCGAGATCACCCCGGAACGGGGCAGCGCCATCGCGATCTTGGAGAACACCGGGAAGATGCGGCAGGCGATCCTCGATGGTCGGCCAATCGATCTTCCCACCGGCCGGCATCGCATCGACCTTGGGCCGGCCGTCGCTGCCCACACTGTCGCGATTACAGGTGAGGACCGCTGGCCGGAGAACGATCGAGCCAATTCCCCCGGCCAGCCCCCGGATCACCTGGAGTTGTGGAACGCAGGATTGCCCGCGATGCCCGGGTTCCGTCTCATCAGCCCTAGCGCCTTGCCCGAAGATGCGGCCATCTATGTGCCGTGCGCTCTTTTGGCACTGGATGCGCGGCTCGCGGCCGACCTCTCGGCCGCGCAGCAGACTGCGATCACCCAATATGTACAGGACCTGGGCGGGTCGCTCCTGCTCGTCGGGAGCGACGCTCAGTGGGTCGGTCTGCGAGGCGCCGCATTGGAGCACCTCAGTCCACTGTCGGTCGATCCGCCTCTCCCGCAAGCGCAATGGATCATCCTGCTCGACGCCAGCGGCTCCATGGCCCAGAACGAGGGGAACAATAATAAAAGCAAATGGCAGGAAGCGCTGCGAGCGGCCAGCGCCCTGATCCACGGTGTGCCAGCGCATGATCCTGTGCGATTGGGTTCCTTCGCCCAAGAGGTGCACTGGTGGTCATCCGGTCCGGCCGGTGCAATGCTTGTCATACCCCCGGGCGGGCTCTTGCCACACGGACCAACGAACATTCTGCCGGCGCTTGCGGCCGCTACAGAAACCGGCACCGCGGCCCAGCGCGAGCTGCTGCTGCTGACCGATGCAGAAGTGGAAATCCCGGATGTCTCGGCCTGGGCAGCGCGCATGAAAGCCGCGCAAATACGCGTAAGTTGCCTCGTACTTGCCGACGGTCGCGGCCGCAGCGCCATCGAAACGCTCTGCCGCAACACCGGCGGCCGGACACTGCTGGAAAGCGACCCGCGGCAATGGGCCACGGCATCACGGCGACTCGCCGGCGAAGTGGCGCCATCACGGTGGAAGGACGAAGGCCTGCAGGCTCAGATGGCCTGGCCCCTGCCTGTGGCAACGCTTCAGGTGAACGGCTGGAATCAGGCATGGCTCAGGCAAGGCGCAATGGCCGCCGCCACCGGTGAGCAACAGGCCCTGGCAGCCTGGTGGAAGGTGGGCGTGGGTCAGGTTACCGCACTTTCGTGGTGGCCCGGCGAACCGGTGATCGCCGAAACAACCCGGAACACGCAGTCCAAGGCAACCACCGATACATACCGCGTGACATGGCCCGCCAGCGACCCCTATGCAGCAAGGGCGAACGCGCCGGAACCGCTGATCCTCCGCTTCGCCCCCTTTGGACGCGACGCACAGGAGATGGCGATGACCCAGATCGCCCCAGACCGATACCAAGCCACCATTCCCCAAGGCTGGCACGGCGGATATGCCACCATCCTGGCCAGCAAGAACGTGGTCGCCAGGGCCGTGCTGGCAACACGCTATGAACCCGAGTATGCCCGCCTCGGCACGAACCGAAAAAACCTGGAAGATCTCACCAGCCGCACTGGTGGCCAACTGGTCGAAGCCAACGAACACGCCCTCCTGTCCATCCGCCTGCCAATGCGGTGGCTGGATCTGTCAGTTGCCTGCGGAATAACTGCTCTGGCCCTACTCGCCGCGGCGGTACTGCTGTTGCGGCGAAGAATGTAAATCTTCCGCATGCCCTACAGGAACACATCGCGTTCCACCGCATCACCAATCGTTGGCTTGATCGCAATGATCCGGTCCAGTCGCGTTAACGCCATCAGTTCATGCAGCTTGTCATTCAATCCCACCAGCACCAGTTTCCCCTTGGTCTTGGAGCACTTTGTGTGCATCGCCACAATGATGCCAATGAACTGACTGGAGATGTCGCGCACTTTCGAGAGATCAAGAACGATCTTCGTGTTGTGCTGATCGTCGACCAGCGGGTAGAGCTTCCCGGGCAGATCCCGCAACGTCGCCTGCGGAAGCAGCGACTCTCCCGAAAACTCCACCACGAGGAACGCCTTGTTCTGGTATGTGCGGAACAACTCCATCAGGATCTCCTTCGCATTGCGACGCCTGCGGATAATAGCCGAAAGCATCTGTGAAGCGAGTGTGTTACAATTGCCGCCGCCTATGGGTCGAAAACTCTTTTTATGGCTGCTCTTGGCGCTGGTGCTGCTGGTCTTCGGCGCGTTCCTGCTCTGGCCGATCTGGCGCGTCGTCAGAGTGGGCCTCTTCGGAATCCCCGGCACCGCCGATACCGGCTTCACTCTCGCCTACATCGGCCACGTCTTCATCGATCCGGTGCTGCGACAGGGCCTGATCAACTCCGCCCTGATCGCCGTGGGCGTCACCATCATTACCATGTGCATCGCCGTGCCTCTGGCGGTGCTGTCAGTGAAATATGACTTCCGCGGCAAGGCGATGCTCTCCGGGCTGCTGCTGGTGCCGCTGATTCTTCCGCCATTTGTCGGCGCCATCGGCATGCGTCAGATCGTCGGCCGGATGGGCGCCCTGACCGGCCTGGCCCAGGATATCGGGCTGGTATCCGCCGGCTCACCCGTCGACTGGCTCAGTTTCAGTCGCATCATCGGCATCATGCTCGTTGAGGCATTGGGCCTGTACCCGATCGTCTTCCTGAACGTCTCGGCCGCCCTCGCCAATCTCGACCCCGCCATGGAGCAAGCCGCCGCCAACCTGGGCGCCGGCCGCTGGACCATCTTCCGCCGCATCACCCTTCCCCTGATGCGCCCCGGCCTGTTTGCCGGCGGCACCATCGTGCTGATCTGGTCCTTCACCGAACTGGGCACGCCGCTCATGTTCGACTTCTCCCGCGTGATGCCCGTCCAGGTCTTCCAGCGGATTTCGCAGGTCTCCGGTTCGCCGGTCCCCTATGCCATGGTGATCGTGATGCTGGCCTCTTCCTGCCTTCTCTACCTGACCGGCAAGACGCTGCTGGGGCGGACGAACGTTGCCGGCGTCACCAAGGCTTCAGTGCGATCCACCACGCTGAAACTGCGAGGCCCCAAAGCCGCACTCGCCGCCGGCGCCTTTGGTTTGGTCATCGCGCTGGCGCTGCTCCCGCACATCGGCGTGGTCCTGACGAGTCTCAGCGGCGTCGGAAGCTGGTACGAATCAGCCCTGCCACGTGTCTTCACCACCGCGCACTACGCGGCCGGCCTCTCGCACGATGTCACCATTCCTGCGATTCGCAACAGCGTCATCTTCGCGCTGATCGCAACCGTGGCCGATGTCATCCTGGGCATCCTGATCGCCTGGGTGATCGTCCGCTCCAAGCTGCCGGGCAAGCAACTGATCGACTCACTGGCCATGCTCCCCCTTGCCGTACCAGGGCTGGTTCTGGCATTTGGCTACCTGGCCATCAGTTTCCAACTGCAATCGGTCGTGCAGAGCATCCCGACTTTGAAGGACCTGTCAGCGCAGTTTCCCAACACCTTTGACCTGATCAACGTAGAAAAGAATCCCGCCCTGCTGCTGGTAATCGCCTATGCTATGCGTCGGCTACCCTACGTCGTGCGCAGCGCTGTGGCGGGGTTGCAGCAGACGCCGGTGGATCTGGAACTGGCCGCCCGCAATCTAGGTGCCGGCCCGCTACTGACCGCCCGGCGGATCATGATCCCGCTGATCGCCGCCAATCTGGTCGCCGGTGCCCTGCTGGCCTTCGCCTTCGCCATGCTGGAGGTCTCCGACTCCCTGATCCTGGCGCAGAAACAGGCCTACTGGCCGATCACCAAAGCGATCTACGAACTGTTCCAGCGCCTTGGCGATGGCCCCTACGTCGCCAGTGCCCTGGGCGTGTGGGCGATGGCGCTACTGACCCTGACGATCCTGCTGGCCAACGACCTGCTCGGCAAACGCATGGGCGCGATCTTCCGCGTGTAGCGGGGTCGGGAGTCTTTTGTGCGCAGCACCTTCTGGGTCTTTCAGACAAAAGACTCTCGACCCCTTTGGCCTTCGATCTCACTGAGCATTCAGCCCCAACGGGGCGCAAGTACATAGCCCAGGGCAAGGCGTACCCGCCGCCGCCCTGGGTATCATCGCCACAAGAACCAAAGAGCCCTGTAAGGGCGAGACAGCAGTCACGTACTGGCTTTGGTGCTCGCGCTGAGGGCGACGAACATGCAGGAAAACATCACCGTCTCCTTATGCCGCAACCAAAGCATTGACGATACGAGCCGGCAGATTGACCGTCATGAAACCGCTGGCCGGATAGAGATAGTCCTCGCCCGACTCATCAATCACGCGAATCATGGACTTGGGGTCACCCGTTTGCGGGGGCAGGCACTGGTAGACCTTCCTGACCTCCAGCGATGCCGGGTTCCCTTCGTTGTTCACACAAATCACATACTGGCTTGGTTTCCTGGCTGCTCTCATTGTCTTATCCAACGCGTCGTTTGATCTTCCAGTCCTTGCGCCCAATCCCATGGGCTTCATACCAGTGTATCTCCGCAATGAAACGATCAATGCTACGCGACACCGAGCACGAGACGTCTGCCACAGGCCTTGGCATACTTACGCAGCGTGGTCAGCGATGGGGAATGCTTTCCGGTTGCCAGCGACCGCTCAAGCCTCGCGATAGCCGGCGGCTGAGTGCCCATTCGCTTCGCCACTTGGGCCTGAGACAAGCCCGCTTCGTGCCTGGCCTTCAGAAACAGATCAAACAGCGCGGCTTCTTCCCGCTCGATACGCTCCACCTCCTTGCGCACACCAGGCCGGCGCATCAGCTTCTCCACAATCTGCTCATGAGTTCGCATGTTTCACTTCCTTCATTCTCGCTTCCGCGATTCTGATCTCTCTGGGCGGCGTCCTCTGCGTCTTCTTGATGAAGCTGTGGAGCATCACAATTCGCCTGCCAGCCAAAGTACAGAAGAAAACTCTTGCTATCCCCTCCTGGCCCCTCAATCGAAGCTCAAACAACCCGCCTCCAAATGCCTCGGTGTGCGGCTCGCCAAGATTCGGCCCCAAAGAAACCATGCGTCGAGTCAGAACGATGTACCGAGCGGCCAGCGTATCCGGCAGTGCGAGGATTTCTTCCTCGACACCATCGCTGTAGTAGCAGATCGTGTACTCCACACTGGAATCATAACATAAATGTTACTGCCGGACAAGCGTCTCGCAACCCCATCCCACTGAGCATTCAGCCCCAACGGGGCGCAATTGCATAGCCCAGGGCAAGGCGTACCCGCCGCCGCCCTGAGTACCATCATCCACAAAACCAGAAGCCCTGAAGGGGCGACATAACGGACGCGAAACCTGAGAAATGGCCCACTCTCGCCGCCACGTTCGTATCGTTCGTTGTTTACACTTCAGTGTGCGTTCGTTGTTCAGCCTTCAGGCTGTCTTTCCGTCTCCCCCATCTCCTTCCTCAATCCTTCATCCTTCCGCCTTCATCCATCATCCTTCTCTTTCGCTCACCACACCGTTGCTCCAGTCACTCCCCCTCACTACAATTTGATGTGGAGAGTCGCATGACAGCCATTTTGGCCAAGGCCTTCAAGCAAGCATCCAAACTCCCTGCCCCCCTGCAAGAGCAGCTTGCCAGCCAATTGTTGGACGATATGGCTGGTGAGGCCAAATGGGATGCCGCCCTGGCCAGCCCCACATCCCAGCAGTTACTGGAGACAATGGCAACCCGAGCGCTCAAAGCAAGCCGCACAGGTAAAACTCACCGCAAGGGCTTTGGCGAGCCGTGACTTCCGAACTAACTGACGAATTCCTTGCATGTTACCGCCTGCTTCCCGCGCGCATCAGACAGCAGGCCCGGCGGAACTACCGCCTCTGGAAAACCAACCCGCACCAACCCAGTCTTGAGTTTAAGCTCGTGGGCAAACGGATGCCCATCTTCAGCGTCCGCATCGGCATCGGCTGGCGAGTCCTTGGCGTTCGAAACGGTGATAACATGGTTTGGTTCTGGATCGGATCACATGCCACGTACGACCGACTGCTGCAATCGATGGGTCCAGAATCCCGAATCCTGAATCCCGAATGCATGGCTTCTGCCTTGTTACGGAATAATCAATGATCACCACACCATCCGATCCTGAGCATCGTCCCTTCGTCGCTCCGTCCCTTCGTCGCTACGATCTTGAGCATCTTCCTCTCTTCTGACTCCTGACTCCTGTCTCCTGACTTCTGACTTCTGACTTCTGACTTCAGCCTGATATACAATGCCGCCGTCGATCCAGGAAGGAAACTTCACATGTTCCATTGGCCCGAAACGTTTTCGTCCAGGCAGGACTTCGAACAAGCGCGCAGCCAGTTCGTCGAACTCTACAAGTCGTGTCTGGGCACCATGCCCGATCGCGTTGAACTCAACGCCAAGGTCCTGGCCGCGAAGCAATGCGACGGCTATCGCCGCGAACTCGTCCAATACGAAGTCGAGAAAGATCAAGCCCCCGTCAAGGCGTACGTCTGTGTCCCAGACAAAATCAGGCCCGGCTCGCCCGCCATCGTCTGTCTCCACCAGCACGCAGGACAGTTCGGCCTTGGCAAGAGCGAACAGGTTGGCCGCATCGGTTCGCCCCACCAGCAGCAGGCCGCCGACCTGGCCAAGCGCGGCTACGTCACCATGGCCGCCGACAGCCGCTGCTTTGAAGAGCGCATGACCTACTGGGATGGCGATGGCATCTACGGCATGGGCCTGCTCGTCAAAGGCGCCACCCTCGCCGGTCGCTTCATCTGGGACATCCAGCGCGAGATCGATTACCTGGTATCCCGCCCCGAGGTCAACTCCGATCTTCTGGGCCTTGTCGGCCACTCCATGGGCGCCATGCAGGCGCAGATCCTCCTGCCCCTGGAACCACGCATCAAGGTGGCGGTGGCCAGCCAGGGTGCAAAACTCTTCTCCGGCATGCTCGAACGAGGTGACACCTTCCCGCAGGCCTACATCCTGCCGGGCTATTATGCGTTCGCGGATCTTGACGCCCTGCTCGCCTCATTCGCCCCCAAATCGCTGCTTCTGACCGGCCGACGACAGGACAGCGTCAGCAGAATCGAGGATCAATTGATCGTTGAACGGCGACTCGAAGGCGTATATGCAACGCTGGGCACCCCCCAGAACTTCAAATATATTCGCGAGGACGGCGGCCACCAGTTCAGCCCCGCGCTCCGCCAATCCGCATACGAATGGTTCGAGCAACACCTGAACGGATGATGAACACTGATAAACGAGGCAGGTAAAACTGTCCGGCTGAGTGCGCCATGTCAGTTCAATGCGTTTGGCGGCCGCCGTTTCGATTGTCCGTCTGACACACTGGGAGAAACCAATGAACGAACTTGAATCCCTGGCGAGCAGCCCGATTGCCAAACAGTTGCTTGGCTTGAAGATGGCGCTCTGCCAGCACCCCATGTACCTGGTCATTGACGAGGACCGCGGCGAGCCGGCGCTGGGCGAACGGGTGCCGCCGTGGGGCGCACCGGACGCGGCCGCGTACGTCGAGCGCGTGGAGCGCAACCTCAACTCGCTCGACACCTACGCCGATCTGCGCCTGAACTACGAGTTCTCCGCCGTGGAGATCGAAGCCATCGCGGAGCGATTCCCCGCCGCGGTGCATCGAATGGCGGAAAAGTTCCGGCAAAAGAAACTCGACTTTATCGGCGGCACCTTCTCGCAACCCCACCTGCAACTGATGGGCAGCGAAAGCAATTACCGTCAGTTCGTATTCGGACTGGAAGTGTTCCAGCGGCTCTTCGGCAAGAAGGTGAAGGTCTATTTCACCCAGGAGACCGGCATGCACCGGCAATTGCCGCAACTCCTGAAACTGTTCGGTTTCGACTTCCTGATTCCTTCGCCCTTCTCGTGGGCCATGCAATTCATCGGTGGCGATTTCGAATTCACCGCCAACTTCAAAGGACTCTCGACCTGCGCCACGGACGAGTTTGTCGAGGCGGTGAGTCTTGATGGTACGGTCCTGCCTGCGCACATGAAGGTGCGCGACGGCAAAATGTGCGGCGCCGCGGAATACGGTCTGCTCGACGAGATCGTCACGGATATGCCGCGCTCGCCGCAACTATGGACCTATTTCCCGGACATGATCGATATGGACGAGGCGCGGCACGCGTATTTCGCGGCCAAGTACGACTTCGTCCTGCTGGAGGAGACGCTGCGCCAGCGGTTGGCCGCGGCACCGCCCCGCGCCCAGGCCACCATGTACAGCTACTGGTCCTACTGCGAAGGGGTATGGGCCGAGGAACTGCTGCGTGCCAACAAACGCAGCGAGGAGCGTGTGCTCATGGCCGAGAGCGCGCTGGCACTGGCCCGGATCACGGACCAATCCGATGAACTACATCAGGCCTGGCGGACCATCCTCAAGTACCAGCACCATGATGTCCACTGGATCGAGGTCACCGACCTGCGGCGGAAGGCGATTGACACGCTGGCGCACACCGACACGCAACTGGCACAGCTGTTGGATCACGCTACCGGCCGAATGGTGGAAAATGATGGACATTCGGTGGCGATCTTCAATTCGCTGCCTCACAAACGACGGGCGCTTGTGGAACTTGCTCCGACACTTACTCCCTCGGGCAAGACTTCGTTTCAATTGCATAAAGGGAAAGCCGTTGGCTTTGTCGATCTGCCATCGGCCGGTTTTGCCTCCTTTCCCGCCGGCGTGCCGGCAGCGCAGCCGGCGGAATCGGTCAATGCTCTGCGCACCTTCAAAGCGAAGGCCTATTCGGTTGAATTCACCAAAGACGGGTTGATGGCGACGGTGCGCAATAGCAGGGGCAAGGCAATCCTGAAAGCCGATGAATTCGCGGGGGGCGAAATACGCGCGCTGATCGACGACCGTTGGGTGGATAACCGCGATGCGGAATGTTCCTGGCTGGATGGCCCGGTCGCGCTGGTGGTGGAACGTCGCGGGAAACTGGGCACGATTCCGCTGGTCCAACGGTTCTTGTATTTCAAACAGGAACCACTGGTCAAAACCGAACTGGAATTTGATTTCAGCGGCGACAAGGTCGGCTATTTCTGGCTGGATGAAACCAAGATCAACGTCTACTACCCGGCGACCGCAAAAGAGGTCTGGCACGATATCCCCTTCGGATATGTGCAGTCCGGTGAGGCGCGCACCATCTTGGCCACCAACTGGGTCGCCTGCGGCGGCCTGGTGTTGGTCAATCGCGGGACACCCAAGCACTGGGTCAAGAATCGCGTGCTGGCCAACATGCTGGGTTGGGGCGGCAATTCGTTCAGCAACCGGCTGCACCACGACTGGCCGGTCAAGAACCAATACGACATCCGTTTGTACGGCAAGCAGACCATCACGCATTTTCTGCTGCCGATGGACAGATTTGACGGCAATACCATTGTGCGCGCGGTTGAGGATTACACTTTCCCCGTCTGGCCGCGGGCTGGCTCCGGCAAGACAAGTCTGTTGAAGATCAGAGACAAGACGCTCGCCGTCACCGCGCTGTACGACAAGAACGGCCAGTTGCGGGTCCGGGGCTACCAGTTGCCCTGCCGCGGCAAGGGGAGATTCCGGGACTGGGAGATCTTTGACCTGCCGGCGAAACGATTGGCGAACGACTGACTTGCGATACTGACGGTCGCCCACCCCGGTTGGCCAACAGAACCGGATACAAGATGGCACGGTCTGTATCGATGACAGCCGGCTCGACAGGGGTTTTGCGTTCCTGAGGCGAACGCTATTTCGCGACCACGATCCGGAACCGCTGCTCGGCCAACTGGTTATTGCTGTTGGTCAGCTTGAGCACAATGTCGCACGTGCCGACGTCGGTGTCGGCGGGCGTACCGGTCAGGATGCCATCCTTTATAGTCAGCCATTTCGGGCTGGATCCCAGCGTCCACGTAATCATCTCACGCTGCCAGAAGGCGGCGTTGTAGCCGTCACGGCACGTAAGGTGGCCGATGGAGGCCGTCGCAGCCGGCCGATAGTCGTAAACCTGTCCGACCTTGGCCCCGGTCAGCGGCCGGCTGTAGATGAACGGGCGCGGCAGTTCGACGGCATCGGAGGCGCCGCTCACGATTCCGCTGTCGGTCAGCGCCACGACGCGGTAAAACGCGCAAAGCGGAGCAGCCAGTTCCACTCGCCGCTGCGATGTCTGGGTGATGAAGTTAGGCGGCGTCTTGATATCCCCGACAAACCGGTCACCCGGCTTCTTTGCGTTGAACTCATCCATCGTTCGGCAGAACCCGTTGCCCATGCGGAGGATGTACTCGGTATCGCTAACGGTGAAGCCCTGTTCATCGCTGCCGTAGATGCGATATCCCATCGGCTCGGCTCCGGCCGCCGGGGCATCCCACTCAAGCGCCTCGGGCACGCCGTTTTCGCCGACGAGGCGGACATTCACCGGCACGCCCGGGGCAGCGCAGCGGAAGCTAAAGGCTCGGCTCCACGCGCCCCACACGCCCTTGGAATCCTTAGCGCGCACGCGCCAGTAGTACGGCGTATCGGGATTCAACAGGCCAGCGAACGGCGTCGTCCATTGGGCCTTGCCAGTGGAGAGTGTCTTCGAGATCAGCTTGTCAAAGGTGGGAGAGATCGCCCAGCGCAGATCCTCTCGCTCGCACACCTGGATCTGGTAATCGACGATCTTGTCGCTGGCATCGCCGACAGCGGGCGGCGTCCAGCGGAACGTGACATTCGTGCCCGAGACGGTCTCGCCATCCTTGGGAGAGATCGCCTCAGCCACGGCCGCCGGCGCGTGCCACGCTGTGCGCTCCATCCACGCATGCGTCACCTTCACTTTGCGCTCCGCGGGTGCGGGCGTTTCGTCGACGTAGCGGACGCGGTTCGTGCCCACGGTCAGTTCGGGCATGCCCAGCAGTGACATCTGCACGTCAGTATCGAAAACGATTGCATCGAGGGCCGCGCCGGCCTGCATGACGACCTGTGCATAGTACGCGTACATCGGTTTTCCACGCGGCGACAGGAGCTTGTCCAGTTGGAATGACAACTCGCCCTTCTCCCCGGCTGCGGGCGCTGGCAGGTCTTGCCACGTGGCACCATCGTTGCTGAAGCGCACCTGCAGCGCACCGGCGTTGCCCTTGACCGCGCAGTTGATCTTTGCCCCGACGATCACATAGGGGCTGGCGATCTTCCATGTCACGGTCGCCGGCTTGTCTAACTTGGCTGGGTGCAGATTGCCCGGCTGTTTGTCTTCCGCAGCGCAGGCGACGTTCTCTTCCGAGATGATGCCCTTGCGATACAGCGCCTTGTCCAGCGGCGGCCGATAGATCCATTTGCCATTGCGCAGATCGGCATAAGCCGTGTCGCCCCAGGCGAGCAGGTGGCCGGTGCCATCGGTGGTCCACACCTCCCCAGGCTTGAGGTCCGTGCCATTGGAGTATTCCTTGCCGGCGTGACTCCAGCGCCACTCCAGCGCCTCGCCGGGACGGAGCACGAAATGCATCGTGTGCCTGGTGTCCATGCTCGCTTCTCCAGACCTCTCGCCCTCATAGGAGTAGAGTGCCGCGGAGGACTGATCGTTCAGCGCATCTTCCCGCTCGGAGAGGCCATACGTGTGCGTCCGCTTCATCAGATCGTGGTCGCGGACCACTTCAGCCTCCGACGCAATGGTCTTGTTGTCACGCTTCAGGCAGATGGTGTTCTCATCGCTGTCCAGCAGGTGCCAGGCGCCATCGTAGAACACCTCGGACACCGCGTGTCCGATCGGGTGCCCTGGGCGAACACGAAAACCCGCCGCCTTCCACAAGTCCTTCAGGACCAGCGCCTCATCGCCACAGAGCGTGTAACCGTAGACGTTCAGCGCCTTGACCGCATCGTCCACCTCGCCATCCCACGTGCAGGCATGGAACCGGTGGCTACGCTGCCACTCCCAGATCGCCCGCGCCTTGTCAGCGTCGGTAGTGCAACCGCGCATCGCCTCGGTAACGATGCTCTGGATCGTCCGCCAGTCGCCCCGGCCGTTGACCGTGATCCAGGGATTGACCACGTCGGTCTCGCCAACGTTTTCGATCCGCGCAAACTCGTTCGGCTGCCATCCCTGCCCATACGCACTGTAGGAGACCGGCATGCGCGTCATCGCGCCGTCGACCGTGCCGCGGAAATCAACGGTATACTCCTGAGCGGCCTGGGTGATCTCGATCTCCTGCTGGCGCTTCTTGTCGGTGGGCAGGTCTTGTCGCGGCGCGCTGGGCGGGCCCTGGACCGCACCGATGCTCAAGCCGGCCAGCACGGCCGTGATCACGATCGTCGCCGTCAGTCGCATTCGCATACCGACCTCTCATGTGGTGCCGTCAAACCGAACAAGGCTTCCCGAAGCCCAAGGTGACACAATAGCATGAGACCCGGCTGCCTCCAATTGGCTGGCGTCGGTCTCGCGGCGGAAATCAGGTTGGCAATCAGCGACAGGCGTGATTAGGGTATTACCTGAAACCGTCGATGTAACCACATTCGGCGGAAGCATATGGAAGAGTGCTGCCCATGAAGAGAATGATGTATTTCGTGACACTTTCTTACCTGTCCTTCTGAACACAGTAAGGATCCCATGCAAATCGATCTCGCCAGCCAAACCCAGCATAAGGTCGTCGTTGACCGCGAAGTCGGGCAGTACTTGGGGCACGTGTCCACCGTGATGCTCGAGGACGGCCAGACCATCCTTGCCGTGTACCCGAAAGGGCACGGCAAGGGCCAGATCATCTATCAGCGCAGTACCGACGGTGGCAAGACCTGGAGCGGACGGTTGCCGACCCCGGCGAACTGGTCCACCAGCAAGGAGACCCCGACCATCCACCGGGTCATCGACCCCGAGACGGGCAAGAAGCGGGTCATCCTGTGGTCAGGGCTCTATCCAGCGCGGCTTGCCTCATCGGCGGATGACGGCGAGACCTGGACCGAACTCAAAGATGCCGGCGATTGGGGCGGTATCGTCGTCATGGGAGGCGTGGAACGGCTCAAGAACGGCGAGTATTTCGCGCTGTTCCACGATGACGGGCGGTTCTTCGGCCCAAACGGCGAGGGCACAGGTGTCTTCACGCTCTACCAGACTAACTCGAAGGATGGTGGACTCACCTGGTCGCACCCCAGGCCACTGCTGGCGCGGCGGGATGTCTGCCTCTGCGAGCCCGGAATCATCCGCTCGCCCAATGGCCGCACTTTGGCTGTCGCCTTGCGCGAGAACTTGCGAGTAAAGAGCGCGCATATCATGTTCAGCACGGACGAGGCAAAGACCTGGTCCGAGCCGGTTGAGTTGCCGCAGGCGTTCAACGGCGACCGCCACATCTTCCGCTATGGACCGGATGGGCGGCTTGTGTGCGTATTCCGCAACATGGAAGATGGGCCATGGAAGGGCGACTTCGTGGCGTGGGTTGGCACGTTCGATGACCTGGTCAAGGGCCGCCCGGGCCAGTACAAGGTGCGCCTGGCCGACAACCAGGACGGGACCGATTGCGGCTATCCGGGGCTCGAGCTTACCAGCGACGGCACCCTCGTCGCCACCACCTATGGCCACTGGGAAGCGGGCAAGGAGCCGTACATCATGGCCTTCCGGTTTGCTTTGGCCGAACTGGATCGTTTGGCGAAAAGCGGGAAGCAAAGCGAATGAAACGCGATGCGGGACCTCAGCCTTCGCAGCGCTGCTGCGACTGATCCCGGTACTTGTGCGCGCTTGAGCCAGCGGTACATTGCCCTTGAACTGCCCGGGGGCGGTCTCCGGGCAACTGATCAGCCCGCGAATGGGCCTGGGCATCGCAGTGAGCCAACTGGGACCCTCGATCGCCTCTGCCCTCGCCAACCCTTCACGCGTAAGGGCCCAGCCACGCTCCCTGCGGAATCGACGTCTCGATCAGCGGATGACGTGATGAGAGAGATACATATGAAACACATACTGCGGATAGCGCTGTTGGCGTTGTACTCGCTTCTGATAGGTCTCACCGCGAGTGTCTCGGCGCAGACCGTCGGAGCATCCGCACCAAGATGGGAACCAATCGGTCTGTCCGGTGCTGGTGGCATGTTTTCACCGGCCATCAGTCCAATTGATCCCAAACTGATGATGATCAACTGCGACATGAGTGCCGCGTATATCTCGTCTGATGGTGGACACAACTGGCGGATGATCCACTATTCACAGCTTCGTACCAGCACGGTCTGCCGTCCTGCATTCCATCCTGCTGATCCCCATACCATCTACGCCGCCAATGGTTGGGCTGGCGGTCTTTCCATCAGCAAGGATACCGGTGTGACATGGAAGGCCATCGGCAATCTGCCAGGCAACCTTACCGGAGAGATCGCAATCAACCCATCGTCGCCAGAGCACATGCTGGCCGGCGCCGGCGGGGAAGTATGGCGATCCGATGATTCTGGAACGACCTGGACGCGCTGTGATGGCCCAAGTGGTCAACCGCTATCGTTCCATTTCGATCAGATAGCGCCGGGCACCTGGTTTGCCGCCACCGTTCAAGGTGTGTGGCGATCTCAAGATGGTGGCAAGACCTGGGAACGTAAAGCCAGTGGCTTACCCGCAGGCGCTATTCTCGCCTTTGCAGGAGGCTCCAACGCCAAGGACGGCTGCATACTCTATGTGACTGTGCCGGGTAAGCTGCAGGATGGCAAATACGTCGGCGGCATCTACCGTTCTGATGATCGCGGCGAATCCTGGCAATCCATCAACGGGCAAGGTTTGAATCTGGAAACCAAGCCGTTTGATGAGTGGCCCATGGATAACATCGCGCAGTACAGCCAGATCGTAACAACGAACCTCAAACCGCGCACCGTCTATGCATTTGGTTCAGGCACGGGCGTCCCCCCACCGCACAATGCAAGTATCTATCGTTCAGACGATGCGGGGGCTAGCTGGCGTGCGACGTTTCAGGCCGATCCCCGTTGGCAGCCGATGAATGTGCAGCAGGATTACATGGTATCGGCCGATGGGCAGTACTATCAGGAAAAGCCGCGTGTGACGATCTGCGCCACCGACCCCGAGCGCCTCCTGGTTGTTGCGGGTCGTGCATACACCACAGTCGATGGGGGAGCCACCTGGCAACTTGCCGACACAGAACAAGTGCCCGCGGCGCCAGACCAGCCGCGCCGCTGGATCTGCAACGGCCTGGTCGTTACGACCACATGGAACTATTACATCGACCCGTTCCAGCCCAACCACCACTATATCAGCTACACAGATCTGGGCTTCGCGCGTTCGCAGGATCAGGGCAAGACGTGGGAATGGTGGGCTCTGAAGGGTCGTGCCCCTTGGGTCAACACCTGTTACGAACTTGCATTTGACCCCGAGATACCGGGCAAAATGTGGGGCGCATTCTCAAATGTCCACGATATCCCCAATGACAACATCATCTCCGGCAGGCACGGCAATAATGGCCCGGGAGGAGTCTGCCTCAGTACCGACTTTGCGGCCACCTGGACTGCGGCCAAACAGGGGCTACCGGTTTGCGCCACCACGGCGGTCGTTGTTGACCCGCGCAGCCCCAAGGGCAATCGCACACTCTATGCCGGGCAATTTGGCAAGGGCGTATTCAAATCCACCGACGATGGCAGGACCTGGACCGCAATGAACCAGGGGCTGAGCACTGCCGGAAACCTGCGCGTATGCCGGGTTGTACTGCACAATGACGGCACCCTGTTTGCGCTCACAACCGCGCTGCGGCGTGACCGCGAGTTCACTAAAGAAGGCGTCGGTCTATACCGGTCCAGCGATGCTGGTGACAACTGGACACTGGTGAATGCATCCCGGCCCCTCCTGTGGCCCAAGGATTTCACCGTAGACCCAGCCAACAGCAACGTGATCTACATTGGCGCTGCCAATGCCGGCGATGACACTCAGGGAGGCCTGTGGCGAACGACAGATGGGGGCACCACATGGAATTGCATCTTGAAAAAAGGTCCCGAGCACTTCGGCGCCTACCTTCATCCCAAGCACCCGGGATGGATCTATGCAACCCTCACAGAGAGCGATCCGGGAGCAGGACTGTGGCTCAGTAAAGACAATGGCGCAACCTGGTCAGCCATGTCCGGTCTGCCATTCGGCAACGCCCAGCGCGTTGCATTTGATCCGGCAGACCCCCAGACCATCTATGTAACAACGTTCGGCGGAAGCATATGGAAAGGCCCCGCTCAGGAATAGGCCGACTTCTGCAGTCATTGAGTGCGAGTTTCAGAACGCGTTTGACGAAGTTAGATTTCCGACCCGTTTCAGCTAGAGGGCGAACACGAAGCATCCGCAGCACAGCAATCCCAGCACCAAGGCAATGAAGCCTGGCAAGAGAGAGTCTTTGCGCCGGCACCAGATCCACAGGCCACCTGTGACAAGCAGTAGCATGCCCACGCAGGTGGCGTCCAGCGCAA
The DNA here is from genome assembly GCA_903871935.1 of uncultured Phycisphaerales bacterium. GTDB lineage: Bacteria > Planctomycetota > Phycisphaerae > Tepidisphaerales > Tepidisphaeraceae > CAIQIQ01. Next base: position 81,716 of record CAIQIQ010000009.1, read on the forward strand.
AGCTCCAGATGCTGGTCGCCACGCCGTTGCGCGTCAGGGCGGGATTATCGGCATGAACGCCGGTCAGATGGTGCAGGGAATTGAGAACGCCCCAGGTGTTGACCCTGATTCGCTTGACCGATGCCTTCGCACTGGCCAGGTCGACCGCTACGTTGACGATCTGGCCCGGCTTGCCGACGCGGAAATCGAAATGGTCCGGCTTGGCGGTGATCTGGTCGATCTCACCGGATAGGCCAAGTTGACCCATCAAGTCTTGAGCTTTGGCCAGATCGGTGGGCGCTGACGGGATGCGGACAACCGATTCGCTCGCCGACTCCTGACGCTGTGGCCAGAAGTTGGAGAATTGCCATTTGGGGTGATTCAGCACCAGCCCCGAGAAGGCATAGACCCAGACGAACAGCAGCAGGAAAAGACCGATATAGCTGTGGACTCTCTGGTTCCAGAGGTCGATCCACTTCAATGTGCTTGGGGAAGACATGATCGCAACACTCCTACGCGGCGGCCGTTACCGGATCAGAGCCAGCAGCACCACGGCAAATACAACACAGCCTGCGCCAAGAAAGGCCAAACCGCGCTTCCGCTCGGACTTAACGATGTACCAGATGTAAATGCCCGTGACCGTGACAAACAGGAGCAGGTACACCGTGCCATCGGCAAGCACACCCCAAAGGCGTGTGAAGACCCAGTTGCCGCGAATGTTGGCGACATGCGGGCCGGGATACTTGTGCAGATAGATCGCGCGCTCACCGAAGGTGGCCGGACGCGTACTGATATTCGCCGTCTTCGCGGTCAGGTCGGCGGTGATGGTGATCTTCACACTTGGACGGCTGACCGGCACCGAGATGCGCGGGCCTTGTGCCTGCTCGGAGAAGAAATCGATCTCGCCCGTGACACCCGTCTGGCGCATGACCTCCTTCGCCAGGTTCAGTCCCTTCAAGCCGCCGGGCACATCGATGGATGCCTGGCGGCGCGCTGGCTCGGCGGGCGAAGATTGCAGCGATGGGTGGTTTAGCAGGATGGCACTGACGGCGAAAACCACGAGGAAAGGACTTACAAGAAGCCCACCGTAGAGGTGAAGCAGCCGGAGCCAGCGGTAAATGCGGCCAGACGAGATCAGCGATAAACCCATGGGCTGATGGTATCAGGGGAAGAGCCAATCACAACGTTCACTCAGCCGCGCAGGCACCGAGCGGGCAATAGAAGCAGGCTACGTACAAGAGATAGCAGGCCCTCGATCGCATAGAGGACGATGCGCAGCGGGATACTCAGGAGATAGAGCACGGGAATCAACACCAGCAATGCCAGGGCCAGCGGCCAGCAGACGATAAAGAGCAGGCACCAGAGCAGGACGATGATCATCAGTTTCATGTTAATCCCCGTATGCACAGTGCATTATCCGTTCCGCTGCTTTGCGGTGCAAGTGCAATCTCGTTGACTTGCAATCTCGTTGACTCTTGGCCCGCCCCGCGAAACAGAGTTTCCCGTGCTTCGCATGGTTGACGTCGGCGCGATACGGGTTTACTTTCATCGGGCATACAACTGAATATGGAAGCTGGTGCAAATCCAGCACGGCCCCGCCACTGTAACTGGGGACGAAAGCTGCAAGATGGTCACTGTTCCGATGCCTCGGGATGGGAAGGCCGCAGCGAGTAGGACGATCCAGAAGTCAGGATACATCAAGATGGCGTGAGCGATCACGCCCCTTCGTGGGAAGGCTCAAGGCTGATCTTGCGCCAATGGACCGCCCGTTCCCTCGATGGATCGGGCGTTTTGTTTTGGAGCGACTGGCATGGCCAGGCAAATCATCCTCTTGCGACACGCCGCGGTCGGCCCCGCATATGCCGGGCGATACCTGGGCAGCACGGATGTGCCGATCGATGCCTCGCAAGCTCAATGCGTCCAAGGCACCGCTCATTGGCTGGCACGTCAATCGATCGGACGGTGCTATTGCAGCCCGATGCTGCGGGCCAGGCAGACCGCGGACCTGGTGATGCCCAAGACATCCCTACCGGTGTCGGTCGACGCTGATCTGCGCGAGGTGGACTTTGGCGCCTGGGAAGGCAAGACCTTTGATGAGATCTCGCGAGGCGATGCACTGCTGGTGGATAAGTGGGCGAAAATGGAGGATGACTTCGCCTTTCCCGAGGGTGAGTCCATTTTGGGTTTCCAGAAGCGCATCGCCTGTGCGTGGGAGACGATGGCGGCCGACCCGGCCGAGGTGGTGCTGGCGACCACCCATGGCGGAGTAATTCGTTCGATGATCTGCCATGCTCTGGGATTGCCGCGGGCATACTACATCCTCTTCAAAGTCCGTTATGCGGCGTGCGCGGTCATTGACGTCTTCGACCGCAATGGCGTTTTGAGCGGGTTGAATCTACCGGCAAGTGCGGAGGGCAACTGATCATGTCGCATGTGCTACTGGTTACTGGAGGATGCCGCAGCGGCAAGAGCGGATATGCCCAACAACGCGCCCAGAAGCTCTCGGGCACTCGGGTTTTCCTGGCGACCTGTCCGGAAGTGGATGAGGAGATGGCGCAGCGGATCCAGAGACATCGCCAGCAGCGCGACAGCGCGGTATGGCAGACAATCGAGGAACCGTTGGCCGTGGCGGAGGCCATCAGCAAAGCGAGGCAGTACGACACGATCCTGGTCGACTGTCTTACGCTCTGGGTCAATAACCTGATGTTTCAGGAACCGGCGATTGATGAGGATCAGGTTGCGGCAAAGTCGATGGAATTGGTGACTGCCGCCAAAGCGCATCCGGGGACAGTCATTTTTGTAACCAACGAAGTTGGTCTGGGAATCGTGCCGGAGAATGCGCTGGCGCGGCGATATAGAGACCTGATTGGCCGATGTAACCAAACTATCGGCCGGTCTGCTGATGAAGTGGTTTTTATGTGTTGTGGACTTCCGTTAACGATAAAAGGGTAATGCGATGGGATTATTGGAACAGACCATCGGTAAGATCCGGCCGCAGGATCAGGCAGCTCGGGCAAAGGCCACAGATCGGCTCAATCAGTTGACCATGCCGCACTGGGCATTGGGGCGATTGATGGACTTGGCGGTGGATCTGGCCGGCATGACCGGTTCGATCAAACCGCCGGTGACGCGCAAAGCCGTCATTACCATGGCAGGCGATCACGGTGTAACGGCCGAAGGCGTGAGCAAGTACCCTTCGGAAGTAACGCCGCAGATGGTGTACAACTTCGTGGCCGGCGGCGCGGGGATTAACGCCCTGGCTCGATTGGTCGGCGCAAAGGTGGTGGTGGTGGATATGGGCGTGGCAGGCGACCTTAGTGAACTGGCCGAAGCCGGCAAGATCATCTCCAAGCGCATCGCCCCCGGCACGGCCAATATCGCCAAAGGCCCGGCCATGAGCCGCGAGCAGGCCATTCGCGCCCTGGAGGCGGGCATTGAAGTCGTCAACAGCCTGGCTTCTGAAGTCGATGTCTTTGGCACCGGCGACATGGGCATCGGCAACACCACGCCCAGCGCCGCCATTGTCGCGGCAATCACCGGCACACCGGTGGCGGACGTGACTGGCCGCGGCACAGGGATCGACGACAAGCAGTTGGCGCACAAGATCTCGGTGATTGAAACATCCCTCGCAGTTAACAAGCCCAATGCCAACGATGGCATTGACCTGCTGGCCAAGGTTGGCGGATTTGAGATTGCCGGCATTGCCGGCGTAATCCTGGGCGCGGCCGCAGCGCACAAACCGGTGGTTGTGGATGGCTTCATCTCCACGGCCGGGGCGTTGGTGGCTCATGTCATCTGCCCGGCGTCGGCCGACTACATCATTGCTGCCCATCGCAGCGTAGAGGCCGGGCATAGGTTCATGCAAAAGCACCTGGGCAAGCAGCCCTTGCTGGACCTGAACCTGCGCCTGGGCGAAGGCACCGGCGCTGCACTGGCGATGAACCTGGTGGAAGCGGCCGTCCGCGTACTGACCGAAGTGGCCACATTTGAGGAGGCCTCCGTTTCCAAGGCGTAAGAGAATGAAGCGATTCCTGGCGGCAATCCGGTTCCTGACCATCGTGCCGATCCCCGGTACATGGGGAACCTCCGAGGATGACCTCATGGGCAGCGTGCCGTTCTACCCGGTCGTCGGGTTGCTGCTGGGATGCATCGCCGCTTTGGCTGCCTGGGCGCTTGGCCACGGATGTCCCCCACTGCTGCAGACGGGATTGCTGGTCATACTTCTGCTGTGTTTCTCCGGCGGATTTCACATGGATGGACTGTCCGACACGGCCGACGGTTTCCTGAGTTCCCGCCCGCGTGAGCGGATCCTGGAGATCATGAAGGACAGCCATGTCGGAGCCATGGGCGTCATCACCATCGCCGGGGCGATGTTGATAAAGTTCGCGGCCATCGCTTCACTGCCGCATGAGCACACGTGGCAAGCGCTGCTGCTGATGCCACTGGCCGGGCGGTGTGCGATCGTCATCAATATGGCATTGCTCAAGCCAGCCCGGCCCGGCGGTTTGGGGGCGCTGATGTCGAAACGGCGACATCGGGCATCGGCCATCTGGTCAGTGGCAGTCTTGCTGGGCGCAGGCTGGTATGTCCTACACCTTCCGGGGTTGATCGCCGGTTTATCTGTCGTGGCGGCATCACTGCTGTTCGCCGCATGGAGTCATCGCAAGATCGGCGGATCAACCGGCGACACGTTTGGCGCGGTGTGCGAGGTCGGCGAGATCATTCCCGCAATCGTTTTGTCCATGGCGTGGGTGTCATGAAACGGATCATCACACTCATCTTCCTGGTTGCGTCGGTCGCGATGGCGGTTGCCGTGGCCGTCGTTTTGTTCCATCAGACACCTGCCCATCCGACGACGCAACCGACTGCACTTCGGATCATTTCCCTCTCGCCGGCCATGACCGAAGCGCTCTATGAAATGGGCCTTGGCGATCGCCTGGTTGGGGTCTCGCAGGCATGCAACTATCCGCCAGAAGCGACAAAGTTACCGCAAGTCGGCTCGCTTGGCATGACGAACATGGAGACCATGCTCTCGCTTGCGCCCACCATGGTGGTGACCACCGACTTCGAGCGCGATGACACGATGCAGGCCATTCGCTCATCCGGCGTACAGGTGGTCGAAGGGCACATCGCAACGATCCAGCAGATGTTCGAGTCGTTCGAGAAGATCGGCAAATTGACCGGGCATCCGCAGCAGGCTGCAACACTGGTCCAGAAGATGAAGGGTGACTTAGCGGGTATCCATGCGCGATTCGCAGCCACACCTGTCGAACGGCGGCCGCGCGTCTATCTGGAGGTCTGGCACGACCCGATCACCACCGCCGGCAGCCAGTCGTTCATGGACGATGTATTGGCGCACGCCGGTGGGACAAACGCCGCTCATGAGATCAGCCGCGACTATCCCATCATCAGCCCGGAGAAGGTGATCGAATGGAACCCGCAAGTGGTTGTGCTGTGCGATGAGACGACTCGAGGCAGAGGATTGGAGATTGTCCGAGGACGGATTGGCTGGGAGAGGATCGACGCGGTCAAGAACAACAGAGTGATCGACGACTTGAGCATGGACCTGCTGATTCGACCCGGGCCGCGCCTCACCCAGGGGATCCGCCAGCTTTGCGAGCGACTTTACCCGACGGAGTCAGGCCGATGAAACGCGGCTGGAGGTTATATCTTCTGCTCATCGCCGCGTTACTGGTCTCCTGCGCCATCGGCCTGGGGATCGGCGCTGTGCATCTGTCACCGGGAGATCTGTTTGCCCCGGGGGTCGGACAGTTACGTCTGGCAAGAGTGCTGCTGACGGTGGTGGTGGGCGCGGGACTATCCGTCGCTGGAGTGATCTTCCAGGCGCTCTTGCGCAATCCGCTGGCCGAACCCTACGTGCTGGGGGCATCATCGGGCGCCGGGCTGGCGGCCGCGATGGTCATCCTCATGGGCTGGAGCGTGGCCGGCGCCTGGGTTCTGCCCGGCGGCGCATTTGTCGGATCGATTCTGACCGTGGCATTGGTATATGCCCTGGCGCGCGGAAGCGGCGGGGCCTTGCCGATTCACTCGCTGCTGCTGGCGGGAGTGGTGGTTGGCGCGGTGCTCAGCAGCCTGTTGATGTTCGTGGTATCGATCGCCCCGCCGGAACGGGTGCACAACGTCATGTGGTGGCTGTTGGGGAATCTGCAGATCTTCGACTGGGGCCTATTACGCGCGGCCACCGTACTGGTCGTCTGCGGACTTGGCATCACCATTCTGTTGGCACGTGATCTGAATCTCATGACCCTGGGCGAAGAGTCGGCCGCTCATCTGGGCCTGAATGTTAATCAGAGCCGCGTGTTGTTCTTCATCCTGGCTTCCCTGATCACCGGCGCGGTGGTGGCAGCGGCCGGTCTGATCGGGTTCGTCGGCTTGATCGTGCCACATTCGGTACGCCTGGCCATCGGTCCGGATCATCGTCGCCTGGCACCGGCCTCGGCACTGGTCGGGGCGACGTTCCTGGTCTTGGCCGACGCCTTCGCCCGAACGATTATGGCGCCCACGGAGATTCCCATCGGTGTTGTCACCGCGTGTCTGGGCGGGCCCTTTTTCCTGTTTCTGCTCAAGCGGAAGCGGCCGGTATAGTCATTCATGCTTCTGATCCAGGGCATAACCGCAGGCTATGAAAAGCACATCGTCCTGCAAGATGTGAGCATGAACGTTGCGCCCGGCGAATTTGTCGGCCTGCTCGGGCCCAACGGCTGCGGCAAAACAACTCTGTTACGTGTGATCAGTGGCATCCTGACCCCGCGATCCGGTCAGGTAATCCTGGACGGACGCAACATCCTCACCATGACCCGACGCACATGGGCACAAACTGCCGCCTGCCTGATGCAGGATATGGGGATGGACACAACCTTTACGGTGCGGGAGGTGGCGCTGCTGGGGAGGTCGCCGCATCTGCCGCGCTTTGGATGGGAGAGCCATCACGATCACGCGATCGCCCAAAAGGCCATGGAAGAGGCCGACATTGCCCACCTGGCGGATCGCCCGGTCAGTGCCATCAGCGGCGGTGAACGGCAGCGGGCGTTCTTCGCCATGTGTCTGGCGCAGGGGCCTCGATTGCTCCTGCTGGACGAGCCGGTCAATCACCTGGACCTGGGTCATCAGATCCAACTGCTGGAATGCGTCCGCCGCCTCAATCGGCAGAACAAGCTCACCGTTGTCGGGGTTTTTCACGACCTGAACCTGGCATCCGAGTACTGCGACCGCCTGCTGGTGTTGCGGAATGGAAGAATCGAAGCCGCAGGTACCCCCGGCGAAGTGGTGACACCAGAGCTCATCGACCGTGTTTACGGAGCAAAGGTAGTCGTTGAGGCCAATGCTGTCTCCGGCCGGCCACATGTGGTAGTTGCCGCTGGTTCCCATTGATTGCCGGACGCGAGGCGGCCCATTACAATCCGTCCCCATGTCCATGCGTCCTGTCCTTGCCCTCGCCATCCTGCTGACCTGGTCGGTCGCCGCAAACGGCGAAACGACCACGTGGGAACTGCGCGGCGACCGCTGGATCCAGGTGAACCGGCCTACCACCACCACCGCCCCCACGGATGAGCCGATGCTGGATATCGCTCAGCGCCTCATCGTCGCCGGCAATGGCAAGGCGGGCGCCAAGACCGCCATCGAATGGCTTCTGCGCAAATCCAAGGATGCGCCCGGCCGCGATCGGGCACTGATGCTGGTCGCCGAAGGCTACTTCCTCGATGGCAAACGTGTCGATTCCTTCTTCTATCTCGATGAGCTGATGGATGAGCACCCCGAATCGCCGCTTTACCAGCGGGCACTGCAATTGCAGTACGACATCGCCGATGCCTTCTTAAACGGCTACAAGCGCGTCTTTCTCTACTGGGCAACCCTGGATGCCACCGATGAAGGCGTTGACATGCTCTACCGCATTCAACAGCGTTCACCGGGATCATTGCTCGCCGAAAAGGCACTGCTGCGGACCGCCGACTTCTATTACACCAACTCCGATTACGATTTCGCGGCCGATGCCTACAGCGCTTACATGAAGAGCTATCCGCGCAGCCCGTTGATCCCGCAGGTGCGGTTGCGGCGGGCATACGCGACGCTGGCGCAGTTCCGCGGCGCGCGCTATGATGCCACGCCCCTGATCGATGCCCGAGCGCAGCTTGTCGAGTTGACCTCCGCGTATCCTGATATCGCCCAGGATGAAGGCCTGGTCGACCTGGTCCGCCGCGTTGACGACACCTTCGCCCAGAAGATCTATCGCCAGGCTGATTTCTACCGCCGCACCAACGAGCCGGCCGCGGCCATCTACAATTACCGCTTCCTGATCGCAACTTTCCCAAACACACCCGAAGCCAGGAAGGCGGTGCAGTGGCTCAAGACCTTCTCGCCGCAGCTTCTGGCGGCCAAGGCTCCGCGCCGCAGCAGCGGCTACACCCCACCGACGCAGGCGGATCTGGAGGCACACTGACATGGCCGCAAAGCTTTGGCTCATCGTAGGCTGCATGGCCGCCCTGCTGGCTTCGGGTTGCGGGTATTCGCAATCCAACAACTATGACGGCAAGCAGCAGGGCAATTACCAGTGGCACTCTCTCTATCGCCAGGACATCCGCACCGTGGCCGTGCCGATCTTCCGCAACAAGAGCTACACGCGCGGGATTGAGTTCCAGCTTACCAAGGCCGTGATCAACTATATGGAGTCTTCAACTCCCTACAAAGTCGTCTCGCGCGACAAAGCCGACACTATCCTTGAGGGCGAGATCACCAATGTGAGATCGAATACGGTCAGCGTCGATAGCCACACGACCCTGCCCCAGGAGCAGTCGATCACCGTAAACGTCAGCTTCGTCTGGAAAGACCTGCGCTCCGGTAAGATTCTGGCGCAGCAGAAGGGCTTCGAGCAGGATGCGACCTACTTCCCGACGCTGGGTGAAAGCTCTTATGTCGGGAAGCAGACCGGCATTGAGAAGCTGGCAATGGCGATCGTGCAGGAACTGCAGGCCGACTGGTGAGCAATTCTCTAGCCGGGTGAGGACATGGCCGGCGAGTTCGATTTCATCCACTGGATTCAGCGGCAACAGCAGGCCGACGGCAATGTTATCCTGCCCGCCGGCGATGACATGGCTGTTCTGCGCTGGAGCAGCGCCGACCTGCTGCTGGTCGCGGTCGATCAGGTGATCGATGGCGTGCATTTCGATTCCGCCATCCACAGCCCGCGCCAGATCGGCCGGAAGGTGATGAACCGCAACCTCTCCGACTGTGCGGCGATGGCTTGCCTGCCGGCCGGCGCTGTGGCCTGCGTCGCTCTTCCACGGGGATGCGGGCACGAATACGCCCAGGCACTCTATCTTGGCATGCGCGAAGCCGGCGATGCGTTTGACTGCGCGATCGTGGGCGGCGACACCGGTTCGTGGCCGGGCAAGCTGGTCGCATCCGTCACGATCTTCGGCCGCTCGGCCGGCATCGAACCGATCAAGCGATCCGGAGCCCGCGCTGGCGACTGGATCTACGTGACCGGCGCTCTGGGCGGAAGCATCCTGGGTCGGCATATGGATTTCGTGCCGCGGATCGCACTGGCCCGCGCGCTAGCCCAGGCGCATCGCCTCACGGCCATGATCGACATCAGCGATGGCTTGTCGCGCGACCTGGCGCATATTTGCCGGGCAAGCGGTGTGGGAGCTGACCTTCAGTCTGACCGCATCCCAATCCATGACGATGCATGGACACTCGCAGTAAAGGATGGTCGGCCGGCGCTGCAGCACGCACTGCATGATGGCGAAGACCATGAACTGTGCTTCACCTCGCCCGATGCGATCACCATGCCAGGGATCGTGCGGATCGGCCAGACCACCGCGCAGCGAGAGATAAGGCTTGATGGGCAGAGCTTGCCCGCCGCAGCATGGGAGCACACGCTGTGAAGCGAATCGTGCGCACCAGCAGTGTGAAAGGGACGATGGAACTGGCCGCCAGCCTCGCAGCCGAGTTGCGCCCCGGCGATGTTGTGGCCCTCGAAGGCGACCTGGGCGCCGGCAAGACGCAGTTTGTCCGCGGTCTGGTGCAGGGCCTGGGCGGCGCGAGCCGCGCTGTCAGCAGCCCGACCTTTGTCCTGCTGAACATCTACGACACGCCGAAGATGAAGGTGTATCACCTCGACGCATACCGCATCGGCGGCGAGGACGACCTGGAGGCAATCGGGTTCTCCGAACTGCTGGAGCAGGATGGTTTGGTGGTAATCGAATGGTGGCAGCGCGTGGCAGGCCTGGTCCCGCAACACAAATGGCTGGTGCAGATCACCGCCATCTCCCCGCGCGTTCGCAACATCGCAATCAGCCTGGTCGGCTAACTCTCACCGCCACGCCGGCACGGGATACTTAGGCTTCTCCCCTTTCAATACCGCCACCACATCGCGCACCACCCAGCCCATGTTCTCAATCGCCGTATACGTGCGGGCGGCCATATGCGGCGTCAGCAGCACATTCGGCAGGCCCACCAGCGGGAAGTCCGCCTTGGGCGGCTCGGGCCAGTACACATCCAGCGCTGCCCCCGCCAGTCGCTTGTTGCGCAACGCATCGGCCAAAGCCTGCACATCCAGCACCTCGCCGCGGCTGGTGTTGATCAGAATCGCCTCCGGCTTCATCAGGGCAAGTTGCGCACCGGCAACCAAGTTCTCATTCCCCGGCCGCATATCCACGTGGATCGAGAGCACATCCGCCCCGGCAAACAGCGCCGGCTTATCCACCGCCATCGCCGGGAAATCAAGCTGCGCGGACACATCGAGCAGATCGTTGTAGATGACCTTCATGCCAAAACCCAGGGAAGCGATGTGCGACACACGCCGGCCAACCCGGCCCATGCCCAAAACGCCCAGCGTCAGCTCGTTCAATTGCCGGCCGCGCTGAGTCTCGCGAATGCGCTTGAACTCGGCGGGCTCATAGACTCGCCCCGGGAAAAAGCCCCACGGCCGCAGTATCTGCAGCATATACCCAAAGACGAAGTCACCGACGGCCAGCGTGTTCGCATCGGGAGTATAGACGACCTCAATCCCCTTCGCGCGGCACGCCTTCACGTCGATGTTCTCAACGCCCACGCCACCGCGTCCCACCACCTTAAGCCTGGGACATCGCGCCAGAAACGCTTCCGTCACTTTTGTATAGGTGCGGATAACCAGGCCCTCGGCCTGTGCCAACGCGGCATCGAGGCCGGCATCAGACAGCGATACTTCAATGACCTGCGCCTGCTCCTTCAACCATGCAAGCGGCCGCAGATCAGACCCTTCGGTAACGACAACAATAGGCTTGGACATCAGCTAAAACCTTTCTGACGCCAATCTACACGATGCGGCCCAATCAGCGAAGCGCGTTACACCAGCAGCCTCGCCGCATCGCCGGCAAGTCGCGTGTTGCTGAATACGAGCGCCAGCACCGGCGACATGGCGGCCGGTACATGCACCGTCTGAGTGACGATGTTGCTGACCAGCGGCAGCGCCGCTGCATCGTTCACCTGGATGCTGATCGTCCGGTCATCCTGAGTTGCGGCCGAGGTCATGAACGTAATCGAACGGATTGCCGCCACATATGCGGCCAACGTGGCATTGCCGGTAAGCTGCACCTGCGAAGTCGTGGTCGCGGACCCAATGGCAATGCCTGCTCCATGCCCGGTATAGCTCAGGACATCGCCCGTCGCCAAGCCGCCGCTGATCCACACCGTAGCGCCCGAAAGCAGCTTGCTGTCCACATCGGCGATGCGCAGCCCGCTGCCGATACTCATCGCCTTGCCGGCAAAGGTAAGGTCCGCCAGCGTTCCCGAAAGCACTGGGGCATCGTTGACTGGATTGACGACCAGTTTTGCATAGAGCCCGGTCTTGCTGAATGCCGTCAGGTTCCCGCTGGGGGATACCTTCGCGTATTGACCGTTGCTGCCAGTGGTCTGGTCCCAGGCGCGAAATCCAATTGCTTTGGATAGTGTGCCGTTGTAGTTCAGCTTGGGCACGAAGCGAATCCGGTTGCTCGCCGCATCGCCCAGCAGCAGAGCATGACCGCTGGACACCTTGCCCACCGCCTGCCAACTCGCCCCACCATCGGTTGAGTACTGCCACGTGCCCTTACTCGCATCCGTGCTGGTGATCGCGATGCCGTGCTGGGCGCTGCTGTTCCAGTCGGTAACCAGGCCGGCCGCCAGAATGTCCGCCACCGCCGTTCCGAAATTGTCGCTCTGGTCTTCATCGATCGTGCCTAAGCTCAGAGCAGCCGACTTGGGGAGCGCCGGCGCGAAGTTGTGGTGATCCGCATCAGAGTATCCGGCCCATGTCGTGCCGCTGAGGACCTGGCCGAGCGGAATGCTCCCGGCCGCATCCGTTTGCCCAGAAACGGCATTTGTCTCCATGCCACCCGAGCGGAAATAGAGCCGGCCATCAGGGCCACGGTAGTACATCTGCAGATAGTGGATATACGAGCTACCCCCCTGCAAAAGGCCGGCTTCGATCCGCGAGAGTCGTCCCGCCGCATCTCCGAATGGATTGTTGAGATTATCTCCCTCTATATCGTGAGTAGCGATGTTGTACGTCTTCGACCCGGTCTGCGTGATCACCGCGGTGCGGGCAGCGTAATCAGCACTCGTCGTCACTTCGCCGTTGGCCGTGTCCGTCACCAACCGGAATCCCTGGAACGAGTAGTTCCCAGGATACGGAAAACTCATCGTCTGCAACTTTTGCAGCGATGCAAATCCGCTGTACATGGTGATCTCATAGATCCGCTGCGCGCCCCCGACGTCGGTATGCCCGACCGACGTCATGTCAAAGAGCTTGACGCTCGCGTCCACCTGCATCATCCGGACATACGTGTTCCAGTGGATATCGGGCGCACCGCCGGTACCCGTATCGGTGCTGGTCAAATCAGCGAAAAGGCCAGTGGCATCGGTCTGGAATGTCGTCGCCTGTGTGCGCACCGCCCTGCCGACCTTTGTCGTGATCACCGCATTGTAGTTTCCGCCCCCGGCATCCGTGATGGCCACGCTAAGCGGAGGAGTGGTCACCGCAAGCGCACCATTGTCGGCCACCGAGACCATGGACAGGTTCGTGCCTGTCACCTGCCAGGTGCCCACCCAGTCCGCACTGAGCAGCATGCGCCCTTCCAGCGATTCGATCATTGCAGACGCTGGTGGCTGTGCCTGATGTATTGAGCCGCGCATCGAACTCTCCGGTGAAATCCCTCTGACCCCTGGAAGAGTATAGCCCAGCCCGGCCAATGAACCAACCCCAACCATACCTCCATGCCTCAACGCCCCAGGCACGCCCGAACACCCTCGTACATCACCCGCAGCCCATCCGCCGGCCGTGCCACCAGCGCGCTGCACAGATGCCCAGCGCCCTGGCGGATCTCGCCAAACCGGCAATGCAGGCAACCGATCGTCTGCTGCATCCGCGCCAGCGCCGCTCTGTCCGCGCGGTATTCCTCGTCATACTTCTCCAGCATGATTTCCATCGCATCCAGGCGGGCACGCAGGTTCGTCCCGATCGAACCGGCCATGCTGTGCACCAGCACCAGCGGCTCATCCACGATCATGAATTGATACGACCGCGATATCCGCAGGAACAGATCCCAGTCCTGAAACCGCGGAAGCCGTTCATCAAACAGACCATGGGTCTCCAGACACTTCCTTTTCACCACCGCGGTCGGCGTCCCAACGCAGTTCCGCCACAGCAGTTGCCTATGGATATCCCCCGCCGTCACAGGGTCGTGTGCGCCCGGCACATACTTCCGTTGCTCCACCCGCCAGAACCCCGAGTACACCACCCCCACATTCTCCCCCGCCCGCGCGAAAGCCGCCATCTGCTTCTCCAATTTATCCAGCGCCCACTCATCGTCGCTGTCCTGGAATGCAATATAAGCCCCGCGCGAGGCCTCAATCCCCCGGTTCCGTGCCGCCGATCCCCCCATGTTCCGTTCGAGATGAATAATCCGGACCCGCGAATCGCCAATGCCAGCCACCACCATAGACGTCTGATCCGTCGATCCATCATCCACGACGATGATCTCCAGATTCGCCAGCGTCTGGCGAACCACACTGCGCAGCGCCCTTCCGATCACATCCGCGCGGTTGTAGGTCGGTATGATCACAGACACCAGGTTCGCATCGACATCGTCACGGTGCGCCAGTGGAGGTGAACCATTCTTCAGATCATCGTGCATACCGGTTCCCTACTTCAGGCCCAGTTTTCCCAAAGCCCTGCCCAAGGCGCCCGCCCGCCGGGCGCCTGCTTTACGTCCCGATGCCTGCAAACGATCGGCAACCAGGGATTCAATCTGGGCTTCGGTCTTGCCATTCACCCACGGATAGGAAGAGAGCTGGACCGGTTCTCCCTTGGCCGCGATCAGCGTAACGCGGTTGTCGGGCTTGAATGGTTCCAGCGGAACGTAGCACTCACAAACCGACGTGAAACCCACATCATGCAGCAATCGATACAGCGACTCCCTGGTGAACCAGAAACTCGTCGGGTTATCGACTGACGCCATCAGGCGACTCTTGCGCACGGCCTCAGAATCACTCGTGTCGTGCTCGCGATAGTGTTCCCCTTCGTAGATTCGGCCCTCATGCTCGATCTGAACCCGATTCTGCAGTGCGATGTGCGTGTCAATGATGAGGAACTGCTCACACATCTCGAAGATGTTCTCCAGGACGGGAAACACATCGCGTTGATCGAGGTGATAGAGGATGCCAAGAAACAGCACGACATCCACTTTGCCATGAGATCTGGCGGCGACATTGCGGACATCGCATTGTTCAAATCTGATGTTGTTCAGTCCCAGGCGCTGGGCGACCTTGGCGCCTTCGTTCATCCGCTCCGTGCGGGCATCCACTCCCATGACCCGGGCGCCGCGCAGCGCGGCTTCGATGGAATAAACTCCCTCCCCGCATGCAAGATCCAGGATGCGAATCTGATCCAGCGGCTTCTTGGAGAAGTCGCGGATCAATTGCATCACGCGCCGCACCTTCAGACCATTGATGTTGTTGGTCTGCGGAACGGTGCAGCCAACGTGCGTGCCCTTCAGGGCGAAGAAATCAACGGTGCCCTGATCCAGAGGCAGCGCCTGTTCGCGTGACATGTGAGTATCCTTTCCGCATGTTCGTAGTTTCCTTTGGGCAACGAGACGTCAATCCCTTGGGTCGTGTGCCGCAATCAAGTCTTTTTTTCCACTACCATGAAATGGTGATAAAGCAAAGCGCTGGGGCGAACCTCGCGGATAATGCGAAAGCCTGCCGCGGCAACCGCACGGCGGAAGGCGCTGGTTCTGACACCGGCTTCCAGTTCCCAGTGGTGTTCCTTGGGAGTGCGAGGCTTCGCCTGGACAAGGTTGAGCCCGTGCAGGAGCACCGTCTTTCGCCTTTTCGGACCAAAGTACGAAATCACCATCGCCCGCGCACACGTTGGCACGGAGATAATTCCGCCGCGCCGGCAGATGCGATGCAACTCGCGCAGAGCCGTTTGGGCATTACTCCACGGCACGTGTTCAAGGACCTGGCAGCACACAAAGCAGTCGAAGCTGGCATCGGCCACAGGGATACGATCGACCGAGCCAACGATGTCGGGCTTGAGTTGCGGCTCGATGTCCATGCCCGTCACCTGCCAGCCTTCCTCCCTCAGCAATTGCGCTGGCAGGCGAGCGCCCACGCCGACCTCCAGGATGGTCCCGCGGGTGAAGTACTTCGCGGCCAGGTACACCTGCCAGCCGATGGACTGCATCCGACGGGGGGTGAGATACTGCGACGGCCGGAAGTGCGACGCCACCGAATCCTGCGGCAGGTCGGCGGTCGGCGACGGATTGGACTCGCTGGGTGCTCCGGCCATAACGTGGCAGGCAAGCTTAGCAGGTGGAGCGCCCCTTGCCCAGCGCGTTGACGGCCGCATCGGTACTGCTTACAAGACACCCATCGCCCGTGCCGTGTAGTGTCTCGTAACCAAGGTTGTGATAGTTGCTTATGGACAGCGTGTCGCCCACCAATCCTGTAGAGCAGTATCAGCGTGTGCCGATAGGGCAGCTCCGCGATGGCAAGTATGACCAGCCCCCGGTGGACCCACAACGCCCTGGCAATTGGTTCATCATCTGCACCGTAGAGCGTTGCGGCTCGCATCTGCTGGGTCGGCTGCTATTCAACGCGGGAATCGGCCTGTCGCTGGAATACTTCAACGTCAGGACCAACGTGGACATGCGTGCCCGATGGGGCGTCCGGGATGGCGACCATGACCAGTACTTCAGCGAACTGATTCGCCACCGAACCCTCCCGAACGGCACCTGGGGCGTCCAACTGCACTGGTCCCACTACCGCAACCACCCGCAGGTCATCGACCAGCGGCTTCTGCCTCACGCCAAGCTGATCTATCTCTACCGCCGCGATCTGGTCTCACAGGCCATCTCGCTGCACCTGGCCAGACGCTCAGGGTACTACGGCTTCGACGGCACAGTGACGCCCGACGTGCCCGTTGACAGGCACGGCCGGCCGCGCAAACTCGGCAGCATCTGGCACACGCTCACCTGCGCCCGCAGATTGCGGCGCGACCAGCGCAATTGGGAACGCTTCTTCGCATCGCGCGGTGCCGCATCACTGCGCATCGCCTATGAGGATATGATCACCGACCAGCCGGGAACGGTTGGCAAGGTCGCAGAGTTTCTTGGCCTGCCCGCAAGTGCCTACAGAATCCCTTCCGCAGAGCCGCGCGAGAACAATATGCCCGAAAACGTTGAACTTGCCCGAAAACGGCTGGCTCAGCACCACGGCCTGCTGCGCGTGCTGACCGATGTGGCCACCTGGCCAATCTGGTTGCGTTGACGCTACCGGCGCCCGGCCGGTCGCGCTCTTCCCGGCTTTGCAGCCAGCACAGGTTCGTGCGACTGCTCAGCCTCTCCCGCCGGCCGCTCAGGCCGACGCAAGCTCTCCGCCGGCGTACGCGCCACGATTTCCGCCCAAGCTTCGCCCTCTCTCACCTGCCCAATCCGCTGCGTCTGTCCCTCCAGCACATCGAGACTGAATATCCGCGCCAGCTCATCACCCCAGGTCTCCTCCACCACCACGCGAATCGCATCCGCCCTCACCTCCAACGGCACCCGCACCAGCCGCTGATAGTTGGCCTCTTCCCGATGCACCACCTGCCACGAACCATCCGTCTGCCTCGCCTCCACCCTGAACCTGCGGATCATCCTCGCCGGCACCCCGCACCGATTCCCCTTCAACGGAATCGAACACGGCATGCGCTTATGTTGGTTCAAATCACTATCGAACACCAGCCGCAGCCCTCCGATGCCAACCGCCTCGGGCCACATCATCGTAATCGCGCCGCCCGGCCGACCTTCCCATGCATGGCCATCACCATCGCGCGGCCGGTCATGCCCATCGCGCAACTTCTCCACCTCTCCGTCACCACTTAGTTTCGCCGACCGCATCAGCCGCGACACATCGCGAACCCGACCCGGCAACCACTGATCATCATCCATCAGCTGCTGCTGCAGTTCGCCCATGTGCCCATCAAGAAGATCACGCGGCGCGCACCGGCGCTCGATGCACAGCGCCGTCGCCGTGCCCGCCGCCTGGCCCAGCAGGCTGCAGGTTCCCATCACCCGCGTGCTCGACAACGCCGCATGCGTGGTCGAGATATTCCGCCCCGCGAACATCAGGTTCGCCACGTTCTTTGAAAACAGGCACCGGTACGGAATCCCATATGGCGAGGGCGCCGGGTGGAAAATCGTCGGATGCCCGGGATACAGTAGCCCGGCCGGATGATGGTCATCCATCGACCAGCCCCCATACGCCACAATGTCCTCAAACCTGCCGCCTGCCCTCACATCATTCTGCGTCAGGATGTGATCGCCCACATACCTGCGGTTCTCGCGCTTGCCCGGCAGCATCCCCATCCATTCCAGCGCCCAGTTCTCGTGCTCCATCCTCTTCGGGTGATGATTCTTCAGGTAATCCACCACGCCATAGCCGATCTTCGCCAGCTCATCGCGAATCTCCTCGGCATCGCGGATGGTGTCCGACAGCCCGCCCACTTCCATCCACCAGAAGTTATCGCCCTGCACTCCACCGCAACGATTCGGCAGATCCGAAAGCGAGCGGAACCGGTACGCCCACTTCGGCGCGACAAACTCCTGCGGCTCATTCGTCTGCCGCATCTGGATCAACAGCGTATTGCCCATCGTCCTGTCGTCGGCGACGCTCGGCTCGATATCCTCGTCGAACTCCGCCCGGCTCTCCCGGCCGCTGCGCACCAGCGCCCCCGTGATCGGCGCCAGCACACTGTCACCCGAGCAGTCAATGAACAGCCTGGCCCGGATCGTGTGCCAGCTCTGCGTGGTAAGCTGCCACGCCGTGATCGACTCCAGGCGCTCTGCGGCCATCCTGCCGCTGTTGCACGTGCAGTTCAGCAACAGCGTCAGCCCCGGACAGAACGCCGCCTTCTCATACAGCACACTATCCCAGATCGAGTACACCTGGCTCGCGTTGCGATAACAGTTCTCAAGCTGGATCTCCTCCAGGATACCCGCCTCCCGATTATCCCGTCCGTGTGCTCCGCAGATCCACATCCGTACCTCGGAACTCGCGTTTCCGCCCAGTACCGGCCGGTCATGCACCAGCGCCACCTTCGCCCCATGCCGGGCCGCCGATATCGCCGCGATCAGCCCGGCCATCCCGCCGCCCACCACACACACGTCCACCTCGTGCTCGCACCGTTCAAACCCGTTGATCGTTCGCTCTGCCATGGCCAGCTCCTGCGCCCACGCGCCTCCGCTTAACATTGGCGGCCCGCACTCCTCAGGAAGCACGGGCCGCCACATTCCGAATTGGTCGATATGCCACAGCCTCGAATCACCGCTTATGCAGGGTCTCATCCACCTCGTGCTCGCCCACGATCGGCGACAACGACTCTTTCACATTCGGGCAACTGTTCCGGAACGGCACCGCCCCGGCCGTCGGCGCCAGGTACTTCACAGCATTGGCGATCACCTGCTGCACTTCCGCATTGTGATAGGTCGGGAAGGTCTCATGTCCCGGGCGGAAATAGAACACTCGTCCCGCGCCGCGCCGCCACACGCAACCCGAGCGGAATACCTCGCCACCCTCAAACCAGCTCACGAAGATCAGCTCATCGGGCGTCGGGATATCAAAGTGCTCGCCATACATCTCTTCATGCGGCAGTTCGATGTAATCCTTCGCCAGGCCCGCCGTGATCGGATGCCCCGGCATCACATTCCACAGCCGCTCTTTCTCCGCCGCCTCGCGCCACTTGAGGAATCCGGTTGTGCCCATCAGTTTCACAAACGGCTTGGAGATATGCCCCGAATGCAGCACGATCAGGGCCATCCCTTCGCGAACGCGCTGTGCCACCTTCGCGGCAATCTCATCTTTCACTTCGCCATGAGCCATATGGCCCCACCACAGCATCACATCGGTGTTCTTCAGCACCTTCTCGCTCAACCCATGGTCCGGCTCATCCAACGTCGCCGTGCCCACCTTCACCTGATCACCCAGGAGTTTCTCCAGCGCCCCCTTCAGGGTGATGTGCATCCCCTTGGGATAGACCTTCTTCACCGCCTCGTGGCTCTTCTCATGACGGAACTCGTTCCACACGGTAACTCGAATCGGCATAGTGTTATTCTCCTGTTCCTTTAGACCATCAGCAGCATACCAAGTTCAGCCCGGCCCGGTAGTGTCGCAGCCGCGGGTTCGCGGGCCTGCCCCCGCAATTGCACCCCGATCACCGCCGATGCCGGCCGCCCTGGTACCGCTTCCGCATCGCCACGAGAGCCGCCATCGAGAACTCCGTAATGTGTTCCACCAACCCCTCGCTATCCCGGAGCACGTCGGGATTCAATCGCCGGATCAGTTCGCTGTTGTAGACCAAAATGAAGCACTGCGCCCAAACGCTCAACGCCGCCCGCAACACCTGCTTTTCGGGCACTTTAGAGCCAGCGATGCCCCGGACAATGCTCTGCACGAAACGCGCCCGGGGTCGGATCAACTCATCCACTACGGCATCCAGGGCGGCGGTGGGCTGGGCAAGCTCGTGTCCAAGCAGCGTCGTACGCCACGCTGGAAGCGAAGAGTCATACAGATCCCCGATCACCTCCGCGACGTAAGCGCGCAGTTGTTGTTCATGCGAGCCCATCGTTCTCGCCGCTGACCGACGCTCAAGCGTAAGGCTCAACGCGTGACGGATCACCGCCGCGTACAGTTCGAACTTGTCGCTGAAGTGGTAGTTGATAGCGGCGGTGTTCACGCCGGCGCGATCGGTGATCTGCTTGATAGTCGCCGCGTGCAGGCCACGCTCGGCAAACACCTCGCCGGCAGCTTCAATCAGCTTGCGGCGGGTCTCCTGCGCGGCGACGTTGTTTTTCACATTGGGCATGGTTCTCCTCGCGGACAATGCTGCCTACTGTATCTCAGCCTGCTGAATAATCAAAACAGAATTTGAATAATGCTTGACAAGTCAACGCTAATAGCTAGATTTGGCGACGCAGAATGAACCCAAAACTGATTCCCCAGGATTGGAGCTGAATCAATGAACCAGCGGATATGGCCATCGCTTGTCGCGACAGCCCTGTTAGTCAGCCCCCTTGTAACCGGGTGTGATCGCCAGCAGCAGGCACCGCCCCCTCCTGTTCCGGAGGTGGTAGTGGCAACGATCGAGCCTCAGCGGGTCGTATTGACCACCGAGTTGCCCGGCCGGACCACCAGCTACCGCGTCTCCGAGATCAGGCCCCAGGTCAGCGGCCTGATCCAGAAGCGCCTCTTCACCGAAGGTTCCGATGTCAAGCTCGGCGATGTGCTCTACCAGATTGACCCGGCTTCGTTTCAGGCCACGTATGACAGTGCCCTGGCCAACCTCGACGCCGTGAAAAAAGCCGCCGACCGGGCCCGCGCTGCCCTCAATGCAAGCAACGCCGGCGTGACGCGGCAGCAGGCCACCCTGGCCCTGGCCAAGACCAACGGCCAGCGCTTCGAGGATCTCTTTAAGGACAAAGCCGTCTCCGCCGCCGAACGCGATGAGGCCGTCACTGCCGTCGATGTCGCCGAGGCAACGCTTCGATCCGTCGAGGCGCAGGTCCAGAGCGACCAGGCGGCCATCGCCGCCGCCGAAGCCGCCATCAAGCAGGCGCAAGCTGCGGCCGAGACCGCTCGGATCAACCTTGGCTACACCAGGATCACCGCCCCCATCGCCGGCCGCATCGGCCGGTCCATGGTGACGGAAGGCGCCGCCGTGACCGCCTATCAGCCGATGGCCCTCGCAACCATTCAGGTTCTAGATCCGATCTACGTCGACGTACCCCAATCCACCGCGGAACTGAACCGATTGAAGCGCACCATGGCCAGTGGCAGCCTTCATCGCGACGCGGCGGACCAGAAGAAAGTCAAGCTCATCCTGGAGGATGGCACCGCTTACTCACGTGAGGGAACGCTCCAGTTTCGCGATGTGACAGTCGACCCAACCACCGCCTCGGTCATCCTGAGAATTGAGGTCCCCAACCCCGATGGCGTCCTCCTGCCGGGCATGTTCGTGCGGGCGATTATTGAAGAAGGAGTTGATGAACAGGCCATCCTCGTTCCCCAGCAGGCCGTGACGCGCAATCCCAAGGGTGACCCCATGACCCTGATCGTGGACGCGGAGGGAAAAGTCCAGCAGCGCCAGCTTGCCGCGGATCGCGCCATGGGCGACAAGTGGCTTATCACATCCGGTCTTGCCAAGGGCGATCGCGTGATCGTCGAAGGTCTCCAGAAAGTGCGTCCGGGCGCATCCGTCAAAGTTGTTGCTCCCGCCGCGACCAAGCCCGCCAAAGTTGAGCAGGATGCTCAACCGGCCACAAAACCGTATTGATGGAGGCTCGAGGTGTTATCAAGATTCTTTCTGGAACGGCCGGTTTTTGCCTGGGTTATCGCCATCATCCTGATGCTGGCGGGCGCTCTGGCGATCTACAACCTGCCCATCTCGCAGTATCCGCCGATTGCCCCCCCGTCCATCGCAATCGACTCGTTCTACCCTGGTGCCTCCGCCAAGACCGTTGAAGACAGCGTCACCCAGATCATCGAACAGAAGATGACCGGCTATGACAAGATGCTGTACATGTCCGCGTCCAGCAGTTCGTCGGGCGCATCCCGCATCGAACTGACCTTCGCGCCGGGAACTGATCCGGACATGGCCTGGTCGCAGGTGCAGAACAAACTCCAGCTCGCCATGGCCAGCCTGCCGCAGGTCATTCAGCAGCAGGGCGTCAGGGTAAGCAAGTCCACCCGTAACTACCTGATGATCCTCAACCTCTACTGCGATGACGGCAGCATGAGCGGAACCGACGTCAGGGACTACACCGTTTCAAACATCGAGAAGGTGATCGCGCGCGTGCCGGGTGTCGGCGAAACGCAAGCCTTTGGCGGCCAATACGCGATGCGCATCTGGCTCAACACTGAAAAACTCACCGACTACGGTCTGACTGTCGACGATGTGGTGATGGCGCTGCGAGCGTACAACGTCGAGATCTCCGCCGGCCAGTTCGGCGGCATGCCCGCCGTTACGGGCCAGCGCCTCAACGCTTCCATCACCGTCCAGAACCTGCTCAAGACGCCCGAGGAGTTTGCCAATATCCCCGTTCGCAGCAATCCTGACGGATCGGTGGTCAAGATAAAGGATGTCGCCCGAACGGAGCTTGGCACCGAGAACTACGACGCCGAAATCTACTACAACTACACCCCTTCCGCCGGCCTTGCCATCCGCCAGGCCCCCGGCGCCAACGCCCTGGACACCGCCGATGCCGTCAAGGCCAAGATGGCAGAACTCAGCCAATACTTCCCCAAGGGAATGAAGTACGCGTTCCCCTACGAAACCACCCCGTTTGTGAAGGTCGCCATCGCCGATGTGGTCAGGACTCTCTTCGAGGCCATCGTGCTGGTGTTCCTGGTCATGTACCTGTTCATGGGCAACATGCGGGCCACGCTGATCCCGACCATCGCCGTGCCTGTGGTTATCCTCGGCACCTTCGCCGTGCTCGGCCTCTTTGGCTTCTCCATCAACATGCTCACCATGTTTGCCATGGTGCTGGCCATCGGCCTCCTCGTGGATGATGCCATCGTCGTCGTCGAGAACGTCGAACGAATCATGAGCGAGGAAGGCATCCATCCCCGCGATGCCACCCGCCAGTCCATGGACCAGATCACGCCCGCCCTCATCGGCATCGGCCTGGTGCTTTCGGCCGTCTTTGGCCCGATGGCCTTCATGGGTGGCTCCACCGGCGTCATCTACCGCCAGTTCTCGATCACCGTCATCGCCTCGATGCTCCTGTCCGTGCTCGTGGCATTGATCCTGACCCCGGTGTTGTGCGCTTCCCTGCTCAAGCAGGTCGAAAAAGGTCATGAGCCCGCCGAGGGCGGCATCTGGTTTCTGCGCCCGTTCTTTCGCTGGTTCGATCGCTTCTTCTTCCACGCCCGCGAACTGTATCTCAAGCAGGTGGGCCGGGCCCTGAGCCACAGTATTCGTTACCTGGTCATCTTCGGCCTGATCCTGGCGGCACTGGCATACCTCTATCATCGCATGCCCACTGCATACCTCCCCGATGAGGATCAGGGCGTGCTGATGGTCCAGGCCATGCTGCCCCCCAACGCGACCACCGAGATGACCCAGCAAGTCATGTCCAGGGTCCGCAGCTATCTGCTGAACAATGAGAAAGACGCCGTGGATACGATGATGATGATCTCTGGCGCAAGCTTCGCCGGCAACGGCCAGAACATGGGCATGGCATTCGTCAAGCTCAAGGACTGGGAACTGCGCAAGAACCCCAATCTGAAGGTCAGCGCTGTCGCTGCCCGGGCCATGCGCGAGTTCTCCGGCTACCGCGATGCGATGGTCTTCGCCTTCTCCCCCCCGGCCGTGCTCGAACTGGGCCTCGCCAAGGGCTTTGATTTCCAGTTGCAGGACCGCGGCGGCCTGGGCCATGACGCCCTCATGGCCGCTCGCAACCAGCTTCTTGGCATGGCCGCCAAAGACCCGCGCCTGGCCAAGGTCCGTCCCAACGGCATGGAGGATGTGCCCGAGTACCGTCTCGATGTTGACTGGGAGAAAGCCGGCGCCCTGGGCGTGCCCATCAGCAGCATCCACAACACCATCAGCGCCGCCTTTGGCAGTGCTTACGTCAATGACTTCATCCAAGGCGGCCGCGTCAAACGCGTGTATGCACAGGCGGATTCTCCATTCCGCATGCTGCCCAAGGACATTGATCGGCTTTACGTCCGCAGTAACACCGGCACGATGGTTCCGATCTCCTCCGTTGCCACCGGCCATTGGACTTCTGGTTCTCCAAAGCTTGAACGTTTCAACGCCTTCGCGTCCATCAACATCCAGGGTGAGGCCGCTCCCGGCCGAAGCTCCGGCGAAGCCATGGCCGCCATGGAAGGTTTCGTGAAGAACCTGCCGCAGGGGATTGGCTATGACTGGACCGGCATCTCCTACCAGGAGCGCATGGCCAGCTCGCAGACCGGCATCCTCTACACCTTCTCCGTGCTGGTCATCTTCCTTTGCCTCGCCGCCCTCTACGAAAGCTGGCCGATCCCCATCTCCATCCTGCTCGCCCTGCCCCTGGGCGCCATCGGGGGCGTGATCGCCGCCAGCGCTCTGGGCCTGCCCAATGACGTCTACTTCCAGATCGGCATGCTCACCACCCTGGGTCTAACCACCAAGAACGCCATCCTGATCGTGCAGTTCGCCAAGGCCCGCGTCGAAGAGGGCATGGACCTGATCCCCGCCACCCTGGAAGGCTCCAAGTTGCGACTTCGCCCCATCGTCATGACTTCGCTTGCCTTTGGATTCGGCGTGCTCCCGCTGGCCATGGCCAACGGGGCCGGCGCTGGTGCCCAGCGTGCCATCGGCGTCGGCGTCCTCGGCGGCGTCGTGACCGCCACCTTCCTGGTCACACTCTTCGCCCCGCTCTTTTACGTGCTGATCTACAGGATGTCCGGAACCTACCGAAGACAGAAAGCCGCCAGGCTCGCGAAGGAGGGGAAAGACCATGAATAGGACTCTACTGCTTGGCCTCGCCGCCGCCCTCGCCACCGGCTGCACCATGGCCCCGAAATACCAAAGGCCCGCCGCCCCCGTCCCGGCCACCATGCCCAGCGGCCCGGCATACCTGCCCGCAACAACCACATCCGCCACCGCCCCGGTCGCCAGCGATCTGCCCTGGCAGCAGTTCCTCGTTGACCCGCGCCTCCAGAAGGTCATGGCCACCGCCCTCCAGAACAACCGCGACCTGCGCATCGCGGTCTTGAATGTCGAGCGAGTACACGCCCTCTATGGCATCCAGGAAGCCGATCTGCTGCCGACGGTCAGTGGAACCGCCAGCGGCACCAAGACCAGTCTTCCTCCCGATCTCTCCGGCAAGGGCGGGCGCTCCACTTTCAGGCAGTACAACGTTGGCCTCGCCGGTTCATGGGAACTGGACTTCTTCGGCAAAGTCCGCAGCCTCACCGACGCCGCCCTGGAACAGTATCTGGCAACCCAGGAAGCCCAGCGCAGTGCCCAGATCTCGCTGATTTCCAGCGTCGCCATCGCTTACCTCTCCCTCGCCGCCGATCAGGACAACCTCGCCATTGCCCAGACCACGCTGCAGTCGCAGCAGGATGCCTATGCCCTAATCGAACGCCGTTATGCACGCGGCCTTTCCCCCGAACTGGATCTCTATCGCGCCCAAACGCAGGTTGACACCGCCCGCAGAGGTGTCGCCCTGTTCACCCAGGTGGTCGCGAAAGATCGCAACGCCCTGGAACTGCTCGTGGGCTCTCCCGTCCCGGCCGATCTCCTCCCCGAGGATCTGGCCCATGTGCAGCCTCCCATGGACATCCCCGCCGGCATCTCCTCCGATGTGCTCCTGCAGCGCCCGGATATCCTCGAGGCCGAGCACCGCCTCAAGGCCGCCAATGCCAACATCGGCGCTGCCCGCGCGGCCTTCTTCCCCACCATTACCCTCACCGGGTCGGCCGGTACCGCCAGCGCTGAGCTCTCCGGCCTGTTCGGTCCCAACTCCGGCACCTGGAGCTGGGGCCCCCAGATCACCATGCCCATCTTCGATCCCCGCGTCTGGTCCGCGGCCAAGCTGGTCAAAGCCGATCAGAAGATCGCCGTCGCCAATTACGAAAAGGCCATCCAGTCCGGCTTCCGCGAAGTCGCCGATGCCCTGGCCGTCCAAGGCACCGTCGACCAGGAACTCGCCGCCCAGGAATCCCTGGTGCAGGCCTTCGCCGAAACCTACCGCCTCTCCAACATTCGTTATCTCAAGGGACTCGACAACTACCTGAGCGTGCTTGAGGCCCAGCGCTCCCTCTACGTATCGCAGCAGGCTCTCGTGTTCATCCGCCTGGAAAAACTCAGCAACCAAATCCGCCTCTACGCCGTCCTCGGCGGCGGCTGGACTCCCGAGCCGTAGGCCCTGTCGCCGCAGGCGACCTAAACCAGTCTGCGACGGCCGTGCCGGCGCGGCACGGACGTGCGCTCTAGCGTTAGCAAGCGATCCACGTACCCGTGGTGGATGCGGCGGCGTCCAACAACAGGACGCCATCGCCGGTGAGCAAAGCGAACAGCAGGCGCAGACCCCTCTCTCACAGCTACACCCCGACCCCATTGCCTGGGAGCGCGGACGCCCACGTCCACATCCTCGCTTTACCCCAACGCCGGGACCGCCAATCTCCCGATTGGCAACACCCCAACCTGGTGGCGACAATCCTCACTTCGTCCCTTTCACGGGCATTCTCAGCACATCGCTCTCCACCAACACGTACACCTTATCTCCGTCCACCCACATCTTGTCACTCGAGAACGACAAACCGGGAAACTCACCTACCGGCACAAACCGGAAACTGTTCATGTCATACTTGCCTAACGAGGTCACTTTCTCGGCCTTCCCATCTGGCATCTCTTCCGGTTCTATTGCCGCCCACACCTCACCTTCCTTCCCCGTCGGCTGCAGCGGCCGCGTCTGGCGAAGCAGCGGCCTGAACTCGCCCTTCACCTCTTCCATCTTCCCCGTGACCGCATCCACCAGTTGAAACGTCTCGTTCCATTCCACCAGAACCCGATCTCCCACTCTCGTGATGACTTCGCCCTCACCTCTCGCCACCTCGAGCGGCACTACTTCCCCCGTTTCCAACTTCACCCGCACCAGCGAATACGGATGTGCCCATCCCTCATCAGATCGAGTCGTCACCGCCCATTTCCCGTCCGCGCTCAGGACTGGATGCGCATATTCCCCTGTACAAATACACTCCGGCGCCTTTCCGTCGGCACAACGATACAGCCCAAATCCCTTCCCCTGGCTGGTTCGATCGTCCAATGTCCGAATGACCCACTCCCCCGCCTGCACCTTCCAGCGTGGTTGATTCAAATGCCAATAGATCAGGCAGTCTTTCGTCGGCACGTCCGTCCGCGCGCCAACGGCCTGCCACTCTTCGGGCTCCTCCACTCGTGCTGTCCCCATCTTTCCACCTTTGATCGCATGCCAGTTTCGCTCCCACACTTCCAACGAAATCATCTTCTCTTCCACACCCACCCGGACATCCGCGCCCTTCCCCCACACCCCCATCAAACGCTCCTTGCCTTCATACAGCACCTCCGTTCCCGGCACCCAATCAGCAATCGCGAAATGCGATGTGAAGTCCCCAGCCTCCGCCAGGTGCTCGAAGGTCCGCCGCAAGGCCGCATACACCGTCCCCGCCGATTCGCCCACTCCCGGATTGTTCATGAACACCCGCCGCCCTCCATCCTTCGTCAGATGCACATACTCATACTGCACGCCGTCAGATACCGGTATGTCTAGCTCCGGCAGGTCGTCCACCCTCTGCTCCCGCAGCCACTTCACCAGCCCGTCCCGCTCTGCCGCCATCAACGCCCGCTCCCTGTGCTTCTCCGCATTCGGCTCCAGCCGGATCGTTGCCTGATCGCCCTTCATCCGGATGATGCATTGGCCCGGCCCACCTGAGTATCCCCCCGCCAAAAGCGCGTAAACCTCATCCGGGCCGCCCGCCTTCTTGAACTCCGCTGCCAGGTCCGCCTCCCGCTGGTCAAAAAAGTCATACGTGGTGTGCCCCGGATCCTGCCCCATGCGTGTCCCGATGACCAGCACCTCGCCCGGGTGTCGCGCCGCCAGCGCTCTCAGCGCTGTCGCACTGCCATCCGTCATCAGGTAGGCCTCCGCCGCCTGAGCAACCATCCCTTCCTTGCTCTCCAGCAGCTTGGAAACATCGCCCAGCGGCAACTTCGCCTGCCCCAGTCGTGCGCACGCCAGAAGCATCTCCTTCGCCGCCGTGTCCTGGCCCTGCAATATCGCCCGCTGCGCATCGCCGTCTTCGAGGATCACCGCTGCCACACCCGCCGCCGCCTTCCCGTCTGCCAGTCTGGCGCGCAACTCCTGCTTCGCTTCTTTCCGCATCGATGCGCGCCGTTCCACCGTCTCGACCACAGTGTACTCATCCGCCTCCCGTGCCAGCGTCTCCGCCAGATATCCGTCCAGGCTCGTCGTCGGCCACTTGCGGATCCACCATGCCATGCGCTGTGCGATCGCCGGCTCGGTCTTCTGGAGTTCCCGCAGCCGCGCCACCGCCAGATCGCCCACGCTCGCCTGACCGCCGGCCATCTGCGTCAGCCAGCCGCCCAACGTCACCTGCTTGGATCGCGCATCTGTCGCCGCCCACTGCATCATCCCATCGCCCTCCTCCGGCGGCTCGCGGCGTGCAAACGCTTCAATCGCATCGACCATTTCCTTCGCGCTCAGCGCCTCGCACGCTATCAGCGCCTCCACCAACGGTTTCTCGTGTATCCTCTCGTACTCCTTCGCAAACGCCTTGCGCAGCTCTGGACCCGCCTCCCTGGGTCGCAAGTGCGCCAAGCCCTCGGCCGCCCCGGCTCGCGCAAAGCCTTCGCGGTCGTGCTCTAGCACCCAGAGCAAACCCGGTACGCTCTCAGGCAGGTTCACTCGATCCATGCTCTGAATCAGCCGCAACCTGTCCGATGCCGACGACCAGTTCGGATCCGACAGCCATGGAATCAGCGGCTTGAGCGCATCCTCGCGCGCGTTCTCCAATTGGAACTGAATCAGGCACTCCACTGCATTGTCGTGTACCATCCGCTCTGTGTTCCCCACCAGTTTTGTCACTCGTGGCACCCATGTATCCGGCGCACGACCCACGATCATCGCCAGTGGCCGGTATATCGTGACGTATGACCCCCGCTCCTCGCATTCCATCATCGACTTGTCGGCAAACAAACCCAGGAACCACGCATCCCGTCCCTCCCAATCCCTATCCATCAGCGACTCCAGCGCCCTCTCGCGCGCAAAGCCACCCTCATTCCGATCCGCCACCACTGCTTGGAGTTCCTCGCGCTCCTTCTCCGCCGCCGCATCTTTAACGGCCATGTGCCGTTCATACAAAAGACACCGCGCCACCAGCGCCAGCTTCTTGTCCGTGCTCTTTATCTGCCGGTTGAGAGGTAACTATTTACCGTGCCACGGCACGAAACAGCAAATCGATCGCCCTGAGGAATTCGCGTGGTATCGTGTAATTGCTCTGTTTTGGTTTTGGAGATTGTGGTATACCTGCCGGCGCCATGGATGGCGTGCAGCAGAAGGA
>CAIQIQ010000010.1 GCA_903871935.1 uncultured Phycisphaerales bacterium
CATTGCGATCGGAAACGGCGGCCTGGCATGAGCACAGCAATGCCAGGCAGCGCGGGGTTGACTGGCAATTCCGAGTTGACGACGCCAGAATCAAACTGAAGTCGGTCTACCCGAAACCCGTAGTGTGACAAAGCACTAGCCTGTCGGGCGCCTTCCGTACTCATGCACGATACGCTGTCCGTAGGCAATTCCATATCAATGACGTTCGCTCTGCATCCCGTTTTGGGCGGCGATCAAGTCAATACCATTCATTTCAGGTCCTTTGCCCGCCTGACCAACTCCGCCAGAACATTGGGGTTCTTGTTCTTCCGCCCGAGGTCCAGAACGGACCTGCCACTATTGTCCTTCGCCCGGACGTCAGCACCGGCCTTCACAAGGGCCGCGATCACGTCGAGATTGGGATTCGTGTACGCCGCGATCATCAGCGCCGTCCAGCCGTCATTGTCCCTTGCATTAACACCCGCCCCGGCCTTGACCAAGGCCACAATCACCTCGGACCTAGGATTCAGCGCAGCCGCGAACATCAGAGGTGTCTTGCCACTATTGTTTTTCGCATTGACATCCCCGCCGGCCCTCACCAAGGCCGCGATCACGTCGAGACTGGGATTACTCATGGCTGCGGCCATCATTGGTGTGTTACCGTTCTGGCCATCCGCGTTGACATCCGCCCCCGCCTTCAGCAACGTCACGATCACCTCAGGATTGGGATTCCTGGCGGCCGCAACTATCAGCGGCGTTAAGTCATCGTTGCTCTTTGCGTTGACATCCGCCCCGGCCTTCACCAAGGCCGCGATCACCTCGGACCTGGGGTTGTCCCTGGCTGCGAGCATCAGAGGTGTTGCGCCATCGGGGGTCTTCGCATTGACCTTCGCCCCAGCTGCGATCGCCTGACGCACCTGCTGCTCCGTTCCCGTCTTGCACAACCCAAATAAATCCGGCGAAGACGCTGGGCCAGCGCAACCGCAAGCCATCACCAACACCAACACCCATAAACCAGACCACGCAGGAATACTTCGGCTCATCATCATCGATTCCTTCCGATCGGAAAAGAGGAAATCGGAAAAGAGGACGCGATTCGAATTGGTCACGATTCCGTCACTCTAACCGATGTTCTCGATGACTCCACCATGGTTCTGCGCGAGGGACGGCCTTGTCTTCGGATGGTTGACTCCAGACCAAGCTCTCGCACCATCTGCTCCTGCCACTTCTCATCACCAAATGGGCAGCCGCGATTCACCCTCCGGCGAGGATGCCATGCCGACGCGCCCTGCGGAACGCTCGCTACGCGCGGGAGGGCTGGGGACCGACGGCGGCATTGAGGAACAGTTCGCCGCCCATGGCGAGGATCGAGGCTCGTGTCATCCCATGGTAGCGGGCATAGGTGTCGATGCGAGCGAGGAGCGACCGCTCGATGGACACCTGCACGCGACGGGCGCCATAGCCGTGCCGTTTGCGTTCCTTACGGGCGGCCAAGGCGCGCGCCTGCCATGCCTTGAAGGTCCTCCGCTCGGCAGCGGTTAACGGTTCGCCGGGAAGGCCGGGACCTCTCCAAGGCTGGTCAAACTCCTTGGTAGCTTCGCGGAGTTCCTCCAGCGTCATGCGGGAATAGTCCTTTTTCATCGTTCGTTCCTCCGGTAGCTGTGCTTCTCGCTGCTATTGAGCGGCCGGGCGTGAAACCGAAAACAGGACGCAATTCGATATCGGCGAAGCCCGCCGGTCTACGATCCAGTACCTTCATGTCTGGCCAGGCGGCGCGAGAAGCCTTCACACATCCCGGTGCAATACGGGCAGCTTATGCTCGACAATGTCCCAGGTAATCTCGTTCTTGATTACGCCATACCCATGAATCAACTGATGTACGCCGCATACAGCGTTATCCTGTGTTGGTTGGCAACCTGCAGGAAATAGACATTATGAACATCCCGGGCGCTCACCAAATCGACCTTGCGCCCCAGCAGCCTTTCCAGTTCCTCAAGCAGTCCGAAGAAACGATCCGACAGGAATGTGGGATCGGCATTGAATTCGTAGAAGAAGTCGATGTCGCTGCTGGCAGAATCAAAGTGCCCGCTGGCGGCCGAGCCGAAAAGTTCCAGCTTGCGAACGCCGTATCGTCGGCACAATGCCGCAACTGACGCACGGTGTTGTTCGATGATTGGCGCCATCAAAGCATCATACCCCTAAACGGATCGCCGGGCGAAGGATTTGTCGCAGGGCAATCGCACCTGGCGAGAGGACGCGGCTTCGCCCTCCGCCGCGGCGGCAATGCTACGGCCGAGGGCGGCACGTGCCACAAATGGGCCAAATGCGATTGCCCTGCCCCGACGCATGCGATTCCCGGGGTAAACTTGTTGGGCGGGGGATGCACCGCTACAATTCGCGCGACTTTTGGAAGGGACGGCGGAGATCTCGCTCGGCACAGAAAGGATCGTGAAGAGAAATTGGATAATGGCGCGTCGACTGCCGAGCCTCCCGGGTCAGGTGGCAATGGCGGCACGGAGATAAGCGGTAAGCTGGCGCAGATGCCTGGAGCGATGCAAGTGGGCAATGCGGAAGATGGTGCGCCGGGCGCAGCGAAGTTAGTCGGGGCAAACGGGCGGGAGGCGCGGGCGGCGGAACTTGAGGTGAAGGGGATCTGCAAGAGCTTTGACGCGGTGCAGGTGCTGCGGGAGGTCTCGTTCACGGTTCGACATGGAGAGTTCATTACGCTGCTGGGGCCGTCGGGATGCGGCAAGACGACGTTGCTGAGGATATTGGCCGGGCTGGAGCAGGCGGATTCGGGGGATGTGGAGCTATTGGGGAAGAGGATTCTATCGCTGCCGGCGAATAAACGGCCGGTCAATACGGTGTTTCAGAGTTATGCCCTGTTTCCGCACCTGAACGTGTTTGAGAATGTCGCCTTTGGATTGCGGGCGCGGAGTTTCGCCAATGCGGAGGTGAATCGGCGGGTGGATGGGGCGCTGGATATGCTGCAGCTTGAGGAGTATCCCAAGCGCTATCCGCATCAGTTGTCGGGTGGGCAGAAACAGCGGGTGGCGCTGGCGCGGGCGTTGGTGAATGAACCGGAGCTGCTGCTGCTGGATGAGCCGATGTCGGCGCTGGATGCGAAACTGCGGGCGGAAGTGCAGCTTGATCTGCGGCGGCTGCAGCGGCGGCTGGGCAAGACGTTTATCCTGGTTACTCATGATCAGGATGAGGCGATGACGGTTTCGGATCGAATCCTGGTGATGAACCAGGGAACCATCGAGCAGGCAGGGGTGCCGACGGAGGTGTATGAGCATCCGGTGAACCGGTTTGTGGCCCAGTTCCTCGGGGCGGCCAATCTGATTAGTGGTGAGCGGGTCAGGACCGGCGTGAAGACAGCGCTGGGTACATTGCGGGTGAGGCATGCACCGGCGTGGGAGAGAGGGACACTGGCGATCCGGCCGGAACGGGTGCGTGTGGCGAAGGGGAACCCGGAGAACAACGGCATCTATGCGGAAGTGCGCGAGCTGATCTTCAGGGGCGATCATTTTGAGGTGTTTGTGGAGCCAGGGCCGTTGCGGTTGAAGGTGCCGCCGGGGGTGCAGCTCAAGGTGGGGCAGAAGGTGTGGTTGGAGTTGCCGTTGGAGCACCTGGAGGTACTGGCGGATTAAGAGAAATGACCAATACCTGAGCAAAATGACCAATACACAAGCACCAATGACCAATCAATGTCCAATGACCAAGCCCCAATGTGATGGTCGTCGTTGGTCATTGGTCATTTGCAGTTGGTCATTCATTGGGCATTGGGATCTGGACTTCGGCGAGCTCGCTTCGTCTGAGCTCAGCGTCGAAGACAGTCGAGCCGTCATTGGTCATTACCAGGCATGATACGAACAGCGACCACAACCTCCTCTGGGTCTCATCGGCCTACCCGGCTGGTGCTCTGGTATGGGCAGCTCACGACGCGGCGAAAACTATTGCGCCGCGGGTGGTCGCTGGTGGGAGTGCCGGCGGCGTGGGTGGTGCTGTTCCTGCTGATACCGTGCATTCTGCTGGTGGCTTTGGCGTTCTGCCGCAGGGCGGATACTCGCGGCGAGATCGTCTGGACGTTTACGCTGGAGAACTTTCATCGGCTGCTTGGTTACACCTCAGATGGCTGGAGCGGCGATTACCTGCGGATCATCGTGCGCAGCATCTGGATTGCGCTGGTGACCACGGTGATCTCGGTGCTGCTGGCGTATCCACTGGCGTTTTTCATCGCATCGCGGAAGGATCGAGCCAGATACATGCTCCTGGGGCTGGTCATGGTGCCGTTCTGCACGAACCTGGTGATTCGCCTGTCGGCGTGGACGATCCTGTTTTCCAGCCAGTTTTACCTGGCGCGATTCGCGGTGTGGGTCGGGCTGATCGGTGAGGATATGCCGCTGTATCCCAGTTCGTTCGCGGTGTACGTGGGGATGGTCTCGAGTTTCCTGCCGTTTGCGGTGCTGCCGATCTATACCAACGTGGAGCGGATGGACTGGACCATTGTGGAGGCGGCAAACGATCTCTATGCTGGGCGCTGGCGCACGTTTATGCATGCGGTGCTGCCACAGACGATCCCCGGGCTGATGGCGGCGATCATCCTGACTTTCATCCCGGCCATGGGCACGTTTATCGTCTCCAATATTCTCGGCGGCTCGAAATATATGCTGGTGGGCAACCTGATCGAGCATGAGTTCCTGGGCGTGGGCGATCTTCCCTTTGGGGCGGCGATCAGTTTTGTGCTGATTGTCCTGACCATCGCATCGGTCTTCCTGCTGCGGCGGCATGAGAAGGCGGTGGAGACGGCATGATGCGCACGAAGCTCAACCCGATGATTGCCGTGATCGGCATCGGCGTGATCGTGTTCCTGTATGTGCCGATGCTCGCGGTGGCGGTCTATTCGTTCAATGATGCCAAGTACGGCGGGTATGTCTGGAAGGGGTTCAGCTTCGAGCAGGGGTATCTGCGGCTGTTTCGCAATGAAGGCAATGTGCTGCAGTACCTGCAGAATACGCTCGTGCTGGCGGTCGCCTCGACGGTGATCTCGACGGTGCTGGGGACGCTGCTGGCGCTGGCGATGAACCGCTTTCCCTGGCCGAGGAAAATCAAGGGGTTCTTCGATCTCCTGGTATACCTGCCGGTGGTGACGCCTGATATCGTCTTCGCGGCGGCGATGGTGGTGGCGTTTACGATGCTGCGCTACCTGAGCAGCATCTTCGATCCGGGCATCACCAACATGATCATCGCCCACGTGACGTTCCAGATTGCCTTTGTGGCGATGGTGGTGCAGTCGCGGTTGGCGACGTTTGGGCGGACGCTGGAAGAGGCAGCGCGGGATCTGTATGCCAGCAACTGGTATATCCTGCGAAAGCTGACGTTGCCGCTGTTGGCTCCGGGCATCTTCGCCGGGGCGATGCTGGCATTCACACTGTCGCTGGATGACTTCGTGATCAGCTTCTTCACCAAGGGCGGGCCGGAATCGACCACGCTGCCGATCTGGCTGCAGGCGGAGTTTCGACGCGGATTAAAGCCCTATCACCACGCCTTATCTACGATTATCTTTCTGACAACCGTGCTTCTGGTGCTGGGACTGGAGAGACTTACCCGCAAGGAGAGACAGACATGATTGGGAAAATGATGCTGGCCGGTGCGCTGGCGGTTGTTTCGCTTGGATTCACCTCGGCGGTTCACGCGCAGAGCGCCAAGCAGGTGACGGTGTACATGTACTCGGAGTACATCGACCCAGTGATGATCAAGGAGTTTGAGAAGCTCACGGGCCAGAAGTGCAAGATCGACGTGTATGAGAACTCTGAGGAGATGCTCGCCAAGGTGCAGCAGGGCGGCGGCGACCGGCAGTACGATGTGATTGTGGTTTCCGATGCCCATGTGCCGACGCTGGTGAAGCTGGGGCTGGTGCAGAAGCTGGATAAGGGGCAACTGCCCAATGCAAAGAACGTCGATGCGCAGTTTGCCAATCCGCCGTTTGATCCGGGAATGGTGTATAGCCTGCCCTATCAATGGGGTACGGTGGGGCTGATCTATAACAAGGAGAAGGTGAAGGGCGAGTTGTCGTGGGACCTGGTCTTTGACGCTGCGAAACAGCCTGGGCCGTTCATCCTCATGGACTCGATGCGCGACACGCTGGGCATCGGCCTGCGCTACAAGGGATTCTCGATGAACAGCACCAATCCCGCGGAGATCAAGGCCGCTTCGGATGCGATCCTGCAGGCGAAGCAAAGTGGCAAGTGCCTGGGGTTTGAAGGCGGCGTGGGCGGGAAGAACCGCGTGCAGGCGGGCGAGGCGACGCTGGCGGTTGTGTATAACGGCGATGCCATCCGCGCTACTACCGAGGACAAGAAGCTTGGCTTTGCGGTCCCCAAGGAAGGCGGCATCATCTGGGTCGATGTGATGCTGATTCCCTCGAAGGCGCCGAACCCGGCCGGCGGGCTTGCCTTCATGAATTACATTCTCGACGCCAAGGCCGGGGCGCAACTCTCGAACTTTAATAAGTATCCCACGCCGAACAAGGCGTCGATGGCAACGATCAACGATGAGGACAAGAAGAACCCGGCCGTCTATCCGCCGGAGGAGATCATGAAGAAGCTAGAGTATCTCTCCGATGTTGGAGCAAACACGAAGCTGTACGATGAGGCCTGGACGAAGATCAAGGCACAGTAAAGTAGAGCCGGTGACCCCACCGGCGGCAGAACACGACAGGCACGTAAGCGCGAAGGGTGCTTACGTGCCTTTTGCTTTTGGCAGCAGCGATTTAGAGATCATGTGCAGGAAGGGGTCCTGTTCGCTCTCCCAGAAACGGATGGAGAGTTGCAGGCGGTAGAGATAGGGATTGTCGGGCGGCCAGATGGGCTTGAGCTTGGCCCAGTCCTTCTCGGTGGTCAGGAGGATTTGCGCACGGGATAACTGGCGAACGACTTCGAGCGTGGAGATGTCGGCGGGGCTGTAATGGTGGTGGTCGTCGAACAGGTACTCGGTCTTGTAAGCAGAGGCGAAACGCTTGAGCGAGGCGCAAAGCGGTTGCGGCTGGCCGATGCCGGTGAAGAGCATGAAGGGTATGGTCGCCAGGTCGGAGAGTTCGCGGGTAGTGCGGTTGTCGGCCGAGACGATGCAGGTGTTGACGTGGTCGGCGTGGAAGATCGGGGCGGAGGTGTGCTGGCGAATGGTGTCCTGGGTCTGCAGGAGCGCTTCGGGTGAGACCTCGGAGGCGTGGGTAATCAGGATGGCGCTGGCGCGTTTGAGGCCGCAGAGCGGTTCACGGAGCAGGCCGCGGGGATGGACATGGCCGAAGCCGAAGGGCTCGGCGGCGTTGATCAGGACGAGATCGAAGTTGCGATGCACCCGGCGATGTTGAAAGCCATCGTCGAGGAGGAAACAGGAGGTCTGGGGATACCCGCGCAGGACAAATGCGGCGGCCGCGATGCGATCGGGGTTCGCTTCGACGGGGATGCCGGGGAGTGAGTCGGCGAGGACGGTCTGCTCATCGCTGGCCTGTGAGCCGGTCTTGCGGTAGCCGCGCATGAGGATGGCGGGATGGTGGCCGGTCTGCTCGAGCTGGTCGGCAAGCCACTGGACGACGGGCGTTTTTCCGGTGCCGCCGGCGGTGATGTTGCCGATGCTGATGGTGGGGCGGTTGAGGAAGTACGTGCCACCGGCATCGTAACGCTGGTTGCGCTTGCGCATGGCGAGCGAGTAGGGGAGTTCGGCGAGGCCCAGCACACCGCGGGCGGCGGCCGCGAGGGGGCCGCGGGTCTTGCCGCTGATGAGATTGAGATACTTCTGCTCGAGCACTGAGGGGAGAGTATACCCGGTGATGCCGGTATTGCTCAGGAGATCGATAGCGGACCCATGCAGTATTCGCATTGGGGTCCTGAGGTTCACTTCGCCCAGATCGAGGAATAGCATTGCTGAAGGAAACGCGTTTGGCGAGGAACTGCAGCGCTGATCAAGGAATCCGGAGGTGATCCGTGACGACATTGGAATCCGCAGATGTGCGCACCGCGAGCGATCGGGCTATGACACATGAACAGATCACGGCGCGACTGGCCGACCTTCCGGGTTGGGTGCTGGAAGCGAAGCAGATCCGTCGGCAATGGACCTTCAGGGATCATTACCAGACCATCGCTTTCGTAAACGCGGTCGCGTGGGTCTCGCATCAGACCGATCACCATCCCGACATGCAGGTGGGGTACAACAAGCTGGGCATCTGCTATTCGACACACTCGTCGGGAGGTGTGTCGGAGAAGGATCTGCTCTGCGCGGCGATGGTGTCGAGGTTGTGAAGTTGTTGCCCAGGGCGGGTGGGGCAGGCACGCGTTATCCGGGTTGTAGCGGTGTGCCGCTCCCGTCGCGATAGTAAGGGCTGACCCCTCCAGTGGTCGGGGTTGATCCCTGAATCCGACTTGCTACCGGGAGGAAATCGGGCGAGTATGATTCGCATCTTGTTCTGCGCTTGTGCCGGGAAACCCATATGGGAGGTATCGGATGATGGATGATCTGACGCGCGGTGAGAGCAAAGGGCTGGTGTTTGGGGCGATTCTGCCGCATGGGCCTGACCTGATTCCCGCGAACGCCAGAGATCTGGCGCAGATGGCGGAGACGCGAGCCGCGATGGAGGAAGCCGGTCGGCGCTTCGCGGCGGCGAAGGTGGATACGCTGATCCTGCTTGACCCTCAGATCGTTCACGATCTGCAGGGCAGAGCACTTGCCGAACGTCGGTCCTTCTACATGGGCGAGCCCACGCTTTCGGTTGCGATGTCGGCACATGCAGGCGGCCCGGCCGGTTCCATCACGGAGCGCTTTGCATGTGATGTGCCGCTCGCTCAGGCGATTCTGAAGGCCGGCCGTGATTCGGGGTTCCCGGCCGTCAGCGCCGACGGCGCGGATGCTGACCTGGGGCTGGAAGGTGGGGCCATGGTTCCGCTCTGGTTCACTGTCCATCCGGAGCCCGAACCGCGTCCCAAGATCGTCGTTATCGCTCCGGGTCCCACGGTTCCGCGCGAGATGCTGCTGCGGTTCGGAGAACTGCTGGCGGAAGTGGCTCGGAAGTCTGGCAAGCGCATCGCCCTGATCGCGTCGGCCGATCAGGGACACAGACACGATCGCAAGCACCCCCGCTTTGGCTTTTCTCCCAGCGCAGCGAAGCATGATGCCTTGTACTGCGAAGCGGTTCGTGAACATCGTCTGGACCGCCTGCTGGAGATCAGCGATGACCTGGTCGAGGCTGCTTTTGCGGATTCACTCTGGCAGACGCTTATCCTGGCCGGGGCACTTAGAGCTGTCCCCATGACGATGGACTTCTTCTCTTACGCGCTTCCCACGTATTACGGCATGGCCGTTGCGGTGTACGCGCCGGCGAAGGCGCCGCGCTCGACTTGAAGTGCCTCTAACCCACAGTCCGGATCGACAGTTTGACTGTGGGTGCGGTGTTGTCGCCTTGCACGATCGTGAACGCCGGGGAGGAGTTGTTCACATACCCGTTGTCATGGGCCGCCACCGTGTAGCTGCCGGCCAGGACGCTGGGGATCGTGTAGTTGCCGTTGGCATCGGTGTGGATGAGGTAATGGGATGCTGCGGACGCGGTGCTATGTGGTGTGGCCCCTGGCACGGGGATCAACATGACTCTGGCATCGGCCAGTGGATTTCCATCGGTATCGGTGACCTGCCCGGTAACTGTCCCGTAAACCAACGCTGTCAACGGGACGGTCGGCGCGGTGTTGTCGCCTTCGGCAACCGTGAACACCGAGGAGGTGTTGTTTACATACCCCTTGTCGTGGGCGGCGACCGTGTAATTGCCGGCCGGAACGTTGTCGATCGTGTAATCGCCGTTGGCATCCGTCTGGACAGGGTAGCGTGGCGCCGCAGATGCGGACATATGCAGTGAGCCGCTGGCCGCGGGGATCAGCATGACCCTGGCATTGGCCAATGGATTGCCGTCGGCATCGGTGATCTGTCCGGTAACCGTCCCAAATACCAGCGCCGTCAACTGGACGGTTGGCGCGGTGGTGTTGCCTTCGGCAACCGTGAATGCCGTGGAGGTGCCGTTTGCATAGCCATGGTCGCGGGCCGCTACCGTATAGCTCCCGGCCAGAACGTTGTTGATCGTGTAGTTGCCGTCGGCATCGGTCAGGACAAGGTCGTGCGGCATCGCAGGCCGGCTCATCAGTGCTGAGCTGCCTGGGCGCGGGATCAGCATGACTCTGGCATTGGCCAGCGGATTGCCGCTGGTATCGGTGATCTGCCCGGTAACGGTTCCGTGAACCAACGCCGTCAAGTGGATGGTGGGTGCGGTATTGTCCTCTGCGGTAACGGTGAACGCCGAGGAGGAGCTGTTGTGGAAGCCCTTGTCGTGCCCTGCTACGGTGTAACTTCCGGCCAGAACACGGCTTATCGAGTAGAACCCGTTGGCGTCGGTATGGGTTAGGTACTGCAATGCCCCCCGTCCGGGAACGTGCGGTGTGCTCCCTGGCAGTGGGATGAGCATAACCCTCGCATCGGCCAGCGGATTGCCGCTGGCATCGGTGATCTGCCCGGTCACAGTGCCTCTGTCGGCCTGGATCGGAGGAACAACCGTGCTTGCGGGCCTGCCCAACATGGCGTGCGACAGGCCGTGTTCAAGTGCCATCGACAGGAGCTGTCGCTGCTCCAGCAGTTCAATTTGCGGCGGTGCCTTGCGACACTGCTGATCCTTCGCAGAATCAGGCATTCTGAACGGACGTTTCTGTGGCCCCATAGCATGCTCCTCTAGGCGGCGGGATTCGCGAAACAACTCGTGAACCCAGGCGGGCTCATCATCGGCACGAGACACTGCTTCCCCTTAGCGGACAGATGTATAGACGCGCATCGCGGGATTTCTATTTCAGAATCCGGAGGAAGCTCGTGCATTGTGTGATGTGAATTGCGGTCACCACGGCAGGGCGGAAAACACAGCCCCTCTGGGCGAGAGGGGCTGCTGGGTCTGCCCTCTGCCTTTTGTGGGGCAGCAGGGCAACAGGGAAGGATGGCCACCCGTTGCGGGTGGCCCCTTTGGGCACCAGCAGAATAGCGGAGGCGCAGGCGGGAGTCAAAACAATGTTGCGGACATTACAGAGCCGCATTGGGGGCAACGGGCAAGCCAGGCACTGTCTGAAAAACCCATCGTCGGGCCATGGGTTTTTCAGACAGGGCCTAGGCCGGGCGCGTCATGCGGTAGATTCCCAGCCCCAGAAGGGCCAGGCCGACTAAGGCGAGCGCCGGACCGCTTTGCGTCCCGATCAGGACCATACGGCCGGTCAGACCGCCGATGATGAAAATGATTCCCAATACGATGTTGATCACTCCGCGCATGGGGGTAGTGTAGAGGATTGCCGGTGGTCTTCCAGAAGCAAATAGTGAGTGGCAAGCACGAAGGCGGAGATATGGCCCGTCTCTTGTCGAGCCCGAAGCGCTAGCCAGTTGGAAATGTGGGATGTCGCCTCACCTTAGGACCCACCATTGCACCTCCCCAATCGGACACAGCCATTGCTGGACTCAGGGACGAACTGGAACGGTCAAAGGCACAAGGCTATGAAGCGAGTGCCAAGGCAGCGAGATATGCAGGAGCACGAGAGTAACGAACACGAAGGAAATCATTGTGACCCCATCTGTAAAAGGCACCGCAATGCTGGCGTAATCGATCGAAGCCGAACAAATGAAATGCTCAGGTACTTCCCACCATTGCATCGTGTGCGGGCGATTGCCACCTTGACTCAGGAGGCTATTGCCACATCTGCCGGCTTCACTGAGCCTGGCTCCCTACGGCTCCGAAACATGGCAACTGTCGCAAGTGGGTACGTCATCAATGCGGGGGTAGTTCACTCAAGTACTGTTCTGTGGGTGACAGAACTGCCTGCGGGGGCGATAGCGGCTATGCCACGGCAACAGGAACGGCCCCGTGTGGGTTGGCGACGTCAGATGAGTACGCTAGATCTGGACTACGCGGCGGGAAGAAAAAAAAAGCGCAGCTTACTCGAATGTGCCTTGGTTCCAGAGGTCAACCGCCTCCTCTTTGCTTGGGGCGGTCGGCGCCTCAACGTAGCATCCACGGCAGGCCACGTAGAGCCCGCCGTAGCATAGGATCAACACGACAATGTAGGTCTTGTCGCACTTACGACACACCGTTACGGTCAACGCTGAGCCTGTGGCTCTTGCTACTTGTCGGCAGCGGACTTGGCGTCGGCGGCAGCCTTGTCGGCTTTGGCCTTGGCATCGGCGGCAGCCTTGTCGGCCTTGGCCTTGGCGTCGGCGGCGGCCTTTTCAGCGTCAGCCTGCGCATTGGCCGTGTCTTTTTTGGCCGCGGCTTTGGCGTCCGCGGCGGTCTTTTCAGCCTCGGTTGCCGCGGGTGACTCTGGCTTGTTGTCACAGCCTACCAGCAATGCACCTGTCAGAAACAACGGCAACATCAGAAGTCTTGCATGCATAACACTCCTAAAAGAAAAGGCGACCCCTCTAACCTGATTCTCGAATTGCCGCCGGCCCACGGGTCGCTTGAACTGCGGCTCTGCCTAAGCATAGGTGGGATGAGGTAGAAAAGTTGCCAAGTTTAGTGTTTGCCCACGGGGCCCGCGTCGGTCATGATGGCGCAACGGTGGATAATCTCGCCGAGTACATCCTGTTCGGGCTGTATGTGGCTGCGGGGCCGCTGATGAGCGTGCTATTCGGCATCGCCCTGGTGAAGGGGCGCAAGCGGATGATGCTGGTTCAGCGGCCGGCCATGGCGTTGCCGACGAGGGCGCCACCGGTGACCATTCTGGTTCCAGCGAGGAACGAAGGGGAGCGCATCGAAGAATGCCTGAGGTCGGTACTTGGGCAGGATTGGCCGGAACTGGAGGTGGTGGCGATTGATGATCGCAGCAGTGATGGGACGGGGCGGGTGATGGATGAACTGTCCCAGGGGGATCGGCGGCTGAAGGTGGTGCATATCGCGGCAGGCCCGCCAGAAGGATGGACGGGGAAATGCCATGCGCTGGATGTGGGGGTGGGACAGGCCACGGGAGAGTGGCTGCTGTTTGTGGATTCGGATGTGGTGCTGGAACGTGATGCGCTGCCGGCGACGATGGCGTTTGCGCTGGACCAGGGTGTGGACCTGGTAAGCCTGCTGCCTAAGCTGGAATGCCGGTCGTTCTGGGAGCGGCTGCTGATTCCAATCGCCGGCTGTGCGCTGAACATGATGCATCTGGCAGCGCTGACGAACAACAATCATCGGCGGGTGGCGTTTGCAAATGGGCAGTACATGCTGTTTCGCCGGCAGGTGTATGAGGCGATTGGCGGACATCGGTCGGTGCGGGACCGGTTCTGCGAGGACATCGCGTTTGCGCAACTGCTGAAGGAGGGCGGGTATCGGGTCCGGATCTCGTGGGGAACGCATCTGGCGGCGGTGCGGATGTATGACTCGCTGGCGGCGATTCGGCGGGGATGGGCGCGGATCTTCTTCGCGGCCGGGATGGGTACGCCGGGGCGAATCATATCGGGGAGCGCGTATGTGGTGGCGTGCTGGTATAGCGTGTGGGCGGCGATTGGGTGGAGTGTCTGGCGGATGATACATCCGGTCAATGCGTTTGGCGCGTGGGGATGGTTGGGGGTGGCGGGGACACACCTGGTGATGCTGACGGGGCTCTTGGGGGCGATGTATGCATGGAGCGGGAACCGGAGACGCAGTGCCCTGCTCTGGCCGGTGGGGATAGCGATGCTGCTGGGGATCTTTGGTAAGTCACTGCGGATGTGCCTGACAGGGATGGTGGAATGGCGCGGGATGCGGTATCGGCTTCGGCAGTCTGGAAAGAAACGCGATTGGATTGTTGTTGAATAAGGGGGCGGCGAGGGCCAGGATCCCGCCGGTGGCAGAAGAGGAGACCAAGTCCTATGAGCGACCTTGCTTCAATCGTGGAACTGATCCGGTATGGTGAAGCGGCCAATGACCTGGTGATGGCCAGCGTGG